>CAZOMT010000034.1:0-73153 GCA_964581255.1 uncultured Thermodesulfatator sp.
AGCTCCTCATGGCTTTTTCTCGCAACCTCCAGCTGCCTTTCATTAAAGTAGTCCTCTTCGGAGATTCTGCCTGTGAATATGCTTTCGTCTATAGGAAATTTCATAGGCCTAAGGTGGGAGTGAAAAAAGTGGAATATAAACAGGAAAAATATAGCAAGGAGTGCCTCTTCTGAATGAAAGATCAAGGCCACATTCAAGACCCATCCAGGCAAGAAACGGGTAGTGATCTCTGGGAAGGCTAGCATCAGGCCAGAACCTCCAATGACGATCATGCCCCAGAATACCGCCCAGTAATCAAACTTTTCCCAGTAGCTCCATCTGTCCCTTTCGGGTTCCAACGTCCCCTTCAAAAAGCATTGGAATTCAGCCCAGGCCTCCTTGAAATCCTCGATCCTTGGGAACAGGGAATCAGGAGAGAGGAGAAACCTGAAAAAGCCCCTGAATCCCTTTTCTCTCACAAGAGATATCAAATAATAACCGTGAAGCACTACAGCCAGGAATAAAAGAGCGGCCATGCACCTGTGAAGCATATCAATGTTTCCAAAGCCACCCATTATCTCCACGATCTTTAGTGCCCACCCGGTATTGGAATAGCGAAGCGGCAACCCGGAAACCGCAAGGCCTATCACGCTTATAAAGAGAATGAAATGGGTCAGCCGGTGCCATGCCTTGAAACGGAGATAGTAGACATAGCGCCTGCCCCTGGGCTTTTCAATCCTTGCCTTTAGTATCTTGGGAAAGCCCCGAACCCAAGCTAAAGTATGGACGGATGCGGTGACCATGACCATTATGAAAAGAAGCTTCATCATAATGTAGGCATAATATAAGACTGGATAACCATCTTTGTCGTGGACATTGGCGTGGGGCCAATAAGACATGAAAAAGGGCTGCACTGAACCATGACATTTACGGCAGGTCATGGACCTCTTCTTGCCTGAAAGCGGTGAAGCCGGATCTGAAGGCTCCAATATCTTGTGGGATAGATGGCAATCCCAGCAAGTAGCGCCCTTTCCCCCCTCGAGGGCAACCACTTGGCCGTGAAGGGTATCTTTATAGGTTTTAGAGGCATCCTGGTGGCAACTGGCGCATGTGCTAGTTGCCGCTACTACGAACCCGCGCTTTCTGACATCAACCACACCGTGATAACCGTGGCAGGTCTGACATCCAGGGGCAGAATCAGGATCCTCTTTGTATATCTCCCAATGGACGCTTGCTGCATATCCCTTTTTTTCGTCTGGATGGCAACTGCCACAGGTGTCAAAGATCTTTAAACTGGAAACCTTCGATTTAGGATCAGAAACTGGCAGGATGTCATGGGCGCCATGACAGTCGGAACAGGAAGCATTTTGCAAGTGCTTCTTGTTCATGCGTGCATGAATGCTCCCATTGTATACATCCGCCTCATACTCATGACAGACGCCACAGGAAGCAAGCCCTCCGCTTCTGGAATCTTTGTGGCATACTACGCATTCAAACCCCTTGTGAACAGATGACTCCAGGACCTCTTTTCCGTAAGCCATACCAGTCCATAAGATCATGCTTATAAGCATTATAGAGGATGATACCACTATAAAAGACAGTGCCGTCCGTTGACGTATAGCAGAAATATAGATGTATTGAATCTTTGTCATTTGCAAATTAACAAATTAACAAACCATCAGATGAGATAATGAATAAAAATACAAATACTTTCTCAATAATTCTAAAAGAATATAAATCTAGTTTCTGAAATAGTCAATCTCGAGACTGATTAGCAAACAGACTAGTTTATCCAAATCATATGATATAGAAAAAATAAGCCATGCAACATATATCTGAAATGGATCTCAACTAATCGTGGCCCAGGAATGATGCAGCACCTGCCTTGTGTAGATGGTGCCGTACCATAAAGACGTAGTGTGAATACTTAGGGGACAGCTAAAAGAATAACCTGCTTATCCAGACAGAGGCCAAGATCCCTGCAACATCTGCGCATAGAGCGGCTGGCAGGGCATGGCGTGTCTGTCTTATACCAACGCTGCCAAAATAGACAGCCAGCACATAAAAGGTGGTCTCAGTTGATCCCTGCATCACTGAAACGAGGTATGACAGAAAACTGTCTGGAGCACGGTTGACTATCTCCGACATGATTCCAAAGGCACCACTTCCAGAAAGAGGACGCATGAGTGCCATTGCAAGGGCTTCAGGGGGCATACCTATAAGCCCGGTAATTGGCGCCAACAGCTTTATGAAGAGATCCATGGCGCCACTTGCCCGCAACATCCCTATAGCAACGAATATGGCAACCATGTAGGGTATGATTTTTATCGCAGTATTGAACCCCTCCTTGGCCCCTTCTGTCATACTCTCGTATACAGGCACGCCCTTGAAGTATCCGTATATCAAAAAGAAACATATCAGTATTGGTATGAGCCAACTGGAAAGGCCGTTTATATTTTGCATACTAAACAACACGCCTGGGCATTGATGCACAAGCCTTGTGATAGATGCGGCCAGAAACGCGACAATGGCTGCCACGACAAAGATGCGGCCCGCCAAGCTGGTAAATACACGTCTGGTGACCTCGTCCTGGAAATTGCTATCAATGGCCTTACCTGTTTCTTCTGGTCTTTCTTGTCCCTGATCCTCTAACTTGAGGTTTGTTTCCCTTTTTTCCATTAACTTGGCGGCCACTATGGCCACAGAGGTCGAGATTATAGTCGCTAGTATGGATGGGAGTAGTATAGCCGCAGGGTGGGAGGCATTGGCAGCAGCCCTGACCGTAATTACCCCGAGAGGCAAAAGGGTAACACTCGACGTATTTATGGCGAGGAACAAACACATGGCATTGGTGGCAGTGCCCTTTTTTGGAGAGAGCCTTTCAAGCTCCTGCATGGCCTTTATGCCCATTGGAGTAGCGGCATTACCAAGACCCAGGGCATTTGCAGCCATATTCATTATCATTGCCGACATGGCTGGATGCTCTGGTGGCACATCGGGAAACAGCCTTGTCATGGCTGGCCTCAACCCCCTGGCAATAAGCCTCAGAAGCCCCCCGTCTTCAGCCACTTTCATGAGGCCAAGCCACAGGGCCATAGGGCCGATTAGGCTGATGGCCAGGGTCACGGCGGCCTTTGCAGAATCAAAGGAAGCCTTTGTCACCTGATCCATTGTACCTGTGTAGGCTGCAGTGACAGTCGCCACGAGTATCATGCCGAGCCAGATAAGATTGATGGCAGCTGGCTTGTCATCCATTTAACAGGTTACCTTTGCGGTGTTGACTTAAGTCAATGCACTTCATGCCCAAAATGTCCATATTGATATCCAGATCCATCCATTGGATTTGACAAGAACAACGTGTCGGGATGATCTGTCTTCATTTTTATAACAGCAATGACGAACTCATTAGGAGAATATAATGAAAGTGCTCAGAAAAATCATAGAAATCGATGAACAGTTGTGTGACGGCTGCGGCCAGTGCGTTCCTGCCTGTGAAGAAGGCGCCATAGAAATAGTCAATGGCAAGGCAAGGCTTGTTGCAGAAAAATACTGCGATGGCCTTGGTGCCTGCATGGGAGAATGCCCAACAGGGGCCCTCAGGATCGTGGAAAGAGAAGCAGAAGACTTCGACGAGGAGGCAGTAGAAAAATACCTGAAGGCAAAAAGCGCCCCCAAAGGTCCTGAACCGTCAGCATGCGCCTGCCCATCCAACCAGATAAAGAATCTTGCTCCCCAGGGGCTAAATGTCGTACGACCTGGGACTGCAACTGGAGCCAATTCCCTTCTTGGCCACTGGCCCATTCAAATCAGGCTCATTCCTCCCCATGCCCCTTTTCTTAAAGACGCGGACCTCCTCATAACTGCAGACTGTGCGGCTGTTGCCTGTCCTGATTTTCACCAGCGTTTTGTTCAAGGCAAGGTGGTCATGTTGGGATGCCCCAAATTTGATGATCCTTCCGAATATGTTCAGAGATTCAGCCAGATATTTGCACAAAATCAAATAAACAGCATCTCTACCATAATCATGGAAGTGCCATGCTGTTCAGCCATGCTTGGCATCTTGAAAAAGGCATTAGAAGAAGCGGGTAAGTCATTGAAGATCAAAAAGACCGTAATCGGCTTGAAAGGCGCCATCCTTCAAGAAGATACTGATTAAAAAACTGTGCGCATCTTCGGTTTTTCCGGAAAAGGAGTATCTGAATGGGATAAGGATGTGAGTTGACATGGATGAATTTTTGCCAAAAGCCCTTTTCTGAATCGGCTGAAACAGCATGCTCACAAGAATCTGGATATGTTCTTAACTCTTTTGAAGAATTATGGGATAGCCCCGAAGAGAAGGGGAAAGGTGGGCCTAAAAGGGCCTTGGAAGCAGAAGTCCGCCCTGACAAGCTTCTAAGGCTTGGCTTCACTGAAACCTCCAAAGCCGCTAGCTTATAGAGGCTTCGGGTGCTTCGCCTCGCCTGGGAATCTGTAACAGGCTCTTTCAATGGTTTTTAAACCCTGCCAGCCCCCCTTTTCCCCCGGTCTTAGAAAGGCTAAGCCTGACCTGACTTTTGAACAGACTATTTGGGATCGGCATCAGGGTTCCTATTTGCCGGAAGAATCACATTTTCTTCATGCACCTAGCCTTAAACGATGATATCATCTGAAAAACACAGGAGAAAAGACGTGTCGAGACTGCTTGCCTTAAAGGCCATCTATGATTTCTATGACAAGTTTGTAAAGGGGTTTTCCATAGCGTGCAAAAAGGGGTGCCATACATGTTGTACCACGAACGTCACTGCGACAAGCCTTGAAGTAGACTACCTCCTTCAATCCAAGAATCTCAACGGAGTCTGCCTCGAAAAGCTTGAAGAACAAAGAAAAGAGACCCATTTTATCCCAAGCACTACCATCAACACAACGGCAGCCATGTGTCTAGCCCAAAAGGACATACCTGAAGAGACTTCTCCCATCACCTTTAACCCGTGTCCGCTCCTCGATAACCAAGGGCTATGCACGGTTTATGAACACAGGCCCTTTTCCTGCAGGTCTATGTCTTCAGAAACAGTATGTACCCAGGGTGGACAGGCAGATATGCCGCCATTTCTCGTCACAGTGAATCTTGCCATATACCAAATACTGGAGCACATAGACAGTGAGGGCTGGTACGGCAACCTCCTGGACATGGTGCCGATTTCCATGGCGGGAAAGGAGCGCGCCCCGCAAATGGTTGCTGAATGCCAGGGCATCATAAAGACCAATCGTAAGCTGCCATGCTTCATTGTGCCACCAGACGATGCTGTCCGGTTCAGGTCGTTCATGAGGCGGCTCGCCAAGCAAGACGCAGGACAATACACCATTGGGGAACTACTGCCTGAAGATTACACCATCCTTTCTTGAACCTTCCAAAACCTCCAGACTAAAAGCTCCAATATCAAAAGGCCGTCCGTACAGGCGGCCTTTTTGATGGAGAAGTCTGGAAAAGGAACTATTCTTTGATTAATTGATCAACCGTATGCATGGGTGCCAAGTACACATGGAACCTTGTACTTTTCCTCGACGATCTTCTTAAATTCGTCGAAATCGTGATTTTTGCACATTGGAACAGCCTTTACCATACAATTGCTCAGATGTATGGCATCGACCTTGACGTTTTTCATCACGCTGCCGATGTTGTTGATGGTTGCCCTGCCAGGACATTTGCAGCGCAGGAACGCAACGATTACAGGATCATCATACTTTGCAAACTCCCCATTCTTTTCTTTTACAGCATTGATGCATTTGTACTCTCCTGGACAGCCATATCCTGCGTCCATGTAAGAGCTACAACCAATTACCAAGATGTTCATCTGTAGACCTCCTTTTCCTTTTTTTGGGTTAGACCAAAAAATTCCCTTTACCCAATGGCTTTGTTACATTCGAGAAATAATCGCCAAACAGTGCTGTGCTTGCAATCACTTCCTCCATGCGTTTAGCCCTTGAATAAAACTTCTGTTTTTTAGAACACCCTTTAATTATTATTTTTGAAATTACATGTGTTATGAAAAAATTCAAGGGTTGATATTGAACTACGAGTTGACTCAAAAGGGCTTTTTAATGATAATGCCGTGGATTTATATAGAGATTATAGTACAAGAAGGCGACTTCGACCAGGAAGGATAAGTGAGAAAATTCACCACCAGCGAAAAACAATTCATGCGTGCAGCAATAAGGCTTGCCCAAAAAGGCCTCGGCTTCACATCCCCCAACCCTGCAGTTGGGGCAGTAATAGTAAAAGATGGCCGTATAGTAGGAAAAGGCTATCACAAGATGGCTGGCTCTGCCCACGCAGAAGTCAATGCCATCAAAGACGCAGGGCCCCTTTGTCGGGGTGCAGAAATCTTTGTCACCCTTGAGCCTTGCAACCACACTGGTCGCACCCCGCCATGCACCAGGGCTATCCTTGATGCCGGTTTAAAACGGGTGGTTGTCGGAGCTTCAGACCCCAATCCGACAGTCAAGGGAGGAGGAAGTGATTTTTTGAAGTCCAAGGGCCTGGACGTAGCGTGTGGGCTTTTGGAACAGGAATGTAGACTCCTCCTTGCCCCCTTTGCAAAATCGGTCAAGACCGGGCTTCCCTGGGTGAGGGCCAAGACAGCGTGTAGCCTGGACGGTAGGATTGCCACCAGAACTGGGCATTCAAAATGGATCACAAACGAAAAGGCACGTCAATATGGCCAGAGGCTCAGACAGATTAGCGACGCCATAATAGTGGGCAAAGGAACAGTAGAGGCAGACAACCCAAGTCTCACCTGGAGGCCAAGGTCCACACTAGAGAGAAAAAAGAGGCTCCTTCGCATAATACTTGACAGCCGACTCGAAAGTCCTGCAGAATCAACAGTATATTCTCCGTTGAAAAATGCGCCTACGCTTATAGCCACTACATCGCCAGACAATACAAAAAGGCGCACCCTGGAAGCCAAAGGAGTTGAAGTGGTGGAGCTTCCTCCAGATACTCAGGGCCGTCCAGACATCACCTCCCTTTTGCAATACTTGGGCGGCAAGGGCATCCAAGCAGTGCTAGTGGAAGGAGGGGCAGGAGTGCTTGGAAGTTTTTATGACAATAATGCGGTTGATGAAGCATTCTTCTTCTTTGCTCCTCTGGTTATTGGTGGAGAAAATTCTAAGGCGGCCATAGAAGGCGTTGGGGCAGATCTTCTGGAACAGGCCAAAAGGCTCAAGGGCCTCACCATTCACCGCCTTGGCGACAACTGGCTCGTAAGAGGAGTTATCGCAGATCTCGACAGCTTCTGGAGACGTTAAACATATGTTTACTGGGATAATAGAAGGCCTTGGAACCATAACTGGCATAAGCTCTGCCTCTCAGGGTGTGAGATTCAAGATAAGGCCCGATTTCCACATGGATGATCCGGAAACTGGTGAAAGTATCGCCGTTAATGGAGCCTGTCTCACAGCCACTGATTTCACCGCAGATTCCTTCATGGTGGATGTATCGCCTGAAACCTTGTCGAGAACTACACTCGGGACATTCAAAGCAGGCACCAGGGTTAACCTGGAACGCGCCCTCAAGCTTTCAGATAGACTTGGAGGCCATATTGTGAGCGGCCATGTGGACTGTGTAGCAACCATAGCAGAAAGGGCCCCCCAGGGAGAGTTTACGATATTTTCGTTCCGTATCGAGCCCAGATTCGACCGTTATCTCATTGAAAAGGGCTCTGTTGCCATTGACGGAATCAGCCTTACAGTCAATACATGCGGTAAAGGCAGCTTTTCCGTTGCCATTATTCCCCATACGGCTAAACTTACGACCTTGTCCTTTAAAAAGGCAGGAGACAAGGTAAATATTGAGCTGGACATTATAGGAAAGTATATTGAAAAATTGCTTCTTACAACAGATGAAAAGGAACCATCAGACAAAACGTCTAAGGCCAAGGTGGACAAGGATCTCCTGGCCAGGCATGGCTTTCTGTAATTCTTTTCACGAGCTTGGCAAACAGATTTTAAGAGCGACACTGTTGGCCACAATGTTTTTTTAGAGGCAATTATTTATTTGAGTTAAAATATAATCTGGAGTCTTAGATCACCATGGCAAAATCTACTATTGAAGAAGCGATTGAAGATATTAAACAAGGAAAAATGGTTATCCTTGTTGATGATGAAGACAGGGAAAATGAAGGGGATCTCTGCCTTGCTGCAGAAAAGGTTACTCCTGAAGCCATCAACTTTATGGCAAAATACGGCAGGGGCCTCATATGCCTTGCTCTAACAGGCGACATGGTTGACAGGCTTGGGCTGCCCATGATGGCCTCCAAGAACACTTCCCGCTTCGGCACTGCCTTTACCGTTTCCATAGAAGCCAGAAGGGGAGTGACTACTGGCATCTCGGCCCACGATAGGGCCACTACCATCCAGACCGTCATGAAGGATGGCTGTGGACCAGACGATATAGCCACACCAGGGCATGTTTTCCCGCTACGGGCCAGGGATGGAGGTGTGCTAGTAAGGGCTGGACAGACCGAAGGCTCCGTGGACCTTGCCCGTTTGGCTGGCCTCAAGCCTGCTGGAGTCATCTGCGAAATCATGAAAGACGATGGCACCATGGCCAGAATGCCAGACCTCGAAGTCTTTGCCCAGGAACACGGGCTAAAGATCGTCACCATTGCTGATCTCATAGAATACCGCCTGAGGACCGAATGCTTTGTAAAGAGAGAGGTTGAAACCAGGTTGCCTTCAAGGTTTGGTGGGGAATGGAAACTCATAGCATATACCTCAGTCCTGGATACCCATGAGCACCTCGCCCTGATCCTTGGGGAACCAGTCATAAGACCAGATGAGGAAATACTGGTACGGGTCCATTCAGAATGCCTCACAGGAGACGTATTTGGCTCTCTCAGGTGCGATTGCGGACCTCAACTCCAGCGTGCCATGATGCAAATCGGCAGGGAAGGAAGAGGTGTCCTCCTTTACATGCGACAGGAAGGCAGGGGTATCGGGCTCCTCAACAAACTAAAGGCCTACCAACTCCAGGACCATGGCAGGGACACAGTTGAGGCCAACAAGGAACTCGGCTTCAAGCCAGATCTCAGGGACTATGGAGTAGGCGCGCAAATATTGAGGGACCTTGGCATCAGAAAGATGCGTCTTATGACGAACAATCCAAAAAAGATCGTTGGACTTGAGGGATATGGCCTTGAGGTAGTAGAACGCGTGCCCATAGAAATTCCACCCCAAGAGGAAAACATCAACTACCTCAAATGCAAGGCCGAAAAGATGGGCCATCTTCTCCACATAGATTAAGGGGAGAGAATCCTGATCACAGGCAGCATATACGAGGCCCTTAATTCTTTGTTGCACCTTGTAAACAGAATGGAACCAACTTGCATGGATTTAGACGTTATGAGGGAGGACATCAAATGCCGATAAATTTCGAAGGAAATCTCAATGCAGAAGGGCTCAAGATCGGTATCATAGTGGCCCGTTTCAATGAATTTATCTCCAGCAAGCTACTTGGAGGAAGCCTTGATGCCTTGGTGCGTCATGGTGCAAGGGACGAAGACATAGAAATAGCTTGGGTGCCTGGAGCCTTTGAGATACCACTTATTGCAAAACGCATGGCTGCCTCAGGCAAGTATGATTGTGTCATATGCCTTGGCTGCATAATCAGGGGCGCTACACCACATTTTGACTACGTTGCGGCGGAATCATCCAAGGGTATTGCTCAAGTTGCCATGAAGGCAGATTGCCCTGTGGCATTTGGTGTGCTCACCACAGAAACCATCGAACAGGCCATAGAACGAGCCGGAACCAAGGCGGGCAACAAGGGCTGGGACGCAGCTCTAGCCGCAGTGGAAATGGCCAATCTTCTGAAAGAGATAGATGTCTAATGGCCAGTAGGCGCAAGGGACGCACAATTGCACTCCAGGTTCTATATCAGGCAGACTGGACAAAGGGCATGAAGCCTGAAGACGCGACAGAATTCACCAAAAGGACCCTGCAGGATTATGAAAAGGACCTTGCGCCAAAGGGTATCAAAAAAAATCCCGAACTCATGAATTTTGTGGAGCTGTTAGTCTCGGGAGTGTTAAGCAAGCGCCAGGAGATAGATTCCATAATTAGCAGGTTCTCAAGAAAATGGAAGCTTGAACGCATGGCCGCTGTAGACAGAAACATCTTGCGTCTCGGCATTTTTGAACTTTGTTATCTCCACGAGATTCCACCAAGAGTGGCAATAAACGAAGCCGTTGAGCTGGCAAAGAGGTTTGGAGACTCTAATTCTGCAGGATTTGTAAATGGCATCCTGGATTCTGTTTTTCAGGAAGTGTGCCAGAAGAAGAAAACTGATTAACAAATCCATAAAGGCTCGATAGGGAATACCATTCAGTCAACACACAGAACATAAAAGAATGAAATATAACTTCACTGAAATTGAACAAAGACAGCAAAAGCTCTGGGAAGAGGCAGACGTTTTCAAGATTGACGACCAAAAGGCATCTCGGCCCTACTATTGCCTAGAGATGTTCCCCTATCCTTCCGGCAGGATTCACATGGGGCACGTAAGGAACTATTCCATAGGGGATGTCATTGCACGATTCAGAAAGATGCGGGGCTTTGATGTGCTACATCCCATGGGCTGGGACGCCTTTGGACTGCCTGCAGAAAATGCCGCCATTAAACATGGGATACATCCAGCCAAATGGACTTATGAAAACATCGACTATATGAGGCGGCAACTCAAGCGAATGGGCCTTTCTTACGATTGGAGCAGGGAAATAGCCACCTGTGACCCAAACTACTACAAGTGGGAACAGCTTATCTTCATTGAAATGATGAAAAAAGGACTGGTCTATTCAAAAAAGTCCAAGGTCAACTGGTGTGAACAGTGCCAAACCGTTCTTGCGAATGAGCAGGTGGAGGAAGGCCGATGCTGGAGGTGTGACACAGAGGTGGAAGAAAGAGAACTGGATGGATGGTTCTTCAAGATAACCGCCTATGCAGAAGAGCTCCTTGAAGGGTGCGACAAGCTTACTGGATGGCCTGAAAAGGTCCTTACCATGCAGAAAAACTGGATAGGAAAAAGTATAGGCGCAGAGATAGAATTCCCTGTAAAGGCGAGTAAAGAGATCATAAAGGTCTTCACCACCCGGCCTGATACCCTCTTTGGCGTAACGTTCATGAGCCTATCGCCTGAACATCCTTTGGCCCTGGAGCTTTCACGTGGAACCCAGCAAGAACAGTATGTAAAAAACTTTGTTGAGAAGTGGAAAAAACGGCTGAAATCAGAAAGATATGGAGATACGGAAAAGGAAGGTGTTTTCACTGGCAGCTACGCATTGCATCCCATAACCGGAGAGGATATCCCTATTTATATCGCAAACTTCGTGCTCATGGAATATGGAACAGGCGCAGTGATGGCTGTTCCAGCACACGACCAGAGGGATTTTGAATTTGCAAAAAGATACAATCTGCCTATCCGCCTTGTAATCTGTCCCAGAGATAAAAAATTGGCCCCAGACAACATGGAAGAAGCATGGGAAGGACCTGGAATTCTAGTAAATTCCGGCCCCTTTGATGGCATGGACAACCAGGAGGCCAAAAAGGCCATAGTGGATTTTCTCGAAAAGGAAGGAAAGGGCCAAAAAAAGATAACATACAGACTCAGGGACTGGGGTATCTCGCGCCAGCGCTATTGGGGTGCCCCAATACCAATAGTACACTGCCCAAAGTGTGGTGCAGTACCAGTCAGGACGGAAGATCTACCAGTAAAGCTTCCTTCCGATGTGGAATTTGACCCCAAGGGGCGCTCCCCCCTGCCCACTCTCAAAAGTTTTTATGAAACCACATGTCCTAAGTGTGGCGGAGAAGCCAGAAGAGAAACAGACACCATGGACACCTTTGTGGAATCCTCCTGGTACTTTGCGCGCTACATCTGTCCTGACGAAGAACAAAGGCCCCTGGACAAGGCCAGAGTGGACAGATGGCTTCCTGTGGACCAATATGTTGGAGGAATAGAACACGCGATTTTGCACCTGCTTTATTCCAGATTCTTCACGAAGGTGCTTAGAGACCTGGATTATCTTTCTGCGGATGAGCCTTTTGACAGATTGCTAACGCAGGGGATGGTACTAAAAGACGGCGCAAAGATGTCCAAATCAAAGGGAAACGTGGTGGACCCCAACACCATGATACAACGCTATGGCGCTGACACTGTCCGTCTTTTCATCCTTTTTGCAGCCCCCCCTGAAAGGGATCTCGAATGGAGTGACAGGGGCGTTGAAGGGGCACACAGGTTTCTACAAAGGATTTGGCGCCTTGTAGTGGATAATCTCGAAATGTTGAAACAGGCGTGTTCGGAAGGCTTCCCTAAGGCGTCTGAGGCGGCATCCCAGCATCAAACCCTGAAAAGGCTTAGGCAAAAGACCCATCAAACCATCCTCAAGGTCACCCAGGATATAGAAGAACGATATCATTTCAATACGGCTATAAGTGCCATTATGGAACTTGCCAATGAAACCACCGCCTTATTGCGCGATGCCTCTGGAAACGAGAACAAACTTTCCCAAAAAGATCTCTGGCCTGTGATCCTGGAAGCCGTCGAAACCATGTTGCTCCTTCTTAGCCCAGTAGTACCCCATATAACGGCAGAACTTTGGAGCCTTCTTGGGCATGAAAAGATCATTAGCCTGGAGGACTGGCCAAGTGCAGATGAAACAGCAGCCAAGGTGGACACTGTCACCATAGTGGTTCAGATCAAGGGAAAGGTGCGGGGTAAAGTCCAGGCACCTGCTGGCTCAAGCCAGGAAGAGGTAGAGGCACTTGCCATGAAGGAGGCAAATGTCAAAAAACACTTGGATGGGAAAAACATAAGGAAGATCATCTACATAAAGGACAGGATATTGAACATTGTGGTATAAAATCTGGACCAGTAAACTCTTTGCGCTGCTGTTGGCAGCCTCTTTCTGTTGTATCGTTACGTCTTGTGGATATCACCGCCAGGAAACAAGTGCACAGCTTCCCCAATGGGTGCGCACCATTTACGTAGCCCCAGTAAAGAATAATAGCAATGAACTGCGCCTTGGCACCTGGATAACAGATGAACTTAGAGAAGAATTTCTCAGAGACAGTGGGCTTAAACTAGTGCCCAAGGAAGAGGCAGATGTAGTCCTTGAAGGCATGGTAATAAGCGCCTATACCACAGGGCTTTCCTATGTACGCTATGATGTCGCAGTGGAAAGGCGCATAGGGGTGGAATGTTCAGTCAAGCTCATGGATCCAAAAACCGGCAAAGAGATCTGGCAGAGTGCAAATATATACAGAGAGGAAGGCTTTTATGTGGCCAAAGACATCATGACCACAGAGGACAGGAAAGACACGGCCCTCAAAAAGATAAGCCAAGACATCGCAGAGATAGTGCACCACAGGATAACTGGTGTTTTTTGATTTACCTTCCCGCCCGCCTGTCCACGTCCAATGACATGAGGCTATATCTCAGATCACCGGATGGCTGCAAACTTCTTATATGCCGCAATAACTATATCTTTTTGGAAAACGATCCACAAAAGGAGTAAACCGGACTTTAATTTTTAGCCCTTTCCTCCAGATCGACTCATACATAACTGACTGCAAATCCAAGGTTCTTCAGTGCCTGAACGACATTCAGCACCGTTTTTCATTATCATGCGTATCTTTTCCTTCGCCTTTACCTGCAACCACCTTCTGAAACTTCTTGGCCAAAGGCTTCACAGACAAGGCCAGCAGCACGATTGCCCCGGATATCTTGAGCCATGAAGGCAACACCTCTGGGGCCTGGCCTATCACTGCCCTGGCTGAGATGCCAAGGGATATATAGAGCATGTCCAGTGCAAGTCCGCAGACGATAGCGCACACTGACAGCGACAGAAGATAGACGACAGTACCCCGTTTACCCAGAATGCCAGTAATAACGGATAGGGATGTCATGTTGGTAGCAGGACCTGCAAGGAGAAATACCAAGGCAGTGCCTGGGCTCACCCCCTTCATGATAAGAGCGGCAGCCACTGGTGTAGATGCTGTGGCACATATATATATAGGTATGCCTGCTGCGAGCATAAGGAACATGGAACCAACTCCGCCCCCCAAGTGAGCTGACAGAAGATTTGCCGGAACCAGTGCGGCAATGATCCCTCCAATGAGGATCCCTACAAGAAACCAGCCTGCCAGGTCTGCCCATACATCAGTGACAGAAAACCTTAGCCCTGCCATCACCTTGCCCCAAAAAGACAGTTTTTGTCGCTCCTCTTCTTGGGGACAAGGCCTTTTCTCACAACTCTCCCCCCTACATGAACAGCCTTCGCCTTCATTGGCCACTTCTTCACTATCTTCATAAACCAGCATATCTTCCATGACTCCTGCAAAAAATGCGGAAAAAAAGGCTGCCACTGGACGCACCACTGTCATTACAGGATCAAGCAGCGCCCAGGTCACAGCAATGGAGTCAACGCCTGATTCAGGAGTAGATATTAAAAATGCCGTAACTGCACCTTTGCTGGCGCCTTGTTTCTTGAGGGAAGCTGCCGCCGGCAGTGTGCCACATGATCAAAGGGGAAGAGGGATACCCAGAAGAGCGGCCTTAGCTATCGATAACAGCCCTCCTTTGCCAAGATGCCTTGCAACAGCAGCAGGGCTTAGAAAGACCTTCAAAAGGCCGGCTACCAATATACCCAGGAGTATATATACTCCAGAGGCTACTAGAAGCCCCCATGATTGTAGTAAAACCTCCGTGAATAGGCCCATGTATTGAAACCTCAAGCACTAAAGGCCCTCAATATCCTGACGTAAGGAGTCTTTCGGGTCTTAATGCGATTTTTCTCAAAAATGATAGGAAAGCCCTATCAGGAAACAACATTATGAGCAAGAAAAACTTTTGACTTTTTTGGCGATTGATTGGCTAGATCAACTCCATTCCACTGAAGCATGGGGAAAGGGCCAATAAATATCTTCCCAAAAAGACCGCAAGTGCCCTCTATTTTTACTTGACATAAATTTGTATTCTTATAATTATATATCTTATTAGTATAGATTAACAAGATCAACTTTGGCTACAAAAAAAGTCTAAACCATGCACAAGATATTTCAAGAACACAAGAAACTACATCGCCTCATGGAAGGATTGAAGGCCTCAGACAGTATCGACCAGGTGGCAAAAAGTATCCGTAAAGCAGATCCTATATGAAGATTATATGAAGATTACCACGAGAAGCAGATACGGCACCAGGATGATGGTAGAACTTGCTGCCAACTTTCACAAAGGTCCAGTTCAGGTGGGAGAAATAGCAAGGAAGGAGAACCTGTCTGTAAAATACCTGGAACAGCTTATCATTCCCCTTAAACGCACAGGCCTCATCAAGAGCATCAGAGGGGCCAGAGGTGGCCACTTGCTTGCAAGGGCACCAACTGACATCACGGTATGGGACATAGTTGCCGCACTTGAGGGAGAGGAAGGCGTCACGCCATGTGTTGCATATCCAGAATGGTGTGACAGGAGCAAGACCTGCCCTACCAGAGATGTCTGGAGCATGATCACAAAGGTCTTGAAGGAACGACTTTCGTCCATAACCCTTGCAGATCTGGCTCAAAAACAGCAGCAAAGGCTTGAGGACGAAAACTATATGGAGGATGAGATATGTATACGGAACAGCTGATGCAACACTTTGCAAATCCACACAATGTTGGCGTCATAGAGGACGCTGACGGTATAGGACAAGTGGAAAATTCTGTATATGGCGATATGGTGACCTTCTATATAAAAGTCAAAAATGACACCATCGAGGATGTCAAGTGTCAAGCCACGGGATGCATAGCTGCAATAGCAGTATCGAGCCAGGTGACAGAAATGGTCAAAGGCAAGAGCCTGTTGGAGGCCAAAGCCCTAACCCAAAAGGCAGTGGCCGAAGCGCTTGGTGGGCTCCCAAAGGACATGGTCCACTGTTTCAATCTTGGAGCAGAGGCACTGCAAAAGGCAATAAGAAATTATGAGACCTCCGCTTTCTTGACCACCTCTCCAGTGAAAAAAACCGACGTACTATACAAAAGATGTGGAAGCTGTTGGACAAAGAATTCGGTCACATTGAATTACTGCATGTGCTGCGGTGTAAGGCTCAAATAATGAGGATGGCCCCTATTCCCCCTGCAAAGCGAATACATAGAAGGCGTTCCAAGGCTGCAGATTGAAACACTCTGTACCTTATTGATCCTCCAGGCTCGTGGGCTTTACCTTTCCTCATTGTCCGTGAACTTACTTATTCCCCACAAATTTTTATCAAAAATGGCGCCAAGTAGGGTCTAAACATTTAACCCAGACGTAAAAATAGGTGGAATTTTAGCTTTCTATAACAGAATCGAGGGCCCTTTTTACCAGATGACAACAAGCAAAAGCACATGCCTCGGCAATAGAAAAGACAGATCCAGGCCAGATATTTCCTGCAGGAGCAAGGCGAAGACAAGACATAGCCTAAGGAACTTCATCATTGCTGCATTGCTAATAAATATCTTTGCCATAATGTCCATAGGTGGAATATGCACCATGCTCGTTAAGGAAATGGCTCTGGATATCGCCAAGCTGCGCATGGAGAGCAAGTCGGTATCGAGGGTGCACAACCTGAACAACAGGACCCAGGAGGCCATCTTTCTAGCGGAAAATGCACTGGTTAAACACGACAAGGAACCTCTTGGTTATGCCATATACGTAGTCAAGGATCTGCTGGATAAGGTTTCCCTGTACAAAGAAAAAAGGATAGCCGACGACAGTTTTGGCCTTAGTGCCAATGTCCTTTACCAAAAGATTGAAGATAATCTCCAGGAAATAGACAAGAGACTAAAGGCAGCCTATGAGGAATTTTCTGGCAATAACGTCCTGGACAGGCAAATGCTAAAGGAGTTGGAAACATATGGATACAATGTCCAAAATCAGGTTCAGGCCATAAATGCCATAAGTTTCAGAACCATTGAAAAGCAGGTCGAGGATTCCAACAACAAGATGTACTACATCTTGTTCATGTATCTTACCTCCTGTTTCTTGGGCATTGTGGCTTCATGCACTGGCTATATTTTGCTGATGCGGAATGTGGTACGTCCTGTCATCACTCTGGCCTATGCCACAGAAAGAGTCGCCGAAGGAGATCTGTCGGCAAGGGTTTACGCAACCACCAGGACCGAGATAGGCACCCTCTATGAAGCCTTCAATTCCATGACTGCAAGACTCCAGGAACACGAAAAAAGGAGGGAGGAATTCAGTAGAGAGCTCGAAAGAAAGGTGAAAGAACGCACCGCTGAACTCAAGGCATCCAAGGACTCTCTCAAAAAGGCCCAGAAGGAATTGATCCGCATGGAAAAAATAGCCACTTTGGGCCAGATAGCCACCAGTGTCAACCACGAAATAAAAACTCCACTAAACGTGCTTTACATGAACCTGCAACTGTTGAACAAAAAGATAAAAAAGTGCAGTCCTGGCCTACAAGACTGTTCAAAAGACATGCTGAATCTTACAAACCTCATAAATAAAGAGGTCGTCAGGATCAATGAAATTGTCGAAGAATTCGTAAATTATGCGCGCTTTCCTTTGCCAGACATAAAAGGGAACGACTTGAACAAGATCGTGCAGGATATAGCTGAGATGATCGAACAAAAGGCCACGGCTGCCAATGTTCAGGTTGAGACACAGCTGGATGACTCCCTTGGGATCATCCTTCTTGACGATAAAAAGATCACCCAGGCACTCCTGAATCTGTGCATGAACGCCTTGCAGGCCATGCCTTCAGGAGGAAAACTGCTCATAGAAACTAACCATATAGGATCTGCAGCAATAGTAAAGGTCTCAGACACTGGCACAGGTATTTCAGCCAAGGATATGGACCGGATATTTCAGCCATTTTTCACTAAAAAGGCCCATGGGACAGGCTTTGGACTGGCCATCGTACAGAGGATAGTGGAAGACCACGGCTGGACCATCAGTTGCAAAAGCAATGTAGGCACAGGCTCTTCATTTATTATTCAAATCCCTTTCAAAAAGGCTAAAGACCAGGAGGACCATGACCAAACCCACAGTTTTGATAGTTGATGATGACAAAATGACCAGAAATACCCTGTCACTTGCACTGGAAGAAGACTACTCCACTTGCACGGCAAACGATGGGATCGAGGCCTTGAAACTTCTCAAGCAAAAGGCTTTTGATATTGTACTGTCTGATCTGGACATGCCAGGAATAGACGGGTTGAAGCTCCTGGAAAAGATCGGACAGATGGAAAACAAGGTGCCCTTGATAGTGATTACAGGACAAGGGACCATTGAAAGTGCTGTTCAGGCTATGAAATCAGGGGCCTATGACTTTGTTACCAAACCCGTGAACCTTGACCGGCTCGGCCTACTCATGGAAAAGGCCCTCGAGAACAAACGCCTCAAGGAAGAAAATCTCTTGCTCAAAAAGAAGATCAAGGAGAGCTTTCCAGAACTCAAATTCATAGGTCGTTCTGAAGCCATAAGAAAGTGTGAGGATCTTGCCATGCAAGTGGCCTCTACCAAGGCCACGGTCTTGATCGAAGGCGAATCTGGCACAGGCAAGGAACTTATTACAAACATAATCCACTACAACAGCCCAGTGGCCCATGGGCCCTTTATCAAGATCAATTGTTCAGCCTTTTCTGAAAGTCTGCTCGAATCTGAACTTTTTGGCCATGAGAAAGGTGCCTTTACAGGGGCCTTCAAAACCAAGAGAGGCCGTTTTGAATTGGCGGACCAGGGTACATTATTCCTGGATGAAGTAGGAGAAATGCCCCTGTCCACCCAGGTGAAACTGTTGAGGTTTTTGCAAGAACGCACCTTTGAAAGGGTGGGGGGCACCAAGACCCACAAAGTGGATGTCCGGCTCATCTCTGCCACAAACAGAGATCTGGCAAAGATGGTCAAGGAAGGCAAATTCCGGGAAGATCTCTACTACAGGCTGCGTGTGGTCAGAATAGTGGTGCCTCCCCTCAGAGATCGTAAAGAGGACATTGACGATCTCGTCCACAATTTCATCAAGAGATTCTCGGGCCTTCATGGCAAGCCTATTTCCGGGATATCGAGGGATGCCATGGAGTTGATGCGCTCATACAGGTGGCCTGGAAATGTCAGAGAGCTTATGAATTGTATAGAAAGCGCCGTAGTCATGGCTAAAACCGATTTCATCGATGTGGATGATATCCCAGAATACCTGTCGGACAACTCCAGTCAGGCTGAGACAGGCGGCAGCGGCCTGGGTCTCATCCAGGAACTTGAGCGAAAGGCAATAATAGAAACACTCGAAAAGACCAAGGGAGACAAGGTCAAGGCTTCGCGGATTCTGGGTATTGGTTTAAGAACCCTCTATAGAAAAATAGAGAAGTGGGAAATAGACACTTAATGATGCCCGTTCTCTTGCCAAAATGACAATCAGCCACGCCATTATGGCAATTATTCGCCCCCATTCACACCCTATCTGCTTGTTTTTATTAACAAAGGCAGCTTGGCACGTAAATAGCATTATATAAATACAACAAGCAAAAAGTTGCTAACAAAAAAGAAAAGGGGGCATAATTATGAGACATACAATTACAGACGCAAAGGTTAAAACGAGAACACAGGAACGAGTGTCTGATGCAACACGGGCAGAAGATACAATTGTATCAGGAATAATGACTATTGGTGGCACGGTTGCTTTCCTGATTGGACTTTGGGCTGCTGCCTGTGTCGTTGGAGGCCTCATAGCTGCCGGCGGACCAATACAATTCGTGAAGAGCTGGTTTTTGGCAGTTTCAGGCGGTTAAGGGAAAATTAAAAAGGCGATGGCACCAAGTTGGCGTCATCGCCTGGATCAAGGTACACCGGACGAGGCACCAACTGTTATTCTGTTGAAGACATAGAGGAACTATAATGTGGCCGTTATAAGATATCTTATTTAATCTCAAGCAGGAAAGTGACATAGATCATAACGTGGTATTTTTTATTCGCTCAATCTTCGCTTTATCTGTTATTTCACTTGTTATCGGCGGTATACTGCTGGTTCATAATGTTGAAAACCGCATTCCAGAAGTCAGCTACAACGAATTCCTCGAATCCTTGGATAAAAACGAGATAGTGGAAGTTCAATTGAAAGGCAACATCATCTCATACAAAGATTTTTCCGGAAGGAGTTTCGCCACTTTTTGCCCAGACGTAAAGGGGATCGTTCCAGATTTGGTCAAAAAGGGAATAGCAATACATGGCCAGCCGGACAAGCCTTCCCCATGGTGGAATCTGTTCTATGTTGGGCTCCCCACTATTGTGATACTACTCGCCTGGTATTCGTTCCTCAAAAAGCAAGATAAAGAGGGCTCAGATGAATTTGCCAAGGACAAGGCGGTAAAATTCAAGATGGGGGTAAGGCCTGTCACATTCCGTGACGTTGCTGGCATCCCGGAAGTCAAGGACGAGCTTTTGGAAATAATAGATTTCTTACAAAACCCCAGAAAGTACAGCAGGTTAGGTGCAATCATACCCAAGGGCATACTATTCCAAGGCCCCCCTGGAACGGGTAAAACCTTACTGGCAAGGGCCGTGGCAGGCGAGGCCGGTGTTCCATTCTATAGTATCAGTGGCTCAGATTTCGTGGAAATGTTTGTTGGTGTAGGGGCATCCCGTGTCAGGGAACTCTTTAGAGAAGCAAAGAAAAACTCTCCATGCATAATATTCATTGATGAAATAGACGCTGTTGGAGGACATAGAGGGACAGGCACAGGCACAGGGGGGCAGGATGAAAGGGGCCAAACATTAAATGCGCTCCTGGTAGAGATGGACGGCTTCAGCTCGGAGCAGACAATAATAGTACTGGCTGCTACTAACCGCCCTGATATCCTTGATCCAGCACTTCTCAGGCCAGGACGGTTTGACAGGCAAATAAACATCCTTCCCCCTGATGTAAAAGGCAGACACGCCATCCTTCAAGTCCATGCCCAAAAGATATCCCTCGCAAAGGATGTGGACCTTGAAAAGATAGCACGCTCGTGCCCTGGTTTTACAGGTGCCGAGCTTGCTGCCTTGGTAAATGAAGCTGCCATCCTGGCTGGCAGACAGGGGAAAAAGGAGGTGGAACTGACAGATTTCGAGCTGGCACAAGACAGGATAATGATGGGAGTGGAGCGAAAAGGGCTCGTCATAGGTGAAAAGGATAGAAAGACCTTGGCCTATCATGAAGCAGGCCACGCCTTACTCGCCAAATTTCTCCCAGAAAGTGACCCTGTCCACAAGATCACCATAATCCCGAGAGGAAAGGCACTGGGCTATACCAAACAGCTTCCCATGAACGATAGGCACGCCTATTCCAAGACCTACCTTCGTAGCAGGATCATCATGCTCCTTGGGGGCAGGGCAGCCGAAGAGGTATGTCTCAACCAGCAGACCACATGCTCAGAAGACGATTTTGAACACGCCGTAGCCATTGCAATGAAGATGGTTTGCAGGTGGGGCATGGACGAGCGTATCGGCCCTGTTTCCTATTCCAGTCTCCAGGACGGCTTTCTAGGTGACCAGACAATCAGCCTCAATTACAGCGAGGAGACGGCTCGAAATATCGACCGCGAGGTGAAAAGAATAATCGACGAATGTTACCAGGAGGCTGTGGATATCCTGAGACGCGAGGAAGACTTCCTGACGTACCTGGCGGAGATCCTCCTCGTCCACGAAACGCTTGACGCCGAGGAGATGGAAATCATCTACAACTGCACCCTCAAAAGGCGCAAGGAGCGGGACAAAAGAACTAACGAAAACGTGGACCTATTCTGTGATGTCGATTATGGAAATGCGGCTGCCGACATTCATGCGACCAAGGACAGTACATCCTGAACAACAAATACTGAGGCGACCTTCATGATTTGGTCCGTAAATCCCCATTTATGGCTCTGGCAATGAACAGTATCTTTTTCCCAAAGATTTTTCAAAAGGGGATCAACTGGGTCTCAAGGAGCAAGATATCAGTCACTGGCAGCATAATAGTGGCCATTTTATTGCCAGTTCTTAGCATATCTTTCACGTTTGACTATTTCGGATTTATCCAAAACCCCTATTTCGGATTTCTTCTTTATGTATTTATGGCCCCACTGTTTGTCTTGGGCCTCATACTCATATTCGTGGGTACGGTATTGAGGCCTGGCAGGGAGGATCTGGGCATATACACCTTTGAATATTTCAAGGAACAGCTTTCCAGGCCAGGCCGGTACACAAGGGTCCGCAGGCTCATCTATTTCACCATCGGGATAACCCTGTTTTGCTGCTTTCTGGTGGGGATGGTGTCCTATGGAACCTTTCGCTACACGGCTTCCAACAGTTTCTGTGGCCAGTTCTGCCATCAGGTTATGGCACCGCAATACACCGCATATAAAAATTCTCCTCATTCCAAGGTGGCATGTGTTGAATGCCATTTTGGAAAAGACGCTACGTGGGCAGAACGGTCGAAGTTTACAGGCATCAAACAGCTCTTTGCAGTTACCACAAATTCTTACAGCAGACCTATTCTTTCTCCTATCAAGGCCCTGCGTCCTGGTCGGAAGACCTGCGAAGAATGCCATCGTCCAGAAAAATTTAAGGGCCTCATGCTCTACATTAAGGACGGATTCCTGCCTGACAAG
Organism: uncultured Thermodesulfatator sp.; assembly: GCA_964581255.1. GTDB lineage: Bacteria > Desulfobacterota > Dissulfuribacteria > Dissulfuribacterales > QOAL01 > QOAL01. The sequence continues at coordinate 22,612 of CAZOMT010000034.1, forward strand.
AACAATACCCGGGTCCAGACAATCATGATTATGAAGGTGGGATCAGGGGATGTGGCAGGCAGCCCAGCACACGGCATCCATTGGCATGTTTCAGAAAATCAGCAGGTCTTCTACAGGGCAGCAGACAGGGGCAGGGATATAATTACAGAGGTCAGGGTTGTGGAAAAAGGGAAAAAGGATGTGGTCTTCGAACGAATCCAAGGCCTTGATAGTCAAGGGTTCCCGCAGACGGGCCTAGTGGATGGCAGTCTTTTGAGAAAGATGGATTGCGTGGATTGCCACAATAGGCCTACCCATATCTTTCTCCAGCCAGACGAGGCTTTGGACAGGAAAATAGCTGAGGATAGCATTCCCCGTTACCTGCCCTTTATAAAAACTCAGGCATTAAAGGCCATAACCGGGGATTTCCCCTCGGTCAAGGTTGCCCGCGTCCAGATATCAAGACAGCTTCAGGAGTGGTACCGCAAGAATTATCCAGACCTCATACAAAAGAATCCGGGATTATTGGAAAGGGCCATTCAGGGAACCATTGAGGCCTATGAGGAAAACGTTTTCCCAGAAATGAAGGTCACCTGGGGCACATATAAAAACTTTCTGGGTCATTCTGATGGCTCCGGATGTTTTCGATGCCATGGAAAGCTCAGAGAGAGGAAAACCAAAAAGGTCATAAGCAGCGACTGCAATCTCTGCCACGTTGTTTTGGCAAAGGACCAAGTAAGGCCTGATATCCTGAAGATCTTAAAGGGAGTCCTTCTTTGATGAATTTTTAACACATCCGATGAATTAAGGCCTCCTTATTATTCCGGGAATGACGTGTCTGCCGTCCGGTAATCATATCCCTCAAAATTAATTGGATATGCATGGCGTGGTCTGCCCCAACGGAAGCGGGCCACTCTGTTGGCCGTGCCTTGAAAATATCACAGGAAAAAGGAAAGAGAGAGGAGATATAATCTATGGCATTTGAAAAAAACGATCAAAGTGAAAACAGATCTCCACACAGACACAGAAGCGCCTGGGGCCATATCATAAGAGGGCTCTGGCGTACCCCTTTGGGCATAATGAGTGTGGTGCTCACCACCATAAGTGCCACCCTCATGGTCCTTGGCATAATCGCAGACCTGCTGGGCTTATTCCGCAATCCTTATGTGGGGGTATGGATCTATATGATCTTTCCCATATGTATGGTGGCTGGCCTTTTATTAATTCCCATCACTGCATACCTGCGCCGTCGCCAATGGCATAAATCCGGTGTGGAAAAAAAGCCCCTCAAGCTCAATCTCAGCAATCCCAAGCATCGCTGGTTCCTAGTGGGTTTTATCGTATTGACTGTTGTCAATGTAGCGATATTCGGATTTGTAGGCTATGAAGGTTACCATTTCACAGACTCTCCATATTTTTGTGGCATGGTCTGCCACCAGGTCATGGCGCCTGAATACACAGCCTATCAACGGTCTCCCCATTCAAGGGTGTCATGTGTGGAGTGTCACATAGGCCCTGGTGCTGAATGGTTCGTCAAGGCAAAGATATCGGGTCTGCGGCAGGTATATGCCGTTGTAACCAACAGTTATGCCAGGCCCATCCCTACACCTGTCGAGGCATTGCGTCCAGCCAGGGATACATGTGAGACATGCCATTGGCCAGAGAAATTCTACGGGAAAAAGGTCAAAAAATTTTATACAACCGAGGGCAATGAGACAGAGCCTCAACAAACAGAGATATCCCTGCACATTGGAGGGCGCAATCCAGTAACCAAACAATTTGAAGGCATACACTGGCATGTCAGCAAAGACGTTCAGGTCGAGTACCTGGCAGTGGATGAAAAGCGCACCAAGATTGCAAAGGTGAGAATAAAAATGGCAGACGGCACTTCTGACGAATTCATCAAATCGGATATGGAACCGGAAAATGGCTATAAACCAAAATGGCGGGTTATGGATTGCATTGACTGTCATAACCGTCCCACTCATATCTATTCCATGCCAGAAGAAGTAATAAACTTTGGCCTCCTCAGTAAGGACATCGATCCTGCAATTCCAGGCATAAGACAAGATAGCCTGGCTGTCCTCACAAAGATGTATGATAGCAGAAAGCAGGCAAGAGAAAGGATGATTGCGGATCTCATGGCCCTTCAGAAACAGCGTAACATCCAAGCGGCCTCTGCTCACAAACCCGGGATAGAACGGGCAGGACAGTATCTTCTCAAGGCATACCTGGAGAATGTGTGGCCTGCCAACAAGGTGTTTTGGGGCACTTACAAAAGCCATCTGGGACATCAGTGGAGTGATCAAGGCTTTGGGTGCTGGAGATGCCACGATGAAGAGCACATAAATTCGAGAGGGGAAGCAATTTCACAAGATTGTAGCCTGTGCCACGACGAACCAGAATGAGATGTGATTGCCTTACGGCCCTGGACCCTTGAATATGCCCCAGGGCCGTAAGGCACCCAAACCTTTCAACAATGGCTACAAGATAAAGAAGACCATTCTATTTCATGTAAATAGCAGGATCAATCTTTTGGCGATACCAGAGGTTTGATCAGGCGAATTCGCCCCTTACGATTTCGCCTTCCACCAGATATATGACCTCTTCGGCGATATTTGTGGCCCTGTCTGCTATCCTTTCAAGATGGCGCGCAAGTATGTAACAGTCTACCAGGTACCTTGCTGCCTCAGGCTGTCTCTGGATCTCTTCTATGACCTTCTCATAGTGCCTTGTCCGCTCCTTGTCCACGTCGTCATCCAGGATGAAGATGCGATGGGCCATGTCATTGTCCTGGTTGGTAATGGCGTCAAGGGCAAGCTTGAGCATCATCAGCACTGCAGAGATCATCTCATCGTAGTCTGGCTTGTATTTCAAGGGTATGTCTGCCGCAGAAAGATCCCCTACCCTTCTTGCTATGCTGACTGCATAATCACCTATGCGCTCAAGCTCGCTGATCACCTTTATAATAGTAATGACAATCCTGAGATCCCTTGCAACAGGTTGATAAAGTGCGAGAATCTTCAAGCATTCCTCTTCTATATCTATCTCCAACTCATCTATCTCATAGTCTGAAGATGCAACAAAATTGATCAGCTTCTGATCTCTGGTCTTGATGGCCTCGCAGGCCTTCATCACCCTGTCTTCCACGAGTGCGCCCAAGTTGAGAAACCTTTCAAACAACTTGTCCAGTTGCTTATGAAACGTATAATGATAACCCCTCATAATATATTTTCCCCCTTCTGGACTAGGGAAAAGACATGGCAGCCTGGCATTGGCTGAAAATAAAGATCTTTTCCTAGTCTATCCAAAACGGCCTGTAATATAGTCTTCTGTCTCTTTTCTCATGGGGTTTGTAAACATCTTGTCAGTGCTATCATACTCTATGAGCTTTCCAAGATACATAAAGGCTGTAAAATCAGAGACCCTTGCTGCCTGCTGCATATTGTGGGTCACTATGATTATCGTGTAGTCACTCACAAGCTCGTCGATAAGTTCCTCAACCTTTGCAGTGGAAATGGGATCAAGCGCCGAACAAGGTTCATCCAGAAGCACCACTTCTGGCTTTACTGCAATGGCCCTTGCTATACACAGCCTTTGCTGCTGGCCACCTGAAAGTGCCGTACCTATCTGCCGCAACTTATCCTTTACCTCTTTCCACAGGGCCGCCTTTTGAAGAGCCCATTCCACCCTTTCGTCCATCTCTGCCCTTGAAAGCTTTTCATACAGCCTGACACCAAAGGCAATGTTGTCGTAAACTGACATGGGAAAAGGCGTGGGCTTCTGAAATACCATGCCCACTTGGGCTCTTAGAAGATTCAAATCCTCCTTTGGCGAAAGGATGTTTCTGCCATCCAGCATTATCTCGCCCTTGGCATATTGCCTGGGATAGAGTTCATAAATCCTGTTGAAACACCTGATCAGGGTAGACTTTCCACAGCCTGAAGGGCCAATCATCGCAGTTACACGCTTTTCAGGTATATCCATGGTGATGGAGTGAAGGGCATGAAAGTTGCCGTAGAAAAAATCCAGATTCTTCACCTCTATCTTTATTGGAAGAGATGAAAGATCTCCCCTGGAACCAGCAGCATTCTCACCATTTTTTATTGGCGCAAACCCCTTTTCCAGAAGGGTTTTTTCATTGTTGTCCGTTTTCATAATAATCTTGTCCCTGTCACTTGAACAATTCCAGAAATACAGAATTTTGTTTGACTCTTATCTGACATGAACCAGGATCGTCAGCGATTTCTAAGAAAAGTCCTTACCATTATATTCAAGGCAAGCACACTGAGGGTAATGAGAAAAGCGCCTGCCCAAGCGAGGTTTTGCCAATCCTCATAAGGGCTCATGGCAAATTGGAATATCACAACTGGCAAATTGGCCACTGGCTCGTTGAGGCTGCTGCTCCAGAATTGGTTGTTCAGGGCGGTAAAGAGCAAAGGTGCTGTCTCTCCGCTTATCCTTGCCACTGCAAGAAGTATCCCCGTCAATATTCCTGCCTTTGCAGCCCTGTAAACAATGGCAACCGTGACCTTCCATTTTGGGGCTCCAAGGGCACAAGCCGCCTCCCTGACAGTATTTGGTACCAGCTTGAGCATGTCCTCGGTGGTACGAACTATGATGGGAAGGGCTATAAGAGCCAGGGCCAGAGAACCAGCCCAGCCAGAGAAGTTTCCCATGGGCACTACTACCACTTCGTAGATAAAGACACCAATGATGATAGATGGCGCACTCAACAAAACATCGTTCACGAACCTGATAACAGGGGCTATACGGGAACGGATGGCATATTCAGACAGAAAGGTGCCGGCCATAACGCCCACAGGCGCCCCAATAATTACGCCCATTGCAGTTATTATAATGCTGCCCACAATGGCGTTGGCTAGCCCTCCTGCATCTCCAGGAGGTGGGGTCGGCTGGGTGAACACTGAAAGATTCAGATACTGGAATCCGTGACTGAACAAGGTGACAAGGAGCCATGCAAGCCAGAAGAGCCCAAAAAGCGTGGTCAAAAAAGATGCGGAAAGTATGATAAAATTTAACAGGACCCGCCTTCTGTATAGATTGAAATTGATGTTATTCAACTGGCTCATGTCCTGGTTCCCTCTCTAAGTGTCAGGCGCAAGAGGAAAAACTTGGCAATCGATAGCACCACGAAGGTGATGAGAAACAGGATAAGGCCCAATGCAATAAGCGAGGACGTATACATCTGCCCAACAGCCTCTGTGAACTGGTTTGCAAGGCTTGATGAAATGGTATTCCCTGGCATGAGCAAAGAGCTTTCAAGCCTGTCTGCATTTCCTATGACGAATGTTACCGCCATGGTCTCTCCAAGGGCCCTTCCAAGCCCCAACATGATTCCTCCTACCACGCCTATCTTGGTATAGGGAAGCACGATCATCTTGACGACCTCCCAGGTTGTAGCCCCTATCCCATAGGCCGATTCCTTTAGCACAGCAGGTACGACCTCGAAAAGGTCCCTAAAGACAGATGCCATGAAAGGGATCACCATTATGCCGAGTATTATTCCGGCAGTCAGGACTCCTATGCCAAGGGGAGGGCCAGAAAAGAGACTGCCAATGATTGGTATCTGACCAAGGTTGTCTGATATCCAGGGTTCTATATAGTCGCCGAAAAAGGGGGCAAACACAAAAAGACCCCACATGCCGTAAATGATGCTGGGTATGGCAGCAAGAAGCTCGATAGCGGTAGATACTGGACGTTTCAGCCATATAGGACAAAGCTCTGTGATAAAGATGGCGATCCCAAAACTTACTGGTACTCCTATCAGCATGGCGATGATGGAGGTAACCAGTGTCCCATAGATGGCGACCAGTGCCCCAAAGTCTTCTGTAACAGGGTTCCATGCAGGACTTATGAAAAAAGACAGTCCAAATTTTTTAAAGGCGGGCCACGCCCCAACAAGTAGGGAACCCATCATGGCGATGATGATCCCAAGGACAATTATTGCACATATCCTTGTGGCGTTCGTAAACAATATATCCAGTATATGCCCTGCACTACCCCGCCTGAGCGCTGCAAGTGATTTAGAATCTTGTTCCACGTCCGTGCCTGCTTCTTGTTAGTATTAGGTAGACATTGATCTCAAAATGGCCGCATCCTGCCATATACGACAGCCCCTGGTGGCAAAAATCCCTCATCATGGCCAGATGGGATTACCAGCAGTGTCTTTGATCTGCCTTTTCCATGCCTCTTCCACCAGATTCACGACCTTCATGGGCATGGGGACGTAATCAAGCTCTTCAGCCATCTTCTGGCCATTTTTATAACACCAGTCGAAAAATGTCAGGACCGCCTTTGCTACTTCAGGCCTTTTTTGGACCTTGTGCATCAGGATAAAGCTAGCCCCTGTTATAGGCCAGCTGTCCTTGCCTGGCTGATCCGTGAGCACCATGTAAAATCCTTCGGCCTTTTCCCAATCCGCATTGGAAGCCGCAGCCTGAAATGTGTTGCTGTTGGGCTCAACATATTCTCCTGCCCTGTTCTTTAGCTTCACATACGTAAGGTGGTTTTGAAGGGCATAGGCATATTCCACATAACCAATGCTTCCTTCTATCCTCCTGACATATGACGCAACGCCTTCGTTTCCTTTCCCGCCTATGCCAGTTGGCCATGCAACAGCTTTGGCATTTCCTACCTTTTGCTTCCAGGTGTTGCTCACCTTGGAAAGATAATTTGTAAATATCCAGGTGGTTCCTGAGCCATCTGACCTGTGTACCACCACAATATTCCTGGCGGGCAAAGCAAGGCCGGGGTTTTCCGCCTTGATGCGCTGGTCATCCCATTTTTTCACCATGCCAAGATATATATCTGCCATGAGTTCGTTGCTGAGCCTTATCTGACCAGGCTTTATCCCCTTGAGATTTATCACTGGCACCACCCCTCCCATTATCATGGGAAACTGGATGAGGCCCGCTTCTTTCAAGACCGATGGCTTAAGAGGGGCATCCGATGCCCCAAAATCAACCGTCTTTGCCTTTATCTGCTTGATGCCACCACCTGAGCCTATGGACTGATAATTCATCTTTATTCCATTGAGCTTGTAATAGGCGGCCGCCCACTTGGCATACACGGGATATGGGAAAGTAGCACCTGCCCCTGATATGGCCCTCACACTCCCAGAATAGACAGGCCCTGGATTTATGACAAACAAACACAAAAAGGCCAAGCCGAGCACCACAAACCGATCGTAATTCATGGAAATCACTCCTTTTTTAAGATTCCTTCATGGCAATGCCCTGTTCTTTTGGTCAAACCAAAACTTAAATCACAGCCCATAATAGTATCTATCGAATGTTAGGAAATTGTTAAGATTTTGTTAATTTTGGTTTACCTCCTGATGACAAACGCCTTGGTTGCCTTGCTGAAAATTGGATCCTTGCCAGACCGAACAAAACCCTAAGGCCCATCTAACCAACGGCTAACATCCCGATGCCCAAAAGGCCCATAACAGTGGTCCTGTCCTGTCTTGAGCCAATGCCCCCTCCATATTGGCCACCTTGCGCACTCGGTGGCAAAAACTGCGGCTCATATAAAACTGCAGTGACCGCCTTTAGAAGGCACCCATAAGGTGCAGGCATCCGGGCTGCCTAAAAAAACATGTCTAATACCTCAATTTCGCACCACACCAATAAGTGTCCTTTCCACAGGTTTCTGGTATCTTAAGAACTTGAAAAAAGAATAAACTTTTCTGATGTCCTTCAGGGAGAGACCAGGTGCCCAAGCCATCGATACTGATTATAGAAGATGACGAAGACATTCAGCGGCTTTTGAGCTACCAATTTATCAAAAACGGATTCAGTGTAACTTGCGCCGATTCTGGCGAAGAAGGCCTGGAAGCCTTGTCCCAGGAACGATTCGATTGCCTCATACTCGATATCATGCTTCCAGGCATGGATGGCCTCGATGTGTGCTCTAGAATCCGGCAAGGCTCTGAAAACCACTCCATGCCAATCATCATGCTCACGGCCAAGGGAGAAGAACAGGACATAATCACAGGCCTTGATACTGGCGCTGACGATTATGTCACCAAACCCTTCAGTCCAAAGGTGCTTCTTGCCAGGGTCAATGTCCTGCTTCGCAGGAGCCAGATAGGTGGAGGTGGCATAGAAGAAAGCAACATGGAGAAGTTTGATGCGGCAGAAGGGCTTGAGATAGATTTTGAGTGTTTCTCCGTCACTGCAGACAATAAGCCTGTCAGTCTTACAATGAGTGAATTCAAGATACTCTCCCTGTTGGCAAAAAAACCCGGCAGGGTCTTTTCAAGGCAGCAAATCATTGATGAAGTCATGGGTCAGGGATATACGGTGACATCCAGAACAGTAGACGTTCAAATCCATGGCCTCAGAAAAAAACTTGGGGCGGCAGGAAGCCTTATAGAAACGGTTAGAGGGGTGGGATACCGATTCAAAAGGAAGGAGTAATGAGGTCGAGGCCTCTATTCTGGTATATTTTTATTGGCACTGTTTTTGTGACCCTTTCTGTCACCTGGGCCCTGACCATCTTTTTCTACTCTGAGCTGAAAGATTTCTATTTCCGCGAAGAGAGGGAAAATCTCCTGAGAAGTGCAAGGATGTTGCACTATGAGACATCCCGTCTGTTTTGTGCTGGAAACTCAAACAACTTTGCCAAAATGATAAACAACACGGGCCGTGATACCCATGTAAGACTGACCATCATAGACGCCAGCGGGAACGTCCTTGAGGATTCAGAAACCCCTTCGGAATCCATGGAAGGGCACCAAGACCGTCCAGAGATAAAAGAGGCCCTTTGCGGAAGACCTGGCTGGGCCGTAAGATACAGCACCACCTTGAACAGGGACATGCTTTATGTGGCACTGCCACTGGAATGCAATAAGTACTTCTCCCTGTCCAATTCCAGTGATGGCAAGTTCAAGAAAAAGGGAGTGCTGAGACTTTCCGTACCCTTGGCCTCTCTTGAGGAAAAACTCCTTTCCTTTCAGGCAAAGATACTTCTTGGCATTGCCTTAGCGATCCTTTTTGCCATCTTTGTAGCCTTTTTTGTCTCGCGTTGGATCAGTAAACCTCTTCAAGAGCTGGAAAGCACAGCCCTGAGATTTGCTTCTGGAGATCTGGATCAGCGGTTTGCCATCGCCAACAGAAATCCTGTCTATCAAGAAATCCTCAGCTTGCAGAATTCGCTCACCCATATGGCCAAGCAGCTGAGAGAGCGTTTCCGGCAGATGCAGCAACAAAAAAATCAGCTTGAGCTGGTCTTTTCAAGCATGAAGGAGGCTGTGATTGTGGTGGACAGAGGTGGAAAGATCACTACTATCAATCGTTCTGCATCCAGGCTTTTTAGCATCAATCCCGATCACTGCAAGGGCCGTTCTGTCTTTTCTGCTATAAGAAACTTGGATATGCAAAGGCATCTGAGACAGGTCTTTGCCACATGGCAGGACATGGAAGAAGAAATTTCATTCAGCCTGGAACAAGATTATTCCAAAAAAAGGTATTTTTATGTCCATACCGTGGTCCTTAAAAGCCACGAAGGCAGGCCTAGCGGCGTGCTCGTTGTGATGGATGATCTTACCAGGATGAAACACCTTGAAAGCCTCAGGAGGGATTTTGTATCAAATGTTTCACATGAATTAAAAACCCCCATCACCTCTATCAAGGCCTATGTAGAGACCCTTCTTGATGGAGCGCTTCACGACAAGGGCCATGCGGAAGAATTTCTGGCTGTGATTGCCAGGCAAGCTGGCTATCTCGAAGCCATAGTTGAAGACCTGCTCTGTCTATCAAGACTTGATGTCAAGGCAGCAGGGCCGGCAAAGATTTCAATGGTGAAGGAGGATGTGTGCGCTATCCTTAAGGCTGCCATAGCCACATGCAAAGCAGGTGCAAAAGAACGAAACATCACGATAGATTGCAAATGTGTTGGCCCAATATTCGCCAAGCTAAACAGCAGGCTTATGGAGCAGGCCCTTACCAACCTCATTGTAAATGCAGTGAAATACAGTAGGACTGGCAGCAAAATCATAGTCAAGGCGGAAAAGAAGGTGGCATTAGGGCAGACCAGACAGATTTTAATCAGCGTTCAGGATTTTGGAATAGGCATAGCGCCTGAGCATCGAGGCCGGATATTTGAGCGATTTTACAGGGTAGATAAGGCCCGCAGCAGGAAACTTGGCGGTACAGGCCTTGGGCTTGCAATAGTAAAACACATCGTGCAACTACATAGAGGGCACCTGGCCCTTAAAAGCAGTCTTGGAGAGGGAAGCACCTTTTATATATATCTCCCAGAATAAGTGTTGTAACTTCCGTGTCCCTGGTCGAGCCACCTACTCTTCTTGATTGTGGCTGCCACTTTTATGATTCTGATTGACATTTTTACCACACTCTGACATAGTGAAAAAGAGAATTATTTCTTCTCTTAAAATTTGACTTTGTAGGATCTTAAAATATGTTTGAGAAACTGCTTGTTGCAGATGACCTCAAAATCCCTCCCCTGTCCTTGGTAAAATGCATCCCCAAGAAAAAATTGGGTGTCAAGGAGATGATCATATGCCACGCCATAAACCCACCTGAAAACTTTCAGATCGACGAGGAATACCTCGATGGCATTAAAAACCGCCTTGAGGAAAGGGCAGACGAAGTAAGGGCCAGGGGCTTTAACTGCAAGGTTGAAGTAGTGAGAGGTACACCTGGCAGGGCTGTTCTGGAACTTGCAGAACAATTCAACGTCAATATGATCATTATTGGCTCACATCACAGAGGGGGAGTACGTGGAGCACTGATAGGCAGCGTCAGTTACGGCATACTTCACGAGGCGACAAGGCCGACCTTTCTTGTACGCTTCAGCCACGGCAACAGCGGAAAAACCCAGGAACCCTCACAAGACAGTTGTAACAGTCACATCCTGTTTCCCACAGACTTTTCTGACACTGCCGAAGAGGCATTCATGCTCCTTGAACGCATTGCCACAGTGACACATGCGCGAGTCACCCTATTTCACGTGCACGATAAGGCCAGAATCGATCCATACCTCAGACATATGCTCCCGGAATTCGACAGGGAAGACAAGGCACGCATGCAGCTTTTAAAAGAACACCTCGAGGCCAATGGCTCTGGAGAATGCCAGATCATGGTATCTTATGGCGTTCCTGCTCAGAGGATCCTCAATATGGCAAACAGTGGAGAATTCAGCCTGATAATCATGGGCACACAGGGAAGAGGATACATCCCTGAAATATTCCTGGGCAGTACTGCCAACGCCATAGCGAGGCATGCAGACCTTCCTGTACTTTTCGTACCCCGTAAACGCCCAGGCATAGGCTGGTAATCTCTCTCTATACCTTTTTCTTCTTGCGCATCCATCCTTTGAAGGCAATCAAGGCCATCCCAGTACCTGTCAGCAAAATGGTGGATGGCTCGGGTACAGGAGCTGGGCCACCTGAGCCACCGCCGGAACCCCCACCGGAGCCACCTCCGGAGCCACCGCCGGAACCGCCTCCAGAACCACTGCCGGAACCCCCACCAGAGCCACCGCCAGAGCCACCATGATAAGACGTCCCGTTACAGCTCCATTTACAGCAAAAAAATGTCGTACAGTCCAAACTGTACCTGAAATCATCCATGGTGAACTTGCCCAATACACTGTCACCCGTGGCATGAATAACGAGCTTGTCAACGTCCCATTTCACATGCAGATCATCTGGACACTTGCCATTTAAATCTATAGTTTTGGAAAAAGAGAGGACTCCATCCAGATAGCCTTCTATTGTAATCTCCTCTGCGCCAAAATCATAAGACGAAAAAGAGGCGCCAAGCCAAGTAAAGGACCCGTCTCTTGAAATGGTCATGGCTGTACCAGCTTCATTCAAGACTTCGACATCCAATGATTCACTCCCGATCCCCAAACGACTACAACCCAGCGATAAACCAGATGGCTGGAAAGAATATGCATGTTCCCAATTGAACCCCCCATAATTTTGAGGCAATTGAGAAACTGCATTTCCAGGGCTTGCCAGTTCGTCGAAGGTAAGAACCTCTTGTGAAAATGGCAAACAAGAAGCCTTTGGGGCCACCACCAGTGTGAGTAGATATATTATAAAGGTGAAACAAACCGTCTTGTTACTGAATTTGTTGTTTTTCATGACTATTTCCTCAACTGATGTTGTCTGCCAGCTAAATATTCTTTAGCATTCAATAAATGTCCTTATTAGTAATAAACGCATAAGATATGCCATTTAAATGGCCACGATTAATGGAAAAAAATGGTATAATTCCCGAAAATGAGACTCAGCAATAGCGTATATGGAAAAATAGTTCCACTACTTGAATGGAAATCTTTTTCCTGTGCGGAAAAACAGTTCCATTGATTTTAAGAAAAAATTTTCACAAATTTTGGAGTCCGTTTTGATAAATCAGCAAATAGCTCAAATCTTCTATAGGATTGCAGATCTTCTCGAAATCAAGGGTGAAAATCCATTTCGTGTACGGGCGTACCGAAATGCTGCACGCACCATAGAAAGCCTGGGCAGAAACCTCCAGGAGATGGTGGAGCAAGATGAAGACCTCACGTCTCTTCCTGGCATAGGCAAGGATCTTGCTGGCAAGATCAGGGAAATCGTCGAAACAGGAAGCCTTTCCAAGCTCCAAGAGCTTGAGCAGGAAATCCCTCCAGGCTTGGTTGAACTTTTGAAGGTTGAAGGTCTTGGCCCCAAACGTATCAAGACCCTCCACGACAAACTTGGAATTACCACCCTGGAGCAATTAAGAGATGCGGCAGCCCAAGGAAAGATCCAGGCTCTGCCAGGCTTTGGAAGCAAACTTGAAGAGCTTATCATGAAGGGTGTAGTGCTTGCCAAAAAGGAAGGAAGAAGATTCAGGTGGGCATTAGCAGAATCGTATGTGACTGAGGTGGTGAAACATCTTAAGAGTGCTCCAGGTCTAAAAAAAATAGAGGTTGCAGGCAGTTTCAGAAGAAAAAAGGAGACTGTAGGTGACCTCGATATACTCGTCACGGCCAGAAAACCTACCAAGGTAATAGAACATTTCGTGCGCTTTCACGGCATAAAAAATATCATCTCCCAGGGGCGAACCAAATCCACCATAATCCTATCGTCTGACCTCCAGGTGGATTTAAGAGCTGTCGATGAAGAAAGTTACGGCTCTGCGCTTCACTATTTTACCGGCTCTAAGGCCCACAATATCGCCATCAGATCCATTGCCCAAAAGGCCGGCCTGAAAATAAATGAATACGGCGTATTCGAAGGGGGCAACAGGATAGCTGGCAGGGAAGAGACCGATATATTCAAGGCAGTCGGGCTGCCTTTCATAGAGCCTGAGCTCAGGGAAAACCGGGGTGAGATCGAAGCAGCAGCTTCAGGCACCCTCCCCCGCCTAATCACATTGGACCATATTAAGGGGGATTTGCATATGCACACCCGTTGGAGCGATGGCAAATATGAAATAGAGGACATGGCCAAGGCAGCAGCGAAGCTGGGCTATTCTTATATCGCAATAACCGATCATTCTAAGAGAATGGCAATAACAAAGGGCCTGGATGAAAAAAGGCTTTTGGAGCAGGTGGAAGAAATAGAGCGAGTAAGAGAGAAGGTAAAGGATATCACCATATTAAAAGGTATAGAAGTAGACATACTGGAAGATGGAAGCCTGGACCTTTCAGGTGAAGCCCTTTCCACCTTGGATCTCGTGATAGCCGCCGTGCATAGCAAATTCAAACTTTCCCGCCAAGAACAAACCCGGCGTATAATAAGGGCACTAGAAAACCCTCATGTCAACATTCTCGCTCATCCTACAGGCAGACTGATAGGAGAAAGGGAAGGATATCGGGTAGATATGGAACAAATAATGAAAAAGGCCCTGGAAACTGGATGTTTTCTGGAGCTGAATGCCCAGCCGGCACGCCTGGATCTCAATGACGTCCACCTGAAACTTGCAAAGGACATGGGCCTTAAGATAGCGATATCTACAGATTCCCACAACACCGACAGTCTCTTATTCATGAGGTATGGAATCAATCAGGCAAGAAGGGGCTGGATAGAACCACAAGACGTGATAAATACCCAACCCCTTGAATTTTTGAATAAACTACTCAAACGTTGATGCTATTCCCACGGAATAGAAGACCCTGGGCAACCATTATGGCTACACCGCAGTTTTAAGACGCCTTACCGCAGCCAGGATTATATCCCTCCTGGTAGGCGCCATCACGTTTTCCCATTTTCTTTCGTGGGGAGCATATTTCTTTATGAGCAAGTGGGTGTCTTTCTTAAGCCCTGTATAATAAACATTGGGGCCGATATTCACCTCCTTAGACGTGAGTCTTATGGCCTTGCCAGAGGCTACTATCTTATGGACCTGCGACGACTTATCAGAAAGGTCACCAAAGATCCTAGCCTTTGTGATGCACGTCTTCACACATGCAGGCTGTTCCCCTGCTTCGAGCCGCTCCACGCAAAAGGTACACTTATCGGCCTTTGGATCATCCAATTCCTCATTGAGATAGCGTGCCCCATATGGACACGCCTCGACACACGAACCACATCCTATGCATCTCGTCTTGTCGATAAGGACTGCTCCAGTAAACGGATGCTTGAAAGTGGCATGAATGGCTATCGTCTTCTTCTTTCCTGTCTTTGGGTCCTTGAACGTCCTTTCCTCAGGATCAACAGGACATACCGATACGCACTTTGGGTCGTCACAATGATTGCACAACCCTGGATAAAAGGTATACGAAAGGCCGTGGGGAGTCTTTTCAGGCCCAAGCCTGTGGACCCAGTTCCTCCTGTAGCCGACAGGTATCCCCCATTCGGCTCTACAGGCAATTGCGCAGGCATGGCACCCCACACACCGCTTTAGATCTATTACCATGGCCAGCTGACTCATTTTTTGCCTCCTGTCTTAGCACTCGCAGCGTTTTTCAATTTAAACCTAGGAATCTGTGGTGGTATTGGACAAAGATCCGGGATGTTTATCACCTTGTTTCCTTTGATAATTCGGACAAAGTTGGTCCTATGGCTGGATGCGCCCATGAATGGGTCGTTTATGTATTCAGTAATCATAAACTGATCACTTGCACCCTTCTTGAAGGCTTTGGTAAGCATCTTGGACCTGCTTCCATAACCATGAGCCATATAGACCACATCCGCCCTGATTCCCGGTGTGACCTTGAGCTTAATTGGAAGTGATTTATAGCCATCTTGGTTTTCCAAAACGACCTCTTCACCGTCCTTAAGCCCTATCTTGCCTGCCACCTCATCGTTGAGCCACAACTGGTTTTCTGGCCACTCGTTGTGAAGCCACTTGTTGTTCATGGTCCTGCTGAACGTATGTACTGGCACCCTGCCATAAATCAGGCGAGCATAGCCCTTTGGAGGCGCTGGGGTGGGTATGAATTTTGGGATCGGATCAAGGTCCTCGTCTTCAAAATCCGTCACGCTGAGATTGATCTTTCCAGACTCGGTCTTGAACTTGAGGTCTTTTCTCTTTCTGTAGGGTTTTGCCTTAATGGGAACAAGGCCGCCCTTCTTGTTGAGACTTTCAAGGCTTAGCCCTGCAGGCTTCAATTCCTCTTCTATTATCTCCCTAATATCCTTAGCCTGGAAGCATTCGAGTCCAAGGCGTTTTGCAAGCTGCCTCGCTATCCAATAGGACGACTTCACCTCGAACATGGGCTTGACCACAGGCTGCCTGACCGTAATGTAAGGCGTTAGAAGGTCATAGGAATAAACTGCGTCATATCTTTCCAGATAGGTTGCACCCGGAAGGACAATATCAGACCACATTGCCGTTTCAGTGGGCATTATCTCTTCACAGAAGATAAAGTCCAGCTTATTTATGGCCTCCATGGTCTTGTATGGGTCAGGTATGGTCTGGAGGATATTTACACCATTTATCCCCCAGAGTTTCACTGGATAGGGCTTGCCTGTGAGACTCGCCTCGACGAGCTTGCTCGTGGGAGAACCAAACATTGAGGCAAAGGGATAATAATCTTCCTGAATGGATTCATCGGGTGTTTCTGGCTCTCCGCCACACTCGGCACATTCAGAATGCCCTTTCTTGACTGGTGTTGGAAAATATAGGCCGCCAGGCACACCAACTGCGCCGAAAAGGGCTGCCAACATGCCCAATGCCTGATGCCTGCTGGTGTCCCCCTTTCCATACCAGGTGGCATGGCGTCCAGGATGAATAGCCACATGGGGCCTCGCCTCAGCCAACGTAATTATGGCCTTTTTCATATCTTCTGGCTTGAGGTCACATATGGGAGCTGCCCATTCTATGGTGCATTTCTTTACGGCAGCCTTTACATCGTCAAACCCAGTACAGTGGCTTTTTACAAAGTCCTTGTCATAGAGGCCCTTTTCTATGATGAAATTCATCCAGGCGAGCAAAAGGGCAGTATCTGTTCCTGGACGAATCGGAAGATAGATATCGGCCTTTCCGGCAGGAGCAGAAAATCTTGGATCGACCACCACCAGCTTGGCACCCTTGCTAAGGCCTTCCATATACTCACTCACATGAGACACGTGGACATTTTCACCTATATGGCTGGCAACAAGCAGGATGGCCTTTGCATTTTTCATGTCTACGTATTGCCTGGTGCCCGAGGTTATATACCCCATGGTCTTTATGAAGGCCAGGGCTGCCGGGCCAACGCACTGAAAGAAGGCTGGCTCGTTGGTATAGTTTTCTGTACCAAGGGCCTTGAAAATTCCCCTCATAAACTCTGCGGAGGCCCCATGATCAAAGTATGCCAAGGCATGAGGGCCATATTTATCCCTCACTTTGTTCATATTGTGGGCAACTTCATCAAGGGCTTCGTCCCAGGATATCCTGGCCCACTTTCCTTCTCCCCTCTTCCCTGTGCGTTTGAGCGGGTATTTAAGCCGGTCTGGATCATAAATGAGCTGCACCCCTGAATTGCCCCTAGCGCATACCCTTGTATCATTGGCAGGGCTTTTGGGATTGCCTTCGATCTTTACAAGCCTCCCCTTTTTTACCTTCCCCACTATGGGACAACGCCAGAAGCACATCTCACAGACACTCGGAATTTCCTTGGCTCCGAGGCTGCCTGGCAGTCCTTGTGCGTCACCGGTTGATGCTACTGCCGGCCTGAACATACCCTTCCCTTGCAATTCAAGGGCAGCCAGGGCCGCACAGGCTGAAGCAGAAAGCTTCAGAAATCTACGTCGCTTCATCCAAAAACCTCCTCGTTTAATTTTGTTAAATAAAACAGGGTCAACCTTGCCAGAAGGCTGTAATAAGGATGGGGATTTGCAGCCTGGACCCTCTCCTCAAAGATCCGAAACCACTTCAGCAGATGCGTCCCCAAGAATTCTGACAAAAGATCAAAGGCCTTCTTTTCCAAGAGAACGGCCACAAAAAAGAGTTCAACAGGCAAAAAATCCGCTGGTTCCTCCTTGTTTAGCGGTTCCAAGCCTGCCCTTTGATAAAAATCTTGTGCCTGGCCGTAACCCTCCTGCATGAGCAGGCCCTGGCCGGCCACGTAGACAGATGCATAAGGCGGCGCTGGGATCCCGCCTGGGCTGTTTATGAAAAGCCTTGTGTAGGCCTGTTGAAGTTCTTCAGGAGTAAAAGAAAGATGGCCGATTTCGATGCCCGCATTTTCAGCCAGTTCTTCCACTGCCCGAAAAAATGAGGGCGACAGGTTTTCTTTGCCAGGATACGAAAAGCCACTGGCCAAGAGACGAAATATCAGGACGAAATCAGAAGTCAAATCACGTGAACCTCAATCTTTAGTAACGGTAATCCTTTGGAAAACCTCATAATAAGTTTTATAGTAATTTTTTGCACAACATTTAATAGCAATACTAAATCTCATTAGGCTTTTCAAGAATTTTTTCTGCAATTAGTCCAGGAAACCAGATCATGGGCGTGTATGTTGCGTTTAATCGCCCCTTACACCTATTGTTCCCCAATGAGACAAACATTTGGTTTGATTTAGCCCGGCCGATATATTATTATTGATAGTTTGTGGATCAAAACACCCTGAAAGATACCTTAAAAAGACCCTCTTAAATGTTAAGATTCTGTACCTCCCTGGTCTTGAAATATAATGCGAACAGAGACGTGCCCCATGCCTGGAAGACGTTATTCATGGCTCAAAAGGGACTCTGGCCATGAAGGATGAGGAAATCATGCTCTGTCCTGAATGTGACCTATTGCTTGAAGCGAAAACGGTGCATGACGGAGAGAAACTGCTCTGCCCCAGGTGCAAGGCGGAACTCGATTCCCCCAAAAGCAATTCTGTGGAAAAGGTGCTGGCCCTCACATCGGCAGGCTTGCTCATGTACGCCCCGGCCATCTTCTTGCCACTTCTGACATTTGACGCAGCTGGCATTGAAAGCAGCGGCAGCATAGCCGACAGCTTCATGGCACTTATGGACACGGGCTTCTATTTCACAGGCATCATGGTGTTCCTTACAGCCATACTCATCCCCCTGGTTAAGCTGATAATGCTTTTTTCAGTAGCTGCCCTCGTATACACTGGCAGATCCACCAGAAAAACAGCCGTGATGTTTCGCTACTATCATCATCTCGACGAGTGGGGCATGCTGGAAGTCTACATGATTGGAATATTGGTAACCATAATCAAGATGCTTCACATGGCCCACGTAAATTATGACGTGGGCTTCTATTGCTTTATTGGACTCCTGGCGGCAACGCTTGGTTCATCGGCCTTGCTGGACAAAAACCACTTTTGGAATGAAATAGATCGCCAGGCCTTGGAAATGGAAAGTAGCGGAAAAACGCTTCCTTGTTGCAGCGCTGCCGATAACCTTTCCCCAACCCCTGAATCTCGTGGGGCCAAAGGCAAGATATGACCCATAATACAAACGACATTTCTTGCACGACCCACACATCACAACCTCTCACAGGGAAGGAAGCAGGGCTTATGCTCTGCCACCATTGCCACAAGGTGATACCATGTCCTGAAGATGGCTCCAGCGCCTGCTGCCCCAGATGCTGTGCGCCCGTACACATGAGAAAACCAGACAGCACAAATTATACCTGGGCACTTGTAATCACATCCTTGATCCTTCTTTTCCCAGCCAACCTGCTGCCAATCATGAAGGTAGACTATCTGGGCTCCCAGGAATATTCCACCATACTCGACGGTATTATATATTTTTTCAAGGAAGGCTCTTACGGGATTGGCATAGTCATACTCACTGCAAGTGTCCTTGTGCCTGTTTTCAAGATAGCAGGCATCATTATGATCCTCATGTCCATCCATTACAGGTGGGAGACGTGGCTGAAACACAAGACCATAATGTTCAGATTCATCGAATTCATTGGAAGGTGGTCCATGCTCGACATCTTTGTGATAGCGTTGCTTACGGTGCTAGTGAATTTTGGCTTCTTTTCCACCATCTCAGCCGCATCAGCAGCCACCTATTTTTGCGGCGTGGTGATATCCACCATGCTCGCTGCAATAACCTTTGACACAAGACTTATCTGGGATGCTTGTATCCCGTCAGGAGAACAAGAGGTAAAAGAACAAGATGGAAAAACCGGTAACTAAAAAGAGAAAGGGCATCTCCCCTATATGGATATTGCCGGCAGTTGCGTTGGCTATTGGTCTTTGGCTTCTCTACAAGGGGATAACCGAAAGGCCTATAATGATTGTGGTGCATTTTCACAGTGCAGAGGGCATAACTGCTGGCAAGACAAAGGTCATGTATAAAGGCCTTCCAATTGGCTACGTAAAGGAAATCACAGTGGACAAAGGGCTTGATTCTGTCTCAGTGGTGTTGGCAATGAGCCCGAAAACAGAGGAAGGACTTGTGCAGGACGTGAAATTTTGGATAGTCAGGCCTGAAATAACAGCAGGCAGGATAAGCGGCCTCGAAACCTTGCTCTCAGGCTCATATATCGCTGTTCAACCTGGCGTTTCCAAGGTGCCTTGCCGTGAATTTTATGGCCTCGACGAGGCTCCCCCTGTCCCTGATACTGCCCCAGGACTTCATTTCAAGCTTAAAACCGATGCACTGAATTCTATTCAAAGGGGCTCCTATATCTATTACAGGGACATTCCTGTTGGCTCTGTCCAGGATTACACCATGGAAGGTGATGGTGGCATAATCATCAATGCCTATATAGAACCCCAATACAAAAGCTTGGTAAAACCGGGGTCGAGATTCTGGAACGCAAGCGGCATTACCCTTTCAGGCGGCCTGAGCGGCATCAAATTCCATATGGAATCCTTAAGCACCCTCATAAGCGGGGGCATCAGCTTTTACACCCCAAAGGTTCTTATGGATGAGCCACCGGCAGAAGACGGCCATATATTCAAACTCTACAAGGATTACGAGGCGGCTGAATATGGCATAAAGGTAACTCTAAAGATGGAAACCGGCGAGGATATGGTAGAGGGCCTTACTAAGGTCATTTACAGAGGCCTGGAAGTGGGAAGGATAAAAAAGATCACCCTGAACCGAAACGACAAAAAATATAAAGTCACTGCATACCTGCTCCTGGACCCTATGGCAGAGCCAATCCTAAAGACAGGCACCAAGTTCTGGGTAATAAGGCCCAAGGTAGGAGTGAGCGGCATCCAAAATCTTGGAGCCCTTGTATCTGGTCCTTATCTCACTTTTGTTCCTGGAGATGGCGAACCGTGTTACGAATTCGTGCTACAAGGAAGCCATTCAAAGGAAATCCTAAAAAGCGGCACCTTTTACAGGCTCGAGTCCACTGACCTCAATTCCATTGAACCAGGGGCCCCTATCCTTTTTAAACACATTCAAGTTGGTGAGGTGTCCAGCTACAAATTGAACCCTGACAATAGCGTTGATCTCGTATTCATAATCTACGACAGATACGTAAGGCTTATCAACAAAAGATGTGTCTTCTGGAATTACAGTGGAATGAATCTGAAGGTTACACCTGCTGAAGTTAACCTGAAAACAGATTCCATAAAGGCCATCCTGGCCGGAGGTATCGCCTTCGATTATCCTCACCAACTTTATGGCAAGAAGCTCAAGCCAGCCAAGCCTGGGCACAGATTCAAGCTGTTCAAAAACTTCCAGGATGCCGTCAAACACGCCCCAGGCCTAAAACCAGCAGGTAAATTTGTGAAGCTGGAAACCAGCGGCCCTGTATCTGTATCCGAAGGCAGCCCTGTCTATTACAAGGAAATCAAGGTGGGAGAGGTCACTGGTGTCTCCCTTGACGAAAAACATGACAGGATCATCGTGACAGCCTTTATAGAGAAGAAATATCTGAACCTCGTACACAGTACCACCCGGTTCTACCTTGCGAGTGGTATACGTGTAAAAGGAAACATAAGAACTGGGATAGACATCCAAGCCTCACCTCTCGCCTCTATAATGATGGGGGCTATAGCCTTTATGAATCCTGAACAGGAAAAGCAAGGAAGCCCGATCAAGAGGGGACAGATGTTCAAGCTGTACAACAGTCTGGACGACGCCTTTGCAGCAGACTTTATCCAAGTGTCCCTGCATTTTCCCAGTGGCCAGCAGATAGATGTGAACACCAAGATCAAGCACCAGGGCGTTGAGATAGGCCATGTCAAAGAGGTGAGGTTTGAAAACGACATGGATTCCATCCTTGTTAAGGCACTTGTAAGGAAATCCGCCTCTTCTCTTTTCAACACTGGATCAAAGGTGTGGGTAGTCTATCCAGAATTCAGCATTTCAGGCATCAGAAACCTCGAGACTGCTGTGACAGGGCCATATATAGCAGTGGAAGCGGGCATTGGAACACCCACCACAAATATCAAGGCATTGGCTGCACCACCAGCTGTTCCGCTGGTAAAAACCGGGCTCAATGTGATTGCGGAAGCTTCCACGCTAGGCTCTCTGAAGAAGGGATGTCCTGTGTATTACCGCAGAGTCAAGGTTGGCAGGGTGACAGGATACGAACTTTCACCAGATGCAAGGTCCGTGTGGATCCACTTAAACATTGACCAATGCTACGCTCCCCTCGTAAGGACCACTACAAGATTCTGGAACGCCAGCGGCATAAGGGTTGATGCAGGACTGTTTTCTGGCATAGACGTAAAGACGGAAACCATTGAGGCAATATTGGCGGGAGGTATTGCCTTTGCCACTCCAGAAGGGGAAGAAATAGGCATTCCTGTCTCACAGGGCCACCATTTCAAACTCTATGAAAAGGCAGAAGACGAATGGCTGGAGTGGCAGCCGGCCATAGCGTTGAGGCAATGACTTTATAGGACAGATCAAGATTCGGTGTAAAGATGCCCTTACCTAGCCGCCTGTCCAACTATTTGAAATTAAGGTACTTGCAACTATTCCTGGCCACAGCTGCAAGTACCATGATATTATGCTGCTGTTCAGGTTTTCATACAGTCCCTGTCCAACGGATCCAGTTCCAAAACGGTATCCAGACAAGGACCGATGGCAATGTAACAGTAAGCGCATCTGTACTCACTGAAGACGAGGCCAGACAAGTCTTTGGCACCCACCTTTCAGACAAAAAGATACAAGCTGTCTGGATAGAGGTAAGAAACCATTCAGACAAGGTGTTCTTTGTGCTGAAATCTGCGCTTGATCCTGACTATTTCTCAGCCTATGAAGTCGCCTACATGCACCAAAGCATGTTCCATCCGTTTATCAATGAAGGGATAGTAAAAAGATTCAAGGATCTCGCCTTCAAAAATCCTGTTCCAGCACACAGCACAGTCAAGGGGTTTCTCTTCATTAACAGGGATGAATGCCAACGCAGGCTGGATCTGGAGCTAGCAACCTACGGCCAGAGGAGGCAATTTACCTTCTTTTTTAAGCTCCACATGGATGCTCCAACCCTGTTCGATGTTGAAAAACAGCACGCTAGTGAGGCAGTTAGAAACATCCTTACAGAACAGGAACTGAGAAAGGGCTTGGAAGACCTGCCACCAACTACCACAGGATCCAAAGGCCGCGGAACCGGAGATCCAGTCAACCTGGTACTGGTGGGCAATGCAGAAACCCTGTTCCCAGCATTTGTGAAACGCCACTGGCACGTCACCGAAACCACAACAGCCCATTCCGTTTGGAAGATGCTGGATTCGTTTATCTTTGGAGCCACATACCTCCATTCACCTATCAGTCCCCTCTACCTCTTCAATAGAAGCCAAGATATAGCCCTTCAAAAGGCTAGAAAGACTATCAATCAGAGGAATCATTTGCGGCTATGGGTTAGCCCCATCAGGTACAGGGGCCAAACAGTCTGGGCTGGCACAATCAGCAGAGATGTGGGCGTAAGATTCACCTTCAAATCTCCATTTTTGGTTACCCACAAGATAGACCCTGACATTGACGAAGTAAGGAATTCCTTTGGCACAGACATGCTCTTTTCGCAAAATATTGCAGCCGTTGCTTTCGTCAAAGGCGCTTGTGTTGGCACTGCCCAAAACCCCCTGCACAACCTGACAGGGGATATCTATTTCAGCGACGGGTTGAGACTTGTACTCTTCTTTAGCAAGAAACGGCATCCTTTTCACTCCACACGATTCCTGCAATGGGAACCCCCTGTAGGCAGGCATATGTAGCAGCCCCCACAATAACCCCCGTTCGTCCAAATCCCGAGGCCAGATGAAGGCCCTGTCTTTCAACGGTTATTTTTTTAACAACGCCTCGTTTTGAATCAAAATTCCTAATCCTTAGAGGCAACCCTGTGGGCAAGAATCAGTATGGCAAGAATCAGAAACGGCTCAAACCGGATAAGCATGCTGTTACAAAAATCCCACAAGAGTTGTACCCCCACAGAAGGGGTGGAAACCAGTTCCTTGCCGCCTATATTTATACGAAAAAATTGAAGCTGGTAGAGAAAACATGAATAGACGTAGAGAAGATGGCCCAACACAAGGGCAGCCAGCGCCTTACTCCAGGATTTCCAGGAGATGCGAAGAAGAAGGCTCGTGACAATAAGCATGGCCAGGGTGAGAGGCACATTGAAGGTATAACGATTATCATTGAGAATGAGGCCAGAATGGGCAGGATAGATTCCAGCTGGCGTAACTATCTGTCTTGTAAATATTGCCTTTGCGCCGCCCCCTTCGTACTGGCAGGAATCGAGCCTGGCATCGAGACTTAATGCGGCCAATCCAGCTCCGGCACAAGCCACTGGCCGAGTATAGTAATGTTTCAAGGTTATCCAACCAGCAAGCACTGGAAAATATACCAGGCAAAATATGAGAACCGTCCTTGCTATGACCTTTATCTTATGGGGCACGGGTTGTACCTTTCAACCACAGGACGAAAATTCCCAAGGCTATGGCTATCATCAAGCCCTGGGCGACATAATAATGGATGTATTCGAACCACTGGGGAATCTCGACAGCGGCTATACCCAAACCAACTATCCTCAAAACATTTATTACCTGTAGACATACCAATCCATAAATGAGCCCTTTCAGCCGGTAGAGCCA
Organism: uncultured Thermodesulfatator sp.; assembly: GCA_964581255.1. Lineage (GTDB taxonomy): Bacteria > Desulfobacterota > Dissulfuribacteria > Dissulfuribacterales > QOAL01 > QOAL01. The sequence continues at coordinate 47,017 of CAZOMT010000034.1, forward strand.
TGAAGATGGATACGCCAGGACGGCTGCACCATAGATCACCACCGCCTCGAGGCCATTACACCCAAAGGCTATGCGTAGGGTCCTTCCAGGAAGATGAACAAGGGCGCCTGAACTGCTAACGTTTAGGCCCACAAAGGAAAGAAGCTCTGCCGATATCCAGGCGGTAAAACTTGAATAGATTCCATTTAGATCAACATATCTCTGAAAATAGTGGAGGCCAAGAAAGACTTCCATGACACCAATGACAACGAGATACAGGCATATAAACTTGACGACACCCTTTTTATTGAGCGCAGATGGTTCAGCCATGCTCAGTCCTCTGGTATTAAGATTCTTCCTCCATTGCCAGACCTCATACACAAATCCTTTCTCATCCAAAAAACTGAAAAAAACTTACTCGAATTGACGCAAACACTCAATTCTGTCTTTTGGGATTTAACGGGCCATCAGGATAAAACAGACCTTCATGATATCCTAGAATAAATAGCATTGGCACGTGGTGGGCCAGGGCTCAAAAAGGTTCTTCCGGCCCGCGAGTACCTGAGCCCAATCCCAAAGACCCCAGGCAAAACTTAAGGTCAATCACACATCTTCAGTCCTTAAAAGTGCTCCATGAAAGAGGCGGAACGCAGCCTTTATTCAGACGGTAAAAGAGGCTACAGCGATTTGGAAAAGGGGCAAGGGGGCCTGAAAGGACGTTGAAAACAGGAATCCACCCAAACAGCTTCCAAGGCCCGATTTTGCTGAAACGCTCCAAAGTCGCTGGCTTGTGCGCGAAAAAAGAAGTTTCAGGCGCTTCGCTTCACCTAAGAATCTGTAACGGGCTCATTTTTCTAATAATATCTTATTGAGATATTCAAGCCACTCATCTACGCCTGTGCCAGTAGTAGCGGACAGGGTCAGGATTTTTATATCGGGGTTAAGCCTTTTTGCCTCAGAGCACGCCTCTTCTATGGAAAAATCAAAATAGGGGAGCAGATCCGTCTTTGATATTATGAAAAGATCAGATCCAATAAAGGCCCTGGGATACTTGGCAGGCTTGTCCGAGCCTTCAGGCACCGAAACCATAACCATCCTCTTGTGTTCGCCAAGATAAAAGGTAGCAGGGCAAACCAGGTTCCCGACGTTTTCTATGAAGACAAGATCAAGTTCATCTGGGCCCAAAAGATGTTCCAACTCATGTATGCCCTTGTGCACAAGAGCAGCATCCAAATGGCAAGCACCACCTGTAGTTATCTGAACGGCGGGAATCCCTTTGGCCCTTATCCTGTCTGCATCTCTTTGAGTCTCTATGTCGCCTTCAATCACTCCAAACCTTGTGGCTCTGGAAAGCCTTTCCGCAGTTGCTTCAAGAAGCGTTGTCTTTCCAGCCCCAGGGCTGCTTATCATGTTTATGGCAATGGCACCCATCTGTTCTATGTGATGCCGGTTTTTCTCTCCAAGTCGCTGGTTGGCATCGAGAAGGCTTTTGTTTATTTCTATGACCTTTTTCTCAGATGATGCCCCTCCTGCCTGACATCCACATTCATCACACATAATGTCACTCCATTTCTACCTGCATGAGCAGGATCTCATCTCCTCCTTCAGGGGCAAGCCCATGCCTTCCACACCCAGGGCATTTTGTGCTTGGAAGGGGGAATAAGGAGGAGATCTCACCATGTTCTTCTTCTAGTTCACTATAACCAAATTCCCCTTGGCAATACCTGCACTTAAAAGATGGCTCTGGTGCCTGAATTTCCAACAAGGCTTGTGAAAACAAGACGTCATCCTTCTTGAGCACATCGAATGCAAAAGAAAAGGAATCCAGCACAACTCCAGAAAAAGGGCCAATGAGCACCCTTATACAGGCAACACTGTCTGCATGATTTTCTTTTGCTATCTGCCGAACTTGTTCCAGCAGCCCCTGAACCAGGCTTACCTCATGCATTTTCCACAATATTATAGCCTTGGGCCTTCAACTCATTAACAGCCAAGTGAGCAACCTCTGCCACTTTGGGAGCAAGACATGGGCTAAGACTTGTGCCAGCCTCAATCTTCTCAGGCACCACACATAAAAATTCTATCCTTTCAGGAAGTGTCCCCCTGAACCGGCACACTTCGAGTATCTCCAAGACTCCTATCTGGTGGGGCGACATACTCAAGGCAGGCCCCTTACCCCTCATGCCTTCGTGGCTCAAGCACACGACAGTCCCAGGTTCACGATCCAAGGCAATAACGTCCACCACAATGGCGTGGTTTACGTCTTCAAAAACAGGGGCCATATAGATACCAGCCGTACCTCCATCCACCAGACCCACATCATCTGGAAAACAGAAACTCTTCTCCAGATACCTTATGACATGGACTCCAAAACCCTCGTCGCGCATGAGCAGGTTGCCGATGCCAATAATAGCAGCCCCCTTTTTCTCTGTTCCATTCATTTGTGACCTCAACATATCCTTGGCAGTGGCTCTCCAGACAGCATCGAGACGATACGTTGGCCTCCAACACCAGTTTTAAGGGTTACAACTGGCCTTTGCGATACGTCTAAGGCCTTGATCCTGCCTATCAAGGCTGCATGGGCGCCTATAGGCAATTCCTTCATGGCATCGATGACCTCTTGACTGTATCCGCTATCCACAACAGCCACACATTTCCCCTCGTTGGCCAGATATAAGGGGTCCAGGCCCAATAGCTCACATACACCTGAGACCTTCTTTCTTATGGGGATGGCACCCTCGTCGACCTCTATTCGCACATTGGAACTTTGAGCAATTTCATTAAGTACTGTGGCAAGTCCGCCCCTTGTGGGATCTCTGAAAAGACGCACCTTGTCAAAAGGACACTTTTCCAACACCGTGGCCACGAGATCATAAAGGGGCGCAGAATCGCTATGGATCTCGGCGCCAAAAGAAAGATTTGACCGGCTCATCAATATGGCTGAGCCATGATCTCCAATAAAGCCGGAAACAATCACTGCATCACCAGGATGCGCCCTGTGGGAACCAAGCTCCAAACCTTCTGGGATCAGCCCCACCCCAGCGGTATTTATGAAGATTTTGTCTGCCTTTCCACGGGGAACAACCTTGGTATCTGCCGCAACTACAGGTACTTGCGCCTCCTTACATGCCCTTGAAATGGAATCTGCTATCTGTTCCAGTTCTTGGAATAATAGACCCTCCTCGAGGATGAGCCCAAGAGTCAGGGCCTTGGGCTTGGCCCCTTGCATTGCAAGATCATTCACAGTGCCATGGACGGCCAGGGAGCCGATATCTCCACCAGGAAAAAAGACAGGGTCCACCACATAACTGTCTGTGGTAAAGGCGAGCCTGCCTCCTTCAATACCTATGACAGCACTGTCCTCCAACCTGTCAAGATACCTATTGGAAAGCCTTGCAAGAAAGACATCTTGGATGAGCTCCTTTGTGGCAAGGCCTCCACTTCCGTGATCAAGTGTAATCCTATTGTTCTTCATAACTTCCATATTTGTAGTAGGCAGAACAAGTGCCTTCACTGGACACCATACAAGGTCCTACGGGTTTTGTGGGAGTGCATGCCTTTGCAAAAAGTGCACAGTCGGTGGGCAGGGCCTTGGCCCGTATGATCTTGCCACAAATACAACCTTTGGGCTGTTGACTATCTTTAACCTCTATCTCAAAACGCCTTTGGACATCGAAGGCAGAAAACTCCTCCCTCAACTCGAGGCCGCTCTTATCTATTGTGCCGAGTCCCCGCCAGTGCGCGTCAGTTGGCTCAAACACCTTTTCCATCAGGGCAAGGGCCCTCTTGTTACCGTCCTGGGGCACTGCCCTGTGGTACACGTTTTCCACAAAGGCCTTGCCTTCGGATGCCTGGCAGGTCAAATGATAAAGCCCTGTCAATATATCCACTGGCTCAAAACCAGTTATGACACAGGGCATAGAAAACCTGGCGCAAAGCCCTTCATATGCCTTGGCCCCTATTATGGAACTCACGTGCCCAGGACACAAAAGCCCGGATATCTCAAGCTCCTCATCTTGAAAAAGGGCATGAAGGGCAGGTGGCATCAACTTGTTGCAACAATAGATGGAAAAGTTCTCAATACCTCTGGCCTGGGCCTCTAAAACAGTGGCAGCCACGACTGGCGCAGTGGTCTCAAACCCCACAGACAAAAAAACCACTTGGCTAGAAGGCTTGGAGCCAGCAAGGTTCAATGCCTCAGCTGGAGAATAGACTATCTCCACACTGGCTCCCCTTGCCCTTGCGTCAGAAAGACTCCCGGCAGTGCCTGGCACACGCATCAGGTCTCCAAAGGTTGCAACGACAACTCCATGAATCTCACTTAGGCCTACCATCCTGTCGATGTCTGTCTGAGATGTTACACAAACAGGACAGCCTGGACCAGAAACGAGCCTGATGTCCGGAGGCAATAGTGTACGGATGCCATGTCTGAAGATGGACATGGTATGTGTTCCACACACTTCCATGAAACTCAAAGGCCCTGAGAGTTTGTCCATAAGACGCTCTAAGAGGGCCTCAACCATTTGCCTGTCCCTGAATACTTGCTCCAAGTCAACCATGCTGTGCAAGATCCTTGAAAAGTTCGAGGCTCTTATGGGCATCCTCGCTGCTCAGGGTATGAATAGCAAAACCTGCATGAACTATCACATAATCTCCCGGTTCTGGCATTCTGTCCACGATATCAAGCCTGGCATTGAGGGTGGTTCCCTGAGCCTCAACAAGGGCAGTGGGTGGATTCAGGAAGTCGTCCTGTTCTCCCTGGACTTCAAGCACTTTCATTGGTATTGCCAGACACATCTTATCCCCCTATTCCGCATCTCTTCACGATCCCGAAGATCCCGATCAGCCTTTTTGAGCCAAAACAGGCACAAAGTATTTGAGAAGGCAAGTTCACAGCCATGAAGACACTCGCGGCTTCGTTCCACTCATTTTGAGCCCATTGAGATGAGCTGCGACAAATGCCTGCCCGAGGCAAAGTCCCCCGTCATTCGCAGGCACCTTTGTATTTGAATAACACTCGATATTCCTTTGTGTAAAAAATGCTTCAAACCCCTCCAAGAGTACTCGATTCTGCATACATCCTCCACTGAGGACCACCTTATCAACCCCAAGCTGCCTGCATAACATCTCAGCAAGCTGCCCCAGGCCTGCCACCAAAAAGGCATGAAAACGAAGGGCTGTCTCCGAGGCGGCTTCGGGGCCATGCAATAACGTCTCCCTGATAAACGGCCTCCAATCCAATTCATACAAGTTGTTCATCTTTTTTATGATCCCCTTCCCTTCCATAAGGGTTGCCATCTGAAGAGAGCCATTTATGGAGGCCCCTGACAAAGAATCAAGGCACAATGCTTCAAGCTCAAGAGCCGCCTGGGCTTCATAGGTATTCTCGAGACAAGCCCCTGTAATGGCGGCCACTGCGTCAAAAAGCCTGCCACAGCTCGAAGTGAGGGGGCAGTTGAGGCCGTTTTCTATCATTTCCAATATGAACCTTGTCTGCTCTGTAGGGATCAGCTCATTGAACCAGCCGGGAAGCTCCTTCATGGTAAGCCCCGTGGAGTGTACCATGGATAGAGCCAAGCGCCACGGTTGCCTTGCCGCCTTGTCGCCACCTGGGAGCGGAAAAGGCAACAGGCGTCCAATACGCTTGAACATGGTGGGGCTGCACAGGATTATTTCCCCCCCCCAAATGGTATTGTCTGGCCCATAACCAGTACCATCAAGAACAATAGCGAGCACAGGATCTTGGATCTCATGCTCGGCCATGACAGATGCTGCATGGGCAAAGTGGTGCTGGATCTTGTAAACAGGCAGTCCTGTGTCTGAAGCATATCTGGTGCTCAAATAATCAGGATGCAGATCCGCTGCCACGAACCTTGGAGTGACTTCTAAGAGGTTCTGGAGGTGCATGATATTTTTGCGAAAAAACTCCAACACAGGCAGGCTTGTAAGGTTGCCTATGTGCTGACTCAAAAAGGCCTCCTTATCCCTGGTGAGACAAAAGGTGTTTTTCAATTCTGCGCCCACAGAGAGCCCAAAGCCACCTTGAAATTTCAGCTCAACAGGTGCTGGGGCAAAGCCCCTCGCCCTTCTAATAAAACGTTTTTTATTTGCCACGACCCTCACGACAGAATCGTCCACCCCGGTATAGATGTCCCTGTCGTGGAGCAAAAATCCATCCACTATGTGCCTAAGCCGGTTCAATGCCTCTCGATTGCCGGTGCAAAGGGGTTCTCCTCTCGGATTCCCGCTAGTCATTATTAGGGCCCTGGGGCAACGGCTTCTTGCAAAAAACAGGTGATGCAACGGGGTATAAGGCAGCATAATCCCCAACTCTTTGAGACCTGGGGCAATGATTTTAGGAAGTTTGCTTCCTTGTTTCACGCGAAGGAGGCATATAGGAGCAGAAGGTGACAGGAGGAGCTCTTCTTCAATGCTCGATACGTGACAAAGGGCCTTTACAGAGTCAAGATCCCTGACCATGAGAGCAAATGGCTTGAATGGCCTCTTTTTCCTGGAACGCAGTCTTTCGATGGCGTGTTTATTAAAGGCATCCACGGCAATATGAAACCCCCCAAGGCCCTTTAACGCCACAACCTTGCCTGCCTTCAAATAATCCACCGCCATATCAATGGCTTCACTGTTGGACGCGCTTTTTACACTGTGCCAGAAAAGCCTTGGACCACATGCAGGGCAAGCATTTGGCTGGGCATGAAAACGTCTATCAAGAGGGTCATTATATTCAGCCAAGCATTTTTCACACATCCTGAAGCGCTTCATGGACGTATGTCCCCTATCATAGGGCAAAGATTCTATGATGGTGTAACGTGGGCCACAATTGGTACAATTCGTGAAAGCATAATCGAACCGACGATCCTTTTTGTCTCTTATTTCTGCCGCACACTCCTTGCATGTGGCCATATCAGGGGAGATATGCGTTCTTGCATGGCCTTTGGTCGAGCTGCCTTTAATCATAAAGGCTGTTTCGCTGATGGGTTCGGAAGGCTCCCTGGTTTCAATGGTTTGAATCCTCGCAAGAGGGGGGGCTTGGTCCCAGATACGCTGAATGAAAATATCTATGTCCTCTTTCCTTCCCTTTACCTTTATAACCACACCAGATGGAGTATTGGCAACACTTCCCTTGAGGTCAAAAACCTTTGCAAGCCTGAAGACAAAGGGCCTGAAACCAACACCCTGCACTATGCCCTTTACCCTGATTTCCACTCTGTCAAGCTTCATCCCGTTCACTAAAGGAGTTCACGCCACTTTTTACCATGACCTTTTTAAGGGGGCAGCTCTGCTTTTCTTTTTCATTATGAAACTGTCCCCACAAGTTTTTGACTGCTGATGCAAGGGTGGGAAAGATATTCTCCGGGCCTATTTTCATATACAGGGAAGAATTCTGAAGGACTTCAAGCACCTGTTCCTTGATACCGCTGAAATAGACCTGATAACCTGCAGACCTCAACCTGTCTATCAACAAGGAAAGGGCCTCCTCTCCAGAGGCATCAATCAAGTTGATGCCATTGCACTTGAAAATGATGCCTTTCAATTCCTTCATCTCCCTTACAATCTTCAGGACCTCGTCTTCAAGATAACCTATATTTGCAAAGAAGAATGGTCCATCGAACCTCATGACAACCAAGCGGTCACATAGTTTCAGATTGAATTTCTCCGCATTCCTGTAATGGCCGTCCTTCCACAGTGAAAGCAGAGCAATTGAAGGACGCATCAGGCGGTAGAAGAATACGCAAAGGCTTAAGGCCACGCCTATCATGACACCTTTGTCGAGGTGGGGAGCAAAGCCCAGGGTGGTGACAAATGTAATGACACATATAAGCCCGTCGCTCCTGGACACCTTGAAAGTATGCTTGACGCCCTGGACATTTATAAGGCCAAAGACTGCCACCATTATTACAGCAGCCAATACACACTGGGGAAGATGATACAAAAGTGGAGTGAGAAAGAGCATGACGAGCACCACCACCGCACTGGTGAATATGCTTGACAGTCCTGTCTTGGCTCCAGCCTCAAAGTTCACAGCCGATCTGGAAAAGGAACCCGATACGGCAAAACTGCCAGAAAATGCCCCTGCGATATTGGCCAGCCCCTGCCCTATCAACTCCTGGTTGGCGTCAAGTCTCTGGCCTGACCTGGCGGCCATCACCTTTGCCACAGAAATGGCCTCCATAAATCCCACCAGAGAAATCACGAATGCCGCTCCCAAGAGCTTATGTGCCACCTCGTTGTTCCAATAGGGCAAGGAAAAGGCTGGCAGCCCTTTGGGCACTGCCCCTACAACAGCGCCTCCACCTGCCAAAACGACTGCCTCTGGAGAAATAGGCCTGTTGTGGGCCACGATTCTCCAGACATGCCAGTCCGTATCTGCATCGTAAGGCACCTTGTACCTGCGGTAATACCTCAACTTGCCATTTGGAAGACGCACAGCTACAAACTCGTATGCCATTAGCCTTGCCCTGAGTTCAACCAACTTCTTCTTGGCATCGGCAATGAATTCATCAATGACCCCCGCCATGAGATGGAGAGCCAGGATCTTTTCCGGATATTTCTTCAGCGCTTCTTTGTCTTGCAAGACATCCTTGGGTGGATGTTCCAAGGATTCCAAGCTTATTTTTCTGCTGGGATGGCAACGACTACATGGCTTCTGGCTACTACTGCGCAAGAACTCCACCTTTGGCTTCAACCTGGAACGGGTCCGTGTAAATGTTTCAATGGTGATGAGTTCCTTGTTGAAATTGTGTATGAGCTCAGGCAGCTGACTGCACTCTATCTGTTCAACAGATACCTTTCTGTCTATGCCATAATTGCTGATCCAGGAGATGAGTGTTGTCACCACTACTGCGATAAGCACATAGGGCAGCTTTGGTTTCCACCATTTCAAAAAAAGCATGCCAGCCAAGGCCCCACCGCCAAGGGCAATGGTTGGCCAATATACATAATCGAGCGCGGCCTCTATGGTCCTCCACACCGTCTCGAAATGATGGGGGGCTTTTTCCACTGGAACCCCCAAAAATTTCCCAAGCTGGCTCGTGGCAATAACTATTGCTGCCGCATTGATAAAGCCCAAGAGCACCGGATGGGACAAGAGATTGACCACAACACCCAACCTCAAGAGACCCAAAGAGAACTGAACAAGACCCACAAGGAGGGCAAGGAGTATGGCATAGGAAATGTAGCCCTGACTTCCTGTCACTGCCATAGGTTCAAGGGCGGCTGCAGTCATCATGGAGACCACTGCCACAGGCCCTGTGGAAAGCTGCCTGCTGGAACCAAACAGCGCGGCAACTACTGGCGGAAGAAAGGAGGCATAAAGCCCATAATATGGCGGCAGCCCGGCTAGCTGGGCGTATGCCATGGACTGGGGAATGAGCACCAGAGCAACGGTAAGCCCACTGACCAGATCGCTACGAAATGTTTCAGAATCGTATTCTGAAAACCAGCTCAAAAAAGGGAAAAATTTGTTCATTAGCCTCTCATCAAGATAAAAAAATCACATTTGTTAAAAACAAAATGATTTTAGTTGAAATTATATATTGAGGCAAGCATCGTCTCGTCGCATGAAAGATACACAAAAATCCCCTAATAGAGCCGGGTGTGAAAGTTTCAAAAAAACGCCTCAATCAAGACAAGCCACTAGCCGGATAAAGGCCGTTGGGACCTTGCCTGCAGCGTGTGTCATCAACCTATTGGCACCTATCTCTACGCAGGCGGTTTTGCTCCTGACACTATGGAGGGGGGAACACAGGCCTTTATGTATTTGAGGCCTTTTCAGACAAACCGCACCTGTTCCTGGATGGGGCAGACGGTGACATGCTGCCTCATCCAGCTTTGCCAGAGAATCTGATGCCCTAAGACAGATAGGTCACTTTTCGAAAGGTATCTTTTCTAGTTCCTCCACAGGGCACTCCAGATCTGCCGGCATCATTTTGGAGCCTGAAAATGCGCCTGATATGATGGCATCTGGCGCATTAAAATCGTTCCAAATGGCGATATACAAATGGACCATGATGAAAAAGATGAAAAACCAGTTCAAGAGATAGTGTACGAGGCGGGCCTGCTGGGGTGTACCAAAAAGCTGGTGTCCCACTTTTGCTATGAGCGGTGTTTCTGGATACAGCAGATAGAGGCCCGTCAAACCCATGACCACGCCACAGATGAACAAGACAAAATAGATGGTGCCAGCCAATATGGTGTGGCCCATACGACATTCGTGTTCATCGGTCAGATAGAGATAAAATTTTATGTTGTATATCAAGGACTTGAGATTTCTTTTGTTAATAGGCAAAAAATCAGTGGGCCGCTCGTACTGGTTGCCTGCAAAAAAGAGATAAAACCTTACAGCAAGGGCACAGATAAAGAAGTAACCTGCCGCAAAGTGCCAGTATCTCAGGGTTGCCATGATGTAAAGCGGCTTGAATTCAGCCCATTTGGTGGTGATAGGCGGATAATGTATGTAGATGCCCGTAAGTATCAATATGAAAGTGCTAAACGCAAGGGTCCAATGGAATAGCCTCAGGGTGCCACTCCACACAAAGACCCTGTAGTAGAGTCTCGGTTCTTTTCTTATCATGATCCTGCCCTCCTTATCAGAGCACCTTTACCTTTGAAAACTCCCTCTTCTCTGGATCGAGAAGGTGAACAGCGCAAGCTATGCATGGATCAAAGGAATGAACAGTCCTGAGAACTTCCAGGGGCCTTTCTGGTTGCGCAACAGGGTTTCCCTTGAGCGAGGATTCGTAGGGCCCCATGAAATCCTTCGAACATCTTGGGCTTACATTCCAAGTTGAAGGCACTACACACTGGTAATTTTTTATTCTGCCATCCTGTATCACTATCCAGTGAGAAAGGGCGCCGCGAGGGGCCTCGTGAAAACCAAAACCCCTGATCTCACCTGAGGGAAATTCTGGAGGATTCTTGTAAGGATATATCTCAAGGTCTCCCATGCCGATATTCTTCGTGAGAAGATCCAGATGTTTCAGTGCATAGTCTGCTACCATAGAGGCCCTTATGGCCCTTGCGAGATGGCGCCCAGGAGTGGATTGCAGGGCACCGACTCCCACCTTCACACCTGCTATCTCAGACACCTTTTTCAAGGAAAGCTCTACCCACTTCTTCGTTGCCTCATGACCGCTTACGTATCCCACAAGAACCTGGGCAAGAGGTCCTACCTGCATGGGCTGTCCGTTGAATCTAGGCGCCTTGGCCCAGGAATACTTTCCCTTCTCCTGAAAATCCGTATAATCGGGTACAGTCTCTTCGTTCCATGGGTGTCTGGTCCAGTCACCTTTGTACCAGGAATGCACGATGGATTCCGCCACGTTGTCCCTGAAGTATTTATCATTAAAGGAAGTAATAGGCGTGAAGTCCTTCAGCTCCTCTCCAAAAATCGTCCCTCCAGGAAGGTCGAACCGCGTGCCTTTGGAATCAAGTGGCAAATCAGGCACGGCTAGGTAGTTGGTTACCCCCTTCCCATAAGCCAGCCACTGCTTATAAAGGGCACCTATGGCTATAACATCGGGCAAGTACACCTGGTGCACGAATTGTCTCACTTCCTCGAGCAACTGACGCGCCTGCATCAGCTTGTCCATGTTCAAGGTTGCAAGATTATCGAGATTTATAGCCAGGGCAACTCCGCCTACTATCACTGTTTGGATGTGTGGATTCTTGCCACCGAAGATAGCCACCACCTGGTCGGCCTTGCGCTGATAATCCAGAGCCTGAAGATAATGGGACACGGCCATAAGGTTCGCCTCTGGAGGCAGCTTCATTGCTGGGTGGCCCCAGTAGCCATTGGTGAAGGGACCGAGCTGACCACTGGAAACAAGTGCCTTAAGCTTGGACTTTACGGCGGCAAAGCGGCTTTTGCCATTGTCTGGCCAAGGAGATAAGGACTGGGCAAGCTCCGCTGTCTTTCCTGGGTCTGCGTCCAGGGCGGAAACCACATCCACCCAGTCAAGGGCTGAAAGCTGATAGAAATGCACTATGTGATCATGCATCGCATGGGCACACAGTATTATGTTTCTGATGTATTGGGCATTTATGGGAATGCCGATTCCAAGGGCATTCTCCACTGCCCTTACCGATGCTATCGCGTGAACAGTGGTGCAGACGCCGCAAATTCTCTGGCAGAAGGCCCACGCATCCCGTGGGTCCCTGCCTTTGAGTATGACTTCTATCCCCCGCCACATCTGGGGAGAGGCCCACGCATTCGTGATGCTGCCACCATCCACTTCCACATCTATTCTCAAATGGCCCTCTATTCTGGTGATTGGATCAACGGTGATCTTGGTAGCCATTGTCGCCTCCTATTCTTCCTCTTTCTTTTCTGTGGAACATCTCAAGGAAAAGATCTTTTTCCCTATCCCTACTGCGGCATGAGCTGCTATGACTGCTGCTGCACCGCCCACGGCCACCTTGCCAATCTCCTCGGCCTGCTCCCTAATGCCTCCTCCGACAGGTATGTATATACCAGGCAGGTGTTTGTAGATTGGAGTCATGGTGTCCCAAAAACCCGGCTCTGTGCAACCAATGCAGCCGTGGCCTGCCCCCACTGGCCAGACGCCAATATTACAAAAACGCTCCACAGAACAATTTGAATATGTGACAGGCCCTTTGCAGCCCACTTTATAGAGACAGTAGCCCTTTTTGTGGCCAGGATCTCCAAATCTTTCCACAAATCGGCCTTCGTCGAAATGAGGTCTTCTTTCACAGTGGTCGTGGATCTTTCTGCCATAAGCGAATTTGGGCCTTCCAAGCTCATCCAACTCGGGTGGACGCCCATAAGTGAGTATCTGAACGACAGTTGCCAAGAAGTTCTCGGGATTTGGCGGGCAACCAGGTATATTGATGATGGGCCTGCCCTTTATCAGATCCTGTACCCCCACGGCACCTGTGGGGTTGGGTTTTGCTGCCTGGACACCGCCAAAGGCGCCGCAAGTGCCTATGGCAATGATTGCCTTGGCCTTTGGTGCAACCTCACCGAGTATCTCCATGGCTGTTTTGCCACCAATCTTACAGTAAATGCCTCCATCTTTGGTTGGAATGCCCCCTTCTACTACACATATGAACTTACCGGCATTTTTGTTCACGGCATTATGGAGATTTTCTTCAGCCTGCTTTCCAGCCGCGGCCATAAGGGTTTCATGGTAATCAAGGGATATCAAATCCAGGATCAAAGTCGCTATATCAGGACGTGCTGCACGTAAGAGCGACTCTGAGCATCCGGTGCATTCCTGGAAATGAAGCCATATCACAGGGGGCCTCTTTGGTGACATGGCTGCCTCCACCATCCTGGGCACTACATCTGGAGAAAGCCCCAAGGCTGCTGCTGCAATGGCGCAACCCTTCAAAAAGGTCCTGCGGCTGACTCCTCCTCTTGCCAATTCAATTTCTTGCTCTCTATTGGACATCATCTGCCTCCTGTTAGAAAATTTCATCCAGAGAAAAGGGTATAGTAAAGACTGCATCCACATAATGCCTGTCTGACAGCAGCCCTTCTTCAGCTGGCGTCAGGTTGAATTCATAGGCATATCCCAAGGTGAACCAGGGTGTTATAGGAAATCTGGCACCAATGGCCATGGTTGCGAAGTTCCTGTGCACACTGCTGTTTTCTCCACCAAGGTTTATAATATCACAACCACTGAAGGTGGTGATGCCGGCCACTAGATCGTCTTCCTGAGGGCTTCCGAGGAATCCGGCTACTGCATGTTCAAGCCCCTTGTCTTGAATGGCCTGCCTGACGTAACCAGTGCGGTTTCCTGCCTTGATGGTGTAGAAATGGTTGATCTCAACCAGGGGATGGAAATAAGGAAGGACCTCGTAACTAAGGTGCCAGGAATCGAAAAGGGTATAATCCTCTTCAGGCGCATCCAGCGGGATGGTCAATCCTACGGCTCCAGCCAACTCTGCCTGGCCTACCCCCTTGAGAAATAATATGGATGGTGCGATGTTGCCGTCTCCATTTCCCTGGTATACCTGGTCACTTCCGTTTGCAAATTCGTAGATAAGGCGGCCAGAAACAACCGTCTTTGTATTGGGAGAGTAATAAAATGAATATTGGATTCCTGCAGCCAGATCTACCCAGCCGTCTGTATCCTTGAGGGTATTATCCGGCCGCATATTTATATAGCCACTTTTGACAGCGAGGAAGGATATGCGCTCATTGACGGCAACACCAGCCTGGAGGGCAAAACCGCGGACGTGGCCACCCAAAGGCAGATCCTTCATGCCCAGAGGAGCATCCACCACGGTATCAACATGCGATGGCAGGTGTTGATACATGAAAACGGGCCTTACAAAGGTCTTATTCAATGCCCCACCCACGGTATAAACCGGGTTGCTCATGGGCATAATGAATTGATCAAACCCATCTGCCCATGAAAGGCCACTAAACAGAAGAAACAGTGACAGCGTCAGCAATGTCATGATAGCATTACATTTCATAAAAGTCAATCCTCCTTCTCCCGGTTTCTAAAGCTTTTCACTAATCCCTGCCACTATTTCAACAAATCTTGCCCAAATACGAAAACTACAAATAACTAATTGCAATCAAAGGAAAATCTTATTTGTTTTTTTGTAATGCAATCAACGCCCAAAGGCGGTATAATTAATCATATAAATAATTACAATCGATAGCGATGCAAAATGTGTTCCAATATTATGACATTTAAAGACAAGAAAACGAGGGCTTGTCAGTGTCGGTAGACCTCATAGGCAAAAGCGCTGTCATACTGGAGATCAAGGACCTCATATCCAAGGTTGCCCCTCTGGATCTCCAGGTCCTCGTAACCGGAGAAACAGGCACAGGCAAAGACCTCGTGGCCAGAATAATCCACGAAAGAAGCCCTAGAAAAAACGGCCCTTTTATCCCAATCAATTGTGGAGCCATTCCCAACACCCTTGTCGAATCTTGCCTTTTCGGCCACGAAAAAGGGGCCTTTACTGGCGCAACAGGTAGATCCAGGGGCTTTTTCGAAGAGGCCCACCAAGGCACCCTATTTCTGGATGAAATATCTGAGGGCTCGCCGGTGCTGCAGACGGCTCTCCTCAGAGTGCTCCAGGAAGAATGCTTCTTCAGGATAGGCTCAACCAGGGAACTGCAGGTCAATGTCAGGATAATCGCCGCCACAAACAAGGACCTTAAACTCGCAGTGAATGTGGGCACCTTCCGCGAAGACCTTTTCTTCAGATTGAGCGTATTTGAGATAAAACTGCCTCCGCTAAGGGACAGGGGTGACGACATCTTCCTCCTTGCATATCATTACCTGAACCGGGCAAATCAAAAATATGGAAAAAATGTCAATCGGCTTTCCAACGAGGTCGTCAGGGTATTCAAATCCTATCACTGGCCAGGCAACGTCAGGGAACTTTTTCATGTGATTGAAAGGGGTGTAGTTGTGGAAAACTCAGATGAACTCTCCATGGCGTCCATGCCGCGATACATGAAAGACAAGGGAGAATTTCAGCAAGAAAACACCAGCCAGGCCATCACAGGCGCCACTGAACAAACCAGGCCCAACAGCCTGGAAGAAGGCCTCTTTTCTCTTCCAATAAGCGAGGCAAGGAAGCGCTTTGAAAAAAGATACCTCAAAAGGCTTCTTTCAAAAACCGCTGGCAACATGTCCCTTGCTGCAGAAATTGCCGGCATAAGAAGACAGAATCTCTACAGAAAGATGCAACAGCTCAAACTCGATCCATCTTCATTCAGGACAAGAAGCAATCAGGGCAGAAAATGACTGAAAAGCACCCGGGCAAAAGATCCAAGATCCCCTCAGCGGCAGTCATAGGCGCGGGAGTCTCTGGCATAACTGCTGCCCTCGACCTGGCAGAACTTGGATTGCACGTGTACCTGATAGAAGAAGGAGATGTCATCGGAGGGCTCATGTCCCGATTGAGCAAGACCTTTCCCACAGGAGATTGTCCAACCTGAATACTCTCGCCCATGATGGCCCAGTTGGGCATGAATAAAAACATTGAAATCCTCACGAGATCTTCTGTTCTGGACGTCCAACAGGACAATCGGGATTTCCTTTTGCGGGTCAGGTCAAATCCCCGCTTCGTCATCCCTGAAAAATGCATTGGATGCGGTCTTTGCGAGGATGTATGTCCTGAAAACATTACAAGCTTGTCACACAAATATGACAAATTAAAAAAGGCGATCTATCTTCCATCTCCTACAGCAATTCCAAGGGGCTATGTGATCGATGCCAAAAGCTGCGCCTTTTTCACGAACAGGGCATGTGGAAAATGCGCCAAGATCTGTCCAAGGCACGCCATCGACCTGAACCAGGCGCCCCAGGAGTTCGAGGTAAGAGTTGCAGCCGTAATCCTGTCTCCAGGCGCCACCTTATTTGATCCAAGGGCCTTGCCTTCCTTTGGTTATAACAATCTCAAAAATGTGGTCACAACCCTTGAAATGGAGTCCCTTTTGAGCCCTGCGACTCCAGATCTCGAAGGCCTCAAGAGGCTTGCTTCCAATAGTAGAACGCCAGCCAAGATAGCATGGATACAGTGTGTGGGCTCCAGACAGACCAACGTGGTAGATAGGCCCTTTTGTTCCAGTATTTGCTGCATGGCCTCGATCAAACAGGCATTGTCCCTACGGCAGATGCTTGTCCCAGAACCAGAGGTCTCTATCTTTTACATCGACGTTAGAGCGCATCAAAAGGGTGCGGAGCGCTATTTAAGGTTGGCCGTGAAAGCTGGAGTCAGGTTGATACCCAGCAGGATACACTTTCTTGAAGAGGTCCAGGGCGAAAAGATAAGAATAACCGCATGGACAGACTCGGGGAAACGACTTCGAGAAATTTACGATATGGTGGTGTTGTCATGCGGCCTCGGCTCTCCAGAAGAGCTTGGCAGGCTATCAACCCTGTTTGGGGTGGAAACGAGCCGTTACGGTTTCAGCAAGGGCCAAGGCCTGATCACAACCATGACCAGTAAACCTGGCATTTACGCCAGCGGCACCTATACGGATCCAAAATCCATCCAGGGGGCAGTGATAGAAGGTTCAGCCGCAGCTGCCTTTCTATGCAGCGACCTAAAGATCAGCTCCTTCAAGGACCCTGGTGCCATGGAACTAGACTTGCCAAATGGTCCTGCTCCTTCATTGGAACCTCCAAGAATAGGCGTATTCATCTGTGAATGTGGTAAAAACATAGGCCAAGTGGTAGATGTAAATAGCCTGGTTCAGAGGGCAAAAAAGATAAATGGCGTGGTGGTGGCCAAACACCTCAAATTTGCATGTGCCCCTGACTCTCTAGACCTGCTATCTGCAACCATTATACAAAAGGGCCTCAACAGGATTGTTATCGGCGCTTGCAGTCCAAAATCCCATGAGCCCCTGTTCAAAAAGGCCCTCCGGGACGCAGGCCTTAATGACAACCTCCTGGAAATCGCAAATATCAGGGAGCAGGCGGCCTGGGTGCACGCTGCTGATCCAGACGGGGCAACCAAACGGGCCTTGGACCAAATCGTGATGTCGATAGCAAAAGCTGGGCTGTTGAAGGCATTGGAATTGCCTCAATATCCTGTCACCAAGCATGCCTTGGTCATTGGAGGTGGAATTTCAGGGCTCACTGCTGCAAAACTTCTCTCTGATAGGGGAATCAAGGTGAGTTTGCTTGAAAAGAAAGAAATACTGGGAGGCAATGGAAGATCACTGCTGCGGTCATGGAAGGGAGTTGAAATCCGTAAGTACGTAGACGGTCTCATAGGGGAAGTAACATCCAAAAGAAATGTTGAAGTCTTTCTCAGGGCCCAGCTTTTGGATGTTCAGGGTGAGACAGGAAATCTCACAAGCTTTGTGCGATATGGCAGCCAGGGACAGGTAAAGGCCATAAATCACGGCGCTGTAATTGTCGCATCTGGAGCACAGGAGGCAAAACCGCTGCAATTTCACTATGGTGATCATCCCAGAATCCTCACCCATCAGGAGCTTGACCAAAAAATTATAAAAAGTGGCTTCCAAATCTTCCAGCAGGCCGACTCCGTAGTGTTTATCCAGTGCGTGGGTTCATGCAGCCAGGAGCGGCCCTATTGCAGCAGGGTCTGCTGCACCCATTCAGTAAACAGGGCCATTTTGCTCAAGAAAAAAAGGCCTGAACTTTCTATTTATATTTTGTACCGGCACATGAGGACCTATGGCCAACGGGAAGATCTCTATACCGAGGCCCGAAGCTTAGGCATTAAGACAATCAGGTTCACAGAAGATACCCCTCCAGAGGTAGAGCTCTTGACTGCCATGGATGAGGACAAAAGGCCGGAGACCATCATCAGTGTGACGATATTTGACTCCCTTACAGGCAGGGTTATAAAGATTAAGCCAGATTATCTCGTCCTTGCCTCTGCAATAGAGCCAGATATCAATGGCAATCAACGACTCTCTAAGATACTAAAGGTGCCCTTGGATCAGGATGGTTTTTTTCAGGAGGCACACAACAAACTTCGCCCAGTGGAACTGAGGCGCGATGGTTTTTTTGTGGCAGGCCTTGCCCATTATCCCAAAGAGGTTGAAGAATCCATTAGCCAGGCAGCTGCCGCAGCAAGCAAGGCCGCTGTCTTTCTATCCAAAGAAAGGGTGACCCCAGACAGAATCACTGCAGAAGTTCTTATATCCAGATGCGATGGATGTGCCTTGTGCCTGGATGTTTGTGATGAAAGGGCCATCAAACTTGTAGAATATATCCACCTTGAACAGGTAAAAAAGATAGTGGAAATCGATACCTCCCTTTGCAGCGGTTGCGGAGCATGTACTGCTTCATGCCCACAATTTGCTATAGGGATACCTGGATTCATGCCAGAGCAGATACTTGCCCAGATAAAGGTGATAGCATAAGAGATGAGCAACAAGCTGCCAAAGATTCTAGCCTTTTTGTGCCGCTGGTGCGGATATAGCTGCGCGGATCTTGCCGGGGTATCCCGCGTCGAATATCCAGCCTCCATAAGGGTCATTGAGGTAATGTGCTCTTGCATGGTGCATCCTGACTGGATAATAAATGGCCTCATGGCAGGCCTTGATGGTGTCATGATCATGGGTTGCCATCCAGGTGAATGCCACTACGGGACAGGAAACACCCTTGCAGAAAGACGTGCAGAGATAATCTATTCCACCCTTGAAGAGCTTGGTCTGGAAAGAAAACGGTTTGCAATAAACTGGGTGTCTGCTGCTGAAGCTCACAGATTTGCAAATATTGTCCAAAAAATGACCGACGATTTAAAAACACTTGGCCCAAACACATATAGGACAGAGTTTTTCACACAATCTCGTCTTGAAGAAAAGATGGCCCCCAGGATCCCATTCATCCATGTTTCAGACAGAGTCAGCTACTATTGGGATGGAACCGTTTATACAGACGAAGCCTCGGCCCAAAAGGCCTTATCCAGATATCTCGACATGGAAATGGAGGCCAAGCTCGTTCCAACAGAAGAGGGGCTTCTCATTTATACCAGGCGAACTATTCCAGTGGAGAAGACATGACAGGGCCCTTATACAATACGGTCATGGATCTCGACAACGGTTCAGACAGGTTCGCCCGGCTCTTGATAGAAGAGCAGGCAGGGCTAAACCCCTATCTATGCATGGGCTGTTCATCCTGCAGTGCCGCATGTCCGGCTTCTGGCCTCTTCGACATGGATCCCCAGAAATTTATTCGCCTTTTGATCCTTGGCCAGGAACAAGAAATACTCAATTCCAGATGGCTCTGGATCTGTGCCATGTGCCGCGCTTGTGTGTCTTCATGTCCATTTTCCATAGACATCCCTTTGATAATCAACCATGCAAGAATGCTTCAGCGCCCTGACGCCCTTCCAAGGCAACTACAGGCCCTCGTCAGCATGACGAGTATTACCGGCAATAGCCCAGGCAAATCCCCATCATGGTTTTTGTCTGTGGTCGAAGGTGTGGAAAGCGCACTCAGGACACAACCAGGCCTTGCGGGATTAACAATCCCCGTGGACCAAAAGGCAGAGATACTCCTTGTCATGAACATGAATTTATTGTTGAAAAAGCCTTCTGTTCTTGGCAGTTATGCCCGCATATTCCATAATGCCGGCCAGAGCTGGACCATCTCAAGCTTTCCCTTCGATTCTTCATGCCCAGCCTTTCTTGCAGGAGACCGGGCAGGACAAAGGCTTTGGCAACAGCGCATTGAAGCCGTATGCAATGACCTGGAAATAAAGAGCTGTATCATAGATGACTGCTCCAACCCCTTTACATCCTTTGGCCCAAAAAACACCGCTTCTTTCATCCCTATGCCTTCTTTTGACATAAAGAATTCTTGTGAACTCATCTTTGACTACCTTGAACAAGGGCGCATCAACCTTCATTCATCTATTATGGACGCTACTGTTACACTCCATGATCTTTGCAATGTCCAAAACCTTCAGGAATTATACGATTTCCCCAGGACTCTCCTTGAATTTTTTGCTTCTGATTTCATAGAATTGGGATGTTCAAAAAGGGATTCCATCTGTTGTGGGGGAACCCTTCTGGCCGCTGGCCTCGAAGACAAGGCTGTGGAGTTTGGCAAATGGAAGGCGGATCAGATCAAGCAATCGGGCGCTGATACCGTGATCGTCCTCTGCGAAAGCTGTTACATGCAGATTGAAAAACTGATACACTCATATCATTTGCCATGCAAGGTAGCCTTCCTGCCAGAAGTTGTGGCAGACGCTTTGAAAACTCAAAAACAAACCAACTAAGTTCCCCCAAAAACAACCCATTCGCCTCGGGCTGATGGCAGTTACGTAATACGGCTCCCTTGTAAATATACCAACAGGGATTGTAATAGACGACAAAACAGCTATATTGAGGTAAGATCGTCTGGCTATAAATCAATCGTTCTCTACCCTATAGACCTGTAAATGGCCTATTTCTGACAAGACAAATAAATGATAAGCAAAAAGCATCTATTGCCACGCCTTGAAAGGGCCATTGAAAAGGCTCTTGGCTGGTCAGTCAAGTCGCAGGCACAGGAAGGCTATTGGATTGGACATATCGACACCAACTGCTGCATGGAAGCCGAATGGATAATGGCCATGTACTTCCTGGGGCTTTGCGACGATCCGAAATTCCCCAAAATCGTCCAGGCCATCTTGTCGGAACAGCGGCCCGACGGCTCTTGGGAAATATATTACAAGGCCCCTACGGGTGATATCAATACCACGGTTGAATGTTACACAGCTCTTAAGATAGCAGGCTTTGATCCAAAAAGCGATTTGATGACAAGGGCCAGAAAATGGATCCTCGACCATGGTGGCCTAAAATACCTCAGGGTCTTTACAAAATATTGGCTTGCACTCCTGGGACAGTGGCCCTGGGAACATACACCGAATCTGCCTCCTGAAATTATCTTTCTTCCTCCTTGGATGCCCTTAAATATCTACCGTTTTTCATCCTGGGCCAGGGCGACCATTGTTCCAATCGCCCTACTTTGCTCCAGAAGGCCAGTAAGGCCCCTACCACCAGAAAAGAATATAGATGAGTTATTTCCCAGTGGCAGAGAAGATTTTGATTTCTCCCTTCCCAGAAAGGCCAAGGGACTATCCTGGGAAAGTTTCTTTTTTGCAGTCGACAGGATTCTTAACTTGTACGCCAAGTTGCCTGTACAGCCCTTCAGGGACACAGCCAGGAAATATTGCATGGACTGGCTAATAAGACATCAGGATGAAGATGGCGTTTGGGGTGGAATACAGCCTCCACTCATTTATTCACTCATGGCACTCTACAACGAAGGGTATCTTTTGTGCCATCCTGTCTTGAAACGCGGGCTCAAGGCCTTTGATGAACACTGGTCTAGGGAGAAAGAAACTGGCCTATATATCAATGCCAGCGAATCCATAATTTGGGATACCCTTCTGACAATGCTTGCATTGCTCGACTGCGAAGTAAATCCCACTGAATCCCACAGCTTCCAAAAGGCCCTGAGATGGATACTGGATAAATTCGTAGAAGCCCCTGGAGACTGGCAAGTCTATGTCAAGGGGGTGAAACCTGGGGCCTGGTCCTTTGAAAGGGCCAATACCTGGTATCCAGACATAGACGATACGGCAGTAGCTCTCATCGTGCTTGCCAGAATTTGCCATCTCTTTCCCAACCACAGGGAAATGAGGAGAAAGATGAAGCTTGCCGTGGATTGGCTAATGGCCATGCAATCGTCCAATGGGGGTTGGGCCGCCTTTGACAAGGACAATGTGAGCCTCCTTGTGACCAAGATCCCCTTTTGTGACTTTGGAGAGGCACTGGACCCTCCGAGTGTAGATGTTACAGGA
Organism: uncultured Thermodesulfatator sp.; assembly: GCA_964581255.1. Lineage (GTDB taxonomy): Bacteria > Desulfobacterota > Dissulfuribacteria > Dissulfuribacterales > QOAL01 > QOAL01. Next base: position 69,283 of record CAZOMT010000034.1, read on the forward strand.
CACGTGCTCGAAGCCTTGGGACTCCTGGGCAAAACCAGGGACGATCCTGCGATCAGGAGGGCGATTCACTATATAAAATCGGAACAGGAAGCAGATGGAAGCTGGTTTGGAAGATGGGGTGTCAATTATATCTATGGCACTGGAGCAGTCCTGCCAGGGCTAAGGGCCGTGGGAGAAGATATGCGATCGAGCTATGTCCAGAAAGCGGCCAGGTGGATAGTTGGCCATCAAAACAGCGACGGCGGTTGGGGAGAAAGTTGTGCATCTTATATGGACGATTCGTTCAGGGGCAGGGGGACCAGCACTGCCTCTCAAACAGCATGGGCTATCATGGCTTTAGTTGCGGCAGGAAACAGGACGTTTAAAAACAATGTGGCCAAGGGCTTGCAATTTCTCATGGACACCCAGAGGGAAGATGGGACCTGGGATGAACCTTGGTATACGGGTACGGGATTCCCTGGCTATGGCTGGGGAGACAGGGCAAATCTCCGCGAAGTGGCGGATAAACTTGATCAGGGCCCAGAGCTTTCACGAGGTTTTATGATCAATTACAACCTCTACAGACATTATTTTCCATTGATGGCAATGGGTAGAGCCAAAAAATTTATAGCGGGCAGGAATTGACCAAGAATATGCAGATAAATCTCACACCAGATATTCACCATAAGCTTGCGGAAGTTGCACAAAAAAAAGCACCAGCAGAACTCTGTGTCAAAAATGGTCAGGTTGTAAACTGCCTCACTGGATGCATAGATAAAGTGGACATCGCCATTTCAGATGGTTTCATAGCGGCCATAGGAAAGGGCTTCGATGCCTACCAATACATTGACTGCAACGGATTATTCATAACCCCTGGCTTCATAGACGCACATATCCATATTGAGAGCACTCTATTGTCACCTGTGGAATTTGCAAAAGCCGTGGTTCCCCGGGGCACGACTACTGTAGTCGCAGACCCACACGAGATTGCTAACTGCCTGGGCCTTGAAGGCATCGAATACATGCTCAAGGCAAGTAACGCTGTTCCTATGGATATGTTTTTCACGGCACCATCCTGTGTACCTGCCACTCACCTTGAAACCTCAGGATCAGAACTTAGCCATGTGGAAATAGCCCAGCTTCTTCAAAAAGAACGAATTATCGCACTTGGAGAGATGATGAACTTTCCCGGTGTGATATTTTCCGATCCGGAGGTAGCGGCAAAACTTGATGTGGCCAGAAAAATGAACGTGCCAATAGATGGACACGCTCCTGGTCTTTCCGGAGACCACCTCTGTGCCTATATCTCTGCTGGTATAGATTCTGATCACGAGTGTACAACGGCAGATGAGGCCAAGGAGAAACTTGCGCTGGGTATGTGGCTGTTTCTAAGGCAGGGAACTGCAGAAAAGAATCTTCTGGACCTCCTGCCAGCGGTGACCCCCAATACCATGTACCGCTGCTGTCTCGTTTCCGACGACCGCCATCCAGACGATCTTATGGATCTTGGACATCTGGACTATTCCCTTAGAACGGCAGTAGATGCAGGGCTGGATCCAGTTGCGGCCATCAGGCTGGCAACCTTGAATCCAGCCAGAAGATTTGGTCTACATTACCATGGAGCCATAGCCCCTGGACGATTCGCTGACCTTGCAATCTTAGAGGATATACAAAAATTCAAGGTGTTGAAAACCATCTTCAGGGGAAAGATTGTAGCTGAACATGGTAATCCCCTTTTTGAATCGCCAATCGACGGGCTTCCTTCCCCCAGGGACTTCAATCTGGATATATCGTCCATCAACTTTGAAATCAGGGCGGATGGCAGCCGGGCCAGGGTTATAGGCACTGTGGAAGACCAGATAGTCACCCAAAACCTAGAAATGGAGATATCTTCCAGAGATGGCCTTGTCCAACCCGATCTAGACAACGATGTAATCAAACTATTTGTGATTGAACGGCATCATGGAACAGGCAACATAGGCAAGGGCTTGGTAAAAGGCCTTGGCCTTAAAAGGGGTGCAATAGCAGGTTCCGTAGCCCATGACTCCCACAATCTTATAGTTGCCGGAGTTGAGGACGAGGCCATGTTTCACGCAGTAGAGGCTGTCATGAAAAACGATGGGGGCCTCTGTGTGGCAGATGCCTCTGGTGTGATCTCTATCCTTCCCCTTCCAATCTCAGGCCTCATGTCAGACCGTCCCCTCCAAGAAGTACGAAAGGTTGCAGATCAAACCATAAAGGCAGCCAAGGATCTCGGGGCCCTGCCTGCAAACCCATTTATGACCTTGAGTTTTCTGGCACTTCCAGTGATTCCAAGCCTAAAGCTCACAGACAAGGGATTGGTTGATGTGGAAAACTTCTCCTTTGTTCCACTTTTCCTGTGACCGTCGAAACCTTACTGTGTGTCGTGCCTCTTTCTTTCTAATTTCAAGGCCAAAAGACAAAAAAATCTTTTTGCTTATCCTACTAAAGAGTAGACGATTTCCCTATCTAAATCACATTATTGCCCACCTCATTTCGGTTGATGAAACGAAAAAACAAAATTTGCCGGCATTGACATAGACCTGAAAAAAATTAGAATACGGGTATATGGCTACAAAGACTTTTTTTGAAAAGATAGTGCCCTTGTGGGTGTTGCTTGCTTCATTTCTGTTCCTTACAGGATGCAAGGATGCAAAGACCCAAGGCAATTATATTCACAAATATTCCAAAGAAGAGATAGAGCTAATGATGCGATATCACGGTGCATTGGTAGCTCGATTTGATGGAAATCAGTGGTGGTGTCTCCAGGGCAAAAGATGGATAAGGATCGATAGTGCCAGGGCTGCCAAATATGCAAGGCTCCAGCTCAAGAAAAAATCTTCAAAGCTTTAATTCCCTTCTGCATCATTTCTGCCCCATTTTAATGATATGCTTTGATTAAAAAGGATCCCCATGGAACCAGTCTTGGAAATTTCCCCTGTGCCGTCCAAATATCCCATATGGGTGACGTGGGTGGCCTTTGGCATAGGCATGACTGGTGCCATCTCCCTTCGCCTAATTCTTGTTGCAAAGCAGTACCAGCCTGAACTCGTGCGCCTACTCTGGTATATAGGAGTATGCGGCAACATGCTCTTTTTCATGTTTCGGGCTTACATAACTCACAGGCGAAGGCATCTTATCAATGCGTTGAATCTGCAAATGAAGCTCCGAAAGGGAAATCGCCTGTCCACTGAAGATTACGAGGCACTCAGATATCTGATCTCTAGCCTCTACACATCAAAGGAACAGTGGAATTACGCCGTGATCTTTCTATTTTCTATAATGGCTGTTGCCTGGGATGTCATAACACAGGGATTTTAAGCCTAGGTGACCTTTTCCCAGCCATGCCATAGGCGGGATAAACTTCAATTCCTTTTATATACCTGTTTCACAAAAAAACCCTCTCCATCTATCAATAGAGAGGGTTCAAAATTAATTCCGGCGGTGACCTACTCTCCCACCCACTGACGGGGCAGTACCATCGGCGATGAGAGGCTTAACTTCCGTGTTCGGAATGGGAACGGGTGTTTCCCTCTCTCTATAGCCACCGGAAACTTTTTTATATAAAAATATAAATATGGGCCTTTTTAATCCGTTAGTCTTATAGGAAACAGTAATAATTTGGTCAAGCCTCACGCCCGATTAGTATCGGTAAGCTTAGGATGTCGCCATCCTTACACCTCCGACCTATCAACCTTGTGTTCTCCAAGGGGGCTTCAGGGGCTTTACAGCCACGGGAGATCTTATCTTGGGGTGGGCTTCCCACTTAGATGCTTTCAGCGGTTATCCCATCCGAACATAGCTACCCAGCGATGCCGTTGGCACGACAACTGGAACACTAGAGGTTCGTCCATCCCGGTCCTCTCGTACT
>CAZOMT010000035.1:0-154492 GCA_964581255.1 uncultured Thermodesulfatator sp.
TCTTATGAGTGATATTAAGTAAATAGCCCGTGAAGGTCAAAGACAGGCCTGCCCCCGAAAAAGGTCAAGATGGCCCTGCCCCTAAATTTGCGCCCTATGAAAGGAGAATTGTGGCTTTTGGAAGAAAACCAATCCTTACTGACAGTGAATTCTTCTTCGAGTCCAATAATGGTAATATCTGCCCTTTTCCCCGGCTCTAAGCTGCCACCAGAAATACCAAGAATAGAGGCAGGATTCACAGACATTAGACGCACAAGATGGGAAAGGCTGAAGCCTTCTTGCCGAACCAAGACTTCCAGGGCAAGGGGCAGAGAGGTCTCAAGGCCAATTATGCCATTTGCTGCCAGCTGAAACTCGCATTCCTTTTCAAGGGTGCTGTGGGGTGCATGATCTGTGGCTATGGCGTCTATTGTTCCATCCCTAAGCCCTTCAATGATGGAAAGCCTATCCCTTTCTGTGCGCAGGGGAGGATTCATCTTGGCAAGGGTATTGTAGCCCTCGACGGCCTCTTCTGTGAGGCTGAAATAGTGGGGAGCAGTCTCAGCAGTAACTTGCACGCCCCTAGCCTTTGCTGCCCTTATGATCTCAACAGAGCCTGCTGTGCTCACATGGGCAATATGGAGGCGGGCGCCTGTAAGTTCTGCAAGGCGTATGTCCCTGAAAATTGCGATCTCTTCTGCTGCCGCAGGTATCCCCTTGAGGCCAAGCCTTGTTGAGACACTCCCCTCGTTCATTGCCCCTTCCCTTGAAAGCTCAAGCTCTTCTGCATGGGAGATGACGAGGGCATTGAAGTTCAGGGAATATTCTAGGGCAAGGCGCATGACTGCTGGATTCCTCACTGGCAGTCCATCATCCGAAAAGGCAATGGCTCCTGCTGCGAGAAGGTCGTTGAACTCGGTGATGCTCTGTCCTTCCTGCCCCTTGGTGATGGCCGCAACAGGGTACACTTTGCACATACCACATTCTGTGGCCTTTTCTATTATAAATTTTGTTATGCTCGAATTGTCGTTGGGCGGGTGGGTGTTGGGCATGCAGGCAACAGATGTAAAGCCACCAGCGACAGCGGCCTGGCTTCCCGTTGCTATGGTCTCCTTGTACTCCTCACCTGGCTCCCTTAGGTGCACGTGCATGTCTATAAGGCCAGGGACTACCAAATTTCCGGCAAGGTCTACCACCTGGGCATCTCCTGGCGGTTTTATGTCGGGAGCCACCTCTTGTATCCGTCCTTGGCGGATCAGCAAATCCCCTGTAAGATCCAACCCCCTCGCTGGATCCATTATCCGTCCACCCTTAAGAAGCAGCTGCCTTTGACCATTCATATCCATAACTTAACCATGTTCCTGCAGATCTGCCAGAAGCAAGGTGAAAAGCGCCATCCTGACAGCCACCCCATTTGTCACCTGTCTCAGAATTACAGAGTTGATGCCGTCTGCTATCTCTGGTGACATCTCTACCCCCCTGTTGATTGGACCAGGATGCATGATTATGGCATCCTTGCTCAGATGCTTTACTACCGCCTGTGAAAGGCCAAACTTTTCAGCATATTCCCTTTCAGAAGGAAAGGGAGACAGCACTCCAAGCCTCTCCTTTTGAATACGAAGGGCCATGACCACGTGGGCATCGCGTATGGCCTCCCTAAGGTCCAAGCATACCCTGGCACCGAGCTCTGCTGGTTTTGGAGGCATCATGGTTGCTGGCCCACACACCGTGACCTTGGAGCCCATGCGCGTAAAAGCCAGGATATCGGAATGGGCAACCCTGCTATGTGCAATGTCCCCGATGATGGTGACGTTCAACCCCTTCAATGTGCCAAAGTGTTCCCGCACGGTCATAAGGTCCAGAAGTGCCTGGGACGGATGCTCATTGGTGCCATCTCCTGCGTTTATGATGGCGGAATGCACGTATCTCGCCAATAGATGGGGGGCGCCTGACATGGAATGCCGCATCACTATGATGTCTGGCTTCATGGCCTCTATGTTTCTTGCAGTGTCTATAAGGGTCTCTCCCTTTACGACACTGCTGGTGGATGCAGAGATTCCAACCGTGTCGGCACTCAGCCTTTTTGCTGCCAACTCAAAGGACAGCTTTGTCCGAGTGCTTGGCTCAAAAAAGAGATTTACTATGGTCTTGCCCCTGAGTGGCGGGACCTTTTTGATGGGCCTTTCCAGGATCTCCTTCATGGACACAGCGGTATCCAGGATAAAGGAGATTTCATCCTTGTCCAGATGAGATATGCCAAGGATATGTCTTGCTCTTAAATTTCCCATACCAAAAAAAAGCCTCCTTTCGTCTGAAAGGAGGCCTTGATTTGCCCTTTCCTTTTATGTCATCTCTGAGAGCCTGAGCAGCTTTTCATATTCTGCGTCCACCCTCTTTTGGATGTAGTCGATGTGGGCCTCATCCAGGTGGCGGAAACGCCTTTGCCCTTTAAGATACTCGGTTACGGGTTTGGCCTTCTTGATCTTTCTGCTCATGATGTAACGGCCTTCTATCACCTCATAGAGGGGAAAGACCTTGGTCTCAACAGCAAGCCTGGCAAATTCAACAGAACGCTCCCCTGCAGAACCCCAGCCTGTGGGACATGGAGAAAATATATGTACGTATGCTGGGCCCTTGACCAATGCCGCCTTCTTGACCTTGTTCATCAAGTCCAGGAAATATGCAGGAGACGCCGTAGCCACATAGGGTATGTTATGCGCCACCATGATGGCTGGGATATTCTTTTTCCATGTCACCTGGCCAAAGCTCTTTTTGCCTGGAGGGCTTGTGGTGGTCATGGCGCCATATGGCGTACAGCCTGAGCGCTGAACACCTGTGTTCATGTATGCTTCGTTGTCCAAGCACACATACAAGAAATCATGTCCCCTTTCCATTGCACCAGAGATCCACTGAAGCCCGATATCTCCTGTGGCACCGTCGCCACCCACCGCAAGGATATCCACATGCTTCTTGGGGATCTTTTTCTTCCTCTTGAGCACCTTTCTCGCAGACTCTACGCCTGAGGCAACTGCTGCTGCGTTCTCGAATGCTATATGGATCCATGGCACATTCCAAGCAGTATGAGGATAAGGGCTGGTGATAATCTCCATACAGCCTGTGGCATTACAAACAATGACGTCCTTACCAAGGGCCTTCATGACCATCCTGAGGGCCAGCACCTCTCCACAGCCCTGACACGCCCTGTGACCAGGAGCCAGAGGCTCCTCCTTGGGCATACTCTTAGCCTTAAAGCCTTTAAATTTTTCAAATTCTGGTATCATTTTTCACGCACTCCAATTACTTCGTAGAGTTCACGTGGACGCTTCTTGGCAAAAGCCCTTGCCTTGTCCACCATCTCCTCAAAACGGCTTACAGTCACATCCCTTCCACCAAGACCTGCCACGAAGCTAAAGATCTTGGGTGAACCAGGAATCTTGTAGAACATGGACCTAAGTTCAGCACCAACAGGACCGCAAACAGCACCTGGGGGCAGGCACCTGTCGATCACTGCAAGTATCTTGGTCTTTCCTACTGCCTTGCGGAATTCCTGGGCAGGGAATGGCCTCCATAGGCGTATCTTCAAAAGACCCACCTTTTGACCCTGATTCCTCATCTCGTCCACAGCCGTCATGGCAGTTTCACAGATGCTTCCCATGCCAACCAGAAGTACCTCTGCATCCTCTGTGCGGTAGGATTCCACTGGCTCATACTTTCTGCCAAAGATCTCCTCAAACTCTTTCCAGGCCTTGAGGATATAGCGTTTGGAGTTCTTGATGGCCTTATCATGGGCGACTTTTGCCTCGGTGTAGACCTCTGGTATGCCTACAGGCCCCATGGTGATGGGCCTTCTGGGATCCAGCTTGTACCTGGGCTTGAAAGGCGGCAGGAACTTGTCCACATCTTCCTGGTCAGGCAGCTCTATAGGCTCTATAACATGGCTCAATGTAAAACCATCTATATTCACAATCATGGGAAGGGAAACATTCCTATTTTCAGCCACCTTGAAGGCGTGAATGGTCAGATCCACTGCTTCCTGGCCATTTTCTGCAAAGGTCTGTATCCAGCCGATATCCCTTTGGACCATGATATCCTGATGATCATTCCAGATACTGATGGGGGCAGACATGGCCCTGTTTGCCACCACCATTACCAAAGGCAGCCTCATGGTGGATGGTATGTAAAGGATCTCACTCATGAGTGACAGTCCCTGGGAGCTCGATGAAGTGAACACCCTTGCGCCTGCCGCAGCAGCGCCACAGCAGCAGCTCATTGCTGCGTGCTCACTCTCTACAGGAACGAACTCTGCGTCGAGCTGTCCATTTGCCACCATCTCAGACAAATGTTCCACTATATGAGTCTGGGGCGTAATGGGATAGGCAGGAATAACCTCTGCCTTAGCGAGCCCCACTGCCTCAGATATTGCTATTGAAACCTCTATTCCCACGCGTTTTGACATGATTACCCCTCCTCTGGAACCATTGTTATGGCATCTTTGGGGCATTCGTGGGCACATATGCCACAACCCTTACAGTATTCCATATCCGCTTCGAAATAACCTTCATCGTCCTGCTTGTATGTCATATCCGGACAGAAAATCCAGCACATGCCGCACTTGATGCACTTTTCCTTGTCTGTCACAGGACGCTGGGAGCGCCAGTCACCGGTCCTGAAATTGGCCGAATTGCCTGGTTCCAGGATATGACAGCCAAAGGTTATTGTCTTCCAACCTACTATGGCGTCAGAATTGGCCATTTTTATAACTCCTTAATCAAAGTATTTTTTAGTCAGTGATAACCGTTTCTTCAAAAGCCCTTGCAAGGGCTGCCTTGTTTTTCTCGGCAATCCTTCCAAAACGCTTGTCCAGGGCCTCTTCAAGTGCGTTCCTGTCCACGATTCCAGTGGCTTTGAGGAGTGCACCAAGCATGGTGGTATTGGTGATGGGAAGCCCCAGAACCTCCATGGCTATCTTTGTTGCATCAACCATGGCGAGCTTGCTCTTCAGGCCAAACTTGTCCCTGAGCTCCTTTTCAGACAAATCTGTATTCAGAATGATTATGCCCCCTTCTTTCAGTCCGTCCGCGACGTTGACCAGGGCGGGCAGCGATGGGTCCAGAACCACTACGATATCTGGATGATAAACCTTCTCTCTTGTTCTGATGGGCTGGTCACTAACCCGGATAAAGGCAGCAACCGGAGCACCCCTTCTCTCAGGGCCAAAGCTTGGGAAGGCCTGGGCATACTTGCCTTCAGCAATTGCGGCGGTTGCAACCAGCTCTGCAGAGGTAACTCCCCCCTGTCCGCCACGGCCGTGAAGTCTAACTTCTTTCATTTGGTGGTCTCCTGTGTAATGGATTTTTGGAATTCCGATTAAAAACAATCAGATGAGGGCGCTAAGATTTTATGAAATAATATCTTGAACCAAAATTCACATTGTTGCGATTTTATTGGTGTTTGTATGTCCCTCAAATTGTCCATCCTGTTTACAAGCCTGCTAATTCTTTGTCAAGAGACTAAGGAAGACTATTGTGGTGTTTTTGACATGCGAGCTTTAGAGCCTCTTTCTCTCAATACCGACCTGAGACGGATCGTTGAGACAATACATGCGCACCTTCCTGCTTCTTGGAAACTCTCTTTTCATCATGGATTTCAATTGCCTGGAAAGCTGCTTTTCCGAGACCTCCACCTCCTGGTCCAGATAACCCCTTTCCACGAGCCTGAAATTCCCTGAAGAGAGCTTCAAGACGGTAATGCCCCTATTCCTCTTATAGGAAAGGATTTCAAGTCCGCACCCCTCATTGAACTTCTTGAGGGTATCTAACGCCCTTCTAAGGGCACTTTCAAGATTTATTAGCGCCACGCGGGCTTACCCCTTTTGAGCCTTGTTCCAGTGCGCCTTCTTTACAGCCCTTTCCAGGGCCGCCCTGTGGACCTCGCCTGCAAAATGAACAGCGCTTTTCCCGCTCACAGGATCAAAATCAGAGGGATCAGACAGGCAAAGAAACTGGACCCGTCTTGAGATGACAGTGGGCGCTTCAACAACGCTCAACCCCTTTATGTGCCTGCAAACTTGCCATGTGGCACCGCAAGAGGCCCCCCTCAGGACCTTGATGGAGGTGATGCGTCCCCTTTCAATCTCCACCTGGTATTCAGGTACACCAAACTGGCTGCCATACTCCCCAAGGCCTTCCTTTCTTCCCAAGCCACAACAAGTAAATGGGCAAATAGCTCCAGGTATATGTTGTCCAGAGGCAATGACAGGGATTGATTTTTCTTTGCAAAGGTCCACGAGGTACTGGCTGAGGTCTGGATGTCTCAAAAAATCAAGCACCAGCTCCCCGTGGAAATCCTCACTGATATATTCTTCAGGCTCTTCTATGAATTCTGGAAACGGCCCCTTGATGTCGAATACCTGTTTTATGGAAATATTTTTCCCATAAACCTGGATGCCGGCAATCTTATAATCCCCTGAGCCGTCTTCCTCGAATATGACTATCTGCTGCTGAGCGGGTCTCTTTTGCTCTTTCATGGCTTCTATGTGGTGAGCACCCTGTAGATTTCTGGAACCCTTTTGTGAAGCAGCCTTACCTCTGGCACGAGTACATAGTTGGCAGCACCGTACATCCTGGGCAAGTACTCCCTGGCCTCCTTGTCCACGGTAATGCAAAAGGGCCTTATTCCCTTTTGGCGGGCCTCAAATAGAGACATTCTGGTATCCTCTATGGCATAGGGTCCTTTGTATTCGTCATAATCCTCAGGCTTTCCATCACTCAACGTTATGAGTATCTTGAGCCTTGCCTCGACTTCTTCCAGCTTGGTTATCACGTGGCGGACAGCTGGCCCCATCCTGGTGTAATCCCTTGCGCCTATGCCAGTAATACGTTCTTCCACACCTCGGTCATATTCATGGTCAAATTCCTTAATGACAAAGGATTGGCAACCTGTCCTCTGCATGCCTGAAAAACCGTAAATGGCATATCTGTCACCCAGAAGCTCCATGGCTGAAGTAAGAAGCACCAGGGATTCCTTGATGGCAAGATTTATCCAGCCCTCGGTAGAGGCACTCATGTCTATCAGGAATAGGACAGCTATGTCCCGCTGATCCTTGACGAGTCTTGTGTATAGGTTTTCAGAAGGGCTCACAGATGCCAAAATATCTGCATGGGCCTCGACAAAGGCGTCTATGTCGATCTCTTCGCCATCCCGTTGCCGCCTGATATAGCGGTAATCCTGGCGCATTAGCTCAAACTGGCGTCTCAAGGACATCACCTGGCCCTTGTACCTTTCAAGAACCTGGCTTACAAAATTCCCCTTGGCAGCAGGGCACATCATTTCCTTTACTGTGCACCAGTTTTTTCTGTATGCGCCCCTCCTGAAATCCCACTCAGGATATGTATAAAACGAAAATACCGGTCTTTCACCTGGCCCATATTCATTGTCGATTTTGCTGTCATAGGCCCCTGTGGCAATATCCAAGGCCGTTGAGACGTATGTGGCTGGCACCTGGCCAAGGTCGTTGGTAATCTCCCTGACAATATTGGAAAGCTGCTCCCTGATCTCTGGACTGGCTTCCAAAATAAGATTTTCTATGAATTCCGGGACCTGGGACTTCTCCTTGTGGGCAGCGTCAATAGCCATAAGAATGGCCGCGCCCTCTTCCCCTGACAGAGGGCAGGAACCCTTTTCCGTCGTAGCATCACGTTCAGCAGGGTCCAAAATGTACTCCTTTTCAGCCAGGAGAGCCCCTAATATCTCAACAAAGGACCTTTCAAGCAGGCTTCTCCTGTTCTGAAGGCTGGTAACCAGCCCTTCAGGCTGAATCGTGCCAACATAAGGAAGAGCCTCTCGAACAAAGGCCGAGTCAAACTCCTCGCCAGATTCTAGATATGCAAAAAGGGCCCTTGCAGAATCGAGAGCCGTGGCCCTCGAATGCCTCAAACGCACCAGCTTGTCTGAAAGGTGAGAATCCCCAGGGAAGAGGCGCTCTTCGTAATTGTTGAGTATCCAGAAAATCAAGGCAAAAAGGAATCCGGACCGGCCCGTAAAATAGGACTTGGACCTTTGGCTTATCCTTTCCAATAACCTTGATTTGAGAAGGGAGAAATTCCGGCCAAGGCCCTTGTATTCGTCAAGGAGAACATGTTCTATGCGAATGGTATCAAACAGACAGTACAGGGCATCTGTGTCTTGCTTTGGAAATCGAGCCTTTAACCCTTTCATGAAGAGCACAAACCCGAAGGAGTCCTGTAACCCTCGGCCATTTGGAAAAAGCTTGGGAAATTCAGATAGGATCGCATCTTTTGATATGAGAAACGAATCATATCTCAACTGGGCGCACTTATGGGCTATAGCCACCCTGTAAAAAAGCTGGTTTTCTTCAGTGGTGGAAAAGGTGGCCCAGGAGGCAGGAGCAAACACGGTTTCCATGTCGGTATAGGGAACCGGGCCTGCCTCAAATCTAAGATCTCTGCCACTAAGCCCTGTAGCCAGGAGCTTCATGTCTGAGGCAGAATCCCTCAACATGGCAACATTTCGGGAAGAATAACGAAGCGTTGTCTCGCTAGGCGAAGAAAAAAAATCCTTTGCAGACTGGAGGCCTTTTGCCTCATAGATACCAAGGGCCTCTGTGACCCACTCTTCAAGCTGGCTGACCGATAGGTATTTCAACGCCTCCTCCACGTTCTCCATAAAGCTGAAGGCGAGAAGGTCGGATACCGAGCCAGAAATCAGCCTTACCAGTTGCAAGACCGGCCCTATTTGTCTGCCTGGCAACCTTTCCAGGAATTCGACTGCCGTCTCTACATGGCATGATCCTATAGTATCCGTAAAAAAGATCTCCAGAAGGGCATTATAGAGGGCTTGGGAATGCTTACTGTCCATAAGACCTTCACCTGTATGCAAAAATCCTTGGGCAAGACATCAAAACACCGCCTTTATCATCTCCCGGAGTCCAGACAAAAGCTCCTGGTCATCTGTGAGAGGCTCGCAGATGGCGGCCTCACATGCGACAACTGTATCGATGCCAGCGCCTATGAGCTTACCCGCATGGATCAAAAGCCTGGTACTCGCCCCCTCCTGAAGCCCTTGGTCCTTGAGATTTCTGGTCAGGTGGCCAAGACGCACAAGACTTTCGGCTAGTTCAGGGTTTGTACCTGCCTCATGCGCCACGATTTCCACCTCTTTCTCTTTTTCGGGATAGCTGAAATCGATGGCCACGAAACGCTGCCTAGTGCTAGGCTTCAAGTCCTTCAATACGCTCTGGTAACCAGGGTTGTAAGAGATGGCAAGCATGAACTCCCTTGGCGCCCTCAGAAGCTCTCCCTTCTTTTCCACAGGAAGGCACCTTCTGTCGTCAGCCAGGGGATGGATCACCACGGTGGTATCCTTCCTGGCCTCTACTATCTCATCGAGATAGCATATGGCACCCCTTCTCACCGCTGTGGTCAATGGGCCATCCATCCAGATGGTTTCTCCGCCTCTAATGAGGAACCTGCCAACCAAGTCGCTCGTAGAAAGATCATCGTGGCAAGATACTGTCACAAGGGGTCTTTTGAGCCTCCACGCTATGTATTCCATGAACCTTGTCTTACCGCATCCAGTTGGACCCTTGAGGAGGATGGGCAACCCGTGCTCGTAGGCCACTGTGGCAAGCTCCACTTCACTACCACACTGTTTGTAGTACGGTTCTTCCTCTATGAAATATAGGGATTCGTCCTTGTTGTTCATAACAATTCCATTGGGTCAATTTTTTCTGCCAAGGCACAAAAAACGTAAGGGCCACTATTGGCTGGGAACTTGATAATATACCACAATCGGGCCTTTTTTGGCATCTGCCAAGAAAATACTTCCACACCATCAAAAGAATCTATCTGTTCTCTCTATTTGTGCTTGAATTCACGAAATAGGTGCATATCTTTTTTAAAGGATGGAGATGGAAACAGAGAAGACCAGCTAAACAGGAGGAAGAACCATGGACAAAAAGGAACTTTGTGAAAAGATCCAGCAGATTTATCCAGACATAGGAACATGTGGCATCAATCTCGATGCCCATTACGACGAGAACAAAAAGGCCTGGGTAGTGCATCTTGAACGTGGAGGAAAACAGCTTGATACATATCTTGAAGAAGAAGATATCGAGGCCTGTCTCCAAGGCAAACAGTGCATCGCCCTTGGTATCCAGATAGGAGAACTCGCCAAGGACGTGGAGGATCTTCCCCCCACGAGACAGTGATTGGGTCTGTTTGTTTCTGAGCACCAAGGGCCACTGATCTTTCTTCCTGGAACCGTTCAATTCCAAACTTTCCCAAAAGGCGGCGCTCCTTGCCGCCTTTATTTAATTACCGTCCTTGATTACACGGCATTTATTTTGTAGTTTTTAACCATAAATCTATATGGCCGTGCGTCTTATTAGCCCAAATTCTTCACGTTTAATTTTTGTCTATCGAAGAGCTTTGCCAAAAAGAGCCGATGAATCCCACCCGAATAGACGAACAAGATCGGTCCCAGAGGGGATTGACTTCGAGGCCCTTTGAAGATCTTGCAAAGAGGCTTGCAAGCTCCTCCAGGAACAACAATCCTCCAAAAGGCCGGCCACCAGATCCTAAAGGGGGCCAAGAAGCGAGCTGTCAGATAGATCCAGATATGGAACTGTTCTTGAAGGCCATGGACGGTGTGAAGCCCCTCAAAAACCGCAAAAACAAGGAAAGAATTCCCCAAAGGAACAGGGTTTACACCAGACAGGATCCCCAAGACAAAGACATGAAGGAGGCAATCCGAGAGCTCAAGGAGCTGGTTCAGGGCAAAAGACCCCTTCCTGTGGAAAAGATCCCTGAATACATCGATGGCCCGCAGATCAACTCAGACAGAAGGCTCCTCAGGAGGCTAAGAGCCGGAGGGTTTGCCATACAGGCTTATTGCGAGCTCCACGGATTGACAGAAGAACAGGCCCTCAAGGTTTGCGATGGCTTCATGGCCGATTCCCTTATGAGCAATAGGAGGTGCATCGCCTACATTCATGGCAGGGGCAAGTCTTCTCCAGGAAAACCAGTGCTCAAGGAGATGGTGAAAAATTTTCTGAATCGAGGCCGTTTCAGGCGTTATATACTGGCGTATTGCAGCGCTCCATCTTGGGATGGCGGGCCTGGGGTCACTTATGTGCTTTTGAGAAAACGGCCAGTGAAAAAGGCCAAGAGAAGATGAAAAAGGATTATTCAGGGCTGTTTGTAATAGTTGAGGGCATCGATGGCACTGGCAAGAGCACCCTTGTGAGTAATCTCTACAGGATCTTGAAAAAAAAGGGCATCGACGTGCTGGTCACCTTTGAACCCACACACGGCAAATGGGGCAGAAAATTGAGACAGAGTTTTTCCGCACGTAAACGGATGAGCCCAGAAGAAGAGCTTTCCCTGTTTGTCAAAGACAGAAAGGAACACTTGATAGAGACTGTGCTTCCAGCCCTGGAAGCTGGCAGGGTGGTATTGTGTGACCGTTATTATTTTTCCACAATGGCCTACCAGGGAGCCAGGGGGCTTGATCCCCAAAATATAAAAGAAAAAAACAGGGCCTTTGCCATAACGCCTGATATCTGCTTCCTGTTGGAACTTTCTCCAGAACAGGCGGTCGAAAGAATCACCAAGGGGCGAAGGGAGGCTATCAACAATTTCGAACAGTTGGAGTACCTTAAGAGGGTATCACAGATATTTTCTTCCCTTGACGAAGACTGTATTGTAAGACTTGATGCGAATATGCCTCCAGAACGGTTGTCGGAAACAGCAGCGGAAATCATCTTCAAAAAGCTAAAGGAGAAGGGACAGGCCAAATTTATTTCTTGAAAATGGCCCAGGCCATGACCATTATTTTTTTAATCATTACTGCGGACAGGCCCTCGTTATCCATGTTGCTATCTGGCTGGTGATACCAGTCGCAAAGGCGGTACAGGTGTTTTTTCCCTTAACTGGCCTATCCAAATTCTTATGAAAAAAGAACAAAAGGAACAAAAAGACAAAAAAAAGCTGTTGTTCACTGCTGTTTACTGGCTGCTTGGGATACTTGTAATCATGATCCTGCCCCAGATCCTCCTTTCCATCCAGACCAGGCAGATCCCCTATTCCCAGTTCAAGGAGCTTCTAAAACAAGGCAGAATACTTGAGGTGCGCCTTACAGAAGACGAGATAAGGGGCATCATGTTCAATGGCTCTGAAAAGGAGCTTAAAGAGCTGAAAAGGCAGATCCAAAAGATAGAGGAGCAACCTCCTGGACCGGAAGGGCCTCTCGATTTTCTGAGCCCATCCAAACGCCCGACCCTGGATGAAATCCTTAAAAAGCTATCCTCGTCCAGCACAAACAAGGAAAATATTGTGCTGTTTCGTACAGTACGGGTAAAGGACTCCAAGCTAGTGGATGAACTCGACGCCCAAGGGGTGGAATATTCCGGCGTCAAGGGAAGCATGGTGGGAGAGATATTCTGGGGCACCATTGTGCCAATCGCCTTCTGGATTGGCCTCTGGTTCTTCCTCATGCGTGGCATGGGCTCGCCTGGAAGTGGCCTTTTGTCAATAGGCAAATCCAAGGCCAAGGTTGCAGTGGAGAAGGACACAGGCGTCAGATTTGACGATGTGGCTGGTTGTGAAGAGGCCAAGGAAGAATTGAAAGAGGTGGTAGAATTTCTCAAAAGGCCTCAAAAATTTGAAGCCCTTGGGGCAAAAATCCCCAAAGGGGTGCTCCTTGTGGGACCTCCAGGAACAGGTAAGACCTTACTTGCCAGAGCGCTTGCCGGCGAGGCGGGTGTGCCGTTTTACAGCATATCAGGCTCCGAATTCGTGGAGATGTTCGTGGGCGTAGGTGCAGCACGGGTGCGAGACCTGTTCAACCAGGCAAAGAAAAATGCACCTTGTATCATCTTTGTAGACGAAATAGATGCAATAGGGAAATTCAGAGGTGCAGGCCTCGTGGGCGGCGGCCATGAGGAACGGGAGCAGACCCTCAATCAGCTCCTTGTCGAGATGGACGGATTCGAGCCAAATATAGGCGTTATTCTCCTTGCCGCCACCAACAGGCCCGAGATTCTCGATCCGGCGCTGCTCAGACCTGGCAGGTTCGACAGGCAGGTGGTGCTTGATGCCCCTGACGTGCAGGGAAGAGAGGCCATTTTGAAGGTTCACTGCCGGGGTAAGCCCCTGGCCCCTGATGTGGATCTAAAGAGCATCGCCTTGAGGACTCCTGGTTTCTCTGGGGCAGATCTTGCAAATATAGTCAACGAGGCAGCGCTTCTCGCCGCCAAGGAAGGAGCACGAAGGATTACCCAGGCACATTTCGAGGCAGCGGTGGAAAAGGTGTTTGCCGGCCCTGAACGAAAGAGCAGACGCCTTGGAGAAAAGGAAAGAAAAAGGGTGGCATATCATGAATCCGGGCACGCCCTCGTGGCATTTCATTGTCCCAATGCGGCCCCTGTAGCAAAAATCTCCATTATACCAAGGGGCAAAGCAGCCCTTGGCTACACGCTTCAGCTTCCTGAAGAGGAGCGCTATCTCATGACGGAAAACGAACTCCTGGACAAGATATGTGTCTCCCTTGGCGGCAGGGCTGCTGAAGAGGTGGTGTTCGCCGAAGTCAGCTCTGGAGCCCAGAACGACTTGGAAGTTGCCACAGAGATGGCCAGGGGCATGGTCTGCCGCTTTGGCATGAGCAAAAAGATCGGCCCTGTTGCCCTGACCAGAGAGACTTCGCCTTTTCTGAAAGTGCCTGGCATGGCTGAACAGCAGCAAAACATGAGTCCAGAACTTCAGGCGGAAGTTGACAATGAGGTACGAAGGGTCTTAAGAGAGCAATATCAACGGGCCCTTTCTATAATTCGCCAGCATAGACAGGCCTTGGAAACCGTATCTGCAAGACTCCTCGTAGAAGAAGTCATGAGTGCAGATGAATTCAAGAGGCTTGCTGGAATAGATGCTGACAATCACGTGAACAAGGAGGATTCAAATGAAAATTCATGATCAAATTGCAAGGCAGCGGAACCTGTTGCCGGTTTTGCTGGCCATCTTATTCCTGTGTTCAACTGGCTGGACTTCCCTGGTATATGCCAGGACGGTCCAGGAAGACGAAAACATAGAACTTCTTGCAAGGACTTCCCAGGCAATTGCAGAGATCGTAAAGGAGGCCATGCCGGCTGTGGTCTTCGTACAGGTTGAAAAGACTGTGGAACAAGGCCCCTCCCCTTTTGGCGGACAGGACCCCTTTGGCATGTTCAATGATCCGTTCTTCCAGAGGTTTTTCGGCCCCCAGTTCAGGCAAAGGCCAAGAAAATTTAAACAACGCGGGCAAGGCTCAGGCTTCATAATAAGCCAGGACGGATACATACTCACCAATAACCATGTGGTGGGAGGCGCAGACAGCATAAGCGTCAAACTTGCAGACGGCAGGAAATTCAAGGCCAAGGTGATAGGAAAGGACCCACAGTCTGACGTGGCAGTCATAAAGATCAATGCTACGGGCTTGCCAGTGCTTCCCCTGGGCAACTCCGATGCCCTCAAGGTTGGAGAATGGGTGATCGCCATAGGAAACCCCTTTGGCCTCACCCAGACAGTCACTGTTGGCGTTGTAAGCGCCAAGGGCAGAAGCAGGCTAGGGATCACAGACTATGAAGACTATATCCAGACAGATGCTGCCATAAACCCTGGCAACTCCGGCGGACCCCTCATCAATATTCACGGTGAGGCCATTGGCATAAACTCGGCCATCTTTTCCAGAAGCGGAGGATATATGGGTATAGGCTTTGCCATACCAATCAACATGGCAAAGGCCGTAAAGGACCAACTCATCAAGAACGGCAAGGTTGTTAGGGGCTGGCTCGGTGTCGTGATCCAGGAACTCGATGAAGACCTGGCAAAATCCTTTGGCCTAAAGAAGACGGAAGGCGTGCTAATTTCAGAGGTGGCGGACAATTCACCAGCCAAGAAGGCAGGCCTCAAAAGCGGAGACATCATCCTCAAAATGGACGGCCACAAGGTCTACGACATAGGCGAGCTCAGAAACAAGATCGCCCTAACGCCTCCAGGCACCACTGTCACCTTCGACATCCTGAGGGAAGGCAGACACAAAACCGTCAAGGTCACCATTGAAGAAAAACCCGGCGGCATGAGCGTAGCAATGAACAAGCACGAGATACTCAAACAACTTGGCCTCGTGGTCCAGGAACTGACCCCGGATCTGGCTCAACAGTTTGGCTATCATGAAGGCCAAGGGGTATTGGTTGCCGAAGTGGAACCTGGAAGCCTTGCTGCAGGGGCAGGCATTCAACCTGGCCAGCTCATCGAAGAGGTCAACAGGATAAAGGTGCGGACACTGAAAGAATTTCTTAAGGCCCTTGCCAAATCGCACAAGACCAGGACTGTACTGTTCAAAATCAGGGATGGAGACCTTAGCAGGTATGTGGCCTTGAGGCTGCCTGGCTAGAAAGGACAACAACATGGCCCCCAATATCCTTGAACCCTTGGATGCGGAAAGCCCCTCTGGAAGGGAGGGGTTTTCCGCCCTGTTGAAACGACAATTCGAGATCCCTGAAAAGATCGAGGCATCTGTCCAGGAAATCATAAAGGCGGTGCAAACAGACGGTGATAGCGCAGTTGTCGAATATACCAAAAAATTCGACTGCCCTGATTTTCACTTGAAGATGATTCAGGTGGATGAAAAGGAGATTGAAGCCGCCTATCATGAGGTGGACCAAAAGGTGGTTCAAAGCCTCCGAAGGGCCCTTTCCAACATAGAGATGTTCCACGGGAAACAGATGCCTGTGTCTTGGTTTGACACAAGGGAAGACGGCACCATCCTTGGGCAAATCGTGTCCCCAGTCGATGCTGCTGGCCTCTATGTTCCTGGCGGCACAGGCGGCAGCACCCCCCTTGTCTCATCTGTCCTCATGAACGCTGTTCCTGCCAGAACAGCAGGCGTAGAAAGGCTAGTGCTTGCCACTCCTCCTGGCAAAGATGGCAAGGTGAACCCTTACCTCCTGGTAGCAGCCAAGGAGGCTGGAGTAAGCGAGATCTACAGAATGGGCAGTGCCTGGGCCATAGCCGCCATGGCCTTTGGAACCCAGACCATAAAACCAGTGGATGTGATTGCAGGCCCTGGCAATATCTTTGTGACAGTGGCCAAGAAACTGGTTTCCGGAGCAGTCGGCATCGACATGATTGCAGGGCCGAGCGAGATTCTCATCATTGCAGACGAAACGGCTGAGCCTTCTTTTGTAGCTGCGGACATGCTCTCCCAGGCAGAACATGACCCCATGGCCACTGCAGTGCTCCTTTCCACATCTGAAAAGCTTGCAGAAAGGGTCTGTTCCGAACTTACCAGTCAGCTGGAGGCCCTTGAACGGCAAGATACGGCCAGAAGATCCCTTGAATCCAACGGGCTCATACTCGTCGTCGCAGACCTTGACACTGCTGCCAAGATGGCAAACATGGTGGGGCCTGAACACCTGGAACTCCTTGTGGAAAGGCCCTGGGACATGATACCCAAGCTTCGCCATGCCGGTGCCATCTTCCTGGGGGGATTCAGCCCAGAGCCAGTCGGGGATTATATCGCTGGCCCCAACCATGTGCTGCCTACCATGGGCACGGCCCGCTTTTCATCTGCCCTTGGTGTCGAGACCTTTTTAAAGCGCTCGAGCATAATCTCCTATTCCAAGGAGGCATTCCTGGAACAGGCAGAAGACGTAATGAACCTTGCCCGAATAGAGGGCTTAACAGCCCATGAACGGTCCGTTGGCATAAGGCTAAAGGCGAACAAAGAATGAAAACAGGCCTTTTTTGAAACACACCATGGCAAATCCCTCAATAGAGCTTATTGTCTTTAATAAAAAGGACCAAAAGTGAAAGGGGGACAAAAACATGGTTAAGAAAATGATCATTACCACAGATGGTTCACCTGCCGCTGAAAAGGCGGCGGCCTTTGGCCTGGACCACGCTGCCCAACTTGGCTGCAAGGTGCTTTGTATCACGGTCTTACGCCCTATAGAGGCCATAATAGGCATGAAGCTTGAATACATCTTTGTCGAGGAAGACGACTCCATGGCAAAGGAGCTCCTTTCCGCTGGAGAAAAGGCAGTGGCAAGGATCGTGGAAATGGGGAAACAAAAAGGCGTGGAAATCAGTGGCAAGGTGGTCAGAAATGAAAGGGTGGAAAAGGGAATAATCGATGCCGCGCGCCAGGAAGGAGCGGATCTTATTGTCATAGGCATGCACGGACACGGTTTTACTGGACTTGCCTCTCCTGAGATGGGTTCTGTCACCAGACGGCTGATTAAACTGATACCTCCTTGTCCAGTGATGGTGGTTCCTCCTTCTGAAGGATAAAGACCTGCACAGCCCCAAAAGACAGGTGCCTTTTTATTCGCCTCCAGGGGGCACCTGTTCCTGTGAACCCACCAATCATTCTCAAATCGTCAAACCTTGCAAAAATCTTTTTACAATTTTTTTGAAGCGTCCGATAAAAAGATGGAATAGTAAAAATTACTGGCCAGTAAATTGTTATCCAAAGTCTTAGATGCTGCAGAAAAGGGAATATAAAAAGTGGATGCAAAAATAATCAATCCGTTTCTTGAAGCGGCCATGAATGTATTAAAGACCATGGCTATGATAGAAGCAGCTCCAGGCAAGCCCTTCATAAAGAAGGACGACACTGCCATGGGAGACGTCTCCGGTATTATTGGGATTACAGGCGCTGCCCAGGGCTCCATGTCCATCTCATTTGAATCTCCGTGTATTTGCTCGGTTGTTACCAACCTGTTTGGCATTCAGGTCGATGAGATAAACGATGAGGTAAAAGATGCGGTGGGTGAGATGACAAACATGATCTGTGGTGATGCCAGAAGACGCCTTGAGGCTTCAGGCATATCCCTCCAGGCAGGCACTCCTACTGTAGTGTCGGGGAAGAATCACTCCATAACCCATATCCACACCGGACCCTGCCTTGCTGTTCCGTTTGAGACGAGCAATGGTAAATTTGTCCTCGAGGTGGCCTTCAACGATTGAGGTCCTCTATAGCCCTTGAAATCTCTGCCTTTATTGCCTTGGTGGCTAATGAGGGGTCCTTTGCGTCCCTGATGGGCCTGCCCACGACCAGATAATCAGAGCCGTTTAATATCGCTGCGTATGGTGTGGCAAAACGCACTTGATCGTCGTTGGGAAGCTCTGCCCTGTCTGCCATCCTTATACCGGGGGTGACGATAACCAGCTCCGGCCCCACTGCCTTCCTCACGGAGCTGGCCTCTCTGGGGGAACAGACGATCCCCCTGCATCCAGACTCTTTGGCACCAATGGCCCGTCTTACAACCAACTCTTCTATGGAGACAGATGCGCCCATCTGCCTCATCTCTTCCTCCCCAAGACTCGTAAGCACTGTCACTGCCAAAATGGCCGTCTTTCCAGCAGCCCGGGCTGCCGCCTCCATTATGGCCCTGTTCCCATGTACTGTCGTAAAGGTAATATCACGGCCCTCGAGCTGCCTTACAGCCATCTCTACAGTCCTGGGGATATCGTAGAATTTCAGGTCAAGCATCACCTTGTGGCCCCGGCTCGTAATCCATTCCACCACAGAAAAGCCACCTGCAAGAAAGAGCTGAAGCCCCACCTTGAAGAAGGTGATCTCTGATTCGAGCTTATTGACCAGGCCCTTGGCCTCCTCTGGACCAGAAACATCAAGGGCAAAGATTATCCGCTCCTCAACGGGTATATTTTTAACTTGCATTTTTCACTCCTTCTTAGGACACTTGGTTACGGACAAAGAATGTAACAGTCTTTGAACAAGCCATATCTTAGCAGGCAGGAAGACATGAAAGAAGAAAGAATTCGCCGCGTTTCAAGAATTAGGAAGAGCCTTTTTGCCAGGGGGCTTGATGCAGCCTTGATAACAGGGCCTGAAAACAGATTCTATCTCAGTGGCTTTCTGGCCGAAGACCTGGGATTTACAGAATCTGCAGGCGCCTTGCTCATCAGCAAAGACAGAAAAATCCTGTTAACAGACGGAAGATACGAAACCCAGGCAAGGGAACAGTCACCTGATTTTGACGTGGTTGTCTATAAAAAGGGGCTAGGCCCTGCCCTCAAAAGGCTCTTCAAGGACCTTGGCGTGGAAAAGTGCGCCTATGAACCTTCTTTTGTCTCGTGCAGCAGGCTTGAAAGACTGAAAAAGGTGGCCTTGAACGTGACGTGGCACCACCTTGGCAGCATCTTTGAAAAGATGAGGGAAATAAAGGCCCCTGGAGAATACGAAATGCTTAAACAGGCCCAGAAGGCGGCCGAGTCGGTATTCCAACAGGTTTACCAGGACATAAGGCCTGGAATGACTGAGAAAGAGATCGCATTCATGATCTTAAAGGGCCTCTATCTAGAGGCTGACGGCCCCTCATTTCCGCCTATAGTAGCTTCTGGCCCAAACAGCGCCCTGCCCCACGCAGTCCCAGGAGACAGAAAGATCCAGAAGGGCGAGGCAATAATCATAGACATGGGGGCACGGCTAAATGGATACTGTTCCGACATGACAAGGACTCTGTTTCTTGGGGCCCCTTCGAGACAGTTCATGCAGATATACAACACAGTGAAACAGGCACAAGCCAAGGCACAGGAGGCAATAAGCCCAGGCATGACAGGCATGGAGGCAGACGGTATTGCCAGAAAGGTGATCAAAGAGGCGGGCTATGGCCCGTATTTTGTTCATTCCCTGGGCCACGGAGTAGGTATTGCAATTCACGAAGCCCCTGGCATTTCGCCAAGATCCAGAAGAAAACTAAGGCCCGGCATGGTCTTCACAGTTGAACCTGGCATTTACATTCCTGGCCAAGGTGGGGTAAGGCTTGAAAACATGGGCATTTTAGATAAAAACGGCCTAAAAATAATGACCTCTGAGAAATGGTTTTATGACTTCTGAACACCCTGGAGCAAGTGAAGCCGAACTTAGCCTTACGGAACATCTCGCTGAGCTTCGCACAAGGCTAATCAGATCGGTCGCAGCCGTGGCTGTGGGCTTTTGTATTTGTTATGCCTTCATCAGGCCCATCTTTGCCTTTCTATCATTGCCACTCAAACAGGTTCTCCCTCCAGGCACCCCCCTTATATTCACCTCATACCCAGAGGCATTCTTCACCTATCTAAAGCTTGCCCTCACAGCTGGCTTTTTTTTAGCAAGCCCTTTCATACTTCATGAGATATGGGCCTTCATAGCCCCAGGTCTCTATCCCCACGAAAGAAAATGGGCCCTGCCCTTCATCTTCTTTTCCAGCCTCTTTTTCATAGGGGGGGCCATATTCGGCTACTTCGCCGTCTTTCCGGCGGCATTTAGCTTCCTGGCAAGCTATGCTGGTGCAGATCTGAAGCTCCTTCCCAGCGTCAGTGAATATTTCAGCCTGACAATAAAGCTGCTTCTTGGCTTTGGAGCCGCATTCGAACTGCCAATATTTATGGTGTTCATGTCACTTGTGGGCATCATCGATGCCCAAATGCTCAGGAAGAACCGGAAATACGCGCTACTTATAATATTTATCATTGCCGCTGTCCTCACCCCTACCCCTGATGTGGTAAATCAGTGCTTACTGGCAGGCCCGCTCCTGGTGCTCTATGAAATTAGCATCATCCTCGTAGCCCTGATTGGCAAGAGGACAAGACGTCAAGAATGACCTTTCTGCTGTATAGCCCTTCTATTCCCCATATACTCGCCTGTTTGGACACATTTTCAGCGATCTTTTCATGGTCTTCTTGAGGTATGCCTAGATCTTCAAGGCGGGCCGGACAGCCTATTTCCCTCAGCCACGACTCAAAGGCCTTTGCGGTCTGTTCAGCACAGGCAGTCTTATCTCCACTGCCACCAACCCCGAGACACCGCCTGCCAAACTGGCATACCTTATCTGTCCCGCCGGCGTGGGCCTTCCATTTCATCCATCCAGGAAGAAGCGCTCCAAGCCCTGCCCCGTGGGCAACGCCGTAAATTGCACTTATGGCATGCTCTATGAGATGCACCGGAAAGGGATGTTCGCCAACGCCTGCCCTTGTAAGACCATTTAAGGCCAAGGTGGCGGCCCACATTAGGGCTGCACGTTGATTGTAATCGGAAGGAGTGGCAAGACAGCCCTCGGTGGCCTTTATTATGCTTCTTATCAAACCCTCCGCTACCTCGTCCTGAACAGGGGTAAAGGGGTCGGGACCATTGAAATAGGGTTCGAGCAGATGGCAGATGGCATCTACTCCGCCATAGGCTGTGTAATCTGGCGGCACAGAAAAGGTGAGTTCTGGAGCAAGAAAGGAAACCTTTGGATAGACATGGGGTGAACCTGCCGCTAGCTTATGGCCAGTCTTTTCGTTGGTAATGACCATGAAACCATTCATCTCTGAACCAGAAGCGGCGAGAGTGGGAATGCATACCACTGGCAATGCCTCTATGATCTCTTTTCGACCCTCGAAAACATCCCATATATCTCCGTCCAACAAGGCCCCGGCTGCAACGGCCTTTGCCGTATCCATGACACTTCCACCTCCAAGGGCCACAACGAGCTCTATGGAACCCTCTTTCACCTTGTCTATTCCTTCATAGACCCTGGACAAAACCGGATTGGACTGTATGCCAGACAGATCTGTCACCGTAAGCCCTGCTGCCTCGAGATTGCCACGCACCAGATCATAGGCTCCTGTCTTCTTAACACTCTGTCTCCCTGTCACCACCAAACATTTTGACCCCAAGGCCCTGGCTTCACTGCCCACCCTATCTAGAATGCCTCTTCCAAAAATGATTTTGGTAGGGTTGTGAAATTCAAAATTGTCCATGGATTGATCCTCCTGCTCGAGTCCTAAATAGAAGAAGGCGGCCTGAAAAGATCAAGGCCGCCCCCCATTAACCAGATTTATGGTTCAGCTTGACTTAACGCCTAACCGATACCAAGTTCTTTTTCTTTTTCTGCGACAAGCAACCTCGTTTTGACTGCAGTATCAGGGGTAAGACTCATGGAATCAATACCGCATTCAACCAAAAAGGCTGCAAAATCTGGAAAATCGCTTGGGGCCTGGCCGCAGATACCTATCTTCCTTTTCTGTTCCTTGGCTGTCTTTATGACTTGACGGATGAGCCTCTTGACCGCTTCATTCCTTTCGTCATAGATATGGGACACGAGCTCGGAATCGCGGTCCAAGCCCAGGGTCAACTGTGTAAGGTCATTTGAACCAATGGAAAAACCATCAAAGACCTTGGAAAATTCATCAGCAAGTACCACGTTGCTGGGAATTTCGCACATCACATAGATCTCGAGACCGTTTTCGCCCTGTTTCAGGCCATGCTTCTCCATGATTCCTATTACCTTCTTGCCTTCCTCCACGGTACGGCAGAATGGAATCATGCTCTTGACGTTTGAAAGGCCCATCTCGTCCCTGGCCTTCTTGAACGCCTTGCACTCTAGGGCGAATGCCGGCTCAAAATTAGGCGCATAATAGCGGGAGGCTCCTCGCCAACCGATCATGGGGTTGTGCTCTTCTGGTTCATAGAGCTTTCCACCTATGAGGTTTGCATATTCATTGCTCTTGAAATCGGACATGCGCACGATGACATCCTTTGGATAAAAACCTGCGGCAATCATAGCGATGCCCTGAGCGAGCTTATCTGTAAAGAACTCTGCCTTGTCGTCATAAGCAGCAGTCTTTTCATCAATGGCATCTACTATCTGCCTGATTTCATCGTCGCTCGCTGCCTTGGACTTGAGCTCCTCATAATTGAGAAGCGCCAAAGGATGTATGCCAATATGTGAGTTGATAACGAATTCCAGCCTTGCCAGCCCTACCCCGTCGTTTGGTATCTGGCCCTGGTCAAATGCCTGCTCTGGAATACCCACGTTCATCATGATCTTGGTCTTTGTCTGGGGAACATTTGAAAAATCGATACGATCCACCTCGTACTTTAAAAGCCCCCTATAGACCTTGCCCTCCTCACCCTCGGCACAGGATACAGTCACGTCCTCGCCGCTTGTAATGCTCTCTGTGCCATTTTCTGTACCAACCACGCATGGGATGCCCATTTCCCTGGAGATGATGGCTGCATGACACGTCCTTCCCCCCCTGTTGGTGACGATTGCAGAAGCAACCTTCATGATGGGCTCCCAGTCGGGATCCGTCATGTCTGTAACCAACACCTCGCCTGCGTTAAACTGTGTGATTTCGCTGACATCCTTAATGACATGGGCCTTGCCTTGGCCTATCTTGCTTCCAACAGCCTTGCCCACAGCAAGGACTTCACCCTTTTCAAGGAGCCTGTAGGTCTCCATGTAATTGGTGTCCTTTTGGGAATGGACCGTCTCTGGCCTAGCCTGGACAATAAAGAGCTCGCCGGTGCCCACCTTCTCACCATCTCCGTCTTTGGCCCATTCTATATCCATTGCCTTTTGATAATGATCCTCGATTATGCAGGCCCACTTGGCAAGCTTCAGGATCTCGTCATCGGAGAGCACGTACCGCCTCTGGTCCTCAGGGCTTGTCTCTACGTTCTTAACAGGCTCCTTGGGATCTGAAGTATAGATCATCCTGTGTTGTTTCAGGCCAAGACGCTTGCTCACAATGGGGCGAAAGCCCTGTTTCAATGTGGGCTTGAACACATAAAACTCATCTGGATTGACAGCGCCCTGGACCACGTTTTCTCCAAGACCCCAGGCTCCAGTG
This sequence comes from uncultured Thermodesulfatator sp., assembly GCA_964581255.1. GTDB lineage: Bacteria > Desulfobacterota > Dissulfuribacteria > Dissulfuribacterales > QOAL01 > QOAL01. The sequence continues at coordinate 23,658 of CAZOMT010000035.1, forward strand.
ATATAGACCACGTCTTCAAAACCACTCTCAGTGTCTATGGTGAACATAACGCCTGCGCTCGCACTGTCGCTTCTGACCATTTTCTGGACAGCAATGGAAAGATAGACATCAAAATGGCCAAAGCCCTTGTCATGCCTATAAGAGATGGCCCTGTCGGTAAACAGGCTTGCAAAACACTTGTGGCAGGCCTCGATCAAGGCGTCTGTGCCGGTGATATTCAGAAAGGTCTCCTGCTGACCAGCAAAGGATGCATCTGGCAGATCCTCTGCCGTGGCTGAGGAGCGAACAGCCACATCCACATTTTCATAATATTCCTTTTCCATCTCGGAATAAGCCTTCTTGATGGCCTCTTCCAGATCCCCGGGAAACTTGGCGTTGAGGATAATCTCCCTGACCTTTTTACCCCTTTCCCTGAGATTGTTGATATCACTAGTGTCAAGGCCCTCAAGGGCATCTCTTACAGCCTGCTCAATTCCAGATGCTTTCAAAAGGTGCTTGTACGCCTCAGCAGTGATGGCAAAGCCATTGGGCACCTGTACACCCTTACTGGAAAGATGCTGGTACATCTCGCCGAGAGAGGCATTTTTTCCGCCAACCAAGGGAACATCTTTGATTCCGATCTCTTTAAACCATAGAATGAATGGTTTATCACTCATCACCGACAACCTCCTTGAATTTTACATAAACTTAAAATAAAAAAGCCGTCGTAACAGAAAGATGGCATTTCTGAAAGACGGCTACCATTTACACGATTATCAGCAGGAACTGACAAGGTCTGCTTTGCAGGCCACCCCGCTCCTGTGGGCGGCTTTTGAGGCCACGTTTTGAGGCCGGTTCCTGTGGGCGCTACAAGGGACTCTTGACATGAAAGAGATTTCTTCAAGGTGCGGCCATTACAAGGTGATTTCCAGTTGTCACAGGCTGAACCGCTGATATTTTCCACTATTACCCTCTTAGGCCCATGCTAAAAATTTTTTGAACGCAGGGTTCGGTTTTGGCGACCTGCATTTCCAAACATATCAGGGCTGAACCCCTCAAGAAAATCACTCGCCACCTTGAAGAGCAGCCCTTCCAAGAGATATCCTTGTTAACCTTTAAACTATCAGTGTTTTTTGCTTTTGGCAACAATCCATACAGGCCCATGCTAAAAACCATAGAAATTAAATCAGGCCCAGGCCCGACAGGGCCAAAAGATGGCAACAGCTTCCAAATCTAAAGGCTTTTAAGCTCTGCCGTGCTGATCTTTCTTCCCTTCTTCCTGAATTCAGAAGGATTGAGGCCGTGCTTTTCAATAAGCTTATATAGATCTGCCCTGTAATAACCGGCATGCTTCGCTGCAGCGCTGATATTGCCCTTGGTGAACCTCAAAAGGTTCTCCAGGTATTTTTTGGTAAACTCGTAACGGGCCTCTTTGAGTGGCGGAATGGCACAGGCGTTGGAGAAATCTGCAAGGGGGGTGCTCAAGAGAAGATCCTTGTCTATCACCTCTCCCTGGCACGTAGCCACGAGAAAGTCCACCAAATTCTCAAGCTCCCTCACATTGCCTGGCCAGTGGTATCTTTTGAGTGCCTCTACAACGTCCTCTTCTATCCAATTGACCTGCTTCTTCATCTTTTTCAAGGCAGGTGAGAGAAAATGGCTGAACAGTATCGGGATATCTTCCTTCCTTTCTCTGAGAGGAGGCATGACAAGGGGCACTACGTGTATCCTGTAAAATAGGTCCTCCCTGAAGGTGCCTTTGGAAACCATCTCTTTCAAATCCCTCTTGGTGGCGACAATAAGACGAACATCCACCTTTCTAATGCGGTCGCTTCCCAGGGGCTTCACCTCACCTGTCTCGATGACCCGGAGGAGTTTTGCCTGCATGGACTCTGCCATTTCTCCAACTTCATCGAGGAACAAGGTGCCCCGGTCTGCAGATGCGAACACGCCATTTTTTGAGGTCACTGCCGAGGTAAAGGCGCCTCTTACATGGCCGAAGAGTTCGTCTTCCAACATTGTTTCAGGAATCGCGGCACAGTTGACGGCAATGAATGGCCCCTTGCTCCTGTTGCTGTGGAGATGAATGGCCTTTGCCACCAGTTCCTTTCCAGTGCCTGACTCCCCGAAGATACTCACAGTGATATCCGTGGGGGCAACCTGAAGGATCTGTTTGAATACAGATCTCATCTTGGGGCTTTTCCCTATTATGCCGGCAAATTCGTGCTGACCTTCCAAAAGCCCTTCGAAATCGTGGACCTTTCTGAGCAACATCCTCTTTTCCAGGGCTTGTTCTATCTTGATCTCGAGTTCCTGATGGTCCACGGGTTTGGTCACGTAGGAAAAGGCGCCAGCCCTTATGGCCTCTACTGCCTGATCTATAGTGCCATAGGCAGTAAAGATGATGGTTTGCAAATAGGGATTGATCTCTAGACACTTTTCCATTAGTTCCTGACCAGACAGTTTCTCCATTCTCTGGTCAGTGATAAGGAGTTCTATGTCCTTAGTTGATGAAAAGAGTTCCAGGGCCTCTAAGGGATCGGTGGTCTCTAATACTTGGTACCCCAAAAGCTCCAGGCGCATCTTCATGACCTCGATGATATTCTGGTCATCATCTACGAGCAGGATCTTCGCCTTGGCACTCGAAACGCCCGGATTTTGGGTAGCCTTGGTTTTTTGCATGAAAGATTAACCTTTTGCTGATATGATGGAATAATTATCTTGCTTCAAGATGGATTTATCAAAGATGTTCGAAGATGAAAATTTTTTCTTTTCTTAGTCTATATCAAAAATTACTGGCCGGCTATCTATTTTTGCTGGCCATCTTGATCCTTCCCTGCCTGTTTTCCATCTATTCCATTTACAGAATAGAGGCGACGGTCTCCACATTTTTCAAACGCACATTGCAAATATCATCTTCTATAGAATATGCCAAGAGCCTAGTGCCTTCGCTTGAAGCAGAGGCCAGAAGGCTCGTCATTCTCCATAAGGCCGATTCCATAAAGGCTGTCAGGCCTCTTATTGCAGACCTTGAAGCAAGACTTGATCCACTGATGGTAACGGATTCACCAGCCTTAGAAAACAATTTTCAGGAATTTCGCAACACCCTTTCGCTCATAAACTTCATTATTTCTCAACCAGGTGTGGTCAGAAAGAACCAACGTGGACCTGGCCATGGCCCCACTTTGACAGACGAGGCCAGGGAGCAGGAGATAAAGGGGCTGACATTCCACTTGATGGAGCTTCTTAGCCAGGCAGAAAACATACAAAAACAGACGCTTCAGGAAAAATCCAGGGAAAGCTCCCTCATAATATCACAGGTAAAAAATGGCACACTTCTCTTGCTGCTCATTGCGACTGTGGTGGCCTTGACCGTACCCTGGGCCCTATATGTATACATTAGGCGACCCATAAAATTCCTTCAAAAGGGAATATATGCTATAGGGCGTGGAGACTTTGACCACCAGATACCAGTTGTGAGCAGGGACGAATTGGGCGAGTTGGCTGAATCATTCAACCACATGGCCCGAAGCCTGAAAGAACTCGACACCCTGAAATCTGACTTTATCGCCGTGGCAAGTCACGAGCTCAAGACCCCCCTGGCCGCCATGCTAGAAGCATCCAAGTTGTTGAGCGAACCTCAAATCGGGAAACTCAACGAAAGACAGAGCCGCTTGGTCAAGGTACTAAACACCAGTATGGCTAGATTCAAGACCCTGGTGGAAGAACTACTGGATCTGTCCAAGATGCAGGCGGGACTGGTCAGTCTTGAAAAGAAGAAAGAAGATATCAGGGAAGTAGTAAATAGTGCTATAAAGGGCGTAGGCCCCATTGCCTCAGCGAAAAAAGTTAATATAGTTTCAGAATACCCAAATGAAGGTTTAGAAATAGAAATTGACAGAAAAAGACTTGAACGAGCTCTCGTTAACCTGCTTGACAACGCCTTGACCTTTACGGAGCCAGGCAAGGACATAAAGGTCCTGGTGAGAAAGCAGGATGGCAAAAAGAATGGCCAGCTTCAAATCATCGTGGTTGATGCTGGGCCAGGAATCAACATGGAGGAACAAAAACAGGTTTTCGAAAAATTCTACCAATCAAGGGTAACACCACGTCAAAGCGGCAGTGGCCTTGGTTTGACCATTGCAAGACAGATCGTTACTGCTCATGGAGGTGAGATTTGGATAGAAAGTCCGCCAGGAAAAGAGATAGCTCTCGAAAAGGAAAAGGGCACAGCCGTCTTTATGCAGCTGCCGCTTTAGGCCTGCTGATATTGGCTGGCTGTGCTTGCATGGAAAGACAGGACCATCTCACAGTTAAACAGAATCCAGTTCTCGTGGAGGCGCGGGAGTACTTGCTCGAGGGAGACAAGGATCTTGCCATTGAGGCTCTCAAGGAAGAGATGGCAAATGGCACAGAAAGATGCACTGCTGCATTTTATCTTTATTTTATGGATGAAGCCAGCAGCAATTACCTCAAAATCTTAGAAAATCCGATATGCAAGACAGAGTATCCCCTCAATGACACCATTGTACAAAAATACCTGACCATCAACGCAAGGCTCGAAAAATGCACCAAAGACCGCAGACTTCTGAGAAAGAAGATAAATAGCCTATCGGCCAAGTTGAAAAATGCAGAAAAGGAAAAACAAAGACTCCGCTTCGAGCTGAAGAAACTGGAGCAGATCAGGAGGGAGACGGAAAAATTGCGGTTAAAGAAATAATCTCTCGAACACTCGATGGCCAGGACTTACCCCTTTGATAATTTTCCAGAGAGATATGATGCGTGGTTTCAAAAACACGAAGGCCTTTATCGTTTGGAGCTAAAGGCCCTCAGGATGTTGATGCCTGAGCCCTGTCTTGCCATTGAAGTCGGTATGGGCTCTGGGAAATTCGCAGCCCCACTCGGCATCAGGTTTGGCATAGAGCCATCCATGACCATGGCCAAGAGGGCTAAGGCGTCAGGCTTAGAGCCGGTTCTTGGCATTGCTGAAAATTTGCCCATTCGAGACACCTCTACGGATCTGGTACTGTTGGTAACGACCATTTGTTTCGTGGACGACATAACAGCCACCTTCTTGGAGGTACGAAGAATCCTCAAACCCAGGGGGTCTGTCCTCATAGGATTTGTAGACAAAGACAGCCACCTTGGCGAAAAATATTTGGAAAGAAAAGACAAAAACATATTCTACAAAGAGGCCACCTTCTTTTCAGGTTCTGAGGTCCTTTCCCTGTTGCAAGATACAGGGTTTGAGAAATTCCAAATGGTCCAAACCATCCTGCCAGACGATGACACACTCTCAAAGGTGGAGGATGGATACGGAAAAGGGGGCTTTGTGGTGATAAGGGCCCAAAGACCGGCTGTAAGGAACCAACAGTGTCATTCTCCTCAAGATCCTTTTGAAAGATGATACAAACGGGTTCCAGCAAAGAATACCCTGGTGCCCTGATGGCACAGGTGGCCTTTTGGATTGGAGCCATCTTTTTGCTGCTTTATGCCCTGGGCTTTAGAAGCCTTTGGGGCTCAGAGGACAGATGGGCCGAAGTGGTGAGAGAAATGCTCCTCTTTGGAGACTTTTTCCACCCTCAGATCAATGGTCAACCCTATTTCGATAAGCCCCTTTTTACATACTGGGTGATTATACCTGCTGCCTGGATGGCTGGCAGCCTTGATGAGCTTTCGGTACGCCTTCCAAGTGCCCTTGCCGGCCTTGTCACCCTTTGGGCTACCTTTCAGCTTGGCAAAAAGATCCTTGGCGGGTCCACAGGCCTCGTTGCTGCATCCCTGCTCCTGGCATCCTGGGGTTTTTGTTTCTGGTCCAGGACGGCCGCAGCAGATGCGGAAAACATGGCCGTAATCGTGGTTGCGGTCTTGTGGTATTTCTCCTTTCGAAACAGACCCAGTTTTGGCACTTATTTGGGGTTTTATTTGATATGCGCCCTTGGCTCTCATTTCAAGGGCCTGACGGCTTGGGCTGTTCCCATAGTTGTCGCGCTTCCTGACATTTTTTGCAGCAAGAGGTGGAAGGCCCACATATCCTTCCCAAATGCGGCAGCACTTGCCGTCGCTATACTGGTCTACCTCGCACCCTTTGTCTATGCTGGTCTTACTGCAAAAGGTTATGGAGAAAGTGGCTTGGTGCTCGCAATGAGGGAAAATGTTTTGAGATTTTTCAATGCCTTTGACCACAAAGGGCCTGTTTACTGTTACCTCTACTATGTACCCTTCCTGTTTCTGCCATGGGTCTTTGTCTTGGCAGGTGCTTTAGGCGACCGTATAAAGGGTTTTGGACAGCTAGACGAAAGACGACGCTGGCTGTGCCTTGCCGTTCTTGGCATATTTCTACTTTTCACCATTTCAAGCTCCAGACGAAGTTATTATATCCTGCCTATAGTGCCTTTTCTGGCATTAATGATAGCTGATTTCCTTATTCATCCAGTTGACCCTAGGCGCAGGGATCTATCTATAAAGTGCCAATTTATACTGCTTTTTATTATTGGCGTTTTTGAACTTTCAAGCCCCCTCGTCTGGCCTGTCATTAAGGCTAAAACAGGCTTTGTGCCACCCCATTTTCTCAAGGTGTCCACCTGTTTGACTGGGCTAGTCTGTATTTTATGCATGTCGATGGCGTGGTTAAGGCGCTTTCAAGACCGTCCTTCTAGGGCGATCCATCTCCGCATGGCCCCCTTGCTCCTTGGGGCATTTGTACTGCTGAGTGGTTTTTTTTGCTTTCAGCAAAACGCCCTCGAGGTATATCGGACACAAAAGCCCTTCATCTTGAAGCTTAAAGCCATGATCGCAGAACTTCCCCCAGAAAGGATAGGCCTGTCCAAAAACATGGCTGGCGTTGTATTTTATCTGGATAAGCCCATGCCTGTAGCAGATCTGGAGAAGAAAGGGCGCCTCACCAGATTCCTAAAGCAAGAGGGCGAAAAGATAATAATTGCAAGAAAGCGGGATGCTTGGCGAATTCTGCCAGCTCTCTCATCCCATTACTTCTATGAAATACTTTCTGCCCCTGAATTCAGGTGGAGCAAGAGGAATGACAAAGGACTCATCGCCTGGAAGATCTTTTGATCATCAACAAAATTAGCATCCAGAGACAAAATAGTCTTTTTCATGCGGTCTTCTCTTGACATTTGCACAAGATTAATTTAGAAATCCGGATGCCCTGAAGAAAGGGTGTGGATAGTAGTGTGCGAAAATCAAGGAGCTTATACAATGAAAACCCCACTTCCCAAGGTTAACGAGATCCAGAAGAAGTGGTTTGTTGTGGATGCATCAGGAAAGGTGCTTGGCCGGCTGGCCACACAGCTTGCCACAAGACTTAGGGGAAAGCACCGTCCCGATTTCACGCCTCATCTGGATACAGGCGACTTCATAATAGTGATAAATGCCGAAAAGGTGAAGCTGACAGGCCGCAAACTGGACCAAAAACTGTATCATCGCCACTCAGGCTATCTTGGTGGCCTCAAGTCATACAACGCAAGGACCATGCTTGAGAAAAAACCCGAAGAAGTCATACGCCTTGCTGTTAAACGCATGATGCCCAAGAACAGACTTGCCAGGCACCAATTGAAAAAATTGAAGGTTTACAGGGGATCAGATCATCCACATCAGGCTCAGATGCCTGAACCCCTTGAAATTTCCACGAGATAAACGAGGAAAAGGTCGATATGGAACGAATTTATGCCACAGGCAAGAGAAAGAGTGCTGTTGCACGCGTCTGGATAACTCCAGGAACTGGACAGGTTACAGTAAACGGCAAGGATTTTGACGACTATTTTGACATGGAAACCGCCAGACTCGTCGTCAACCAACCCTTCGAAGTAACAAACACCCTCGGCAAGATAGACGTTTTTGCAACACTCAAGGGAGGCGGAAAGACAGGACAGTCGGAAGCGCTACGTCACGGTATAGCCAGGGCGCTTCAGATCATGGACCCGGACCTGCGGGTGCCACTCAAGAAGGCTGGGCTCCTCACAAGGGATGCAAGGGTCAAGGAAAGAAAAAAATACGGCCTTGCCGGAGCCAGGAAGAGGTATCAATACTCCAAACGTTAATTGGATCATATGGTTCAATCTCTATAACATCAGGAAGGCTCAGGCCTTCCTTTTTTCATTTGAGGAACCATGCGGCCTTTTGAGGTCTGGAACATGGGTCCTGTGGTAACAGAGGTATTATCATGACCATCAAAATCGGAATCTTGGGAGGATCTGGATATACAGGCATAGAGCTGTTGAGGATCTTGTTGAACCATGCCAACGCTGAAGTAACCGTGATCACTTCGAGAAAATACGCAGGGAAAAGAGTCTCAGAAGTGTTTCCCTCCCTTTCTGGTGTAACTGGGCTCGCCTTTACCGAACCCGATGTAAAACAGCTTGTAGAGGCTTCAGAAATAGTATTTACATGCGTTCCGCACCAGACCGCTATGAATATCGTTCCGTCCTTGCTGGAAAACGGCCTCAAGGTAATAGACCTTTCTGCTGATTTCAGGATCAGGGACAAGACGGTTTATGAGAAATGGTATCAAGAGCACAGTGCTCCTCAATACCTGGAAGAATCTGTATATGGTCTTCCCGAACTCTATGGGAGCGAAATAGCCAGGGCTAGGTTGATCGCCAATCCAGGCTGTTATCCCACAAGCTGCATCTTGCCCATGGCCCCCCTTCTAAGGGCTGGACTAGTGCAGCCAGAAGGCATAATAATTGACTCAAAATCAGGGACCAGCGGCGCTGGCAGAAGTGCTTCAACAGCAACGCTATTTTGTGAAGTTAACGAGGGATTTAAGGCGTACAAGATAGGACAGCACCGCCACACACCTGAAATAGAGCAAGAATTTTCTGCTGCCGCAGGCAGGCCAGTGCTATTAAATTTTACTCCGCATCTTGTTCCCATGTCCCGAGGAATACTGTCAACCATCTATTGCACGCCAGCAAGCGGAGTTACAGAGAACGAACTGCGATGCCACCTTGAAGATTTCTACAAAACAGCACCATTCGTGCAGGTGTTGCCTTCGGGCTCCTTCCCCAATGTGTTGAACGTACGGGGCACAAATTTCTGCCATATAGGCCTAAAACTCGACCACAGAACAGGAAGGCTCATTATGGTATCTGCCATAGACAACCTGTGCAGAGGTGCATCTGGCCAGGCAGTTCAAAACATGAACCTCATGGAAAAACTTGACGAAGGAACAGGCCTCAAGGCCTTGGCCCTTTACCCCTAAGCCTTTCGCTAACCATTTTATTCAGACAACAAACCAAAAGGCCCGGACAAACCGGGCCTTTTTTTGTTTGGTTCGACTATCAAAAAAGAAGATCACTTCTTGTGGCTCGCCCTCATCTGTTCAGCAAGCTCCTTGATCTCTCCAAGATCCTTTGTCATCTGAGACCATCCATACCAGTATGCATAATCTGGATTTACATGGAAAAAGGCCTGATATGCACGCATCCTATGTTTCATGTACATCTGAAACAGCACCTGTTCAATGAAGCTCACATTCTTATCCATGTTCTTATAGCTGTCGCCGGTTGGTGCAGAATAGTCAGTCCTCATGAAATAGAGGAAATCTGGATAGGCAAAGGCCTGCTTGTCGCGTTTTTTGAGGATACCATCTTTGTAAAGACCAGCCACTATATTAATGGCATCCGCAAGAAGAATAGTGGTCTTCTTCATCATTTCGTCACCCATATCGAGCTGGGTCTTGGCATATTTCTTAGAATGGCACGTGGTACACCTGGCTAGTATCTTGTCGCGCTCTGTCTGCCAGGCCTCCTGGGTCAGCCTTACCATATCTACAGACTTGACCGCATCGAGACGAGCTGTGGGTTTTCCTGTCTCTGGATTGAGAACTCCAAGGGCCTTCAGGAGAACTGCTTGGGCTGCAGCCCATTCCTTGTCCTGAATAGGCAACCTGACCCCGAGAAATCCCCAGGCCGTGCGGTTGTTGTGGGTGCCGTTTGGCAGGTGACAGTACTGGCAGGTGGGCGCAGGCGCATCCTTGGGAAGGTCTCCCTGGGCCTTGGCAAAGTAGCGCATACCATGTTTGGAACTGGACCACATCTCCCACTGGGGATGATCATAACCCATGTGGCACTGCTGACAGGCCCTTGGATTCAAGGCCTCGCTCTTTGAAAAACTGTGACGGGTATGGCACTCGTCACAAGAGTTGTTCTGATAGCGCCAGCCATGCTCATGCTGGGCCTTTTTCTGCTCTTCTGTCTTGATTCCCATATTGTGGCATCCACCGCAGCCGCGTCCCCCCTCCATCAGCTCGTCTGGCTCCACATGTGTTATAGGCAAGGCATTAAGAGAGGTCCAGCCAAACTGATGCTTGCCCTTTTTGAAGGAATTGAACTGCTCTTCATGACACTGCGCACATACATGCTCATCTGGAAGAATCACCTTGTCCACGTCGCTAGCACTTTTGTGCGCCTTTCCATGACACACGTCACATGTCACATCGTTTTGAGCGTGTTTGCTCACTGACCAATCCTGAACTTGTCCCGGTGTCATCTTCTTGTGGCACTCAATACAGGCATTTCCAGCAAACACGTTCGCTGCAATGGCCCAGAAAAAGAGACACAGCACAAAACTCATGGAATAACAAAATTTTTTCTTCATCGACCCTTTCTCCTCCTTTTACGGGTTTTTCAGAAATGTTATTGGATCCTGTAAAGTGCGCAGTATAGCCCTGGTCAAGCTTCTGCAACAGAACCCTGCCTTATAGGTACTTCTTGTAACGCCTATTTAAATCTTTGAAGGTTGAAACCCCGACTTTACACGGTTAAAAAGAATTCGAGATGGAAATCAACTAGTTCTCCGCCTTTATTCCAAATTATATTTTGCATCTATCTTCCTGTAAACAATATTTTTTCCTCTATTTCTGGAACCCTTCTGGGTCTTCCATGCCAATGGCCGCATAGGCCTTTTTAAGCCATTCTTGACGTTTTGGCTCTGGCATGAATATTACGAATTCTCCTATTGCCCTTTCTACCCCCATAAAATCAATGAGAAAATTATAAACTGCATTGGCCGCATCTAGTTCTGCGCTGAGGGCTTGGCTTTGAGCATCCAGAAGATCAATGATGGTCTTTATGCCTTCTATATAGGAATTGGTAACAAGATCCAGATTGCGCTTAGCAGCCTCAGATGCCTGTCTCGACAGGGTGATGGAGGGATAAGAGGCCCTAGTCCTGTTGAGTGCAGCAAGTACATTTTGCACAATGGCTTCAGCCTTTGCATCCCTGTTGATCCTCAACCTGGAAACCTCCTCCTGAAGCCTGCTAGCCTCTGCCACCCTTTTTCCACCCTCGAAAAGCGGTATCCTTGCATATACGCCTATGTTCCAGTCGGTATCATCCAGTGGACTCAAGTGACTGTCCCGCCTGCCCTCCCCGTCCTCGGCAAAATATTGATCCACCTTCCATTCAACTGTGAAATCTGGCAGCCATATCTGCCGCCTGGCAGCGGTCTTGAGCCGTTCCTTGGCCTTTATTGCAGCATCGTAACCCTTGAGTTCTGGCCTCAGCTCTATTGCCCGCCTTGCTGCAAACTCCTTGAATTTTTGCATATACCAAGGATTCTCCATGAGCTTGTAAAAAAACTTGTCTCCCACAATAAAAAGTGGATCCTTGAGCGAGGCCTCCTCTGGAACGAAAAGCTCCTGCAGGGGTCTGTGAAGTATCCGGTTCAGGGCCTCCATGGCGTCCATGGTGTCGGACTCCCGGTAAAGAACCTCTCTTCGATCGTTGGCATACTTGGCCTGCCAGCGGTAGACCTCGTCAGGGCCAGCAGCCCCAGTAGCCACTTTTATCTTGGCCCTTTCCAAATTGGCTTCGGTAAGCTTGAGGTTTGCCTTATAGATCTTTTCTATGGTTTTGGCCCGCAGGACGTTGAGATAGGCAACAGACGCATCATATGTGACATCCAACCTGACCGTATCCAGATTTCTCTCTCTCGCCCTTTGGAGGTGCTCTTCAGCTGTATATTTTGCCCATTTCTTGTCTGAATAGAGGAGCACAGAACCGCCTGCTGTGCCTGTCCAGGCCCGCTCAGGGCTTGTGCCTGCGCCAGCCTTGGCCCGGTCCTGATCTATCGCACGTGCACCAGTGGACAAGTCTATCCTTGGAAGAAGATCGGCCATGGCCTCCTTGACAGCATGTTTTCCTGCACGCACCGTGGTCTTTGCAGACTGGAGACGAAGGTTGGCTTCTACTGCCTCATCCACTGCCTTTTTTATATTGAGGCGGCGGGATATGTCTTTGCGTTCTTCATTTATGGTTCTGGCCCCTGTAAGAATCAAAAGGCTTGGATAGACATGAAGGGCCCTGGCTGTTGCCATATTTATCGTAAGGCGCCTGTCCCTCATATAGTCCATATCCACCCTGGAAGGAGCCTTGCCATTTATAATATCCATTACGGCAACAGCGGTTCTCCGGGCCAAGATTTCGTCCTTTTCTGCAGATTCACGTCCTGCAAGAAGACCCGCCTCTACCTGATCTTGGCTCCACATACCAAAACCTGCTATCCGTTTTCGTATGAGTCCCCTTGCCAGAAGTTGCATCTGTTGCCCATCCATGTGCCACAGGGCACCCACCAAGGCACCGTCTGCACCCTCGGGAATAGCATTCAACACCTCGGTGGCGGAAGCACCAGCAGGCACGATTGTAAGGTTGATCCCATGTCTTTCGGCAATCCGTCTGACTACCCGTTCCAGTTGGGGAAAGGCATCTACTTCCCGCTTGTCCAGGATTATGATGCCGTTTTTGAACCTTGCTATCTTCCTGAAGGTATCTATGTCTTGATTCAAATGGTAAATAGAATCTATATATATCAGGTTTCTTATTCCTCTTGATTTGCCCCTTTTCCCTCTTTCATCAAACACAAACTTTGCCACAAAAGGTGCCACTACAGGTCTTGGCAGATCCTTCCATTCAAGGCATGTCCTCGAGGTGATAACTCCCAGGGCAAGCACCACATCTGGTGCGGGTCCACGAAACACCCTGGAAAGGGCCTTTTTAGCCCCTTCCACCGTGTCATGACCAGAGGATATGAGATTTTCTGGAAAAAGAAAACTGGTCTCTGAATCTGCCAGGGCCATTAACTCCTTTTTGAAAAGGGCGGTCAGGCGCTTGTCTTTCTCTGTGGATCCATCCGTAACTATTCCTATCTTATAAGTCTTGTGTTTCAGTGCCTCTATCTCACAGCCTTGTGCCATGACCAATGAGACCGGCACTGAACAGAGGATGATCCCAAAAAAGACAGACAGACAGATAAATTTCATCATATTATGACTCCTGAAGACGACTATCATTTGATCTTGAAAAATGTGGCATAAAGCACTGGCACAAAGACCAAGGTCAGCACTGTGGCAAAGCCAAGGCCAAAAACTATGGTTACAGCCATGGAGACGAAAAAGGCGTCCTGAAAAAGGGGTATCATACCCATCATGGTTGTGAGGGCTGCCATCATCACAGGCTGCATCCTCGAAACCCCTGACTCCACTATGGCATCCATTCCTTTCATGCCTGATCTTATATTTATATCGATTTGGTCTATGAGAACCAAGGCGTTTTTTATGAGCATTCCCGAAAGGCTCATAAGCCCCAAAAGAGCCATAAAGCCAAAGGGCTGATGCAAAAGCAGTAGCCCTGCAGTGACGCCTATCAGGGCAAGGGGCACTGTAAGCCAGATGATAAGGGGCTGGCGGAACGCATTGAACATGAAGATGACAATCAGCACCATCATACCAAAATATATTGGTATGTTGGCTGCCAGCTGTGCCTGGGAGTCGGAAGAATCCTCAAGTTCCCCCCCCCAGGCCATGAAGTACCCGGGCTTTGCCTTGAGAGGAAGGATGTCGTCATATTTAATGGGAATGGTGGAAGCAGTCCATTTCTCGTCCTCACCCAAGGGCCTGCCCCTGTACGCGGCAAGATCCACGCCCAGGGCCTGCTCTATCTTCGGCTTGATCCGCGCCATGAGTTCGGCGGGTAGCTCCTGTCCCCTCGGATCAGCATGGATCTTGATCATGAGCCTCCTGTGCCAACGAGAAAGACGCGCATTTTCCCATCCTGTTTTAAGGCCGTTGAGCACCTGGAGAATAGGAACATACTGGTGGGCCATTGGGCTGTATATCTGTATCTCTGTGAGATCCTCAATGGTATCCCTCTCCTGGTCGGGGGCCCTGGCTATTATGGGAATGAGATTAATGCCTTCTCGGTAGACCCCTGTGACTGTCCCTGAATAATTTGACTGGATGGCCTGTGCCACCATTGGCCTGGTAATGCCAAGGGCCATAGCCCTATCTTCTGCAATGATGGGAATGGGCACCTTGACCTTTTCCCCCCATTCTGTCCTGACAGCCTTTGCACCAGCCTGCCTGAAGATTTTGACAGCCTTGTTGGCCAAGGCCCTCAATTCTTCTGGATCAGAACCGTTTATACGAAGCTGGATCTTTCCACCTGTAGCTGGGCCTAGATTGAATTTTTTGACGTTTATGCACGCATCTGGAAACATCTTTTCAAGGTCATTCTGTACTTTGACCCGAATCTTATCAATCAAACGGTAATCATTTACAGAAACGAGTATGCATGAATACTGGCTTGCCGCATCTACGGGCACACTATAGGTCAGGAGAAAGCGCGGATGGCCACCGCCAATGGCCGAGGCAATCATGGTTACCCCATCCACCTTTTTTAGGTACTTTTCTATTCGCTCTACGGCCTTTTCCGTGTCCTTTATGTGTATGCCTTCCCGGAACTGGCATTCCACCATAAACTGAGGCCTGGTCGAGGCAGGAAAAAAGAGTTGTTTTACATAACCGAACCCGAAGACTGAAAGGACAAAAAGCCCCGCGACAACGCCTATTGTCAACCAGCGGGCCCTAATGGCTCCTCCCAGAAATCTTCTGTACACCTGGTAGAACTTTCCGCCATACGCATCTTCTTCACTCCCGCCTGATTCCATCTCCTTCTTGCTCATTATGAACTTGGTGGTCACAAGGGGTGTGGTCGTCACAGCAGTCAGCCAGGAAAGGGAAAGGGAGATGAGGATCACATAATAAAGTGATTGGCAGTATTCACCTGTGGAATTGCTCATGCCACCTATGGACGCAAAGGCCATAATGGCTACAGCCGTTGCTGCCAGCAAGGGCATGGAATTCTGGCCCACTACCTCTTTTGCAGCCTGAAGGCCATTCATGCCTTGCTTCATCTTCACCTTCATACCATCAACAACTACTATGGCATTATCCACCAGCATCCCCAGGGCAATGATAAGGGCGCCAAGGGATATCCTTTCCAGGGTGATGTGGTAATAACCCATGACCACAAAGGTGGCAGAGATGGTAAGGAGCAGGATGAAGCCGATTATTGTCCCTGCCCGCACCCCCATGAAAATGGCAAGCACCACAATCACAATTGCTACAGACTCCAGCAGATTTATTACAAAACCGTTCACCGCCTCGGTAACCGATTTGGATTGCATGGAGATCTCTTTGAGTTCCACACCAACGGGTATCTGATCCTCCAGCTCAGCCAACCTCTTTAGTACGGCGTTTCCCATTGTCACGGCATTTCCGCCCAGGACCGTGGATATTGCTATGCCTATGCCCTCCTGTCCATCAACCCTTAAAATCTTTGATGGTGGCTCAACATATCCTCTCTTTATCCTGGCAACGTCTCTCAGATATATAAGTTTGCCCTTTTTCGAGGCAATGAATAGCTTCTCAAAATCCTTTTCAGACTTGAACACACCTGTAGGGTTGATAGCCAAGTATTGGGAACCAAACTTTATCCACCCAGAATCAACGGCAAGGTTCTTGGCCTTTAGGGCATTGAAGATGTCTTGCCTGGTAATGCCAAGAGATGCCATCTTTGAACGGGACATTTCCACATAGACGGCTTCTGGCCTGAGCCCAAAAAGTTCTATCTTTTTTACATCTTGGACCACAAGCAGCTCTCTTTGAAGGAGTTCCGCTATATCTTTGAGCTCCGCAAAGGTGAATCCTTTGCCCACTAGCGCAAAATAGACTCCATAAACATCACCAAAATCGTCATTTACCGTGATTGGACCCGCCCCAGGAGGTAATTCCTTCTCGTGATCGCCCATTCTGCGGCGTAGTTCATCCCACACCTGAGGCAACTGATTTTTGCGGTACTTATCCTTGATCTTTACATTGACGATGGAAAGCCCCCTGGAGGAATATGACTCCACCCTTTTGAGCTGGCCCATTTCCTGAACGGCCTTTTCTATGACCTCTGTTACCTCTTCTTGCACCTCCTTGGGAGAGGCACCAGGATAAGGCGTGATTATCACTGCTTCCTTAATGGCAAATTCAGGGTCCTCGAGCCGTGGCAGGGACATGTAGGAAAAGTATCCAAGAACCAGCACTACTATGGTGAGGGTCCACGTGATTACGCTTTTCTTAATGGCAAATTCGGCTATGTTCATGCCTTATATTCCCTCTCTCTGCTTTTCCCACGGTCTGACCTTCATTCCTTCTGTCAATTTTGTAACCCCTGCTATTACTATTATCTCACCAGGTTTCAGGCCATCTGTAATGCGTATGCTGCCTGAATCCTGCAGTGTCCCTATTGTAACGAAGCGCTTGTGAACCACGCCTTGATCTTTGTCAAAGACCCACACGTAAGGCTTGTTCGTTGGTGCATCCAGCACTGCGAGTGCTGGAACTATTATCTCTGCTTTGCCTTTGGATTCAGGCTTAAAAAAGGCAGTTACTGTAGCTGTCATGCCTGGAAGAATATTGGCTTCCTTGGGCTGATCCGTAAGAAAAACCACCTGATAAGTCTGTGTGGCTGGATCAGCCTCTGTGGAATACTCCTTGACTTCAAGAGGAAACTTCTTGCCATGAATGGATTCGAATGATGCCTCCACCTTTACAGAGCCTTTCTCTCTGATTGCTGCCATGACTAACTCTGGAACATCCACCAAAACCTCGATCTTGGATATATCTTGAAGATCTACAATGGGTTCCTTGGCCTGGACTTTGAAGTAGTTTTCCACATACCTCTTGGCAATAACTCCATCAAAAGGGGCCCTGAGTGTGGTATCGCAGAGGGCATTTTTTGCATCCTGAAGCTTCGCCTGGGCCACATCCCTTGCAGCCCTGTATCTGTCAAAATCCGCCTTGGATACCTGTTTCTTGGCATAAAGCTCCTTATATCTGCGAAACTGCTGTTCAGCTTCCTTGTACATGGCAAGGGCTTCCTTAACCGCATTCAAGAAGTCCCTCTTGTCTATTTCTGCGATCACGTCCCCTTGCATTACTCTTTCACCCTCTTCAACAGGCAACTTTACCAATGGGCCAGACACCTTGAAGGAAAGTACGGCACGTCTGTGGGCACGGACTATACCCGGGAAGCCATGACTCAAAAGGGTGTTGGTGTCCTTGACGGCCATTACCTTTACGGGCCGAATTACCTCCCTTTTCTCCTGAACCTCTTCCTTTCCGCAGCCTGCAGCAAGTATCCCTATCGAAAATATGAACAATACTATTGCCCCGCCTGCTGCTTGTATCAATGAGTTGCCTTTTAAGGTGGATGATTTCATTAATTCCTCCTGAAATCCGGTATGTTTTTATTTAGTAAAGCATATCATGTAATCTTTATGAGAGTAAAAAAAAGATGCCTGGCACTCCTTGCTTGCTGCTTTCCTTTTTTGGAAATAACGATCTATGAATTGTCTTTCCGCCTAGAAAACTCCTGGGATATCTGTATGCCAACAAGCCTGGCCACTAAAACAGCCATATAAAATTGGCCTATAATAGCCTCGGTCTGACAAAGGGCTGCAGCGCCCTGGGTCTGGGGCAGAATGTCTCCATATCCAAGGGTGGTAAGAGTCACGAAGCTGAAGTATTGAAAGTGCCTCAGGGGATCAACCATGGATGAATTGCTTGAAAGCAGGTCTCCCTTGAACGAACCGGGTACCGCCAGCTCTAGTATATTGTACACAACCCCCCAAAAGGTTCCCAAAAGCAAATACAGGCAGAGTGCAGCGCTTATGAGGCGCGTGGTAACCCTTCTAGCCGAAAAGACATAGCGCATAAAGGAATAGATGAGCATTAACAGGTAGGTGGCCATTATCAGCCTGCTTGCCACCCTAGAAAAGGAAACGATCTTGAATATGTCCATCCAAAAAAGGACAAGGGTCAGGATCATCAGGGCCATTACATACTTGAACAATTTGCTGCCTGGATTTATGGCATAAACAGCCACAAACAGCACCAGGGAAATGGAGACAGAAAGAATGATGGAAGCGTGTGGAAGGCCTTGAAGAAAGGGTCCAGCCATGAGATAAAGGAGCAACCATATCAGCAGATTCTGAAAGCTGTAGCGGTGAAGAAGCCGCTCCCGGATACTACAATATCGTGGCATACTATCCCTATCCTTGTCCCTTTGAGATGAAAAGGCGCTTCACAAGCACTCTTTTCACTGAACCAGGGCCCCTTCTTCTGGAAGCACCTTTTTAAGTACCAGATAACCGGCTATGCCCGCAAGAAAAGAGGCTATGAAGATACTGATCTTGGCTTCGTCAATCAATTCCTGGCTTGGAAAGGCAAGCTCGCTTATAAAGATAGACATGGTAAAGCCAATGCCTCCAAGGAGACTTACTCCCCACAGGTGAAGCCACTTGACTCCTTTGGGTATATCAGCCAAACGGAAGACAATGGCAAGCCAGCTGAAAAACAATATGCCCGCTTGTTTGCCCAAAACCAAACCCAACACCACGCCAAAGGTTATGGGGCCTGGAAAATTCGCCAATGTGTCCCCATTGAACGAAACCCCTGCTGCGAAAAGGGCAAAGAGGGGCAGAATAAAAAAGGCCTGCACGCTATGGAAATAATTTTCCAGAAAAATTCCTGGTGGAATCATATCGTCTGCTGTCAGATATATTTGCTCAACAGATTTCCACTGTTCTTTATTGAACACCAGACTTGCTCTCGTCAGGGGTCCGGCCTCTTTGATCCTCTTCATGTGCTTTTCGATGTTGTCAAAAAAGCTCTGGGGGTCTATCACTGACTTTACTGGAATGAGAAGGGCGATTAGGACACCGGCAACAGTCGCATGGATTCCTGAAAACATAAAGCTTGCCCATACGCCTATTGCAGGAATTAAATAGAGGCCCGGCCTCTTTGTGTTGTAACGAACCGCCAAAAAGAACACCATGAGAAAAGCGCCTGCTATGACCAGGCTTTTTACATGTATCTGTGCTGTGTAAAAGATGGCTATGACCATCACCGCAAGAAGGTCATCCACAATTGCCAGTGCAGTCAGAAACACCTTCAGTCCTATGGGTACCCGCTTTCCAAAAAGGGCCAATATCCCTAGGGCAAAGGCTATATCCGTAGCCATAGGAACCCCCCAACCAGATGCCGCCTCCCCTGTCCTGTTGAATGAATAATATATGAGAGCCGGCACTATGCTGCCGCCAAGAGCCGCCATTACTGGAAGCGAGGCCTTTCTAAAGGAAGAAAGCTCACCCAGGACAACTTCCCTCTTTATCTCAAGGCCCACCACAAAGAAAAAGATGGTCATAAGGCCATCTTTAACCCAGTGAGCAAGCCCCATATGATAAGTCTTTCCGGCAAATACCACCCCTATGTCGAGATGACTGAGATCGTGGTAGAGCTGAGACCATGGAGAGTTGGCCCATATAACGGCGGTAAGGGCAGCCAAGATAAGCACTATACTGCCTGCTGCCTGGGAGTGCAGAAACCTGTCAAACAAGGACTTTTCAGACTGGTTGCTCATGATCTTCTCCTTTAAGAACAAGGTCTAAAATAAAAAATTTTTTTATGGACTCGTCTCTCGGCCCTTCAGGTATTGTGACACCCACGACAGCTCGAAGTAGAACAAACAGGAAAGTTTTTCACAAAGAATAGGTTAGAGAACGGAAAAGCAAAAAGCCGGAGCAGGCTCCGGCTGGTCTTTATCATACTGAAATCTAAAAGTTTTCGTCAGGGCAACCTTACTTTGAGAGCTGGCCATACGGCAAGTCCAGCTGCCTTATTGATAATTTCTCCAGTCTTCTTGTTAACAGCCATGTCACCGAGAGCTGTACGTATAGTAACCTTTCCTCCACCTGAAATACCCTTCCAATTGCCTTCACCACCTATGATCTTGAAATCACCCTGGAATGCGCCCACCTGACCATTGGCGTTTAGCGTAGCATAGGCTACCTTTTTCTCTCCCTTGCTTATGATGCAATCGGCCTGAATGGAGGCCTTTTTGGAATCCAGGTCGATATATTCAGTTCCTGGACACATAAAAACAGCAGCATCAAGTTCTCCTTTGCCGTTATCTATATACATTATACCATCGAAAGAACCTACGACCTTCACTTTATTGGGCGCTACCTTGAATACCTCTCCATGACCCTGCCACGGTGCGAGTATCTTTAAAGTAGATTCCCCTGCCATGGAGTTTGCACTCCACATAATCGACAAAAAGGTAAGAAACATACATACAAACGGTAATCTTTTCATTAAAATCATCCTTTCTAAAATCAGCTAATAAATTAATTCACAATATAAAACAACTAAGATTAAATTTGTCTTGTAATAACTATACGACTCTCCATGTCCAGTCAATAGATTTTTATTACTTGACTTATATTTGTTACGATAATCCTTTTGCTGGCGGAAAAGACTTCAACACTTCATTTATTACTCTATTGATGTATTCTATCCTTTCTTCAGGCGATTTGAAGGATTGTAATCTGTCTGTAGCTATGCCCCGCCAGAATATCTGCTTCGTCTTGGGGCTTAAGGCGTCTATTATTATCTTTCCTTCTTTGTATGAATATTGTCGCTGTACAGGTATCCGCGGTGATGCCCAATAACGGTAGGGATAAAGCCCCACCCTTTTGTAATCGGTTACTATTTGGGTCTTATTCGTAACATTCGTATGAAAAACTACGTAGAAGTCGGCATATTTTTTTTCTGTCTCTTTATAGCCCTTGATGTCGAGCTCTCTTTTTATGGCCTTTGAAATCCGTTCCTGATTCAGTGAATTGCCTGCTTTCGATTGATTGTAGAGTATGGCAAAGGTCTTCAATCTGGAAAAATCAAAACCAGGATCGTAATCATTTTTCACCTGAATAGAGGAACAGCCGCCTATTATTATAAATAATACCCAAATAATTGCTCTAAAAACCATCTTTTTGCTCCTTGATATGTTATTAAAGATAAATAAGAGCATATATGTTATGAATTTATTTACTAATCTTTGTTTTGAATCTATTAGGTTGACTATTTTATGTCAAGGTAGAATGATATGGTGCTTCGTTTAATTCTCGATTATTTTTTGTTAACACATGAATTCAAAAAGAAACTGTATTACCTATACTAAAGTAATTTTATAAAATATTTAAATTAAATTTGTTAACATGTTTTCATCCCGTTTCTGTTAAGAATGTGTTAAATTCTTATGAAGAATCTAATTTGACTCTTAGCGTTAAGGTTTGATTGATATATGCCTTGAGAAATATGATGATGGTTTTGTCAGAATATAGAAAGGATGAGACCTCAAACCTTTTTGCATATGGTACCCTCATATCCCCAAGGATCTTTCAAGAGATAGCTCTTTGTATGCCAGAAAGAATACCTGCATGGCTCTCTGGCTACAGGCGCTTTTGCATCAAGAATGCCTCATATCCAGGCATTGTTCCTTGGCCTGGTGGCAAGGTGTCGGGAATTCTCTATAAAGACATGCCAACGTCATCCTGGAAACTCCTCGATGAATATGAAGGAATGATCTATGAACGAAAGAAAGTAAGGATCACTATGTTGGGTGGTGAAACCATTGATGCCTTTGCTTATGTGGTCCGCCAGGAATTCGTTAATTTGATAGAAAAGGTCCCATGGAGACAAGGATGTTGATTCTACAGGCAAAAGAGTAAAGGCACGCTTTGAGTGGACAAAAAAGGCAACCACCTTGAAAATACATGTAAGAATTACGTGTTTGTGCCTGACGGTGGCAGACTGAGGACTTCTGGGACCGTTTTTTGAGGCAGCCTTTTCCCAAGGCCGCCTCTATCTATGTCATCTTTATGCATATCTATGTTTTTTCTTGGTCCATTCTGCATGGGGCGTAATGGGTCCTTTTACAAATCTATGAAATTTATGACGCCCCTTTCTGACTGTCTCTATCCGCCTGTAAACATAGACCTTTACCATATCTGTAACAAAGGCTGAAACTACAGAGTAAGCCCAGATAAGCCCTATCTCAGGCCAGGTAATAGGGGTCACAAGCCCGAAACCGTATGCGGCAATGAGTGTTCCTGCAACCTTTGTAACAATTGCAGACCATATCATTACCGGGGCTGGATAAGGCTTTTCCCAAAAATGACCCTTGGTACGTGCCACAAACAACACGAGATGGCCTGCAACTGCCATCTTCAAGAATACATATGTTTGTATTTGAGCAACGTCTAAATGAAGCCAATCAAGACCTAAGAGCAACATTCCAAAACTGCCTACTATTCCTACTACTCCCATGGAGGTAGCCACAGTTATCACCTGCTTCATATTCCAACGGGCGGGCTCTGGATCGAGCTTAGTATTATCGTAGGCTATAGTCATGATAGGTACGTCGTTAAGAAATGCCAAGAGGATGATCATTATGGCAGTTATTGGATAAAAATTGAAGAATATCATTGCCATAACCACAAACACCATTATACGTATGGTCTCGGATATGCGGTATATGGCATATGAATTCATACGCTCGAATATTCGTCTTGCCTCTTCAACAGCCTTTATTATGACTGAAAGACCAGGTGCTGTAAGTACCAGATCTGCAGCAGCCCTTGCCGCATCAGTAGCACCAGATACGGCTATCCCTACATCTGCCTGTTTCAGCGCTGGAGCGTCATTTACTCCATCTCCTGTCATTCCAACTATGTGGTTCTTGCTTTGAAGGGCCTTGACAATGGCAAATTTGTGCTCGGGAAAGACTTCTGCAAAACCATCTGATTCCTCAATAATTTCAGGTGCAGCCGTGACAAGGGTGCTTTCCTGTGTTCCATCCCTCAGGAAGGTTGAAACAGGTTTTATGTTGGAGCCAAGACCCAATTTTGCAGCTATCTGTTTAGCAATTGCAAGGTTGTCTCCGGTGACCATCTTTACCTTGATACCATATTTACGGGCATGTTTGATGGTTTCTCTGGAATCCTCCCTGGGTGGATCAAAAAGTGGCAAAATGCCCATGAACTCCCATTTTTTTCCATCTTTTGATATGGCAACGCCAAGGGTTCGATAACCTTGCTCTGCAAATTGCTCTACTACCTCCTGGGCCTTTTTAGCCTGGGTTTTATCAACCTTGGCCAAAGCAAGTATCACTTGAGGTGCACCCTTTGTAACCCAGATCTTCTCCTCTGTTTCCAAGTCTTCTATCTCTGCCTCTGTCCTCTTTATGACAGGATCAAACGGGGTGAAATGAAGAAGTTTGAATTTGGCAAGTTGCTCCTTGTCTTTCAGTGAATTGAATATTGCGAGGTCTATTGCGTCAGCATCTTCTTGTTTGGAGGCGAGGGCTGCAAAGAATATCAACTCGTCCTCATCTTTTGCTTTGAATATTACAGGATTTCCAAGAGTCAACTGGTTCTTGGTGAGTGTGCCTGTCTTGTCGGAACAAAGGATATCCATGCCGGCCATCTCTTCAATAGATTCGAGCCTCGATACTATGGCCTTCATCTTGGAAAGGGCCAGCGCCCCAACTGCCATGGTTACAGAAAGGACTGCCGGCATTGCCACTGGTATGGATGCAACTGTAAGAATAAGGGCAAACTGTATTAGATCCAGCCAAGGTGCTCCTCTATGAAGTTGAAAAAGAATTAGCACTGCAACTAGAGCCAGGGACACATAAATGAGATAGTCGGCAATGTTCAGCACAGCCTTTTGAAAATGTGATACCGATTTGGCACTGGTGACCAGCTCTGCCGTCTTTCCGAAATATGTATTTTTTCCAGTGGCCGTTACCACAGCCACCATCTCGCCTTGTTTTACTATGGAGCCTGAATAGGCTGTGTCTCCAATGGATTTACTTACAGGAAGCGATTCTCCCGTGAGGGCAGATTGGTCTATGCTCAGGTAATCTCCTGAAAGAAGGAGCACGTCTGCCGGAACAATGTCTCCAAGTCTAAGTCTTATTATATCTCCAGGAACGAGGCTTTTTGCATCCACCTGCTGCCATGTCCCATCTCTGAGCGCCCTTGCCTTTAATGCCAATTTTTTCTTGAGGGCCTCCACAGCATTGCCAGCCTTGTATTCTTGCCAGAAACCTACAATTGCGTTGAATATGAGAAGTGCACAAATTATTGCAAAATCGCTCCAATGCTGAACAATGGCAGAAAGTATAGCTGCTACTTCTATCATCCAAGGAATTGGGCCCCAGAAATAACTCAAGAATTTTATTAATGGGTTTACCTTCTTTTCCTCAAGGGCATTTGGACCGTATTGGGAAAGACGTTCTTCTACTTCGTCTGAGGAAAGTCCTGACAGGCTTGTATTCAGGGACTCAAGAGTCTGTTCTATACTCAAACTGGGTTCTTCTTTTTCCTTTTTGTCGGATTTTTCCGATGGATCTGTAGATTGCGCTGATATACCACTCACTGGACTGCCTCCTGACGAAATGGGATTAACAGCATAAGCATAAGGGTATAAAAAAGGGCCTTATACCTAAGAGCCTCGAGCTGTCATACCTACGAAGGTAAACATGAATTTTTGCGTTTCAAGTTGGACCAGTATTGAGGAGG
This sequence comes from uncultured Thermodesulfatator sp., assembly GCA_964581255.1. Classification (GTDB taxonomy): domain Bacteria; phylum Desulfobacterota; class Dissulfuribacteria; order Dissulfuribacterales; family QOAL01; genus QOAL01. Next base: position 48,414 of record CAZOMT010000035.1, read on the forward strand.
ATGAAAAGAGGTCACACAACCCTTTTAGCAGGTTGTGGCATATCTGCCTTGATTGTTTGGAAAATTCTATCTACAAAAGAATATCTGCGGGGTTCTTAAACAGGGTTTTTATATGTTGCCTTCGGTTACGAGCCTTGCAAAATGTTCGAAACTCCTGTCGTATGTCCTTTCTGCTTCATCAGGAAAACAGCATGCTGGAAGCTGCCTCATCTGCAAATGATACTTGATACACTCGCAACAAATACCCTTTCTTGGACAAGGCTCATATGAACAATTGCAATTTTTTAGATTTCTTTCCTTCTGGCATTCCATTCCTAACACCCCCATAAGAATTCTATAGACCGCCTCTGAAAAGATCGCTGAATATAAACCTTTTCAAATGTCCAATTCCTGCACTTCAAGTGCATGGGTTTGAATAAAGTTTCTCCTCGGTTCGATCTTTTCTCCCATGAGTGTGGTGAACAGGTTTTCAGCCTCATCTGCATCTTTGATGGAAACCCTTAACATGGATCTCTTTTCAGGATTCATGGTGGTTTCCCACAGCTGTTCCGGATTCATTTCCCCAAGGCCTTTGTATCTTTGTACATTGAGGCCCTTTCTGCCTTCGTCCCTGAAAAATTCCAGAACTGACGAAAAGTCTGACACAGTCCTGACAAGATCACCATTCTTCAGTATATCTATATCCACATCTACTAAATTCTCAACGCGGGCAAAAGACTTCAAGCATCTAACATATTCTGGACTCTTTATAAGCTCAGGACTGATCTCCGTATTGAGATAGGCCAAGCCCTTTGCAGCCACAGTGAACTTATAACCTGGAATGTCGGATTCCACAGGTTTTACAGGGCCGGTCATATATCCTTTTTCCTTAAGATATGAAGCCAATTCTTCCATCTTTTGCACATTTAGAAAAAATGATGTGTTTTTAAGGCCGTATTTCAAAAGATCCTTTGCAAGTTCTGTCCAACATCCCGTAAGTGCAAGTTCTTCAAGGGCCTTGTTGAAGGCTGCCATATCTGTAAGGATCTTTTTCAGTCTTTCACCAGAGAAGGACCTATCCCATCCTTTTGGTCTCAATTTTATGGATTTCGTCGCCCTTTCGAACAAGAAGGTATCCATTTCAGTTTCGTCTTTAAGATAAAGCTCCTTCTTTTTTCCAGATGAGACCCTGAATAGTGGCGGTTGTGCTATGTAAAGGTGGCCCCGTTCTATCAAAGGCATCATTTGTCTATAAAAGAACGTGAGTAGAAGGGTTCTTATATGTGCCCCGTCTACGTCTGCGTCAGTCATTATTATTATCTTGTGATATCTCAATTTGTCTGGATCAAAATCATCTGGCCCTATGCCTGTTCCAAGGGCGCCAATCAAGTTTTTTATTTCTTCACTTCCAAGCATCTTGTCGTAACGAGCCTTTTCCACGTTCATTATCTTGCCCCTCAGGGGAAGGATGGCCTGAAATGCCCTGTCTCTACCCTGCTTGGCACTACCGCCTGCTGAATCGCCCTCCACTATGAATATCTCTCTTCTTTCTGGATTCTTCTCCTGACATTCAGCAAGTTTGCCTGCCATCATGATATCTTGGGACTGGCCCTTCTTCCTGGTAAGCTCTTTCGCCCGTTTTGCAGCTTCTCTCGCCCTAGCTGCGTCCACTGCTTTGGAAAGGATCTTTTTTGCAATAGATGGGTTTTCTTCTAAATACGTAGATAGCTTTTCATGGACTATAGATGCCACAACCGATTTTACTTCACTATTTCCAAGTTTTGTCTTCGTTTGGCCCTCGAATTGAGGATTTGGCACCTTTGTAGATATCACACACGTGAGACCTTCTCTCACATCGTCTCCAGACAGCTTTTCCTTGAGTTTCTTTGGAATAATGTCATCACTTGCATATTTATTGATGCATTTAGTAAGTGCCTGCCTGAATCCTGTTACGTGGGTACCACCTTCTTTGGTACGAATATTGTTGACATAACTAAGAATTCTTTCTGAATATCCCGTGTTGTATTGAAATGCTACTTCTACCTTTATATTATTTTTTTCACCACTTATGTAGATAGGCTCTTTATGTACAACGTCTTTATTTTTGTTGAGATATTCAACAAACGATACGATTCCTCCCTTGAAATGAAAACTCTTTTCCCTTCCTGTAGCCTCTTCAACAATCCTTATAGTGAGATTTGGATTCAGAAATGCAAGCTCCCGCATCCTTGCTGCAAGGATTTCAAAATCAAATGTGCAGGTCTCTTTGAATATTTCTGGATCTGGCTTAAATGTCACCTTGGTTCCAGTCTTTTTTGTTTCCCCAATCACTTCCAAGGGTGAAATGGGTTCTCCTTTCCTATAGGCCTGTTTGTATATCTTGTTGTTTCTATAGACCTCTACCTCAAGAAATTCAGAAAGGGCGTTTACAACAGAGATGCCAACGCCATGGAGGCCTCCAGAAACCTTGTATGTCTGGTGATCGAACTTGCCGCCAGCATGCAGCTTAGTCATCACCAGTTCCAGGGCTGAGATGCCTTCTGTGGGATGTATATCCACAGGGATCCCCCTACCGTTATCAGTCACAGTGACACTACCGTCTTCGTGAAGGATTACATCTATCCTGCTACAATATCCAGCCAAGGCTTCATCAATGCTGTTATCGACGATTTCATACACAAGGTGATGAAGCCCTTCTGAGGAAGTGTTTCCAATGTACATAGCTGGTCTTTTTCTAACTGCTGAAAGACCTGACAGTACCTTTATCTGTTTTGCATCGTAGTTGGTTATCTTTTCCATAACTTGTTTATCCAGATTAACTAATCTAGCCGCTTGTCATTTGCGAGATTGCTGAGGATATAATTTATCACAAAGGGCCAAAAAACCCTTAAAAAAGAAAAACTAATTATTCGTCTTCAAGGGACATGGGCATGATGAGTGCTGTAAAACCTTCGTCCTCCTCACCTTTTAACACACATGGAGAATCGTTGTCATTGACAATAAACTCCACGTTTTCCGATTTCATGATTTGAAGGACGTCAATAAGGTATCTGGCATTGAAGGCGAGATCAAATGGTTCTCCTGAATATGTTATATTCAAGATCTCTTGACCCTGACCAGTCTTTTTTTCAATTGATTCCAACTCCATGACATCTTTTGAGATTTTCGCCTTAACACCCTTAAAGGACGGGTCAGGGCTCATGATAGAGATGCGTTTCAGTGCACCTAGAACATTGCTTCTAGTAAAGATGATGAATCTGATCTTTTCTTTGGGTATGATGGCATTATAATCGGGAAATGTTCCATCTATTAGACGAATTATGAGTTGAGAGTTGCCATTTTTGGCATAGAGAAACTTTTCATCCTTTTTAAGAAATATATCTTCTGAATCTTCAGCCAGCTTTTTGAGTTCATTTGCACCTTTTCTCGGAATAATAGCACTTTGTTTCAAAAATTCGAAATCAGATGGCCCGTCTATCTCGATCTCCTTTTCAGCAAGGCTGAGTCTATGGCCATCTGAGCTCACCATACGCAAGATGAAATTATTTGATTTTTCTTCCAAGGGGATGAATTCTGTCAAAATGCCTGAAAGTGCATATTTCCTATCATCGTAAGATACGGAAAATATGGTCTTGTTTATCAGATTCTTTAAAACATCGGCTGGAATCTTTACGAGGCCATCTTCAGGAAATTCACCGAATTTTGGAAAATCGTCTGAAGGAAGGCCTGCAATGGTATATTCTGCCTGTTCGCCAACTGATATCCTCAACCAATTATTCTCTATTTCTTTTATTTCAAGTTCAGAATCAGGGATCTCTTTTATTATTTCATATAATTTTCTAGCACTTACAGTAAGTGAACCTTCTTCTATAATGTTTACAGGGAGGCTTGTCCTAAAGGATATTTCGAGATCTGTTGCTTCAATAAAGAGTTTACCCTCCATGGAGTAGAGTAGGACATTATTTATAATGTTCATTATTGTCTTTTTATCTACTATGGAATGGGCCTTTGCCAGGGCTGAAATGATTTTGTTTTTTTCTGCTGTTGCCTTTAACATTATCTTATACCTTTATAAAAAAGTATTAATAATATAGGGTGATGAAATCTTGAAAAATTAATCAATAGATTGAAATAAAAAGAAAAATTTTACATTGCTTATATTAAAAAAATGGTGTTTTTTTATCAACTTCAACAAAAAAGGTCCCTCGGATCTTTTTCAAAGACTTTTTAACAGATAATTGTGAAGAAAACATATCATAATATGCTCCATAATCCTACAAGGTTAAGTAAATTATTAAAAGACAGAATAAAGACTGCTGGAGCCATCCCTTTCAGCAACTTTATGGAAGAATGTCTTTATAACAGCGAATTTGGATATTACTCCAGACAGGATCTCGCCATAGGAAAAAACGGGGATTTCGTCACTGCACCACATGCAAGCCGTTTTTTCGGAAGTCTTATTGCTGTGCAGTTGACAGAGTGTTTTAAGCGAATAGGTGGCGATGGATTTGCCGTGTGTGAATTTGGGGCTGGTGCAGGTTTCATGGCCCTGGATATATTGACTTTTTTGAAAAATTTTCATGAAGGCTATTTCGAAAGAACGACCTATTTCATAGTGGAGCCACTTGAAACGAGGAGGGCCATTCTTGAAGACAGACTTTCACAATTTTCATCCCAAGTGGAAGTGATTGCAAGTTTTTCAGAATGTGAAAGTTTTTCCGGCGTGATAATAGCAAATGAACTCCTTGATGCCTTTCCAGTTCATATCGTTCAAAAGGAAAAGGGTATCTTCAGTGAAATATTCGTTGGCTTGGATGAAGAAGGCAATTTTTGTGAAATAAAAGATAGACCAAGTTCCCAGGCGTTGTCCGATTATCTAAAAAGGATAAATGCAATCTTACCCGACGATTACCGTACCGAGGTAAATCTGGCGATGAAGGATTGGATCGAGGAGGTTTCTTCCACTATGAAAAGGGGATATGCCATAATCATAGATTATGGATTCCCTGAAAGGGAATACTTTGCTCCCCACAGGAACAGGGGAACCCTTCTTGGATACCGCAATCAGAGAACTACAGAAGATTTTTTTTCTTGTCCAGGAATGGTGGACATCACAGCCCATGTAAACTTCACTGATCTCAAGAGGTGGGCAGAGGCCAAAGGTATGACGTGCGAAGGCTTCACTCCTCAGTGGGCATTTCTTGGAGGCCTTGATCCAGACGATACCATGCGAAAGGTATTTGGTAAGGTGGATCCATTTTCTCCAGTGTTGGCTGGTATAAAGGCCTTGATATTTCCACAGGCCATGGGAGAAACCCACAAGGTTATGGTTCTTTCCAAGGGGATTGAAGATGGTAGCCAGCTGAAGGGATTTGCCATAAGAGACTATAAGGACATTTTGGATGGATAATCTTGACAACCTCAGGATAGTTATCTTCGACTGTGACGGGGTGCTATTTAATTCCCTGCGTGCAAACACGGAATTTTACAATCAGATAGCCAGGTGTGCCGGAAGGGATCCTCTTGCCATGGAAGAGTTGGGTTATTGCCATATGCACACGGCTGAGGAATCGATACGTTTTATATTTCGCGATAAACCAGAGCTCATTGAAAGGGCTTACGACTGTTACAGAGAAATGGATTATGGCGACTTCCTTGAGTATATGGAAATAGAACCTTCCATGGTAGAAACAGTCAAGGCCCTTAGATCCAGATATTATACCGCTATTTCCACAAACAGGAGCACCACCATGCCCAGGCTGAGACAGATATATAGGCTTGATGATTTTTTTGACAAGATAGTTTGTGCACTCGACGTTAAAAATCCCAAGCCTCATCCCGAGGGTGTGCACCTGATATTGAAAAGCTTTGATCTTGGGCCTGAAAATGCGGTATATATAGGGGATTCAAAGGTGGATGAGGAGGTTTCAAGGAATGCCAAGGTGCCTTTTATAGCTTATAAGAACAAGGCCCTTCATGCCATGTATCACATTGAACATTTTGATGAACTTTCAAGTCTTCTTTTGAGGAGAGAAAAATGATAAACGGGTTTACGAAATGAACCAAGCCCTTACGTCCATGCCTTTTATTTTTCCCCTGGTGGGGTTTTTTTTAGGCTCCATCCCTTTTGGACTCATCTTTTCCAAATTCCATGGCATAGATCCGAGAAAGCATGGGAGCGGAAACATTGGTGCAACAAACATAGCAAGGGTCCTAGGAAAAAAATGGGGGCTTATCACCCTGGTTTCAGATATACTTAAGGGATTTTTGCCAGTAATGTGGGCTTCTCATACAGATATAGCCACTGTTTATCTTGGCCTTACAGGGCTGGGGGCAGTGGCAGGCCACTGTTTTTCCATCTTTTTGCTCTTTAAAGGAGGAAAAGGTGTTGCCACGGCTGCTGGTGTATTTCTAGCCCTGTGTCCCAAGACAGTGGCTGTGGCTGCGGTGGTCTTTTTCATAGTGCTTAGGATGTTTGGCTATGTATCTGCCGCTTCACTTGCTGCCGCCACTTCCATACCGGTCTTGATGCATGTATTTTGCAACAACGACATTCTCGAATCCATGTCATGGACCATATGTCTGATTATATGGCTTAAGCATAGCGACAATCTGAAAAGGCTAGCAAAAGGGGAGGAAAAAAGGATCAGTTTTCAATCCCAAGGGACTTGATCTTTCTATGAAGGTGTCTTCTTTCAATTCCTATTGATTCGGCAGTCTTTTTTATGTTGCCACCATGTTGGAGTAGTTTCTTCCTAATGTATTCCCTCTCAAAAATGGATTTTGCTTTTTTAAAGTCAGGGCACTCAAAACAAGATATGTCTACGTCGCAGTCGAGATTTTTAGTGGTATTGGTCCTTGCAGAAGAGGCAAGATGATCAGGCAGATCGTTGATAGTGATCTTGCTTCCTTTAGACAGTATAACGAGCCGTTCAATAAGATTTCTGAGCTCCCTTATATTGCCAGGCCAGTCATAGTTTAGCAGGGCTTTTATGGCCTCCTGTTCCATTGAGATACGACCTTTTGAAAATTCGTTCAAGAATTCTTGAACAAGTAAAGGGATGTCCTCTTTTCTTTCCCTCAGTGGCGGAACCTCAATGGGAATCACATTAAGCCTGAAATAGAGGTCTTCCCTGAAGCGCCCCTTTCTTATCTCTTCCTCCAGATCCTTGTTGGTGGCGGCAATTATTCTCACATCAATTTTTATGGTCCTGCTGCCTCCAACGCGTTCAAATCGCTGTTCCTGGAGTATTCTCAGTATCTTTGCCTGGGTTCTCAGGGTCATATCACCTATTTCATCAAGGAAAAGGGTACCGCCGTTGGCAAGGTCAAACTTCCCCCTTTTCATGGTGTGGGCCCCAGTGAAGGCCCCTTTTTCATGCCCAAAAAGTTCACTTTCTATGAGTTCCTCAGGAATTGCAGCACAGTTTATCTCTATCATAGGCTTGTCTTTACGCTTGCTAAACCTGTGGATGGATTGGGCAATGATTTCCTTACCAGTTCCATTTTCACCCTGTATTAGGACCCATGCATCAGTAGGAGCCACAATCTTTATCTGCTCTTTGAGTTTTCTTATCTTTTCACTGTTTCCAGTGATGTCTCTCACCTTTCCTGTCTTTTCCTTCAACAGGACATTCTCTTCCTGAAGGGCCTTGAATTTTAGTGCATTCTCCACGGACAGGAGCAGGGGATCTATAGATAGGGGCTTTTCGATAAAATCGAATGCCCCCAATTTAGTAGCCTGAACAGCAGTTTCTATGGTTCCATGCCCAGACATTATGATAACAGGTATAAATGGCCAACGTTTTTTAATGTTTTCAAGTACTTCAATTCCATCCATACCTGGCATCCATATGTCGAGGAGCACAAGATCCGGGATGGCCTGAGAATCTATCTTGTCGAGACATTGGGAACCATCCTCAGCAGTTATCACTTCATATCCTTCATCTGTCAGTATGTCCGTGACAGATTCCAGTATGAAATCTTCATCATCTACGACCATTATCCTTTTCTTTTCCATTTCTCCTTCTGCTACATTGTTTCAGCCCTGAATCTAATCTCAAAGACAAGTCCTGAGGGGCTGTTTTGTTCAACATATATGGTGGCATCGTGTGCCTCGAGTATTGATTTTACTATTGCAAGTCCAAGACCTGTACCACCCTTTTTCTTTGAATAATATGGCTCAAAGATCCTGGAAAGATCCTCGTTTCTTACACCTTTGCCATTGTCTGCGATCCTGACGATTATTTCTTTCTGTTTTTCATGGAAAACCGTGGAGATATGAATGATCCTTGCTCTACCAGCTGATATGGCATTGTCCAGGATGTTTATAAACACGCGTTTTATCTGTTCAGGGTCTACCTTCACAAACGGCAGACCCTGACCAAGGTCCATTTTCACATCTATAATGTCTTGATAGACAGCCACGGCCTCCCTGATGATGGAATTGATAGATGTCTTCCTGAGTACAGGGGCTGGCATTCTGGCAAATCTTGAAAACTCATCCACCAACCGTTTTAATTCATCTGCCTGGCTGATAATAGTGTGAGTACATCTTTCAAATACTTCAAGATCCCGGTCTGAAAATCTGCCAGAAAATTTCCTTTTCAGTCTCTGGGCAGAAAGCTTGATTGGAGTCAATGGATTTTTTACCTCGTGGGCTATCCTCCTTGCTACATCCCTCCATGCAGCAATCCTTTGAATGCGTTCCATGTCAGTGAGGTCGTCAAAGACTATCAAGATTCCGTAAACCCTGCCGTCATGATCCCTGAGCGTGGAAAAATTTACTAATAGGGAACGAGACTCTCCCTTTATTTCGATCTTTATGGGTCTTTTAACAGAACCTTGTCTCTGGACAAAAAGCTCCTTTCTTATGCTTTCAAACTCCTTGAGTTCACTGGGCCCAAGGAGTTCCGAATAACTGGCACCAAGGAGGGCTTCAGGATCCTTTTGGAGTATTTCACATGCAGACCTGTTTATGGTTGTTATGCGCCCTTCCCTGTCAAGGCTTATGACCCCGGCAGTGATGTTTTCGAGGAGCATCTCTATATAGGCCTTTCTGTGCTCTATTTCAGTAAAGCTTTTAAGTAGTTGTCTCGAAGCCTCTTCTGCCCTTCGTCGAGCCTCTTTGAGATCCTTTGTCATGGTGTTGAAGGCACGAACCAAACTGCTCAGCTCATCTCTGCCCCTTGGTTCCAGCTTGAAGTCCAGATCACCTTGAGCCACCCTCTGTGTCGCTTCTGCAAGCATCTGTACAGGCTCTGTAATGCTCTTGGCCAGCTTGAATGCAAACCAGATGGAGACAAAGATGATAAGCATCGTTATAAGAAAGAGGGTTGAAAGTAGGCTTGTCTTCAAAGGATCCTGGAATACTTTGAGCCTCTTGTATCCTTCAAAGCCCTGACGAATGTCTTCCAGCTGTGAGACTATGTCTTCGGATAGGAATCTGCCAACGCTCAGGTATGCGATGGGCTTTGAATCCTGATCGGTAATGGCCTGGACCATCCTGATCACAGTGCCTGTATTTATGTCGACATGGAAGATCACAGGCCCGTTGGAAATCTCTTTCTCCACGTCCTCTACGTTGATTGGGGGAAGACTTTCCGTAAGGGGCAGCCACTGTCTACTGAGCAAGACAGTGCCGTTGGCATCCAGTAGTTCCATGGAATTGATGGAACTGTGTCGGACCAATGGCGATGGAATCGGACTCAATAACGAAGGGCTAAGGATGTTTTCCACACACTGGCCGTCTATGGATTGGCTTCTGTCAGAAACGCAGTGAAGTTTTATCTCTGTCGCCAGTACATTTTCGACATCCTTCAACTGCTTTATTTGTGATTGGTAATAACTTCTTCCAACAGATAACGCCTGTTCAAGGCTATACTCGATCCTGGTATCGAACCAATAGGCTAGACTGGTTTTCAGGAACTGGAAAGAGATAAAAAACAGCAAGAGTGTTGGCAGAAGAGAAATGATGGTAAAACCGATGGTTAGTTTGGTCTTTAGCCTTGCACCAAGGAGGTGGATTCGTTCTTCAAAGATGAGTTTAACCAGGTTTCTTATAACCAGGAAACTCAGTACAAGTATGAGAAGCAGGTTTATGTTGATTATAGCAAAGACCAGTACATTGGTATACTTGGGCAAAGGGCTTATGGTGGAGACCAGCCTGAATTCTATGATGGAAAATACCACAAGGAGAAGTCCCGTGGTGATAATAAGCAAGCGTTCCCGGCCTTTTTTGTCCTTAATATCGAAACTCAATTTCATATGATTTTGTGGAGAAGCCGAATGAGGAAAACATCTTGACAAGGCGGCCAAAGGGCATGGAGGTTTCACCTTTTCTGGCCCTGGCCTTGATGTTTATAAAATACCGATCCCCCTTTTTCAGCGCTTTGAGGGGAATGAGCGGCAGTTGTTTTATGTAAAAGAGATACTGCTTGGCCTCGTCGATGTTGGATACAGTAATGATCCTGGTAGTAGGATAGTAGAATGTGAGTATGTATTCGTTCCTTATGTTGTCGAGGAGAATGGTTCGGATCAGCTCTATATGCTTTAGTTCGTCATCCCACAACAGCCTTTTTCTCTTCAACGATATCTCAAAGATATATTTTACAGGGATTCCGCTTTGAAGGATCTTCTCTATGTTCTGTGTAAGGCCTCCATTTAGGCTGAAATTTAAACAAAGTTCTGTCTGGCACTGGGCAAGGAGTACATTTTTTATCTCAGGCGGTCCACTTTCAGCCTGACAGGTGAAGGAAAAGAACAAATAAAAAAAAAGGGCTATGATCAGGCAAGAACAAGATTTTTTTTTTGAAGCGTCCCCCTTTATCAGCCTGCAGATTCGTTTAAGCATATTTTATCAGGGAGCCCTGTTCTTCTTAAAGCCAGGGAGTCTGTTTCCTTATTAGTGGTCTATTTTTTCCGCTCCAACACATAGAGAGCTATGATTTTCATGTTTGTCTTAATAACGGAATCCGAAAAGATGTCGAGGCTTTCACAGGCAGAATCCACAAGGGCACGGGCCTTTTTGATTGTATAATGTATACCTCCCGTTTCCATCAAGAGTTCCTTGACCCAGATAAAGTCCGAAGAGGAAGTAAAACCCTGACACAAAAGACTCATGAGCTTGTCCCTTTTTTTTCTGGAAGCCTTATCAAGTGCTATGACAATGGGCAGGGTGAGTTTACCCTCTGCCAGATCCGTGCCTGTAAGTTTACCAAATTCATTGGAATCTGCGGTGAAGTCAAGGACATCATCGACCATCTGAAAGGCCTGGCCAAGATATAGTCCGTAATTGCTCACAGCTTCCACCTCATCAAGGTTCCCTTTGGCCATGAGCGCTCCTATACGGCAAGACGTGGAGATAAGGGCAGCGGTCTTTCTGTAGATGACATCGAGGTAGGTGTCTTCATCGAAACTAGGCACCTTGGCATGGAGAAGTTGTAAGATTTCCCCTTCTGACATAAGGGCCACGGTTTTTGAAATAGACCTGGCTATCCTGATATCTTCAAATCTTGTGGCAAGCTCTATCGCCCTGGCATAGAGGAAGTCTCCCACGAGAACCGCCGCATTGTTGCCCCATATCTTGTAGGCTGGAGTTTTGCCGCGCCTCATTTCTCCCGCATCCACCACATCGTCGTGAAGAAGGCTTGCTGCATGGAGATATTCCGGTACGGCAGAAAGATCGTATATATCGTCTCCCTCATAACCGCATAGCCTGGCAGCACATACCGTGAGTAAAGGTCTGAGCCTTTTCCCCCCGGCAAAAAGGATGTGGCTGCTAACCTGATTCACAAAAGAGATGTGAGATGCGAAATGCCTTTTTAGAGTAGTTTCAATCTTGAGAAAGTCTGGCTGAAAGAAATCCATCACCTCTTTCAAGGACTTCTTAGAACCAGACAGCTCGTTAAGAACCAAAGCCAAGATCAAGACCCCTTTCGTCAAAGTTATTAAGGAATAACAAGGGTTGAAGGTAAGTACAAGTCTCTATGTGCAAAAGCATAGCGATTTGAAGAACAAAGAACCCTTTTGAGAGCTGTTTACAATAAAACCTCGGCCTCATGCGATACTTACGCAACGCAAGAAGGCCTTAAACCCTGTATCAGCCCGAAGACGTGTTAGAGCAGGATTTTTTTTTGGACAGGTCTTTTTGTGCCCTGGTCTTTTTATGCCGGTCCCCGACATTACACGACTGGGCGCCTCAGGAGGGTATTCCCAGTTTTGGCAGGATCCATCTGTTTATAGCTATCCAGATTACCAATATTAATAACAGTGTCAGCAGGTTATCCATATTTCTCCAAGTAGGCGGGGCCCCGATGTATCGTTATTTGATGCCTGGCCCCGCCGTATATCTGTTTTGATCAAAAAGGTTCTCCTGCCTACAAGGGCGTATTGATCAATGTTCTCCGTGGCCCTTTTCAGAAGTTCCCATCATCTTATCGTAACCTTTTACACCAATATGGCATAAGGTGCACCTGGTATTTGAGGCAAAGGCACTCTCACCGTCATGGCATGTTCCACAATATTTGCCTTGATAGAGGGACTTCATGTTGAAATCGTCATTCTGTTCTGCTGTGCCCGCTGCCATTTCAAAAGGGTCGTCATGGCATGAATCACAATCGAGACCTTGTTCTATGTGATACTTGTGATCAAATATGACCGCCTTTACTGGCTTGGTGAAAATGATGGGCTCCTGCGGATAATCCTCGTCCTCCTGACCCATAACCTGGGCTGCTGAAAGAAACATGGCTACAGCAACCAGACCCATTAAAATATAAAAGAATCCTTTTCTAAACATGTCTCCCCCCTCGATTAGTCATTCATATAGAAAATGCAAGGCTTAGCCCCTGTCTCAGGCCGAAGTACCCATACCGCCTTATTTGGCTGATGTATCAGTTTCCATACTTCACTGTTGCGGTCAGAAAGGTCTCCAAAAACCCTCACATGGGCTGGGCACGCAGCAGCACATGCCGTAAGTTTCTCGCCCTTTGAAAGGCGGGTATCCCAGCAGAAATTGCATTTGTCAATGGCCTTCTTTTCCTCATTGTAATAACGGGCGTTGTAAGGGCATGCTGCCATACACGTCTTGCAGCCAATGCACTTTTCCACGTGCATGACCACAATACCTGTCTTTGGGTCTTTGGTCGTGGCCTTTGTCGGGCAGACCCGTACGCAAGGGGGATTCAGACAATGGTTACACAGCACTGGCATAAAGACAGGAAAGGTGTTTCCGTCGTCATCCGTGGCCGTCTTCTCCAGGATAGTGGTCCTAAATCCATATTCTGGAACATGGTTTGTCTTGATACAGGCCTCCTTGCATTTTTCGCAATCCACACAGTCGTTCTGGCGGATCACCATGCAGTAATGGGGCTTGTATTTGGTGTTTTCATAACCCTCAAGCTTTAGCACGGCACCTGCCTCCTGTTCCGACAGGGGCATCAGGGAAAGGACTGTTCCGCCTGCCATGACCCCGGTAATCTTGAGGCCTAGCTTCAAAAACGCCCTTCTTTCCTCGTCAGTAACATAATCTGGTTTGGTGGACCGTTGTTCTTTCACTTTTATTGTCCTCCTAAGGGGTTATCAAAATATTTGTGATTTTAAACGCAAAAACTCCCAAATGACAACATCCTGTCCCAAAAAAGAAGGTTGCCACCTATTGTGAGGTCCAAAAGCACCTTCTGAAAGGAACAAGCCTCCTTCACGGTAATATTTTCACTAACGGATATTAGCACAAAATGAATGGCGGTTCACTAAAAATTTTAAAAATTTTTCATTTGAACCTTTTATATCGCCTTTTCTTTACACGAAGATCCTGGCGTCTTTATCATAACGACGGACCTTTTTGTGTTTAACTTGCTGATAACACGGATGTTTTTGTGTTGGTGTGTAGTGGTGACACCTGGTTTCATATCCCCACGATGAGATCAAGTCTGCTGATTGGCCAGTTACCGCCAATCAATATTGAAATCACAGACAGTTTTTTGATTAAATTTGACTGTTTTTAACATGGTATTCATGACATAATCAGGAGAAATATCGAAAAGCAAAATGGAGGCGGGAGAAGTGAGCGTGTCATTTGATTTTGAAAAACTAAACACCTTTTTCCTTGGACGCCAACTTGATCTTGATTCCGGTGAACTTGCACCAGAGCCATTGCTATTCAAAAACAAGAACCTGACCACTCATGCGGCAATCATAGGAATGACCGGTAGCGGCAAGACTGGCTTAGGCGTAGGAATAATAGAAGAGGCTGCCATGGATGGCATCCCAGTCATCGTAATAGATCCCAAGGGAGATATGGGAAACTTGATGCTAGCATTCCCCAAGCTTTCACAAAATGACTTTCTTCCATGGATAGATGGGCAAGAGGCGGCCAGAAAGGGGTTGACCCGCGATGAAATGGCAAGGCAGACAGCTGAAATGTGGCGCAAGGGGCTACAGGCCTGGTGGCAGGGCCCGGAAAGGATAGAAAAATATATTCAAAGGGCAGAAAGGCGTATATTCACGCCAGGAAGCAGCGCAGGAGAGCAGGTATCGTTGCTGGGTAGCTTTGAGGCGCCCAATGCACAGGTGTTGGAAGATGCTGAGATCCTAAACAGCCTGATAAACTCTACAGTCACAGGCCTTCTTGCCTTGGCAGGGATAGAAGCCGAACCATTAAAGAGCAGGGAGCATCTCCTCCTATCCACCATCTTTTTATACTTCTGGAGGCGGAGTCAACCTCTAAGTCTCGAAGCTATCATAGGGAACATCATCAGCCCTCCATTTCAAAAGATAGGCGTTCTTCCACTTGAGGCCATTTATCCATCTGCTGAGCGGATGAAACTGGCAATGGCCTTCAATTCCATACTGGCAAGTCCTGGTTTTTCCTCATGGTTAAAAGGGGAGCCTCTGGATATTGGAAAAATTCTTTACAACAGAGACGGTACCCCAAGGATTTCCATCTTTTCCATAGCCCATTTGAGCGAATCGGAACGGATGTTTTTTGTCACTATACTACTTAACAGGTTTCTCAACTGGCTGAGGCTGCAACCGGGTACCTCCTCGTTGAGGTCTCTCCTATATATGGATGAAATAGCGGGATATTTTCCGCCTGTGGCAGAGCCTCCCAGCAAAAAGCCCATGTTGGTCCTTTTGAAACAGGCAAGGGCATATGGGGCAGGCCTCATACTTTCTACACAGAATCCAGTGGACCTTGACTATAGGGGGCTATCGAATATAGGTACTTGGTTTATAGGCAGGCTTCAGACCAGGCAAGATCAGGACAGGGTCTTGGACGGACTGAAGGCAGCTTCTGAGCAGGCAATAGATGTTTCAAGGCTTAGAGCCGTCCTGTCATCTCTGCCCAAACGTACTTTTCTCCTTCGTTCTGTGCATCTTGATGAGCAGAAGATTTTTCAGACCAGATGGGTTATGTCCTATTTGAGGGGCCCGCTCACCCTTGAGAATATCCGCCGTCTGTCATTGGTGGCTACCCCTGACTATCCTGATGAAAAAAAGGCCCAGTATACAACAGAAGCTACAGAGCAGGGTATCGAACATACCGCCGTGTTCCCTGAGATAGGGCCAGAAAGGCCCAGAGGTGGCAGGCCCATTCTTTCTCAGAGGATAAGGCAATACTATCTCATTCCGCCAGTGGCTACTGAAGGTTTTGTGCTCAGGCCCAATCTGGGTTTGATGGCAAGTGTCAGGTTCGTTGACAATAGAAGGGGTATAGACGAGCTGCAGGCACATTCAGCAAGGCTTGCCCTCAAATCGGATTTTTCAGATCCCGACTGGGCCAATGCAGAGCCTCTTGGGGTTGAGCTTCAAGACCTTTCCTCATCACCCCCGCCAGATTCATCATATCTGCCCCTTCCTGCAACCATCTCTTCTGCAAGTTCTCTGGCGCCATTTTTGAGGTCCTGGACAGACTATCTGTACCGTACCTGCCGCCTTGAACTTTTCCGGGTAAAGAGCCTCAAGCTAGAATCGCGGCCAGGTGAATCCTTGGAAGACTTCAGGAGCCGTGTTGCAGAAGCTGTGTCCTCTAAGAAGGCAGAGGCCTTAGAGAAGATGGAGAAGAGGTATGAGAAGAGGTTTCATGTCCTTGAGGACAGACTTATAAGGGCCCAAAGCCGCCTTGAAAAGGAGCAAGGAGACGTGACAGCAAGGGGTGTGGATACTGCTGTATCCTTCGGAGTGGCCATTCTCGGTGCTCTTTTTGGCAGAAAGGCCCTTACCACCACAAGTGCTTCCAGAACAGGTCGGGGAATTAGAAGCGCCAGCAGAATGCTCAAGGAAAGACAGGACGTTGAACGGGCAAAGGAGAATATAAAAAGGATAGAGGATACCATAACGACCTTGGCTCAAGAACTGGATCAGGAAACAGAAAAATTATCCCGGAAATTCGCCCTTGAAAATTTTCCTGTAGAACGGTTTTTCGTAAAGCCGAGAAGGGCAGATATCTTCGATCAGGAGTCCTTCATCCTGTGGGAGGCCATCCCTGAACTTGCTTCATGATATAGGGGTCTTATTTTGTAACTTCAAGACATAGACTCACTGGAACAAGGCATGAAGCATGATTTGTACAAGATAGCTCTTATCGTTTTTCTCGGTTTTTGCGGTTACATCCTCCTAACCCTGCCAGGTACGCTCATCCATCAATACGAGGCAGCCAGGGCACATGGTGAATCCTGGGGGTATATCTATCTCGGGACAGTCTGCCTAGGTTTTCTCTTGTTTCTTGGTGCGTCTGTTTGGGCCTTTATTGCCCTTTACAAGAATAGGAAAACAGGCACAAAAAAAACCCGCGCCAAAACTGTGCCAGCCTCAAAGATACCAGAGAAGGAAAAGCTAAAGGAGATATCAAAGAATATCAAAGAGGCAAAAAGGGCTGTGGATGATGCTGACAAGGATCCTGGATTCAGAAAGGCCCTTGAAGATGCATCAAGGCGCATAGAATACAGGTTGGAGCAAGAGGTTCTGGAAATAGCAGCCTTTGGTACCATATCAAGCGGCAAGTCAAGTCTTTTGAATGCCCTTGCTGGCAGGAAGGTGTTTGATGTGGCAATTCCAGGAGGCACTACAAGGATTGTGCGAGAGGTAGAGCTGCCTGGCGGCGATAGGGTGAAGCTTGTTGATACTCCAGGGCTTGCCGAGGCTCAAGGGGGAGAGAGGCAGGATCTGGCCAAACAGGCGGCTCGAACAGCAGACCTCGTTTTGTTTGTAATAGATGGGCCTTTAAAGGCCTTCGAATTCGACATGATATCACAGCTTTGTGCTATGGGCAAAAGGGTCTTGGTTTGCTTGAACAAACAAGACTGGTATTCTTCGCAAGATCTGGAAATACTTTTGAACAAGCTCAGACAACAACTTAGAGGACTGGTGAACCCTGAAGACATAGTCGCGGTTCAGGCAGCGCCTGTCAGGCGAAAGGTCATAAGGGTCACTCATGATGGCGAGGAAAAGGAAGAAACAGAGGAAATCTCTCCAGATATCTCCGTGTTGTCTGAAAGGATGTATCAGCTAATCCAAGGCGAGCGAAGACAGTTGGTGTTGTGCAATCTTCTTCTTCAATCCAGGATGTTGAAAAGGGAGGTGGCGGAAAGACTTAGAAAAAAGGTGCTTCTTAAGGCTAAGGCCGTAGTGGAATCTTACACATGGAAGGCTGCCCTTGCAGCAGCACTAAGTCCAACACCTGTCTTGGATTTGGCAGTGGGCCTTGGCTTTAGTCTCAAGATGATTATTGAAATAGCAGCAGTCTTTGAAAAGAGGATAGAGTTGAACCATGCCAAAGAGCTATTGGATAAGTTATTGAAGAATCTGTATGCGTCCCTCGGCGCTTCAGCGCTGGCACCAGCTGTTTCCCAGGTGGTGGCCTCTGGGCTTAAAGGCATGCCCGCAGTTGGTACCTTAAGCGGCGGCGCTCTCCAGGGGATAGTACAGGCCCTTGTTACTCGCTGGACAGGGAGCGTTATGGTTGAATACTTTCAGCAGGAAACGGATGCTGAAGCCCAAATGGATCTTCAGGCCGTGGCCATGGAAAAATGGAAACAAATGACCTCTCCGAGCCAGTTGGCGTCTCTTGCGGTTGAGGGACTGAAAAGATTTGAAGCCGGATCAAAAGGGGAGGCAGCTCGTTGAGCAATATGAAGGACGAAGGTGGCAATAACAGGGATAGGCTATATGAAGAGGCGCTCAGGTCCCTTCATAAGACCTTGAGGGATTTTGACAAGGCAACCCAAGAGGAAAAGATTCCACTTTCCCATGAAGTTGAACAGCTTCAGGCCCTTATCCAAAAGTTGGAGACCGGCAGGATAGACATAGTCTTCCTGGGAGAGATCTCAACTGGAAAGTCTGCACTGATCAATGCACTTGCAGGCAAGAAGCTTGCAGAGGTAGGGGTTCAGGGAGGAGTGACCCTCAGTGCCCAGCGTATTTCGTGGAATGTGAAAAGCTATCGAATACCAGGGTTGGGAAAATCCTACACTGAACTGGTGGATACCCCAGGCATCAATGAAGTGGGTGGCGAGGAGAGGGCTAAACTTGCCTGCATGCAGGCAAAAAAGGCAGACCTAGTTGTTTTTGTCACAGACTCCGATCTTAACGACCTGGAGCTTTCTGTCTTACAACGCCTCATAGATGTGCACAAACCCATAATACTCGTTCTGAACAAGGCCGATCTTTTCAGCCAGGACCAGATCGAGCAACTGAAAGAAACCCTCAAGAAGCGAGTTCATGGGCTCATCCCAGAAGGGAACATAGTAGCAGCCAGTGCCGATCCAATGCCCATTAAATACGTCATAGAGCGTGAAGATGGCTCAGTACTGGAGGAGATGAGAAGGCCTTCACCCCAGGTCGAAGCCCTCAGACTCAGGATATTGGATATACTTGCAAAAGAAGGAAAGGCCTTGTTGGCCTTAAATAGCGCCCTTTTTGCAGAAGAGGCAGGGGCAAGGCTCAGGTCTATCAAGGTGAAGATGAGAAATGAGCAGGCCCATAAGGTCATTGTCCATTTTTGCGTCATAAAGGGAGTGGCTGTGGCCATAAATCCCATGCCTGTGGCCGATGTCCTGGGGGGTTTTGGAAGCGATGCAGCAATGGTGGCAGCCCTTGGCCATATTTACGGAGAGGAGATAAGTATGTCGAGTGCAGGCGGGCTTGCCGTCGAGATAGCTAAGAGTGCAGGATGGGTTGCCATAGCAGAGTGGGCAACACACGTCGCATCCCATTTCATAAAGGCTTTGACCATAGGCGCAGGCACTGTGCTGACTGCTCTTCCTCAGGGTATGGCTGCTGCCTATGGTTCCTATATAGTCGGAGAGGCGGCACGCTACTACTTTGAGCACGACTGCGGTTGGGGTGGTAATAGCCCCAGGAAGGTCTTGAGGGAGATAGCCAGGAATATCGATAGGGACTCGGTTCTCGTTGAGATCAGGGATGAGCTTTTAAAGAGGCTTCAAGTCAAAACCAATATCCCAGAGGTGAGGTCCTTTGGCGAAGAGCTTTTTGAAAAGATAAAAAAGATGACATCGAAAGCCTGATAAGGGCATTATAAAAAGAAAGGCCTGTCAAAAGACAGGCCTTTTCGTTCCAGCAGTATTAGTTGATTAGAGATTATTTCTTGTGGCATGCATTACACTTGGTTGGCGCATTTTCTGCCTTATGCTCCTTGTGGCATCCCTTGCAGTTGGTGTGCATGGCTTTCATAGTACTGTTGAGCTTTTTGTTTTTGAATTCCTTGTTGTGGCACTTTTCGCATTTTTCTATCTTCATGCCAGCCTTGTAAGCAGAGTGATCTGGGCCATGGTGGCACTCACCGCACTTAAATTTTGCCTGATGTTTATGATGCTCAAAGGTGACATCGCCCTTTTTGGCCTTTAGGACTATGGTTGCTGGCCCTTCACCTGCAATGGCAACGCCTCCCACTGCGAATCCAAAAACCAAGGCAATCACCAGTGAAAAAAATCTTGTCTTGCTCATTTAAAACTCCTCCTTTCTCTATTTGTGAATAATAATTCACTTTTGTTTTAATAGCTGAGAGCCCTTACTTTGTCAACAAAATTAATTAAATCACCTTGAACCATTTGGCAAACATCATCTTTGAAGGATGCCATAAAAAAATAACGTTCTGGCAATCTTAGGTGTGATTCTCCATGACAATTAGCACGCGGTATGCCAAAAGTCTTGCTGCCGGCTGCATAAGCCTTTCTAAAAAAGATATTGCCGGCACCATAAAGCCTGGACAGAAACAAGGGTGGTCAAAGCCGCCGCTCAAGGGATAAAGGAAAAAATCAGAATGATATCGTTTTATTACAGGAAAATTCGGTAAACGCGCCTCCAGTTTCCTGTTGTATTTGTCAAAAATGATAGTTGCAATCGCTAGGTTTCCTTCAAAAGGGGCTTTGTCGGGTTTTTTCTCTTTGCCAGCGAATGGATTATAGGAAAAGTCTAGATCTTCTGGATGCAAAAACCTATATACCGGCATGGACCATAATGAAATAAATGGTTCGAGTAGGATAAGGCGTCCTTTGGAGACAAGCGCCCTTTGGGCCTCCTCCATAAAGGCCAGGGGATCAGCTAAATGATGCAACACATCAATGGCGACTATCCCTTCGAGGGAGTTTGATTTTATAGGAAGTTTTTGTGCATCCAGGTTGAGATCGAGCCATGGACAAAATATGAAATCCGAAGTGATGATTTCTGGACAGAACTCCTTGAGGTTGCCACTTCCTCCCCCAACTTCGAGAATAGGCCCTTTTGATGGAAGGTGGTGCTGGATGTTTGTGTACCAACGTGTATATATGTCTCTCAAAAGGCCTTTTTCCTTCCATACCCTGCGATGCTCTGCCAATTTTTCAAAAGACATGTGCCAGCTCCAATCTCATCTTCCCGACAAGGCTGTTTTTTTCGGGCTAGTTTCAAGGTACCAGATTCTGTTTGATCCTAAAACTTTAGCTGTTTAATAATAGGCGTTGTTGCTCTTTGGTATCTTTTCTGACCCCCTCTTTGATAACGGCCTTTTAAAAATTTTCCAATAAAATCCCATTCTTTTTCAGTGCCACAAAGGCTTGATGATATCTAGGTGATACATGGATGAGGTAGAAAGCTCCTTAAAAGCGTACTCAAAAACATACACCAACTTATCCTTGTCTTTGTCCACATGAAGCTCGCTTGAACCAGGTTGTCACGTGTGATTGATAAATTTTTCTTTTGCTAGCGCTAGGGTTTATCTTGTTGACCAGGCGCAGGGAGCAAGTATAGGGGCCGGTTTAAAACCCCTTATAAGGGCTATAGTCCAATGTGAAGGGTTATTCCAACGGAAGAAATAATAACCAGCGCATAGGCCTTATTAGTGGATAATGGCCCCTTGAGAAGGCCAAAACATTTTTCCTTTCCATGTAACGTACCAAAATTGCTTATTTCCATGGATAACCTATAATGGATTCCAGAGACTGGACAGGAATACGAGGTGCCCTGCTGTTAGGTTCAACTGAGGAAAAGATATGGACTTCAGGCTATTTTTGACTGTTTTTACAGCGGTTTTTATAGCTGAACTAGGAGATAAGACCCAGATTGCCACCATGCTCTTTGCTGCAGACAAGGAGGCCAGCCGACTCATCGTGTTTACTGGAGCTTCCCTGGCCCTTGTGGCAGCCTCGGCCATTGGTGTGGTGGCAGGCGGGATCGTTTCTGCCTACATAACAGAAAGACAGCTTCACTACATTGCAGGAATAGGTTTTATAGGGATAGGCTTGTGGACCCTCTTTTCTGCCTAATTGGAGATGGTTTCAGCCTAGGGCAAGGGTGAGCTCTTGATGGGAGGCCTACGTTCAGCCAGGACAGAGCGGACTGCTTTTGTAAGTGGGTTAGCTGTTTCCCTGCTTGTTTCCGTAGTGATAGGGGTAGCCGCTGGGTTTGGGGGTGTTTTTTTTCATTTTTTGCTCGCCTGGGGAAGCAGGCTTTTGTGGACGACACCAGAGGAGTTGGCGGCTCTTCCTGTATGGCTCAGGCTCTTGATACCTTCTGCTGCCGGCCTTATGTGTGGCCTTGTGGTTTCCAAATGGGCGCCTGAAATCAGGGGTCCTGGGGTACCGCAGGTAATGAAGGCCCTGGCCCTCGAAGGTGGCAGGATCAGGCACCGAGTTACAGCACTTAAGGCCCTCGTCACCTCCACTCTCATTTCTGCAGGAGCTTCAGTGGGCCGGGAGGGGCCGATAGTTCAAATAGGAGCATCCATAGGCTCTTCCATCTCCCAGCTCATATCTATGGATACGGATAAGCGCCGCCTTGCAGTTGCATGCGGGGCCGCAGCTGGCATGGCGGCTACATTTCAGGCCCCGATTGCAGGGACCATGTTCGCCGTGGAGATTCTTCTGTTCGATCTCGAAGTCTCCTCCATGAGCAACATAGTGATTTCAGCGGTTACAGGCACAGTGGTCGCCAGGCAGATGCTGGGACAAAGGGCCACAATCCATCCGCCAAGTTTTGCCCTTGTGAGCCACTGGGAGCTCATTTTTTATCTGGGCCTTGGGGTTGCTGCAGGGATTGCAAGCCTTCTGCTCATTTGGAGCCTCTTTGGACTGCCGCGTCTATGGGAGAGGGTGCCTGGGCCGCAGTGGCTGAAACCCGCCCTTGGGGGTTTTCTGCTGGGCCTGTTGGGGCTGTTTTTACCCCAGGTTCTTGGTGTGGGTTATGGGGAGATTCTAAAGGCACTCGATGGCAAGGTGGTGCTGGCATCGGCCCTGATACTCTTTATCGCCAAGATAGGAGCTACGAGCATATGCATAAGTTCAGGGATGAGTGGAGGAATTTTTGCCCCATCCCTTTTCATTGGAGCTATGTTGGGCACGGTTGTAGGAGATGTGGCCTTGCACTGCTGCCCCATAGAGGGAGTAAACCCGGCATACTATGCCTTGGTTGGCATGGGGGCTGTTGTTAGTGGTACGACCCTTGCGCCCATGACTGCTGTGCTTACAATCTTTGAACTCACATACACGTACCAGGTGATCCTTCCCCTCATGGTGGCCTGCATACCAAGTCTACTTATCGTGCGCCTGTTCCATGGATATTCAGTGTATGAGACAAAACTTGTTTCAGAAGGTGTTGATATAGTAAAGGGCCATGAAATCAACAGGTTGCGCGACATGAAAGTCTCCGATTACATGTCACCTGTGGAACAAGTTATTCATGTCGATACCCCCTTCTGGGAGATAGTGAAACTCATGGAGGAGAGCAGCTTTCCCCACTTCGTTGTGCTAGACAAAGAGGAACATTTGGCAGGTGTACTAACCATCCGAGACATTCGCACCTATCTCATACACAAGGAGGAGTGCCCTCAAGACATGAAGGCAGAGGACCTCATGAACAAAGACGTGATGACCATCAAAGAGACCGAGAGCCTTGAAAAGGCCTTTCATATCTTTGCAGCAAAGGGTTTTTCGTTTCTTCCAGTGGTATCCCAAAGGGACAGTCACCAGGTCGTGGGCATCTTGAAAAAGAGCGATTTCCTAAACGCCTATCATGAAAGGGTGGTCAAGGAAAGGATCTTTTCCAATCTTAATCTCTTTTGCGTCCTGAGGCCAAACAGTCAGGTGCAAACCAAGGGCAGGCCTTAAAGTATTAGACTTGCTAAATCCTTTTTGATAAAATTTTTTCATATGAGAACAAAAGGAGATGAGCCATGAAAGAGCTGAGGAACTACCGGGGAGATGAAGGGTTTCTTTTTGAAATCATAAATGCAGTTCCGTCTGGGATCTTCGTGACTGATCTTGAAAACAATATCCTCATAATCAACAAGGCAGGGGCTAACCTTGTGGGTAGAAGCCCAGGGGATTGCTTCGATAGGAAGTGCTACGAGGTGTTCAATGCACCCATGTGCCAAACAGAACAGTGTACATGCAGGGTGGCCATGAGGACCAATGCGGTAAACCAGGGTCAAACCACCCTCAAGGTAGACGGCCGGGAGATTCCCATAGAGTTTGCCAGCCGACCCGTCAGGAACCACAAGGGCGAGGTGATAGGCTGCGTGGAGCACTTCATTGACATCTCTGACAGGCTTGAACAGGAAAGGGCAATTTTGAAGCAGCAGGAAGAGATGCTCAAAAAGAGGGACGAGGACATAAGACACCTGCAGGAAGAGATCCTTGAGCTGTCCACTCCTGTTATAGAGGTCTGGGAGGGGGTCCTCGCCCTGCCCTTGGTAGGCACTGTGGATAGCCACAGGGCACAGTCGGCAATGGAAAGGTTGCTTGTAACCATTGAGCGCACCCGTTCACCTTTCGTGATCATAGATATTACAGGTGTGCCCAATGTGGATACTGCTGTTGCAAACCACCTTCTTCAAACCGTGGATGCAGTCAGGCTCATGGGCAGCGAGGCCATCCTCACGGGTATATCTACGCGTACAGCCCTTACCATGGCGCATCTTGGGGTTAATCTGGGTACCATAAATGTTAAGAGTCGAATGGCGGACGGCCTTCATTATGCCATTCAGAAGCTCATGGAGATGCACAGGCAGAGGCTGGCGAGCTCCAGGTACTTGAATGACGAACAGGATTAGGAATTCATCACCGTGGTACCCTTTTCCATATTTTCATTGGGCGACATCCTCCTTGTCTCTCTCCAAGAGGAAATAGACGATTCCAGTGTCATATCATTGTCTGGGGCATTGTCGGATAGGGTAAAGAGGGGTGGCATCAAGGGGGTCATAGTGGATCTTAGCAACCTTGAGGTAATAGATACGTTTCTGGCAGAACACATATGCAAGCTCGCCTCTGTGCTCGAGCTTCTAAACACCCGCATTGTAATTTCTGGCCTTGGGGCTCCAGCAGTGGTGGCCCTCAAGAACTTCGACATCTCGTTTGGAGAGAAGTTGGCATTTGCCCTTGATTCCCAGCAGGCCCTGGAAAAGATTCACCAAGGGACAGAAGGGCTGTGATCACCAGCGGGTCCAGAGGCCTTTATCTTTCAGAAAAACGATGTGTCGATATCTCTGGAGATGAGGATATACATGAGGCCCGTGCACTTCTCAGGGCCATGATGGAAGAGGCAGGGGTGGCAAATGAAATCTTGTGTGCCCAGCTTCTGACCATAATCGATGAATTGGGAAAGAATATCTTGAGACATGGAGGCCTTGGCAGGCTTTGCATATGTGTCATCAAGGCTGCCAGGCATACTGGTTTCAGGATAACGGCAGAGGACAAGGGGGGCGGGATCACTGACCTTGATCTTGCCTTTACCCCCGGATACTCAGAGGACAAGGGCCTTGGAATGGGTCTTAATCTTCTTAAGGCCCTGTCCGACGATATCAGAATAGCCAGTTTGCTTTCAGGAGGAGCCTTTATCGAGGTGTGGAAGTGGATCTGATGTCTATGCAGCCTCTCTGGCACGAAATGGAAATCATGAACCAGGCCCGGGTTTCAACTGCCAGGGCAGTGGCCCAGGATATTGCGAAGACATTGGGGTTTTCCAGGGATAGGCAGGCAGAGATAGTGTTGTCTGTAAGTGAGATGGCCCAGAATCACGTGAAACATCAAACAGTTTCCGGACGGCTCCGCTTTTTTGGTCAAAGGTTTCCAGGTGGTTCCGTAATGAGTGTTTCCAGTCTTGACATGGGGCCTGGCATAGCCAACATAAGGATGGCACTGGCAGATGGGATAACCACCTCAAATGGGCTGGGCAGTGGTCTTGGGTGTATTAGGAGGATCGCAGACAGGTTTGCCATATGTTCCGGCAAACTGGGAGACTATCCTTGTCCTGATCTGTTGAGCGTGGAGTTCGAGTCGGTCACCCTAGTGAGCGCGGAATTTTTTTTGAACGGCATGAAAATAACGGATGCCCCAGTGGACTTTTCTTTTCTTATAAGGCCTGTGAATGGGGAAGCCTTTTGTGGAGACGGTTTTTTCTTCAATTGGGAAAAAGATATCCAGTCCATGGTGGTCATAGATGCCCTGGGCCACGGCGAGGAGGCGGCTGAGGCCGTGGTGAGGGCCAAGGAGTTTCTCAAGGTGATTCCTCCCAGCACACATCCAGAGGATGTCCTCATGGAGGCCGGACGGGGCCTGGTCCACTCCCGTGGAGTATCAGCTCAGGCAGTTAGGGTGAATGTGGCAAACCGTGTCATTGATATTGCGGCAATAGGTAATGTCAGCCAGTATCTTTATATCGATGGCAAGCCACGGAATATCACAGGACAGCCAGGGGTGTTAGGGCCAGTGGTTGCCAGGACAGGCATATCCAAAGAAAGGTTCCAGGGGTTTTCCACCGTCTTGGGGCTGATCTTCACAGATGGCTTGGGGCGGGTGCCGGAGTTAAAGTTTCAACAATCAGAGACCTCTATCTCTGCGCTTTTGTGGACCCAGTATCTCTTTTCATGCTGTAATCAGGGCAGAATCCCTGTAGACGATGCGACACTGGCGGTTTGGAAATGGCAGGAATAGACCAGCATATTCATGTTGTCACCCTGGTGGTAAAGAGGGAAAAGGACATTCCCCTAGTGCGGTCCAAGGCCAAAATCCTGGCTGAAATTTGCGGATTTTCCAGGACCAAGAAGGTACAAATGGCCCTTGCCGCTTCGGAAATGGCCCGATATCTCCTCCATTATACCAGGGGAGGCAAGGCCTCGTTCTATATTGTCTGCAAGTTTCAAGCAAGGCCTCAAGGTCCATCGGTTTCTGGCATGGAACTCCATTTCAAGGGAAGGACAAGCTGCCGGGCCAATAGCCAGGAGGAAGCGGAGAGGTTGTCGGAAGAGACCTCCTCTCGTCTCTTTATGGCACTTCGATCCGTAATGGATGAACTGAGCTACGAAAAGTGCAAGCCAGGGAAATCACTCGATGTAAGGGCGGTCATGTGGGGTGGGACCGAGAGTTGCGAAAGGTTGCAGCAGAAATACGATGATATAAAGAAACAGCTCTTTTCTGATCTCGAGGAATCCTTTCTGGAAAATTTGAGAGCAAAGCATGAAGAGGTTCTGGAACTATTGAGGACCCTTTCCAAGAAGAATATGGAGCTCGACAGGGTGAACAGCGAACTGTTGGAGCTCAGCCAAGACATGGAATCCCTGGTGCATGAAAGGACTGTGGTGGAGCTCGCCTTGAGAATAGCAGACAAGATCAGAAATCCTGCCACGGTCATTGGCGGGCTTGCAAGGATAATTCTGAAAAAGATCCCAAAGGACCTCCCAGAGAGGGCCAAGATCAAGGCCATATTCAAGGAAGCCAGGAAGCTTGAAGAGATAGTCAAGGATTTTGAGGGGCTTGCCAGGGAGCAAGAAAGGTTTTTTACAGAAATGGATTTGAGGGATCTCCTCAAGGAGATCCTGGATGCTTGGCATCCACACTTGGAGCAAAAAGAATTAAAACTCGTAACCCGTATGGCTCAAACCCCTCTGAAGGTACATGCTGATACTAGAATATTGAGGGTAGCAGTACTTCACGTATTGAAGAATGCACTGGATGCATCTCCACATGGCGCTACCCTTGAAGTGGAGGCCAGCAGAATTGACGGCAGGCCAGTCATAATCATAAGGGATCACGGACCTGGCATCCCCAAGGAAGTGCAGGAAAAACTCTTTAAGGAACTTGTGACCACAAAGCCTTCTGGAACTGGTGTGGGCCTGATCATGGTTCATCACATTATGAAGGAGCACCAAGGAGAGATAGCAATAGAGAGTGAGCCTGGTCACGGCACCACTGTAAGACTCATCTTTCCGGAAAGGTGGAAGGAAAAGACGCCCTGAAAAAGGTTCTACTCGTTATATTTGGCGGCCTGTCATTATTTGTGTTTTCAGGCCTTTTGGCGCTATTTCTCCTGTCTGGGAAAATAATCCAGCCTGTCCATCTGACATGGGGAGAAAACCATGTGGAAGTCTATCAGATTTCCCCTGGCCGAGACAGAATCATCAGGGTGTCGGATCTGAAATTCCATAATGGAGATCTGAAGCTCCAGATCCCTTCCCTCAAGATCTCCTTGAGTCCATGGCCACCATTTTTAAAAGGGCTGGTGATAGAAGGTCCAGAGGTGTGGATCAAAGGCAAAGGAAAGGGTTCAACCAAGCCGCCTGACGTTTCAAAGGGTATATACAGGCTCCTTAAATCCGTAAAGATCGAGGATGCAAAGCTCCACTACAGCTCAAAAGATGTGATTTTGGACGTCACTGGTATGAGCCTAAACCCTGTGGGCCATAAAGGAGGCGACCATTCAGCCACGCTATTTCATGCCTCTTTTCTTGGCCGCAAGGGTAAATCTCATCTGAATGGGCGGATTTCGGCCACCTTGGATCTCGATTCTCTACTGGCCGATTTAACAGTGGAGAGCAGGGTTGCCATCGATGACAAGGCGCAACCTTTTCCTTTTAAGCTCAAGGCCCGAATGCCACTTCCTGAAGATTTTGGCAAGGTTGGCGGCACCTTTTCCATTGATGTGCCCAAGGTGGAACTTATACCTCATGCCAATGAGACTGGAGTTTCAGGTTCGGCCGTGGTGCAAGGTAGTCTCTCCTTTTCCAGCCAGAAGGGGCTTGCCTCCAAGGGGAAGGTCCTGCTCCCCGTCGGGTTGCCATCTGCCTTGAAGGTCCCCTTTCTGAAAGAATCGAGACCATTTGCATATTCGGTGAATATGCCAGCAGATTTTTCCACGATGACCGTTGACCTGGTGCCACCCATGAAGGCCCATTCGAGGGGCAGGCTTAAGGTTGGCTATAGATATAGAAAAGGAAGATGGAGTCTTTCGTCCCGTCTTTTGTTCAAAGGGCTTTCTGGAGCCAGGGATTCGGATCATGCCTTTGAAGACGTGGATTTAAGGTTGGAGGTGGATCTCAAGGCAGATACGTCCAAGCCAAGGGACATAACGTGGAAGGCAACCGCAAGTTGGGATAGGGGGCAAGTACTTTTCTATCCGTGGTTTTTTGATCTTTCAACACTGAAGGCATCCCTTGGGGCAACGGGCAGTCTTTCAGGAAAAGAGCTCAGGATCAAAAGCATTGCCATAAAAGGCCCGAAGTTTCCTCTGACAATTTACGGCAAGGGTATAAGGCTTCCTGTGCAAAGAGTGGAAAAGAATATGAAAGGGCTCTTTCAGAGGATTTCTGTCTCGAGCCTCGAGGTCTCAGGACAAATAAGAAGGCTGTATGAGATACTGCTTAAGGACCCCTTTTCCGATATACATCCTGTGCTTTTAAGGCTTGAGCCATCTGGAGCCATGAGGCTTGAAACCAAGGGAAGGATATTGAAGCTTCGTGTGGAATCGGACCTATTCCTTTCCAAGGCCCCGCTCATAGAAGGCCTTGACATGGCAATTCCTTATCCATACAAGAGCAAGGCTTGTCAGAAGGGGAGCATATCCTGGAAGGCCTTTTTCCTCAAAAACCTTCTGCCCAGTTCCTTCATAAACAGCTCCATCCAGGTGAAGATCCGAAACAGATTGGTCCCAATGACCATTTGCACCCACCGGATCTCGGCTGGTCCACTGGATCTGGACCTCCAGTATGGAGACATTTGCGTACAAGAGCTAAAGGCAGCCCTTGAGGGCAGATCTATAGCCTTAAAAGGCATTTGCATAAGGGATCTTGATATCAAGAGGCTTTTAAAGGATTTCCCCTATGATATGAAGGTCTCGGCGTCCAATATCTCCGCGGAACTACGTGGTGCCAGGCTGGTGTTTTCTGGGCAGATCAGGGCCCGGATAGCAGGTGGGACGATAATTGCCACAAACATATGGATAGAGCCCTTTGCCCCTATAGTCCGCTATGGAGCAGATATCAGGTTTGAGCACCTCGATCTCCGGCGCCTCACCGAGCCAACCTCATTTGGCGTTGTCTCTGGTATTGTAAATGGCAGGATAAAGCATTTGGTAATGAGCGGTGTGCAGCCTGAACGGTTCGACTTTGTGTTAAGGAATGACGAATCTGCTGACGTGCCCAAAAAGATAAGTATAAAAGCAGTGGAGAATCTTTCCATTTTGGGTGGCGGTCAGGGCTCGGTCTCCTTTCTAGGATATTTTTTCAAGGAATTTTCCTACAGGCGCATAGGTATTTCATGCAGCCTCAACAATGATGTTTTTGTCCTTCACGGCTTAATAAAAAAGGGAGGCAAAGAATATCTCGTTGAAAGGGGGGCGTTTGGAGGTGTCAATGTGATCAACATGAACCCCGGGGGTAGGATACGTTTCAGGGATATGGTAGAAAGATTAAAAAGGATTACAGAGACAGAAAATAGCAAAATGGAGGTTCGTTAGATATGAAGGTTGTTAATACCCGCTTGTTGGTTGGATTTTTCGTGTTTTTCATAACGGCTTGTGTGACAGTGAATATATATTTCCCGGCTGCAGAAGTGAAACAGGCTGCTGAAGATATTGCAAAAGAGGTAAGGGGTACTCAGCCGGCAAAGAGCCAAGAAAATGCTCCCACCTCATGGCTCCGCCTTGAAAGCCAGGCCTTTGCGGCAAATGAACTTACTGTTTCAAATGCCACGATACGCCAGTTGAAGGCGCGGATGAAAGGCCGTTATCCTTCTCTTTCTCCATTTCTCAAGAAAGGATATGTTGGAGAGGGAGCAAATGGTCTTTTGGTAATCAAGAACCAGGCAGGCTTAGGACTCAAGCAAAAGGCCGAGTTAAAACGGCTGGTAAGTGCCGAAAACAACGACCGTATGGCCCTTTACAGGGCTGTTGCCCAGAGCCTCAATATTCCTGCTTCACAGATTGGAAGGATTCAAAAGATATTTGCCTCAGAATGGCAGAAGACTGCACCAGCTGGCACTTATATAGAAAAATCTCCTGGAAACTGGGTGAGAAAATAATTCAGGTTCTTCTGGCGAAAGAGTGCCTGTAGGAGATACGGTTTTGGAAATGGTCATGAAGGATAAGAGAAGCTCTAAAATTTTGTTCGAGGATTATTTTTTGAATGCAACAAAAGCCACTGTGTGAAAGGGCAATTTACTGGAAAATTAACACAAATTGTACTTTCATTCCTGGAGGCGGCAGATAATATGAGACAGTCACAACCGTTTTTAGAGGTATCCACAAGCGCAAGGAGTTAGGTTCTACCTGGGCAGGGGGATGCTTTGGCTCTTTCTTATGCCCCGTGAATCTTCTTTTGAAGACCAAAGGGGGTCTGACTGGGCTGACTTTTTGAAAAGGGTCTTTGGGCTTGGCCTCAGGTGCTCTTATGCTGGAGGAACCTTAAAAGTTCAGTCGGTTGCTTAATAAGAAGCCTTGCTCCCGAGTCCAGTAATTCTTTGCCTGGCCTAAAGCCCCAAAGCACGCCTATGGGCATCATGCCTGCACGGATTGCTGTCTTCATGTCTATAGAGGTGTCTCCCAGATAGATGCACTTGTCAGGGATGACGCCAAAATGTGTCGCAATTTCAAATGCTCCATCTGGAGCGGGCTTGCGCCTTATGCCAGGCCGCTCTCCCAAAACGGCCTGAAAGTTCCATTTGCTTAGAAATTTTTCCACACACAGTTTGGTGAAGTCGTGGGGTTTGTTGGAAAGGACTCCAAGGAGAAACCCTTTTGCTGCAAGGCCATCGAGCATTTCGGCTATTCCAGGATAGAGCCTGGCGTTTTTGTCCCAATTGTCAGCATAGTCGGCAAGGAAGTCCTTTAGGCATTTGGCAAGAAACACCTGGTCCTGTCGGTATCTTGGGGGAACTACCCTTTTGACCAGTACACTTGCCCCATCACCCACAAAATAACGGTATTTGTCAACTGGATGAGCTGTGAGCCCATGTCGAACCAGCACCCGGTTCATTGAACCTGCAATATCGTCAAGGGTGTTTAAAAGGGTGCCATCAAGGTCGAAGATTGCTGCCTGGAATTGTTTTTCGCCATCCATGTTTGGTTTTTCTTTCAACGCTTGTATTATTTTTTACTCTTTGAATTTATAATATGGGATTATTCAAAGACAATTCTTTTTGTGTTCAAAGGGCCAAAACAGGGTAAAAATCAGGGCGAGGGAGAATGACCATAGAAACCAACAGTAATTATCAAGAGTTATTGGAACTTTTTAAAAATATAGCCCTCTTGGGCAGTACATCAAGGCTTTTGTCCTGGGACCAGGAGACATATATGCCGTCTCAGGGGCAGGAGCACAGGGCGAGGCAGCTTTCCCAAGTCTCAGGCCTGATACATGCCATGCTGGTGAAGGAGCGGGTAGGGGAACTGATAAACATGCTATGGGAGCAAGTCAAAGATCAGGATTTCTCAAGTGACGCCCATGTCAATTTGAGGGAATGGAAGCGTGTGCACGAACAGGCTGTCAAGCTTCCAGAAGAGCTTGTAAAAGAGCTTGCGTACCGTAAGGTCCTTGCCCATGGCGCATGGGTAGAGGCTAGGGCCAAGGCAGATTTTTCCATCTTTCAGCCTCACCTCGAAAAGCTAGTGGAGCTTTCAAGAAAAAAGGCCATATATCTCGGCTTTGAGGAGAATATGTACGATGCCCTTTTGGACCTCTATGAGCCTGGCGAAAAGACAGCCAACATCGAATCCCTTTTTGCCTCTCTTGTTCCAGGTCTTAAAGAAATCCTGGCTAGGCTAAATTCGAACCAGCGGAAACTTTCATCCCTTACTGGCATTTATCCAAAAGGGTCCCAGGAGGCGCTAGCAAGGCTAATGGCAGCCAGAATCGGTTTTGACTTTACAAAGGGGCGGCTGGATACGGTTGTCCATCCCTTTTCTACGAAAATAGGCCCTGAAGACGTGAGAATAACAACCAGGTGGAATGAAAAGGATTTTACCGAGGCCATTTTTGGTGTGCTCCATGAGGCTGGCCACGGCCTCTATAGCCAGAATCTCAGAAAGGAGATGTTTGGTACGCCTCTTGGGGAATCGGTCTCCCTCGGGATACATGAATCCCAGTCGAGACTATGGGAAAACATAGTGGGGCGGAGCTTAGAGTTCTGGGAATATTTTTTTCCCCTGGCACAAGCCATGTTCCCTGGCGCCTTGAAAGACATGGAGCTCAACGATTTCGTGCGCACGATCAACAAGGTGAAGCCTTCATTCATAAGGGTTGAGGCTGATGAAGTCACTTACAATCTGCATGTCTTTCTAAGGTTTCAAATCGAGAAGGAGATAATAAACGGTCAGCTTCCAGTGGCGGAAATTCCTTCGAGATGGAATGAACTTTTTGAGAACATCTTTGATATGGAAGTACCTGACGATAGCAAGGGTTGTCTGCAGGATGTCCACTGGTCAGGGGCAGCCTTTGGTTATTTTCCAACATATACCCTTGGTAATGTGTACTCGGCCATGATCTTTGAGGCGGCCTCCAAGGATATTCCTGAGCTTAAGCGGGGCTTTAAAAGGGGAGAGTTTTCTCCTCTTCTCCTATGGTTAAAGGAAAAGATTTACAGCCAGGGCCAAAGATACAGGTCCCGGCAGCTTATAGAACAAGTTACAGGAAGGCCACCTGGATGCGACTGCTTTTTGGAGTACCTGCGCCAAAAGATGGATCTTCTATATGGTTAGCAATGTTGGTTGCCTGGGTATAAACCTTCCATTATTATGGTCTACCGTTGAACATCATAAACAGATGTAGCTTTTGCCCTGGTGTGAGGGTGGTTCTTATCTAAAAGGAGATTTGGTCATGAGGGATATCGTTTTGGCAGGTATGTTCTTTTTTATGCTGTTTTCCGTTATTTGTTGGAATGCAGAGGCTGGTGACACTCCTGGCACTGGCAACGATTACGTGGGGGCAAAGAGTTGTCTGAAGTGCCATAGCGATCATTACTATGGCTGGAAGTCAACGCTTCATCCGTACAAATTCCAGGATGCCAAGCCTGAAGCCATTGTCGGAGACTTCACGCACAACAATACTATTGAAGTCGATGGCCATACCATCAAGATGTCCACCAAGGATGGCAAGTACTATATCACCGCCCCTGGGCCTGACGGAAAGGAACATACCTATCTTGTCAAGTATCTCATCGGAGCATTCTGGAAACAGCTGTATGTCACAGAATTTCCAAATGGGGAGCTTCATATCCTGCCTGCTATGTGGATAGTTGAAAAGCAAAAGTGGGCCAAGTGCAAGTATTGGTACAAGACTGTGTATCAGCTTTCCTGCACAGGCTGCCATAACACAGGCTCCAAGCTCAATTATGACAAGAAAACCAAGACCTACAAGACAACCTGGGCGGATAAGGGTGTGGCCTGTGAGGCCTGCCACGGTCCAGGAAAAAGGCATGTAGAGGCTGCCAAGAACAAAGGGGACGTCTACACCACCATTGTAAATCCCGCCAAGATTCCCGATCCTCATAGGGCTGCAATGGTTTGCGGTGCTTGTCACAACAGGGGAACCACGCCTGATGGCAAGTATGGTTATCCGTATGGTTTCAAACCTGGAGACCAGCTTAACTTCATGTTTACTGAAAAGCCTAAGCTACATCCTGATGACACCTCCAAGGCCAACCGCCAGCAGTACATCGACTGGAAAAAGAGCGGGCATGCAAAGGAAGGGGTTGTCTGCTGGAATTGCCATTTCACACACCGCCAGGGGAAGGCCAACAAGGCCCAGACCAAACTTCCTGGAAACGCCCTTTGCAGGAGCTGTCATGTGGTAGAAGACCACGGGGTACATGGCATACACAGTGTGAACAATTGTATTGGATGTCACATGCCTCCCCTCGGAAAAAGGGGTGTAAAGGGCGATGTTCATAGTCATGAATTCAGGGTCATATACCCTGCAGACAGCATAAAGGCCGGGGGTGTGGACAAGCAGCCAAACTCGTGCAACCTCTGCCATTATCACAAAAAGGATGATCCTGCCAAGCTCCAGGCCATTCTGGATAAGGTGAAAAAAGAAGGCAGAAACAGACAGTCCTTCTATTAAATTAAATGGATATCACTGATGGATTTATGAGGTATGGCCATATCTGGGCCTGTATGGCCAAGGTCCTGATGATGGTGTTGTCCATGGTGATCTTGCCAGCTTTGCCTCAGGTGCAGGCAGCGGGTGGTGGACCGCCCATGATTACCGATGACCCTGGCACACCAGAGACCGGTTGCTGGGAGATAAACATTTCCTACAATACCGACCTTAGGCCAGACGAGAAGGAGATGGAAGCCCCTCTCCTTGATATCAACTACGGTTTTAACGATCGTACCCAGCTCAAGGTTGAGGTGCCATATCTGTTCGTCAAAGAAGATGGTCAAGGGTGGCATGGTAAGTTGGGCCATGTCACTCCAGGAATCAAGTACAGGTTCCTGGATCAGGAAAGGGACGGGGTTTCGGTGGCCTTTTATCCCCAGTTGGCTATTGCCACAGAAGAAGATGTAAGAAACGAGTACATTTTTCCTATAGAGATCGAGGCCAGCATCGGCCCTGTAACCCTTGGTACAGACATTCGCTATATTTACATAAATGGGGAGGATGACTCACTGCAACATGGGCTGCTCATAGGCTATGAGCTAGGGCCACGACTCGAGGTTATGGCGGAATTTGTTTATGAGATCAAGGGAGGATTCAACCAGTCGGACGGGGTGGTGAATTTTGGATTCCGATATGAAATGGACAGGTGGCTGAGCGTCATTGCCTCCACAGGCACAGGAGTATTTCAGTGCAATGGCAACCAGGCAGATTTTATCTCGTTTGCAGGCGTCCAGATAAATATCTAATGTGTAAAAGGGCAATTTTTAGAAGGTATCCATAAGGCAAGTTTTTTGGGGAAAAGATGCTATTAGACGTGATAAGTGCCTGATTTGGGCCGCATTGTGCATTTCAAACAGGCCTTTTCCAGCGAAGCCTTGGAGCCCTAGTCATCTTCCAGAAACCGGGCACAAAAAAGATAGCGATTGTATAGAGTTCAAGCCTTCCTGCCAGCATGCAAAATATCAGCACCAGTTTTGCCAAGGATGGTAAGTGGCCATAGTTTTGTGTTGGGCCAACGAGGTGCAGTCCTGGCCCGATATTATTCAGAGTGGCGATTACAGCAGATGGCCCAGTTACAATATCCACCCCCAGGGCAGTAACCATCAGGCTGGCCGATATGAAGACAGCGATATATATGGCAAAGAAGCTCAAGATTCCGATCATTACATCCTGGGCCACCCGCATGTTGCCCAATTTTATGGTTTCGACCTGCCTTGGGTGAACAAGCCTGTGGAGCTGTGAGCGCGCATATTTGAAAAAAAGCAGGCATCTTACCACCTTTATGCCACCTCCAGTGGAGCCTGCACAGCCTCCAATGAACATGAGTGTAACGAGGAGCAGCCGAGCAAATGGTGGCCATCTGTCAAAATCGGCTGTACCGAAACCAGTCGTAGTCATAATGGAGGTCGCCTGAAACAGGGTATCCCTGAGGTTTTTGAAGGTATCCGTATAGGTATGGGTGATGTGGTTTGCCACAAAGATCAGAAGCACGGCGCAAGCGAGTATATAAAAATAGAATCTGAACTCCTCGTTTTTCCAATAGGCCTTGAGATCCCCCTTTAGGGCCATGTAGTGGAGGGAAAAGTTTGCCCCTGCTAGGAACATGAAGACAATTATTACCAGCTGGACATAAGTCGAATGGTAATGGGCAATGGAGGCGTTGTAGTTTGAAAACCCTCCTGTGGCCAAGGTGGCAAAGGAATGGGTGACCGCATTGAAAAAATCCACACCCCCTAGCATGAGGAGCCCTGTCTCCAAAGCTGTCATCAAAAAATAGACTGACCAGAGTATCCTGGCGGTATCCTGTATTCTTGGGGTGAGTCTATCCTTGGTAGGGCCTGGCACCTCTGCTTGAAACAATTGCATGCCACCAATTCCGAGAAGTGGCAGTATAGCAAGTGTGAGAACGATGATTCCCATGCCTCCTAGCCAGTGGGTCATTGTCCGCCAGAAGAGGAGGCTTTTGGGCAAAACCTCTATGTTGGAAAGTATGGTGGACCCTGTGGTAGTGAATCCTGACATGGATTCGAAGAAGGCATCGATGAACGAGGGTATACAGCCAGATATATAGTAGGGAAGGGCGCCCAGCAAGGCCAGAAAGAGCCAACTGAAGGCAACGATGGCAAATCCGTCCTTGAATTGTAGTTCCTTTTCTGGGAGGAACAGGATGATAAGTCCAGCCCCTGCTGTAAGGCCCAACATAGAGCATGTGAGAAAGGCTGGAACCATGCCATCCTGGAAATAAATGGAAAATGGCACAGGCGTGAGGAGCATGAGGGAAAGGACTATCAGCAGCCTTCCCAAAAGATTCAAGACCCCACCGATACGCACTTCTATCCTCCTGTTTTTTCCTGCATCAAGCGGCGCTTGCTATAAGGCCTGGTGTGTCAGGCCTGAAAGAATTCCTCAACCTTTCTGGCAGCCTCTCTGGTGAAGAAGATCACCAGGTTGTCTCCAGGTTGGATTCTGCTGTCTCCAGAAGGGATAAAGGCCTTTCCCTGCCTGACCACGGCCCCAACGAGGGCGCCTGCAGGCACTTTAAGATCCTTTAGGGCAACATTGTCAAAACGTTTAGAGTCGGGAACCGTCACTTCTATGACCTCTGCGTCTGTATCAAGGATTGTGGCAACCGAAACGATATCTGCCCTGCGAACATACCTTATGATCATGTCTGCTGCCACCTGCCTGGGGCTGAGGGCCACGTCTATGCCAAGCTTGTCCAGCATGGGGATGAAGTCGTGACGCGTAATCTTGGTGATGCACCGCTTGGTGCCATGGTGTTTGGCCAGAAGGGAGCCCAGTATGTTGGTGGTAGCAGAACGGGTGACAGCTATCACCAGGTCTGCCATATCTATACCCTCTTCTATAAGGGCCTGGGCGTCCAGTCCATCCATGTTGAGCACTATCGAATGGGCCAGATTTTCCGAAAGGAATTCACACCGCTTCTTATCCATTTCCACTATCTTGATCTCTATGGATGTCTCTTCAAGCTGCCTGGCCACCATGTAGCCAATATCCCCCCCACCAATGATGAAGATTCGGCTGGGAAGTTTGCTGGAAAAACTGAAGAGTTTTTCCACCTTTGCCATATCTTTCTTGAGCATCATAAGATATATCTTGTCCCCGGCCTGGATTACGTCTTCACCTCTTGGGATAATGGTTTCACCCTGCCTGATGATTGCCGCCATCACATATTTGGTGTCAGGGGCTATCTTCCCGATTTGGTAGAGGGATTTGCCAATAAAGGGATGGTCCTGGTGCACTATATAACCCAAAAGTAGTACCTGGCCATCGGAGAACTCTGCCGTGTCAAAGGCCTCAGAGACTTGAATCAGCTTTATGATCTCATCTGCCATGGCCCAGTCTGGACTGATAATGAGGTCTATGCCCAGGACTTCTTCGTTCAACAGAGAATCGGGCATGAGCAACTCTTCGCTCCTCACCCTTGCTATTCTGGTCTTGACACTGTAGTGGCGGGAAACAAAGCAGGCCACAAGGTTTACCTCGTCACTGTCTGTGACGGCGATGAAAAGGTCTGTTTTCGAGATGCCAGCCTCGGCGAGCACTCGTGCAGAAGCTCCGCTGCCTCTTACAGTCAGTATGTTTAGCTCCCTTTCGAGCCTTTGAAGCTTCTTTTCATTCTTGTCTACCAGGACGACTTCTTGTCCTTCTGAAGAAAATTTTTCACACAGGTACTGACCTACCTGGCCAGCCCCTACTATCATAATTCGCACTAAGCGCGTCTCCTGAAAATGGTATTAGATGCCCTGCCGGTCTGTTTTATACTGTATTTTGTATTGTAAGAATGTTTTCAATATAAAGGCGTCTCTTGGAAAATAGCCATATTTGCCCTGTGGCACCCTCTACCCCATAACAAGCCCAGGGTATAAATGATGTGCCTGCCTTTTTCAACTTGGCCTAGGACAATGTAAAGGTCTTTAGAGATACCATGAAGGTAAAGCAAATCAGGTACCTTTATTTTCCATTCGAAGGTATAGCCATGGATTATAGGTTTAAGAGGTGCTCTTTGCAACATATATTGCAATCAGGGCTTTTCAGGTTGTGTAGTCCAGGCATGTTGTGTGTCCATCTATACGATGAGAAACCGGTTTCTCATCCACATGGCAGCAAGTAGCATCAGGATCAGTACTATCCAGAGAGCAAGGGCCTTTCTCGAATATTCTTTGGCCTTTTTGGCCTTCCACCATGTCATAGGCCTGACGCCCTGGAACAGGAAGGTCAGAATTCCCGCCAGGTTGAGGCTGGCGAGATTGGCGAGAAAGAGCAGGAAGCTGCCGGTTGCAAGTATGAAATAACCAGCCCCCATGAGAAGCCCGGTGGCCACTAGGGGTGGAAGTAGGGAGATGGATACCATTACGCCGATCAGGGCAGTGGAGCTTCCTGTGGTAAAGCTGAGTATGCCAGCAGTTCCTGATAGGAAGGCCACAATGATGTCGGTGTAGTCTGCATAGATGCGCTGGTGAATATTTGCCAGATTGGGGTTTATGTTGGTTACGGCCCCAAATACCGTGGAAAGGAATAGCACCAGGAGCAGGCCGGCAAGCTGTGTTGCCAATCCCAGGCGTATGAGTTTGAAATCGGCAAGGACCGAACCCAGGGATATAGCCACGTTTGGGGCAAGAAGGGGAGCGATCACCATGGAACCTATTATGATTGCCGTAGAATCCTTCAAAAAGCCATAGGCCGCTATCAAGGCAGATATCACCATAAGGGCAGCGAACACGTAATTGAGTTTGGCCGCTTCCACCACATCATTGTAGAGCTCCTCCCGGCTTACAGAAAGCCTGCCTATCTTGGCTGGAGGCTCCTCTGGCGCTTCTACAGGGGGGATGGTGGCCTCTACTGTCTGGATAATGATCCTGAAGCCAGCAGCAGTGCCAAAGAGTTTGGAAAGGGTGTCGGTTATGGTGCCTGTATCTTCCACCTTGGTTAGAAGTTTGACAACAAGGTGATTTCTGGGTTTGTCTTCTTCGATCCAGTATTGGATGACAGCCTTCTTTTTGAAAACTGTTTCGAGAAGATCCCGTTTACCTCTGGGCACGATGACTTCTATTAACCTTGCTGCCATAGTGGTAAGGTTTCCTGCTCCTTGGAGCCGTAAGCCCGCCTTGAACTAAAAGGCCGTTTAAGGGAAATGATAGTAGATGAAAGGCTTAAGTCAATGGCAGCCTAATGGTCATGCCAGAATGAAAAGGGAAATATTCTGATAGCTGTGTTTCACGTGGAAACAGACCCAAGAGCTTCTAAGGGCTTGTTTCGCTCTGCTGAACTGGATTTCCGTTGGCTCTGGCTACCCCAAGAACCTCTAAGATCTGATCCCAACGTCTGCCTCAGAGCCATCTCCTACCGGCGAAGCGCCCGAAACCTTTTTTGCGAGCACAAGCGAGGGACTTTGGAGCGTTTGGCACAGCCAGGCTTTAGATGCTGTTAGGGCGTATTCCTGTTTTCAAGGGCCTTTCAGGCCCCCCTTCTCATTGTTCATGTCTGTTTTCAAATCCATTTTGTCTCGGGTCCTCAAATGCCGGAAGAACCATAAAAAAACCCTGCTGGCAGTACCAGCAGGGCGCAAGAGGGGAGGTATTTTGTGCATGCTACCTTATGCAGGCGGCAAGTATCTGTTTCATGTCTGTATCGCCCATAAGCACCTTGTGGATGCCATCTTGTTTTAGGGTGCGCATGCCATGTTTTAGACCATAATCCCTAATTTCCATCACTGGACTTTTGTTTTGTATGAGTTTTCTGAGGCCATCGTCTGAAACCAAGAGTTCATGGATGGCCATCCTGCCTTTATACCCGGTCTTGTTGCATGCACCACAACCTTTGGGTCTGTAAAGGGTTATCCCGTCGAGGTCTTCCATGGTTAGAGGTTTTGTGGGATGTTCTCCATATTCATAGAGTATCCTTTCCTTTTCCTCCTGATCGGGTTCGTACGCCTCCTTGCACTTTGGGCAGAGTCTTTTCACCAGGCGTTGGGCTAGCACCCCCAGGAGTGCATCAGCAAAGTTGAACGGGTCCATGCCCATTCCAAGGAGCCGGGTCACTGTTTCTGGCGCTGAATTGGTATGAAGGGTTGAAAAGACCAAGTGGCCTGTCAAGGAGGCCTCTATAACAGTATTGGCTGTTTCTTCATCCCTTGTTTCACCTACCATTATGATATCGGGATCAGCCCTCAAAAATGCCCTGAGAACCCTGGCAAAAGTGAGCCCTATGCTGGACTTTATCTGTACCTGTCTAAGGCCTTCCTGAACGATTTCAACAGGGTCTTCAGCAGTCCAGATCTTCTTTTCTGGACGGTTGATGTGGCCAAGGGCTGCATGAAGAGTAGTGGTCTTACCAGAACCAGTTGGCCCAACAACAAGGATCAATCCATAAGGCATTTCAATGAGCTTTTTGAGGTTTTTAAGATTGTCTTCCAATAGGCCTATACGGTCGATGGGCATGGCCTCGGAAGAAGCGAGAATTCTCAAGACCACATCCTCGTTGTTCTCTGTGGTTGGCAGGGTGGCTACTCGAAGCTCTATGATGCGCCCTGTCCTGGTACGGAATTTTATCTTTCCATCCTGGGGGAGCCTCTTTTCTGCTATGTCCAGGCTGGCCATGATCTTGACCCTTGAAACCAGCGCCTTTTTGTAATTTAGAGGAATGTTTTGATAGCGGAGACAGTCGCCGTCGATACGATATCTAACAAGGGCGCCCCTCTTGCCTGTGAGGCTTTCTATGTGAATGTCAGAAGCACCCCTTACATATGCGTCCTCGATTATGCGGTTTGCCATCTGGACAACCACGCTGTCTGCATCTGATGCGAGGCCGTCGTCTTCTTCTATATCCTCTTCTTCCTCTTCCACGAGCTCGAGTTGCTCGAATACGTCTTCTCCATCTCCAGTGACATTGTATTTTCCATAGAAATAATCTATGAATTTGTCAATGTCTTCCTTGAGGGCCACTGCATATTCAAAGCTTTTGGCCTTTAGCACCCTTTGAATATTGTCTATCTTGCTGAGGTCGTGGGGGTTGTCCACGGCGATCAGGAGCATCCCTGCCTCTTCCATGACTGGTGCACACGCAGTTGTTCTGAAGAAATGTTCCTTTATGCCTGAGATGCACTTTGGTGTGCTTCCCACCTCGAGCTCATTGAATTCGATAAAGGGGCAGTGGTAATATTCGCTCAAGGAGTTGCCAAGCTCTTCCTTCTCTATGCCGAACTGGTTGATAAGGACGGATTCAATGGATTTTTTGGATTGCTTGGCAAGCTCCTTGGCACGTTCCAGCTGTTCTTCCTGGAGGATGCCTGTCCTTATAAGATAGTAAAACCTTCCATATTTCTGGGCAGACTGGCTCAGGCTTTCAAGCCGTTCTCTGGCGTTTCGGAAATCCTTATTGATTTTGACCAGCTCTTCGAGTGTGGCAACTGCTTTGGTTACGGAGCCTGTCTTTTCCTGGGTCAGGGCAAGTTGATAAAGGGCCTCCTGCCGAAGATCCGAGGGAAGATCTGGGTCTTTGAGACCTTTTTCCAAGTATTCAATAGCGTCAAAGGGCATATCGAGCTTAAGGTATAGCTGGCCTATCTTTATCCTTATTTCTCCTGCCCTGAACTCCTTTTCCTCGAGGATCTTCAGTTCCTCAACCGCCTCTGAAAAAAAACCAGCCTCTATGAGGCCGAGGCAATTGTTGTAGTGTTCGTCGAACTGCTCGTCCTCGGACTGTTGTGCTTTGTCGCCGTCTGCCTTTTTCTCAGCAGACAGGGCGTCCCTGGCCGAAAGATCCTTGAGCTTGTCTTCAAGAAGCACCCTCAGCTTGTCGTCTGAATCGTCAGGCAGCACGGCCAGGATTTCTTCTAATATGG
Source organism: uncultured Thermodesulfatator sp. (assembly GCA_964581255.1). Classification (GTDB taxonomy): domain Bacteria; phylum Desulfobacterota; class Dissulfuribacteria; order Dissulfuribacterales; family QOAL01; genus QOAL01. The sequence continues at coordinate 91,109 of CAZOMT010000035.1, forward strand.
CCTTTGCTTCCTCTGTGAGGCCATGATTGAGGTAGAGATCTGCCTCCTGGATCTTTTTTTCAACAAGGTCTGCCTGGGCATCAGGACTTGTAGTGGCAAAATCTGCAGCCTGTATCTGAAAACCTGCCATTTTTCTACTCCTGATTCAAAGAATTGACAGTGGCCACCATTATTTTATTGCCGTGGCTTGTTACCTCTGCCTCAAATCCGTCAGCAGGGTTATCTGTCCACTTAGCATCCCTTGAAATTTCTATCTTCAAGGGTTTTTCTTCTGCAAGAATGGCAGCCCCTTTGTTTCCGTCAAAAAGAATGATGACGGTGTAGTTAGAGGCAACAGGCAGGTCCCGGCCACCAAGTTTCCTGACAATGGGGACGGTCTTGGAGGCAATGGCAGATTCTTCAAGGTCGGCGAGCCGTCCACTGAAAAGGCCCTTCAACTTTGACCAGGGCCAAGCCTTTAGCTTGCTCAGTGGCAAGGCGTCGGCCTTACGGATGGCAGATTTGGCATGCCATGGCGGAGTTGACATGAAGACCACCTCTTCCGGCGGGAAGCCGATTTCCATACCGTCTATGTTTATTGTCAATAGTTCCTTCCACGGGCATGTGGCCAGATTCATGTCCCTGGCATATTCTTCCGAATCCTTTTTGGCCTGCACGGCTGTTGGCAAATGAAGCTCTGCACCGTCAAAGAAAAACCCAGATACTTCTTCAAGTTGTCTTTCGAGCCTTAAGCGGATGTCGCGCTGGAAGGAATAAAGTTTTTCCATGCCCGGAGTCTTTGAAAGGAGGTTTTCAAGGGGCTCTATGCGGTTGATGCACTTTTTGATCTCTACGAGATGGGCCTTGAGGATTCGCAGGCCTTCTGTGGATAACCCTTCCGTGCCTGAGGAGGCTTCATTTTGTGTTTCCACAGTCTGTGCTGCAGGAGGCATTTCTTTAGTGGGCTCAGGCTCAGGCCGAATCTGTCCCGCTTGATCCTCAACTTTTGTTTCTTCTGTCTCTTCTGCTACCTCTTCCAGTATCAAGAATTTTTCGCCACTTTCCGCTTCAGTGTCTTCAGGCCTCCTTATCAATGCGGTGAGTTCATTTATGATGCTTTCTTCCGTCTCACTGGAAACCTCTTTTCCTGAGTGGAGATTAAGGAGGAATTCGGTTGTCCTCTTCAATACGGACGGAGCTGTGGCTGGCACCTTCTCTGGATAGTATTGGATATTTTGAAGCACCTTCTTCATAAGCTCCATCATGGAGCGGGCTTTGGGCTGGCCACCGATCTTCGGGCTCCTGAGAAGAGATGTCAAGAGGGACAGGGTCTGATGGATCTGGGGCTCTGTTACTTCCCACTCAATGGTGAAGATTTGCTGCTTGAGCTGTTCAAGCTTCTCCTTGATGCCAGGTTTCTGGTCGGCTTCTTGAGCCACGGCTTCAGGTTCTTGAGCCACCACCTCTTCCTGCTGTTCTTGCTCTTGTGTCTCCTGGTCTTCGACCTCGAGTTCAAGATCCAGTTCCAGAAGGGTGTCCTCTTCTGCCTTGGCATCTTGTATTTCAGAATCTGGAGCCGGTTTGGTCACTTCTTCCATTCTGACGTCTGCCTCTTTTTCCGTCTCCAGTTCGAACTCCACAGGAAAATCATCCTGCTTCTGTTCTCGCGCCACCTCCTTCACCTCCTGAGTGAGCGGATCTATCTCTATCTCCTTGGAAGGCTTGAAGAGGTCGTCTATGGTGTCTTCTATTTCTGATGTAAAGATTTCAGGTTCAGGGATGCTGTTGTTTTCTTTCACCGGATCGTCTCCCTAATATTTTCTATTTTGGTTTTACAAGATGTTTAGTGGCCACGTAGCGTACAGTCTTTTTGCTGATATCCTTGAGGGTCTCAAAAACCCCTAGCCCCTTGGTGGCAGCTGCCTGGAAGGCATCCACCCCCAGTTCCTTGTTCAGGTCTTCCTCAAGCTCTTCAACGCTCAGGGTTGGGATGGGAGAGTTGGCCAAATCTCTCTTGTTGTATTGGAGTACCAGGGGCAAGGAGGCTATGTCTATATTGTAATCACGGAGATTCTTCTGAAGGTCTTCAAGGCTCTCGATATTTTTGGCCCTTCTGACACGAAGTGAATCCGCCACGAAGACGAGGCCATCTACACCCTTCAGGACCAACTTCCTGGTGGCCTCATAGATGGCCTGTCCCGGTACGGTGTAAAGCTGGATTCTTATGTCAAACCCCTTTATTCTGCCAAGATTCAAGGGCAAAAGATCAAAAAACAAGGTCCTGTCACCTTTTGTTTCAATGGTGAGCATCTTGCCCTTGGCATTGCTATTCATTGAATTATAGATGTAGAGGAGGTTGGTGGTTTTTCCGCACCGCCCTGGTCCGTAATAGACGATTTTGCAGTGCACCTCCCTTTTGCTGAGGTCTATCAGTGCCATTTATTTACCCAGTCCGAATATCTTTTCTATGTTGCTCGTCAGCTCTGCTACCCTGAGCCTCACCAGCCCCAGGGAGACCTCGTCACCAAATATGGTAATGAGGATCATTTCCTGCCCCACCTTAGCAAAGTGGATGCTGTCCCTCTTTCCTTTGTGGAACAGCAGAGAAAAATCGTCTTCACCTATAAGCTTGGCCATTTGAGAGGTGGCGCCAAAATTGGCTGCGGCCAAGGCGGCAAGGGATGTCATGTCAAGGTCCTTCCTGTTTTTCCCACAGCTGGCAACCACGTTGCCAGCATGGTCTATCAGCAGGACCGTATGGACCCCTGCCTGCACAAGAGACTCGTCTATTTGAGTTCTTGCTTTTTCAAGTGCAGGACCAGTCAAGATAATGTCTGCCATGATTTTCTGACCTCGAAAACTATTTGGAAAAACAAGCCCCAGTTGTCCTATCCAAAGGCTCTAAAGGCCTTATCGGATCGTTGTGAAAAAAATTGAAGATTTAAGCCTTTCCAGGGCTGCCAATTTAAGAGCAGGGCCTGATTGTCGATAAATAAATAAGAAGGAAAGGGGCGGAAAGTGTGCCCTGTAAGAGCCGGAAAGGGAAAATAAAAATGCCTCCATCCATAGCACAACGTTTGGATCAGATAAAGGATCTACCACCAATGCCCAACACCCTCCAAAAGGTTCTGGAGGAAATGGACAATATTGCCTCTTCAGCACAGCGTCTAGAGACCATCATCAGGCAGGATCCTGTGCTAGCCGCAAAGATACTGAAAGTAGCGAATTCACCTGCATACGGTCTCAGTGGAAAGATTCAAACCATCTCTCATGCCATAGTGGTTCTGGGTTTTGAGGAGGTGAGGAATTTGGTCATAGGGATCTCCCTCACGCAGGCCTTTGGCCAGGATGCGGACTTGGAAGAATTTCCTGCCAGGGACATGTGGCTTCACTGCATTGGAGTGGCAACCGTCTCCATGGACATAGCCAAGCTTTCGCCAGAGTTTGATCCAGAAGAATTCTTTACAATGGGGCTGATACATGACATCGGTAGGTTCTTGATGTGCGCCTTTTTTGCCAATGACCTCAGGGAGATAGTCAAGATCCAACATGAAAAGCAGGTGCCCCTTTTCATAGCGGAAGAGGAATATGGATTCAGCCATGCAGAAGCCGGGGCATATATAGCAAAGAAGTGGAATCTTAACGAAAGGATGGTCAGTGCCGTCAGGTACCATCACCATCCAATCAGTGCAGGCGATGAAGAGAAGTCTTGTGCGATAATTTTCCTAGCAGACCAGTTGTGCCACAAGCTGGGCATAGGTTGGAGTTCTGCCTGGCTTCCAGAAAAGATCAAGCTACCCAAGGCATTGGGTATTTCTGGAGCAGAAGTGCAGAAGATTGCTAAAAACCTGCGCGACAAAAAAGACGATCTGGAACAGGGCTGGTCAAAGGCCCTCGGAGACTGATATGCAGGCACAGAGTCCAGATAAAAACATAAAGGCCATGGTGGTGGATGATGCGGCCTTCATGCGAAAGGCCCTGGTCGAGATACTTTCGGGTTCTGGAGACATAGAGGTAGTAGGGGTTGCAAAACACGGGAAAGAGGCACTCGATGCCATAAAGACCTTGAGACCCGATGTGATTACCCTCGACGTGGACATGCCCATAATGGATGGGCTGACTACCATTAAACACATAATGATCAAAAACCCACTGCCAGTGGTGATGGTCAGTGGGCTCGCCGATCAGGGCAGGATCACATTCGAGGCCTTGAGCCTCGGCGCAGTGGATTTTTTCCCAAAGCCATCAGGCACGGTTTCAGATGACATTCACGATAGTGGTGCCGAACTCGTTAGAACACTACGGGTGGCAGCTGGCATAAATCCAAGGGCCATAAAGAGGGCGGTCAAGAGGCACGGCCAAAGGGCCCATCCCAAGGAAGGAAAGCGGTTGCCGCCTTCAGGGCTTCTGGTTGTGGTTGCCTTACAGGGTGCAGTGAGTAGTTTCATTCGTCTTGCATCTGCGGTATTTCCACTGCGGAGTACTGCCTGCGTCTGTATCCAAGACATGTCAAGCGCTGTTTTGAACGCTTATGCCAGGGAGCTTGATGCCATAACCGGCTGTGCCATGCCTTTTGAGGCAGGACAGCTCCTCTACGCCGGATGTTGCACCTTGGTGCAAAAAAAACGGCTACCCAATGTGGCCAAACAGCCCAGGGGCAATGTCAGCCTAGAGTGCAACCAAGGCTTTACTGATCTTAGAGGGTTTTTAGATAAGGCTTCAGATGTTTTTGGAGAGGATTTGAATGTGTGCATATTGGGTGGACAGCAGGACGAAGAGTTAGATGGGCTCCATAAGGTGAGGGAAAAGGGGGGAACGGTTTCTGCCCTTGTTCCTGAAAAATGTGCGTCTGGTGGCCTTGCCAAAATGGCTATAGAGATGGAAATGGCTAGGCCCTTTGATTCAGAGCAGGCGCTTTGGAATGGTATCAAAGCCTTTTCGAGGCAGGTTGCCTTGAGACGACAAGCAAGGACCTGAAGATATAGCCATGGAAGAAATCTTAGAACAGGGAAAATCAACCAAGAGCGGACAGGCGGATATGGCGGAAGAAATTTTGACACCAGACAAAAAGGCGGAAAGAAGGATCAAGGTCCTGATTGTCGATGATTCTCCAATGATGTGCAAGGCCCTTGAGCAAATTCTGGGCGAAGACGAGCAAATTCAGGTTGAATCAAGGGCATTGAACGGTCAGGAGGCCTTGAGCAAACTCGCCTCTGGCAGGTTTGACGTATGTACCCTGGATGTGCATATGCCAGGAATGAATGGCCTGACAGTCCTTAAGAACATTATGGTTCGGTTTCCCACACCGACTCTCATGGTGAGCGCATTTACAGGTGATGGTTCCAGGGTGACCTTTGAGGCCCTTCGCTTTGGCGCAGTGGATTTTTTCAAAAAACCTACGAGAAACGGAGACCAAGAACTAAAAAGCCAAGCCGAGCTGTTGTGTTCCAGATTGAAGAGGGCGTCCAGGGTGCAGGTGGAGGCAGCCAGATATCTTCGCGTAAGGCCAGTGAGCAGAAGAGCCCATTCGAGGCTTGAGGCTCAGGATAGGGAGATAAAGGCTGTGACAGTGATTCATGGCTCCACAGGGGGTTATTCATCTCTTCTTGCCATCATTCCTCACCTGAGTCCGCCTCTTGAAGCGCCTGTGATAGTTTCACTGGGGGCTTCCAAGGATAATCTCAACGCCTTTGTGGATTACCTGCGGCCGTTTTCACAGTTTCCCCTGATGGTGCCAGAGGAACAGGTTCGGTTGCTGCCAGGGCACATATATTTTCTCTCCACTGACCAGGCTGGCATATTCGACCAGAAAGGTGGTGGTTGGGAGATGCATGTGAAAAAACGGCCCATTAGCGCTGAAAAGGAAGGGGCAATTGACCTCATACTCCTTTCGGCAAGCGAGGCCTTTGGAAAAGGGTGCCAGGCTGTTTTTGTATCGGGTGACAATAATCACGGCCTTACCGGGGCCAGAGAGGTTATCCGAGGGGGCGGAAGGCTCCTGGCCCAGACCCCAGAAGGTTGCCTTGCACCATTTTCACCCAGAAGGATCATGGAAAAGTGTCATGCAGACAGTGGCGGGCCTTTAGAAATAGCAAGCAAAGTGAGCAATTGGAAGGTATGACTGCACTCGATTTTGGTTCCCAGGGCCTGATACAGGAGGCCGAGATGGATTCCAGCGCACATGTAGCTGAGCAGGCTGGATTCAGTGGATTTATGGTGGACATAAATCTTTCGGACCTGGTGCAGCTGGCTTGCCTTGAGAACAGGGAGCGCAAACTTCTGGTCCAGACCCGGGGGGTGAGGGGAGAGATATATTTTTCTTCTGGAGAAGTGGTGCATGCCCAAATTAGAGACAAGACTGGAGAAGAGGCCTTCTATGAGATCATGTGTCTGAATCAGGGCACATTCCGTTTTTTCCCAGAGACACCGCCTGAACATACTATTGAAGTGCCTTGGAATTTCCTCCTTATCGAATCCCTCAGAAGAAAGGACGAAATGGGCAATGCGCCCGCCGAGTCTGAAGGGCAGCCGCCAGGCGTCTTGGTGGTGGACGATTCCAGATTTTTCATATCTCGGCTGCGTGAAGTGCTCACGGATAAGCTTTCGGCAGAAGTGATAGCTGAGGCCCGGAATGGCAAGGAGGCCCTGGAATACCTCGACGACACCAGTCCAGATATGATTACCTTGGACATAAATATGCCTGTTATGGCTGGGGATATTGCGCTGAAACATATCATGATCCGCTCGCCAGCACCTGTGCTGCTGGTGAGCAATTTCAACGAGAGACACACGGCAAAGATCATGGAATACCTGCGCCTTGGCGCAGTGGATTTCATCTCAAAGCCAGGGGCAGATGGTTCCTGGGAAGTTTTTGTCAAAAGGCTGGGAAATGCAGTGGCAAGCGCCCAGGATTTCAGGATCAGGAATATCAGGCGGGCCAGAAATCCAAAGCTCGCTGGTCGAAAGGGTTTGCCTGGGATGCCAGCAGAAAGGCTTGTTGTGATAATGGGTGGTTTTGGTGGCCTTCTTGAGATCCAGAAGATCTTGCCAGAGTTACATCTTGGAGATTCCACAAGCCTTTTGGTGTTTCAACAGATGTGTAACCATTTTTCAGGACCCCTTGCTGCCTACATGGACCAATATTGTTCTTTTTCCGTTAAGGCCCTTGAGACCGGTGCGCCCCTGCTGAGTAATCAGGCATGGATTTCAGGGTTGGACAAAGGATGGAAGGTGGAAGCAGACGAGACAGGAGCGGGGATCTTTAGAGAGGCATCTGCCAATTGCCTGGATGCAGATGTGTTTCTCCAGGAGTTGTCTGCCATCTTCGAGAGGGATCTCAGTGTAGTGCTCCTTTCTGGTATAGATATTTCCATGGTGCAGGGTTTGGAGTCCGTGGTGGCTAAAGGAGGTAAGGTCATCTTGCAACATCCAGATACCAGCCTTCATCCAGGCCCTCTGAAGGCGATCCAGACCTTGGAATTCCACGAAGGTTTGGCTGCTTCTGAAGAGATTGCCGCTATGTTGAGCAAAATTACGAAATAACCGTATGTAAGAGGTAAATGTGGCCACTGTTTTGATTATCGATGATTCCAGTTTTATGAGGAAAAGGATAGGAAATGCGGTAAGGCAAGCTGGACACAAGGTGATAGGTACCGCAAAGGATGGTGCAGAAGGTTTTGACCTTTACACAGAGCTTCGCCCAGATCTTGTGATCATGGATATCACCATGAGGGGTATAGATGGTATTCAGGCTGCCAGCATGATACGTGAGCAAGACCCTGATGCAAGGATTCTGTTCATGAGTCTGGTGACCGATCCAGAAGTGATTTCGCGGGCCCAAGAGTTGGGCGCCATAGATTTTCTTGGGAAAAACGATTCCGAAAAGTTGAGCCGCATAATGGATGGGCTTGGAAAGCAATAAAAGGGGTATGGTGTCATGAAAGATTTTGATCAGGAGATGTGGCAGGATTTTACAGTGGAGGTTGAAGAAAACCTCCAAGAATTCGAGCCCAATCTGTTGCTGTTAGAGCAACAACCAGATGATTCCTCGATACTGAATGATTGCTTCAGGAACATGCACAGCATTAAGGGTGCAGCCAACTATATGGGGCTTACCGCCATGGCTGGGCTTGCCCATGCCGTTGAGAATCTATTCGATGAGGCGAGGCAAGGCACCCGCAGGCTGGATCAGCAAGCCTTTGACTTGATATTTAAGTGCGTGGACAGGTTTAAGGAGCTGATTGCAGACGTAGCAGAACATCATAAGGAGACCTCTGACACCGCTGATCTTCAGGAGCAAATAAGGGCACTGGCCAATCAGGAAGGCATTGAGGAGGCAGCTGATGTTCAAGAAGAGTCCCTGGAGGAATCAGCCGAAGATCAGGAACTAATGAATATCTTTGCCCAGGAGATGAAAAGCCTCTATGAGCAAATGACAAAGATTCTGGACGACGAAGATGCAGACCCATCCAATCTGGATCTTGTGCTTCAAGACATGGAGAGGGTGGCGAACTACATAGGAAAGGATGAGCTCCATTCTGCCATCAGCCAGATAAGAGAAGGGCTTTCTGAGGCCGTTGATTCAGGCACGTTCGACGACTTTCAGAAGGGCTTGCTAACCAGTGTGCAGAAAGCGCTTAGCCAAGAGGTGGATCTCGATGATGTGCTCACGGAAAGTGAGAGTTCGCCTTCAGGTATAGAGATAGAGGAAGACCGGGAACTCTACAATATCTTCCTAGATTTTTTCAAAGAAGTGGGTGGGCCGCTGGCAAACGTTCCAAGTGATATGGACGAGCAGTGGATAAACGCTTGCCAGGAGGCAGTGAGCAAGCTAAGGACTTCTGCCAACTATATGGACTATATGGAAGTTGTCCATCTTCTAGAAGAATGGGAAGAGTGCATCACAGAGCAGTTGAGTGGGGACTCCCATTTTGACAGACAGGTCTTTACGGGCTTGTGGGACAGGTTGTGTGACAGGCTGCCAAATCTCAGGGATATGTTTAAAAACCATGAAGAGTCTGAGGAAGAACCACTCCTGGATGCAGAGGCCCGATCCGGCCAGCAAACGGGGGATTCATCCCTCGGGCTGGAATCTCTGGAGGATTTCGACGCGGCAATTGATACCATATTTGAAGATGACGATTCCGCTACCCCAGAGGCAGTACAACCACAAGAGTCAGAGGCTCAGATCCTTGAGGTGAGCAAAGAGCCTGTTCTTCCAACTGGACATGCAGACCTGCAACCACCAGATACGCCTCCCCAGCATAAGGATTTTGCCACTGAGACAGGTGGAATCAGGGGTCAGGGCCAGCTGGTCAGGGTGAATCTCGAAAAGGTAGAAAATCTGCTGGAAGACGTGGCGGAATTGGTGGTTTTGAGATCTTCAATGGTGCAATCAACAAGCCTGCTCAAGGGGCTCTATTCAAGGTGGCGCGACCAGAGGAGGATGCCTGTCCAGGAACTGAGGCCCCTCAAGGAGGTGCTTTTAGGCTTTACCGAGAGCGTGGCGGCTTTAGAAAGGGTGGTGCACCAATTGCAGGATGGAGTCATGCGCATGCGGATGCTGCCTGTAAGCTCCCTGTTCAACAGGTACCCCAGGATGGTAAGAGATTTGTGCCAAAAACTTGGGAAGGAAGTGGAGTTAACCCTCAAGGGCACAGACACAGCGCTTGATAAACAGGTCATGGAACAGTTGGCTGATCCACTGCAACATATCATCCGAAATGCAATAGATCACGGCATAGAGACACCCGATTATAGGACCAGGAAAGGCAAAAGGCCCAAGGGCCTGCTCTCCATTGCTGCAAGCCAGGAAGGCAATTTTGTCACCATCTCCGTCTCTGATGACGGCAAGGGCCTCGACAGGGACAAAATTGTGAAGAAGGCGCTGTCTTCAGGCCTGATCAGCCCTGAGGCCCTCAGGGAGATGAGCGAGGAACAGATCTGGAACCTGATTTTCGTGCCAGGGATTTCGACTGCTGGTTCGGTATCAGACATCTCAGGAAGGGGTGTTGGCCTAGATGTTGTCAAGAAGAACATAGAAAAGATAGGTGGTGCAGTCGTTGTGCGATCCAGTAAGGGGGAAGGCACAACGTTCATTCTGAGGATACCTCTTACCCTTGCCATCATAAAGGGCCTCACCGTGAAAGTGGGTAGACAGTCCATGGTGGTGCCCATCTCCGCAGTGTATGAGACATTTCGTCTTTCATCAAGCGAAGTAAGCAGCGTAGAAGGCTACGAGATCATCTCGAAACGTCAAGAAACCATTCCCTTGATCCGGCTGGGAAAGATTTTCAGGGGCACAGGCGCTCCAGCCGATCCTGACAAATTCTTTGCAGTCAGGGTAAGGCTTGGGGAGCTGGATGCATGTCTTGGCGTGGACGGACTCATAGGCCAGCAAGAAGTGGTCATAAAGCCCTTGTCTGAATACCTGATGGACCAGCCTGGTTTTGCAGGTGCCACTATCTTAGGCGATGGCTCCATTGCCCTTATTCTCGATCTGCCAGCGGTGTTGGAAAAATCAAAGGGATTCATACGCAAGAGACAGCAGCTTCTGGAGCAAGCGGCCTTGGGCCTTGACCACGGGGACGCTCCTGTGTTTCATTAGCTTCTGTATTGGAAGGAACATACAAATTCATAGCTATCGTCATCTTGCTGGTTTGGCCTGTAATTCCCCTTTTTTGGTTGCCGATTCGGCTTTGCCCACGTTTGTGCAAGGCTTTGGGAAGGTGGTTTTATCTGGTGCTGGTTCTTCTATGGCTCTTGGCTGCCGGGGCCATATGGCACTGGAAGGCGCATTTTTTGATAGGCGCCCTTTCATTTCCGCCTTTTGTCTGGATTGTTGGATGGATATTCATGTTGGCTGGTGTCCTACTCCAGACATGGACGGCACTTGTGCTTGGAAGGCGCATAACCGGCCTTCCTGAACTGGAAAAAGTGATGGTGAGCCTGGAGACTGGGCCTCCATTCAACCTCTGCCGCCATCCCACCTACTTGGCGCATCTTTTGATCTTTAGCGGATCTTTCCTGGCAACAGGCCTTCCCTGTCTGTTCTTTCTGTCTTTGTTGGACTTTCTCATTACCCGCTTTGTAATAATTCCCCTTGAAGAAATGGAGCTCGAGGAAAGATTTGGCCAACCATACAGGGATTATAAAAGGGATGTCTCTTGTTTCTTTCCATGGAAAGCCCTGAAGAGTTTTTTGAGATAGAGTCAAACCAAGCCCCTCGCTCACGCTCGCTAAATGGAGGTTTCTGCCGCCTTGCTTTGCCTAACAACTTGTAATTTGTAAGGATATTTGGGAGCGGCCTACGGTATTCATGCTGGAATGAGAAAAAAGATGATAAATACTCCATTCACACATCCTGCTTTACTGGAATCAGACAGGCCAGTAGATAGCCGGAAGCGAGGAGAAATCCAGTTATCACAAAGCCCAGGTTAAATAGTCCGTGGTCTGCAAATAAGCCTATGACCAGTGGCATAATTCCTCCCCCTGCAAGAAAGGCAAAAGGTACTACCATGGAGATTAGAAGGCTTCGGTCTTCAGGGGTGGAAGATTCCGATATTGCTGCAAAGGCCGCCGGGAAAAAAGAGACAGCAAGTAAAGGCTGCAGGAACACACAAATGTAAAGAGGAGTGTTTTGGGTCATGCCGAGCATCACAGTAATGGCGCCTGTGAAAAGCAGCACCCATCCCATCACCCTCTTTGGCCCGTAGCGGTCCGATAGCACACCCCCGGCTATTGCCGTAAACAGGGTGGCTACCCTCGAAAGACTCACCAAGAGGTTTGCATCCGCCTTAGTCATGGAATGTATGGATACCAGAAACAAAGGGAGCATGTTGTAGACTCCAAGGGTACTCGTGATCCCAAGGCCAAATAATATGGTCATGAGCCAAAATTGGCGTCTTTTCAGATAAAAGGCGCAGGATGCAATATTTGGAGCTGTTCCTTTGAAATCGCCTGCACGGATCTTCCAGAATATCAGGCCAGTGAACAGGGAAAACCCAGCAAGGATAGCCATCAGAAGATGCCATGAGGACCGGGAAAGAAAGAGGGACGCGATAATTGGTGCAGTGATAAAGGCAAGATTTGGCGCAAGTTCGTGGACAGAAAAGGCCCTGCCCCAGAAATTGCTATCAAAAAGAGACGTTATGGTAGCTATCCCCGAAGGAAGATATATGCCCGTTGCCAAGCCAAGGGCAAGAAAGCATACATAGAGTAGCCCAAGGGTCGTAGAACATGATATTATCAAAAGGCATAAGGAGGCAAAAGAGATAGAGAGCAATATGGACCTTTTGTGTCCGAGCTTTGCAGAGATGAATCCAGAGCCCAACAAGGCGGTAAAATATCCGAAGCTTAAAAACAGGAAAAATCCCGATGCTTGAGCAGCGCTTATAGCCAGCTCTTCCTTTATCTCTGGAAGCAGGGGAGATACGATGATTCTGGAAAGAAAATTCAGATAGAAGATAAATGCGAGAAGGATGAGTTTACCAAAACCAGCGGGGATCTTTAACATTCTTCCGATTCCTTTCTCAATTGGTCACCCAGGCAGTTACGTTGACTTTTCACGCATTAGAAAATAGGCTGCAGTTTCGCTCCCTGGTTATTTTCTATAAGGGTTTGATAAAATAACATCCTGGAAAGTTTTTTGATATGAAAAATGAAGTAGGCGGCATCTCATTTGAGAGGGATTTGAACTCCAGCCAGTTTGAGGCAGTAATGCACGACCAAGGCCCTCTTCTGGTGATTGCAGGGGCAGGAAGCGGTAAGACCAGGACCCTTGTTTACAGGGTGGCAAGGCTTGTCCTCGAAGGAAATGCTCCAGAGAACATATTGCTCCTCACATTTACCAGAAAGGCTGCGGCCACAATGCTGGACAGAGCTGCACGCATAGGAGGAACATCTTGCCAAAGGGTTCAGGGTGGCACATTTCATGGATTTTGCCATAGGATGCTCAGGCGTTATGCCCATCTCGTGGATTACCCATCAAGTTTTACCATAATGGATCAATCAGATAGCCAGGACCTTATTCATCTCCTTGCAAAACAGATGGAACTGATTGGCAGGGGTAAAAAGTTTCCTTCAAAGGGGGCTCTCTGTGCCATTTTCAGCAAGGCGGCCAATTCTGGAATCATGATCGACGAGGTAGTGGAGCGCTATTATCCCCACATGAGCGAGCATGTGCAGTCCATGGGTGCCCTTTTCGAGGCATATTCCAAATACAAGGTGGCCCATGCCTTGATGGATTATGACGATCTTCTGCTCAAGTGGCTTGCTGTACTGAGGAATTTTGAACAAGTACGGGAAAATATGGGCCTCAATTTCAGATACATCATGGTGGACGAGTACCAGGACACCAATATGGCCCAGGCTGAAATAGTAAGGCTCATGGCTTCAACACATAGCAATGTCATGGCCGTTGGGGATGACTCCCAGTCCATCTATTCGTTCAGGGGGGCAAATTTCAAGAATATCCTGGAGTTTCCCAGGATGTTTCCTGGCACCAGGATAATTAAGCTCGAGAGGAATTACCGCACTACCCAGCCAAACCTCGATTGTACCAATGCCATAATCGCAAATGCCAGGCAGAAGTTTACCAAAAGGCTTACTGCTCACAGGCAGGGAGGGCATCCACCAATGCTTTTCACAGCCATGGACGAAAACGAGCAGGCCACCTTTGTGACAGAGACAATCCTCGAACACCTGAAAAAGGGGGTAGAACCTGAAGAGATAGCAGTCCTTTTCAGGGCGGCCTTTCATTCGTATCAACTGGAGACGCGTTTGAACAATGCGGGCATTTCGTTTGTGAAACGTGGGGGCATGCGCCTGGTAGACGCCGCTCATGTCAAAGACCTGGTCTGTCTTCTCAGGCTTGTGATCAATCCGCGGGACAGATTGAGCCTGAACAGGGTCCTGCTGCTTATTGACAGGCTTGGCCCAAAGAGTGCCGACAAGGTCTTTTTAGAGATGACAAGGGCTTCTTCTCCCCTTGAGGCCCTATGCAAGTTTAAGGGCCGGGCAGTCTGGGCCAACGAAGTGAGGAAGCTTGGAGGTCTCCTCCTGAGCCTTTCAGATTATAGTGGCACCTTGCCACAACTTCTTGGAGAGTTGATTTCGTGGTACCGGCCTTATCTCGAAGCCCACCATAGCGATGATTACCCGAAGCGCTTACAGGAGCTAGCCCAGCTAAAGGCAATGGCGGCCAACTATTCGGATGCGCTGGAACTTTTGTCAGATCTTGCCCTGGACCCTCCAGAAAAGAATGATGGTGGAGGTGAATCAGGCAAGGTAGTTCTTTCAACAATGCATTCTGCCAAGGGCCTTGAATGGCGGATAGTTTTTGTCATCTCTTTGGCCGAGGGGCGTTTCCCCTCGCCAATGGCTGAAAACAGGCCCGATGAAATAGAAGAGGAAAGACGCCTTTTCTATGTGGCTTCAACCAGGGCTAAGGATCATCTCTATTTCTGTTATCCCGCCTTTATAAATGTGCAAGGGGCTGGGTTGATGCCTGCCCGCCCGAGCCGGTTCCTAGGTGAAATTCCAGAAGCCCTCCTTGCCAGGGTAAAAAGGAAGGTTTCCGAAAAGCCAGGCCCTTCCATGGCTAAAAGAGGAATACCGTTGCATCGAGTTCCAAGTGGAGTCAATGGGAGGCAGCCTACTGTTCAAGCAAGGCAGACAGGTGCCTTCAAGGCGGGTGACAGGGTACGTCATTCCATCTTTGGTAAGGGAACCGTTCTCGAAGTACCAGACAAGGTGCGGGTAAAGGTCCTCTTTGATCTCGCAGGTGAAAAGACCCTGAGATTAGACTATACGTCTCTTTCTCAAGTTTGACGTCAAACGATGCGTAAGTTGGTTCTCCTTTCGGCTTTTATCTTTCTTGGCTATAGCTTTTCGCCCTTGTTGGCACTGGCAGGCGAAACCAGTGATCATGGATGCAAAATCATATACGATTTTGAAGGAGTGAAGGAGTTGCAGGGGCTCAATTGGCAGTGCCATACCTGGTATGAAAGAAGCCAGCTGCATGCAACAAGCGGCCATTGGAGTCTCAAGGTGGAGATGTACCCGCCAGAGACCTATCCTGGATTGGCAATTTCAGACCTCAAAAGGTCCTGGAAGGGCACGAGACAGGTGAGGCTGGATATATTTAATCCTGGTTCCCAGCCACTTCCAGTGGTCTTCAGGATAGACGACAGAAGGAACGATCCGCCCTATTCAGACAGGGTGAACCATAGGCAGTTGCTACTGCCAGGCATGAACCATGTCTGTCTCGATTTTGCCAGGCTCAGGACGTCGGGCACCAAAAGGCCACTCAAAACCGCTGACATTTGTGCGTTTATGTTTTTCACTGTTTCGCCTAAGAGGCCGGTAACGATTTTTGTTGACAATATAAGGCTGTGTAAATGAATATACGCCCTAAAAAAGGCATCAAAAGGATTTAGGATATGCAGGAACAGAAACAGGCGACACAGGATGACATTTTTGTAAAGATACCCTGTTTCCTTACGGGTAAGCTCGTCCTTGATACGGACAGGGAACGGATAAGGCAGAAACTTGCCAAGTTTCTCGTCAACGAAAAGGGTTACAGGATAGACGACTTCCAGCTCGACAGAGAAATCAGGCTTGAGGCCAACAATGAAAAGATCATATCCTATGTGGACCTGGTAGTGCGGATCAACGATAGATCCCTCATGGTGCTGCGTGGCGGGCCGGGTTCTGTAATCACAAGGGAATCGGGCACAGTGGCGGCGGCAAGACTTCTTGAGAAGGACTATATCGTGCCCTGGGCCGTGCAGGCAAACCTCTTTGATGCCTCCTTTATCGACGTGAAGAAGAAAAAGGCTGTGGCCTATGGCTGGGATGCTATTCCCACACGGGCGGAACTCATCCGGATGACTTCCAACTGGCCGCCTCCAAAGCTTCCGGAAAAACGGATACCATTGGAAAGGCAGATACTATATTCTTACGATACCCACGGGTGACGTTCCAGGCTAAAGACATCGGGTGATGTCATAATCTGCAAATAAAAGATGAAAAGTGGCAAATATCCTTCTGCCTCTATTTTCAGCCCTTGCGCTTTCCACAACATTTCTCGGCCTCCATTTCTGGCCTTTACCGTTTGTGGCCTTGGTACCTTTTATCCATGCAGTCTATTCGGTAGATAAAAGAGATAGCTTCCGAATTGGCTTTTTTTGGGGGCTGTTCTTCTTTGGTCCAGTTCTTTGGTGGATAGCACCCACTATCTCCACATATGGCAAACTGCCTCTTGCAGCAGCTTGGGTGATCTTTGCCCTATTGACCTGTTATCTTGCCCTCTTCCCTGGGTTGTGGGCTTGGCTTGCTAGGCTTCTGGTGGCTGAAAAGGGGCAACTTTCTGTCTTGGGCATCCTGGCCGTCAGTTCCCTATGGATACTGGTTGAAGCCTTGAGGGGTTGGCTTCTCAGTGGATTTCCCTGGGCGATGCTGGCATACAGTCTTTGCCGGGCACCCTTTCTAATTCAGACAGCCGATTTGTGGGGGCCTTATGGCATAGGGTTCA
This sequence comes from uncultured Thermodesulfatator sp., assembly GCA_964581255.1. Taxonomy (GTDB): domain Bacteria; phylum Desulfobacterota; class Dissulfuribacteria; order Dissulfuribacterales; family QOAL01; genus QOAL01. The sequence goes on from CAZOMT010000035.1 coordinate 107,622, forward strand.
TAATATTTTTTTCAAACATGGTGGTTTGGCAACTTTATCTTCTCTCAACGCAAAGGGGTGGTATCAGGGTAAGGGACAGAGCCGTCAGTCTGCCGGTTTTCACACTGGTGGGTCTTCTGGCATTTTTGTGCGTCTATGGAAGTAAGACCATTTCCGAGCCTAGCAATGGAAAGATCAGGGTGGCGGCGATCCAAGGGTCTTTTGACCAGAGTGTAAAGTGGAGTGCCGAATACCGTATTGCTACCATTGAAAGATACAAGGCGCTTACGAGGCAGGCCCATGCCAGGTTTCAAGATCTCAAGCTTGCCGTATGGCCTGAGACGGCCATGCCCTTTTATTTTCAGCAAGACGGTTCTCTCAGGCAGCAAGTGCTGGATTTGGCCAGGGAGCTTCATATTTATATCCTGTTTGGGAGCCCTTCCTTTTTTTACGACCCCATAGGCAGTCCGAGATACAGGAACAGCGCCTTTCTCGTGGGCCCAGATGGTTCATTAAAAGGCAGATACGACAAACAGCACCTTGTGCCCTTTGGAGAATACATGCCGTGGGGAAGGCTCACCTCCTGGGCAAGGGATATGTTGCCCACAGCAGGAGATTTTTGTGCTGGAAAAAGCGCAAGGCCACTCGAGGCAAATCCTTTTAAGATAGGGGTCATGATATGCTTTGAGAGCATCTTTCCAGAGATATCTCGAAAAGAGGTCCAGGCTGGCGGGAATTTGCTCTCTGTTATCACAAACGATGCGTGGTTTGGCAGGACTGCTGCCCCCTTTCAGCACGCAGATATGGCTACTTTCAGGGCTGTGGAGACCAGGAGATGGATAGTGAGGGCGGCCAATACTGGAATAAGCAGGATCATCTCCCCTGCAGGCCGGATAAGTGTTTCCTCCAGGCTTTTTGAGCCATGTTTCATCACAGGCATGGTGAATCTGGAAGACAGGCTCACCCTATTTGTAAGATATGGCCCCTATTGGTTTTTGGCACTGAATTTGTTATTTATTCTAATAAATTGTTTGTTAAATTGTTCAAGGTTTAAGAAAAGGGGAATGAATCATGGCAAAGACAGGGCACGTACAGGCATCCATTGACATACAAGACCTTAAGGGAAGACTGGCAGATGCAGCAAAAAAGATCGCCATATTAAGAGGTTATCTTTGATCGGCAGCAACCGGATCAGCGTTTGGCTGAAATAGAGAAGATCATGCTCAAACCGGGTTTCTGGGAAAGTCCGGAGTCCAAGGAGCTCTTAAAGGAGCGCTCCATCATTACAAGGCAGAAAGAGGTTGTGGAAGAGCTTGAAGAGCGGCAAGAAGAACTTGCGCTTTTGCTGGAAATGGCTCAGGAAGAAGATGACGAATCCACCTTTCAGGAGGTACGCAAGGAGCTTGGAAGGCTTGAGAAAGACATCAAGCGGGCCGAACTCCAGCGGCTGTTGTCTGGTGAGCATGATGCAAGTAATGCAATAGTGACAATACATTCTGGCGCAGGTGGCACAGAGGCGCAGGATTGGGCAGACATGCTTCTTAGAATGTATTTGAGATGGTGTGAACGGCAGGGGTTCCAGGTGCGTATGCTGGATCTTATGCCAGGAGAAGAAGCTGGCATAAAAAGCGCCACATTCCTGGTCAAGGGCCAGTTTGCCTACGGATATCTCAAATCAGAGGCAGGCGTCCACAGGCTAGTAAGGATATCCCCTTTTGACGCTTCTGGACGCAGGCATACCTCTTTTGCTTCGGTTTTCGTAGTGCCGGAGCTCGATGAATCCATTGACGTCCAAATAGATGAAAAAGACTTAAGGATCGATACTTATAGGGCAAGTGGTGCAGGTGGCCAGCATGTCAACAAGACGAGTTCAGCCGTAAGGATCACCCATCTGCCCACAGGTATCGTGGTCCAGTGCCAGAATGAAAGGAGTCAGCACAAGAATAAGGCCATTGCCATGAAGATACTCAAGGCCAGGCTATATGAACTGGAGCAGGAGAAGAGGAATCAGGAGAAGCAGCGTCTCCACGACCAGAAAAAGGATATCGGATGGGGCAGCCAGATCCGTTCTTATGTTATGCACCCATACCAGATGGTAAAGGACCACCGTACCAACACTGAAACAGGAAATGTAAACGACGTTATGGATGGGAACATAGACAGATTCATAGAAGGTTACCTGGAACAGAATGCCGATGCGAGGTTGTCTCAGGATGCTTCTTCATAGCGGATTTCACCAGAATTCACTGTGGCCTCTGCGCCATCTTCCAGTTTGAGTCTCAAGCTTCCATCTTCCAGTATGCCCATTGCAATACAGCGTTGGCCTGGAAACCGTTCCAGGTCTCTGCCATAGCGTATCCTTCTGCCCTTGAAGTCGCACAGACCTCTGTATGCCTTGATCACAGGATTTTTTAGTCTGACTTCAGGCCAATGCTCTGCCTGGAGGCATTTGGCTTCCCAATCGTGAAGCAAGGAAAAATTAAGTACCATTCGAGACAGGACGTGCGTGCCCAACTCAATGATGGGCCAATTCCTGCCCGTTTCCTTGAAAAGGGATGTGGAATGGGAAGTGAGATGTGGAGGAAATGTCGCCTGGTTGACGTTTATGCCAATGCCTATGAGGAGGTATTTTTCTCCAAGATCAGGCGTAACAACTGTTTCTGCCAGGATCCCTGCAACCTTCTTTCCGCGGATAAGGATGTCGTTGAGCCAGCGGATGTGCGCATCCACGCCCCATTCCCTCAAGATCTGGCATATGGAAAGGCCCGAGGCCAGATTGTAAAGCTGAAGATTTTCCGGAAGGAGTCGGGGAAATATTGCCATGCAAAGGTAGATGCCTCCTGGTTCTGCCTGCCATTTCCGTTCCATTCGTCCCTTGGCCATGGAAAGGGTTTCTGCCCAATAAATCTGGCCATCTGGGAAGGCCCGACCTTTTATGGCAGCATGGATTATCTCTTCCTTGGCTATGGTCATGAGCCTTGCCGCCCTCTGGATGAACCTGACATGCCTGAAAAGATCCTTTGAGCGGCGTCTTAGCCTTTCTGCTGTTTTTTGTTCGCTTACGATATGTAACAAGTCAGCAAGTAGGTGGTGACGTATTTTAGACTCCAAGCTGTATTCGTTGATGGGAGTGATTTCTGTCAAAGATCTAGTCATGGTTTGGAGGTTGCTCTAACTGGACAGTACTTGCCACATGATTATTTTCTTAATAACACATAGATGGATTTTTTTCTCAGTTCTCGTTAAAACTTGGGACAAGATATAGCCTGTCAGGAGAAAAGCCATGCTTATAAGAAGGCCAGCTGTAGCCAATCAATTCTATGAGGGAGATCCTATTCGGTTAAGGTCGGAGCTTTCAAGGCTCATACCCACCACGGCTCATGCCAAGCCGGCTATTGCGGCAGTCAGTCCACATGCTGGCTACATCTATTCGGGTCATGTGGCTGGAGCTGTCTTCAGCAGAGTCAAGGTGCCAGAGCATGTAGTTATTATGGGTCCAAACCACACTGGCTACGGTTCCTATGCAGAAATCATGACAGAAGGAATCTGGCAGATGCCCATGGGAGACGTGCCAGTGGCCGAGGATTTGGCCCAAAGTATATTGAACCATTCCACTGTATTGCAAGAGGGTTACCAGGCCCACATATATGAACACTCCCTCGAGGTTCAAATTCCTTTTCTCCAGTATCTACAGCCAGCACTAAAGATAGCGCCAATTTGTCTTGGCCCCTTGGATCTGGATTCGTGCCTTGAAATCGGAAGGGCTGTGGCTTCTGCCGTAAAAGGTTTTGGACACCCTGTGCTACTGGTCGCCAGTACCGACATGAGCCACTATGTCCCTGCTGATGTAGCCAAGGAATTGGACCAGCTTGCCATAAGGAAGATTCTGGCCCTGGACCCTTCTGGCCTTTATGATACCGTAAAGGAAAACGGCATAACCATGTGCGGCTATATACCCACGACCATCACCATAGAGGCATCAAACCAGCTGGGCGCGACAGGGGCAGAGTTGGTAAGATATGCAAATTCTGGGGAAATAAACAATGATTATACGAGGGTTGTGGGATATGCAGGCCTGGTGATTAGGTAAGGATGGACAAAAAGGATATTTGCACATTATAGCTTCTTGACAATGAATAATCGCGATTCTATATTCATTGGTCGATTGCTGGGGGATCGTCTAACGGCAGGACCGCAGACTCTGGATCTGCTAGTCTAGGTTCGAATCCTAGTCCCCCAGCCAATTTTTATATGGTATGCAAATCTCAACATAGGTGGAGTATTAGTCTCGTCGATAATCTTCTTTCCTTTACGATCCCGTATTGACAAATATTTCTGGGAGACTGCATGACGGCCGGAGAGTCTGATAAAAAAGGGGGGGCAGGCAAGCTGGGAGGTGGCGGCGCCCTTCGTATTCTTCTTGCCGATGACGATAAGGCCGTTGCAGACGGTTTCAAGGCCATACTGGAAGATGCTGGTTACAATGTTGTGGGTGTGGCCTACAATGGCCTGGAAGCTGTTGAAAAGACAGCAGAATTGAACCCCAACATGATCCTAATGGACATAAAGATGCCTTTGCTCGACGGCCTTGAGGCAGCCAGGACGATCAACAACCAGCCAGGGGCGTTTATCCCAATAATTCTCGTGACAGCTTACGCAGAAAAGCATCTGGTGGAAAAGGCCAAGGGCAGGGGGGTGCTCGGCTATCTCGTCAAGCCTGTACACCTTGACGACTTGGTTCCCGCAATTGAAATGGCACGGTCCATAGCCCAGACCATCACAGCTCTTGAGGGTGTTGTTGAAAACCTGTCCGAGGAGCTCGAGGCCAGGAAGCTCATAGAAAAGGCCAAGGGGATCTTGATGAAGCACCTATCGGTTGATGAGGAATCCGCCATGAGGATGATGCAAAAGGAAAGCAGGCGTCAGAGCATCAAGCTGAAGGATCTCGCCCGGGCCATAATCGCCTCCCATTCGGTACTAGCCTGAAATATCATAAGAAAACGGGCTTAAAAGGACAATCCTTTCCAGAGCTCAAGCCCCCTTGGAGGCCTTGGCGCTGTTGCCGTTTTTGGTCTGCATCTCATATTCCCTTTCCAGAAGGGCTGCAATCTCTTTAATGCGTTTTTCAAGAAGTCTCAGCCCAGACTTGGCCTCCAGACAGTGTGGATTGATTTCGAGTGCCTTTTCAAATGCACGCCTTGCCTCCACAAACCAGCTTCCCTCAAGATAGCTTTCTCCTGCAAGGCAGTAAGCCTCGTGAAGTCCGTTGGGAAACAGGGCCTCAAGGAGCTTCATAGGGCTTGTTATTCCAGACCTGTGTCCAGACGGGGATGCTATGACCTCAAGAAGATATCTGACCAGGAGGGCGTTGTCTGTTTCCTCTTTCAGCACGGTTATCAGGTATTTTTCAGCATGTTTCAGGAGTAGGTCTATCCTCTTTATGGTCCTTTGGATTTCATGGGCTGTTTCTTCAAAAAAGTCCATGCCGTGGCTTGTGCCGTTGTGGTTAGCCAAAAGGGGGCCAGTGGTTTCAAGAGGATAGGATTTCCTGTAGCGCTCGATCATGTAGACATTTTCTTTTAATTTCATGGCCTCATGAAAGATGGCTCCTATCATCCAATCCAACAGAAAGCCGTTTTCCTCATCGGCTGGATCACTGTCGCCCCAGAGCATGTGACACAGATCTTTAAGCCGCCACAGCCTTCCTTTGGCCTGTTCAGTGCCAACCCAGAAATCGAATCCCTCGTATCTGACTCCGTGGTGGGCCGTATGTTCTTTGAGCTCGGCAAAAAAAGAGCAAGAGGCCAAGAAGTCCTTGACGACATTCTTAAGAAAGAGGTCTCTTTTTTCTCGTAGCCAGCAAGTATGCATTATTGCGCCTGCTTCAATCCAGGAGGGGTCCTGTCCTTTATGGCCAGGGAAAGGACCCTGTCCCCTTCCCGGAACATCAGCCTTTTACGGTGCATGTCATCGATAAAGGCAGAAACTTGCTCCAGGCCCAGGCCATTTGCCATATTGGTTAGCTCTTCCAGGGCAATGGGTTCCAGGGCTGCCAGATACAGTTTGCGGGACAGGCCCTTGAGCATGTGCCTGAGAGATCGCCCATCTGGCAAGATCTGTCTTATCAACAAAAAATCCCTGCCATCTCGAAAGCGCAAAAGCCCTTCTTTTTGGCCAATGCGGGCCTTGGCCTCGTTCATCAGTCTCACCTTTTTTTCAACTGCCTTCCATTTCTCTCTTTGTCTGGTCCTGTCGCCCTTGTATTCTAGTATCAATGGCTCCAGCCTGTTTGCCACGTGTTCTGGAAACAAAAGGCAATAGAACCTGTGTCTTCTCAGGGCCTTTATGCCAAATCTGTCAGGTTCCTTGTACACGGGGCTTTCCATGCCCAGCCAGAAAGACACGGTCTTGAGGGGGGCAAAAGGCCATGCGAAATCCAGATTTTCCAGTGTCTGCTTTACATCTTCATCGGAACTTCCTGGGAAATGGAGTATCAGATTGGCCTGTAGTTCAATGGAGCATTCGGCACAATGCCGCATTATTGCTAGATTTTCCAGGGCAGTGGTCCCTTTGCCGATTTTCTTTAAAAGGTTGGTGCTAAGTGCCTCTATCCCTACCTGCACATCCTTCAGCCCGCCTTCTGCCATTTGTGCAAGTTCCTGCCTGGTATGGCCCACCCGTAGTTCTGCAAAAAAGGAGTAGTCTCTTTTATGGTTTGCCAGGAGACGAAACATCTCAGGTGCCTGTTTCTTGGGAAGACAGTTGTCCATGAAGGCAAAATCGAGCACCATGTATCTGTTGCTGAGGTAATCCACCTCTTTGGCAACTTTGGCAGGGGATTTTGCCCTGTACCCCTTCCACTGCAGATTGAGGTTGCAAAAGTTGCACTTTGACCACCAGCACCCTCTGGAAGCCTCAATGGGCAAAAGAGGGGTTATGCCTGCCGCCCGTCTTCCAAGCCCCTTCAATTCTGAAAAATAATCATCAAAATCTGGAGGTGGCAGCGAATCCATTTGGGCTATTTGCTCCTTGCCTGTATGGGCACAATTGGTCTCCTTTGACCATATGGCACTAGTCGAAATATCCTTTTTGGCTCCAGTCAGAAAATGCCAAAGTTCCAGGAGGGGCAGCTCCCCCTCCCCTGTGACTGTATAGTCCAGGAAGGGAAACGAGTCCAAGAGGCTTTTGCCCAAGATGTCAGAACAGCTCGCCCCTCCAAGTACGATGCTGGCATGAGGGGTCTTTTCTTTGATCTTTTTGGCAATATAGAGCCCTGCACACAACTGATTGAGGCAAAGACTAATGCCTGCAAGGCGTGGGGCAGGGAAGTTCTCATCTGAAAGATATTCCTCTATGGTGGTTTCGGCCTGTGAGATCACCCTTTGAAACTCGGGTGCCGCTTTTAACCCTCTGCCAAATCTTTTGGCAAAGGCCTTGTAGAACAGTCTTTCCGGGCCCTCACTTCCTGGGAATAACAGGGCGGCGAAAACAGATTCAGCCGCCCAACTGGACTGACTTATCTTGAGATAGTCGCTAAAGCCTATCCTTGCTGCAAGATCCAGATATGGATGAAAGGCCCTCACCTTTATTCCAGGCTCCGTCTTTTTTAAAAAGGCCTTCAGGGTTCCAAGCTGTACCGAAGGCCTGTTGAACAAGGGCCACGGCGGGGAGATGAGGGCTATGTCCACTGGATGAAGACGCGTAGGACCCTCAGCTCATAGTGTTTGCCATGGCCAAGAGCCTCTTTATCCGTTCTTGGGTCGGCGGGTGTGTGCTGAAGAGCTTTGCCACCGAAGAGGCTGTAAGCGGATTGACAATGTACATTTGAGCTGTGGCAGGATTGACGTTCATTGGAACCTTGTGGTTCCATTCTTCCAGCTTCTGAAGGGCACCAGCCAGATGTTGCGGACAGCTGCATATCTTGGCACCAGTGGCATCGGCCAAAAATTCCCGGCTCCTTGAAATGGCCATCTGGATCAGCATGGCAGCAAGGGGAGCAACGATCATCATGACGATTACCCCAATGAGGCCAGCACCATCGTCATCGTCTGACGAACCACCAAAACCGCCAAATATCAGCCCCCACTGGGCCATATTGGCCAGATAGCTTATGGCTCCTGCCATGACGGCTGCAATGGAGCTGATGAGAATGTCCCTGTTTTTGATGTGTGCAAGTTCATGGGCGAGCACGCCTTCCAGTTCCTCCTTGGAAAGGATCTGGAGGATACCTTCTGTCACAGCTACTGCAGCGTGGCTGGGGTTCCTGCCAGTGGCAAAGGCATTTGGGGTCTGGCGAGGAATGATGTATACCTTTGGTTTTGGAAGACCAGCACGCTGGGCAAGGCTTGCGACAATGCTATGAAGCTGGGGAGCCTCTTGCTCGCTCACGGGTTTGGCGCCACTCATTGCAAGGGCCATCTTATCGCTGAACCAGTATGCTCCAAGGTTCATGACCGCGGCAAGCACAAGAGCGATCATCATTCCATGCTGTCCGCCAAGCACTCTGCCCACTACCATGAAGAGGCCAGTGAGGCCAGCTAAGAATATAAAGGTCTTTAAGACATTGTTCATGTTAAATCCTATTCTCCTTGTTTGTTATTCAAAGTCTTTATATAAGGGATGAGATAGAAATAATCTGCACCCAGAATATTACCATTTTGAGACAAAATACAAGTCTGGACCCAGGAAAAATCCAGATGCCCCTCCAGTCATCAGACGCCTGTCATGATCTGGGTGGCCTTTTCCACATCCTTTTTACTTCCTATGAACAGGGGAACCCGCTCGTGTAAGGCCGTGGGCTTTATGTCAAGAATCCTGCGTGCGCCATCTGTAGCCGCGCCACCTGCCTGTTCCACCACATAGGCGAGGGGGGCTGCTTCACAAAGGAGTCTTAGTTTGCCGTGGGGTTTGGCAGGGTCCTTTTTGTCGGCTGGATACATGAAGATACCGCCATGAAACAGGTTGCGATGAAAATCTGCCACGAGGCTGCCTATGTATCTTGCTGTATAGGGTTTACCCCTTTCGTTTTCAGGGCTTTTGAAATAGTTCACCGTAGCCTTGACCCTTTCATCCCAATAACATGTGTAGGCCTCGTTCACCGAATAGACCTTGCCCCTTTCAGGTATCCTTATCGAGGGATGGGAAAGCAAGAATTCACCCACGGAAGGGTCCAGAGTAAAGCCGTCTACGCCGTTTCCTGTGGTATAGACCAGGATGGTGCTTGGGCCATAGATAAAATATCCAGCGGCTACCTGGGTGGAGCCTTCCTGCAGAAAGTCATCCAGGGTCACGTAGTTCCGGTCGCTGGTTTTCTTCCTGATGGAAAAGATCGTGCCGATGTTTACATTTACGTCAATATTTGAAGAACCGTCTAGCGGGTCGAATACCAGCAGATAATCCCCCTTTGGACGGTCATCTGGCACCTCAATGATATCTGCATTCTCTTCGGATGCCATGGCACACAAGATCCCAGCTTGCTGCATACGGTAGATGAGTACACGGTTGGCAAAGTCGTCCAGTTTTCTCACCTGCTCACCCTGGACATTGATCTCCCCAGTCAAACCAAGGATATCCACAAGCCCTGCCTTGTTCACCTCCCTGGAAATGATTTTTGCCGAAAATATCAATTCTGTAAGAAGCCTGGTAAACTGGCCCGTGGCCATGGGGCTTTGTTTCTGGTGTAGGAGGAGATGCTCGGTGACAGTTATTCCTGTGTTTTCCATGGTTGTCTCCTTTCTTTGCCAAATATACTGGGTTCCAAGACCAAAAATTATATGTGCCGGTGGACTGGGTGTTGATCCTAAGGGCCGTTTTACGATGTCTCTAAACAGGCACCCCTATTTTACATTAAGATTGGCAAGGGTTCAAAGGTTTGCTGAAAAGCCCCCTTTTAAGCGCCGTTATCAGATTTTTTAATAATAGATTCTGAAAAATATTGCAAAATTGTAATAAACCTGTAAAGTTGCCTCGCAATATCAGAAAGATAGTCATTAATTATCCATGAAAAAGGGTCGCCAAGCACAGGAAATAGAGTATTTCGATAGCCGTAAGTTGTCTGAGAGACGTCAAATAACAGAGCTATCCTGTCTTTATGAGGTCACCAAGGCACTTTCTGGCAACCTGAAGTTGAGGGCCGCCCTCAACAAGGTCTTGGAGATCATGGCCGAACACCTTGGCATGGTAAGGGGCACCATTACCCTTCTCAAACCTGGTTCATCTGAGCTTCAGATCGAGGTAGCTCAAGGGCTTACAGCCGAGGCCAGAAGGCGCGGCCATTACAAGCTTGGAGAAGGGATTACCGGCCGCGTGGTTGCCACAGGACAGCCCATAGTAATTCCCAATATCACCAAAGATCCAAGGTTTTTGAACCGGACCAGGAGCAGGGCTGTAACCAGGGAAGAAAGCCCTGTATCATTCATTTGTGTGCCCATCAATCACGGTTCCTACACTATTGGTGCCTTGAGTATCGACAGGCATGCAGCATCTGATGTCTCCCTCGAGGACGATCTGAGGCTGCTGACCATAATAAGTAGTCTCATTGCCCAGTCGGTGATACGGCTTCAGGAGGCAAATGCAGAGCGCCAGTCGCTTCTCAGTGAGAATAGGAAGTTGAGGATGGCGCTTGCTGAAAAATACCGGGTGGGAAGCCTTATAGGCAATTCTAGCCAGATGCAAGAGGTCTACGAGATGGTCCAGCGAGTGGCAGAGAGTAACGCCACGGTCCTCCTCAGGGGAGAAAGTGGCACAGGCAAGTCGTTGGTTGCAAGGGCCATACATTTCAATAGCCGCCAGGCCAAGGGGCCCTTTGTAAACGTCAATTGTTCCACCTTGCCTGAAACCCTTATAGAAAGCGAGCTTTTTGGCCATGCAAAGGGTGCGTTTACTGGTGCCATTCAGCAGAAAAAGGGCCGTTTCGAACTGGCAAACAAAGGCACCATATTTCTGGATGAGATAGGCGATCTGCCCCACAGCGTGCAGGTCAAGCTTCTGGGCGTGATTCAAGACAAGGAATTTCAAAGGGTTGGCGACACCAAGACCATCAAGGTCAACTGCCGCATAATTGCTGCCACCAACAAGAACCTTGAAGAGGCCATGGAAAGGGGTGAATTCAGGGAAGACTTGTATTATCGTCTCAATGTATTCCCCATTTATCTTCCGCCTCTGAGGGAAAGAAGGACCGATATTATATTGCTCGCTGAGCATTTTCTGGAAAAGTTCTCCAAGGAGCATGGAAAACAGATCAAATGTTTTTCCAAGGCTGCCTTGGACTGCCTGATGCAATACAACTGGCCTGGCAATGTGCGGGAGCTGCAAAACTATATAGAGCGTGCAATCATTATATGTGATGAGAGTATCTTGAGAATACATCACCTGCCTGCAAGCCTTCAGCTTTCAGGAGAAGATGGGGAGCTGTCAGGGCGGCGAAAATCCTTTGCAGATGCGGTTGCAGGTTTTGAAAAGGAGTTGATAATGGAGGCCCTTTCAGAAACCGGGGGCAATCAGACAAAGGCGGCAAGACTTCTCAATTCGAGTCTCAGAATCATCAATTACAAGATAAAGAAATACGGAATTGATACGAGTCTCTTTAAAAAGGCCTCCTGACCCCGGTATCCTTTGATCATGTCGCCACCTAGAAAACAGAGTCGTCCTGTAGTCAGAAAGCGCATGGGCAAGAAGAGGAGACGCCGTCTTTTCATGGAAAGGCAGAGGTGCCATGAAGACGGTCAGCTCTGCCTGTTCAAGGATATGGAGTTTCATCCAAGGTTCATAGAAAGGCCTAACCATTGTATCAGCAGGAAGAACATAGACCGGGAAGCGTTGAAGGTGCTATACCGGTTAAAGGATCACGGCTATCTGGCCTATCTTGTTGGTGGAAGTGTAAGGGATCTTTTGTTGGGCAAGACCCCAAAGGATTTTGACATAGGCACCGATGCCACTCCAGAGGAGATCAGGAGGCTGTTTCGTTACAGCCGCATAATAGGGAAAAGATTCCGGCTGGTCCATGTCTACTTCAGGGGTGGCAAGGTCATTGAGGTTTCCACTTTCAGGAAACAGATAGAGCTTGATGACAGGGAAGCAGCACGGGAAGGGCTGGGGGCAGAAAACATCTTTGGTTCTCCCAGGGAGGACGCCTTCAGGAGAGATCTCACCATCAACGGGTTATTTTATAACATAGCAAATTTTGGCATCATCGATTTTGTAGGGGGCATGGAAGACCTCAGTAAGGGCATAATCAGGACCATAGGTGACCCTGAGAGGCGTTTTATCAGGGACCCTGTAAGGATGCTGCGGACCATCCGTCATGCAGCGAGGACAGGCTTTTCCATAGAAAAGGGTACCTGGGATGCGGTATGCACCCATGCTTCCAAGATAAAGCTCTGTGCCGTGCCCAGGGTGCGGGATGAATGGCTCAAGGACTTGAAATCTGGTTTTAGTGCCCCCTGGAGCCGCTACATGATAGAATCGGGTCTGATGCAGCAAGTGTTGCCATTCTTCAGGGGCATCCTAGACAGCAAGGAGGGAAAGGCCGCCAAGGATCTGCTTTTCAGAGTCCTTACCAGGGTGGACCGTCTGGTTTTCAAAGGGCGCCAGCTCAGCGATGCCTTCTTTCTTTCTGCCTTGGCCAGCCCGTTTCTGCATTTCATGCCCGAGTGGCACGTCTTGAAGCCTGAAAAGGTCCGCTGGCCCACATATGAGGTTAGAGCCATTCTCGATTCCATGTTTTTGCCTTATGATTTCAAAAGGGCGGACAGGGATCTCATGGCCCAGCTGTTGTCGAGCCATTGGCCCCTGAAATTCTGCGCCAGCCGGAACAAGTGGCAAAAGAGGGTTTACTCCAAGGCAACCTTTCCAGAGGCACTCGAGCTTTATAATTGTCTCCAGGAGGCCCTTGGCAGGGAAGAGATTATTATGGAAAATATCCACAAGGCCCCCAGGAAAAAGGCAAGGAGCCGGCGCAGGAGGGGCAGGAAAAAGAAGATGTCCAAAAGGGGTGTAAAAGCTGATTCGGAGGGCAAGGCTTCATGAAACTCAGGCAAAATGCAAGAGAGCTTGTCCTGATAGAGCTATCAGGGGCAGGGCTACTCCTTGGAGAAATACGTTATAACAAGCAGACAGAAACAGTGCTTTTTGCACTGGAAAAGTCTGCCTTTTTCGACCTCTATTTTCCATGCTCAGTCAGTTTTGACCAAAACAGGGGTGTATTGCTTCAGCCTCATGTAGTCAATGCCATGACTACCTCTTCCATCCGCGTTCAAAGGAGCCGGGTGGCCTATTTCGTTCTGGAAAGGGATATCGTGCCAGCATTGAGGAGCCAATACCTGCTTCTTATCAACCAGCTTCTTGGAAAACCATCGGCAGGGCCAAAGGGCCGGCCTCCCAATGACGATGACCACCATCCAGACGATAGTCCCAAAGGTGGTGGTTCGAGGCTTGTGGACCTGAAAAAGCTCAGGGACAAGAAGCCAAGCCCGTGATCAGTTCATGATACCTTACCCCAGGATAGACCCTGTAATAGTGCATGTGGGGCCATTGGCTCTACGCTGGTACGGCCTGATGTATCTTATAGGGTTTGTCTCCTCTTTCTTCCTGGTCAAAAAACAACTTTGGGAAGAGTTTGGTCCTGAAGCCAGGGAAACCCTGGAAAAGGAACAGGCGTTGCTGGAAGGCATTATGGTAGCCTTGGTGGCAGGTGTGATTCTTGGTGGCCGGCTCGGTTATGTATTGTTTTATAATTTGCCCTATTTCCTCGATCACCCTTCTGAGATACTTGCCACGTGGCATGGAGGAATGTCTTTCCATGGAGGTGCCATTGGCGCCACACTGGCTGGCTGGATCTATTGCAGGCGCCACAATGCCGATTTTTATAAGTGGGCGGATCGTTTCTGTGTTACTGCGCCAATCGGCTTAGGCCTTGGCAGGATTGGGAACTTCATCAATGGGGAATTATATGGAAGGCCAGCCAACATACCCTGGGCAATGATATTTCCAGATGGAGGCCCTGTGCCACGCCATCCCTCCCAGCTTTACGAGGCGTTTCTGGAGGGGTTGGTGTTATTTTGCCTGCTGTGGCCTTTGCGTGGAAAGAGGTGGCCCTCAGGCAGGAAGGCAGCCCTTTTTTTTATAGGTTATGGTATCATCCGTTTTTTTGTGGAGTTTTTTCGTGAACCAGACCCGCAGCTTGGCTTTGTGGCTCTCGGATGGGTCACCATGGGGCAGGTGCTCAGTCTGGCACTGATAGTCCTGGGCCTTGCGCTATGGGCTGTCAGAAGAGACAAGACAGTGGAGGGATCGTGATAATGCTGCTGTTAGATGCAAAGACCATGCAAGAACTTGACAGACAGGCAATTGAAGACGTTGGAATACCAGGAATAGTCCTTATGGAAAACGCAGGCAAAGGTTGCCTGAAGGTGTTATCCAGCAAATTCCCCACTGAGCTTGAAAGAGGCTGCTTGGTGGTGGCAGGGCCAGGAAACAATGGTGGAGACGGCTTCGTAATTGCGAGATGGCTGGCGCAAAAGGGTTTTTCAGTCAAGGTCCTCTGTTTATGCCAGCTGGAAAAATTTAAGTCTGATGCCCTTACCAACTTGAACATATGCCGCAACATGGGCATAGAGATCCATGAATGTCCAGATGAACCAGCCTTGGATGAGAGGGCCTTTCTCTTCGACACTTGTCCCGTGATAGTGGACGCTATATTCGGTACAGGTCTTAGTAGAGAAGTGGCAGGGCACTTCGCAAAGGCAATTTCCTTGATGAACAGTAGTAACTCAAAGGTGTTGTCAGTTGACATTGCTTCAGGCCTTTCGTCAGATACAGGCAGCGTTTTGGGTTGTGCCGTCAAGGCAGACTGCACAGTGACAATGGCAGCAGCCAAGATAGGCCATGTGAATTGGCCGGGAAGGCTCTATACTGGTGAACTCCACGTGGTGGACATAGGCATTCCTTCATTCGTCATATCAAAGGCGTCCGGCAAAGCGGAATTTTTTCAAGATGATGAATTCACAGCCTGTTTCAAACAAAGGCCTGCAGATGGACACAAGGGCACATTTGGACATCTCTTGATTATTGGAGGCTCACGGGGCAAGACTGGTGCAGTCTGTCTCGCTGCCCAAGCAGCCTTGCGAAGTGGTGCAGGCCTCGTCACAGTGGCAGCCCCAAGAAGTTCCCAATTTGTCATTGCTGGTAAACTTACAGAGGCCATGACTGAAGGGCTTATGGAAACTCCCGTTGGCGAACCAAGCTTTCACGCAGTTGAGGGCCTTTCAGAACTATATGAAAGGAAAAGGGCTGTTTGCATCGGCCCTGGCCTCGGCCTTTCCAGGGAGGCCACCATCTTTTGTCAGGAGGTGATCACCCGGTGTCCCCTGCCTCTCGTAGTGGATGCCGATGGGTTGAGCGCCCTTTCTGGTGCCTTGGAAGTGGTGAAAAGGTCAACTGCTCCGCGGGTGCTTACTCCACATCCTGGGGAGATGTCCAGGCTTCTCGATTGTACTGTCAAGGAGGTTCAACAGGACAGGATAGGTGCTGCCAGGAAGTTGGCAGATGAGACAGGGTCTACTGTTGTCCTGAAAGGCTATTCCACTATCGTGTTTGATCCTTCAGGCAAGTTTTCAATAAATTCCAGCGGCAATCAGGGGATGGGTGCTGGTGGCATGGGAGATTGCCTTACTGGCATCATTGGAGCACTTTTGGCACAGGGCTATTCATCTTGGGATGCTGCAAGGATTGCAACATTTGCACATGGAAAGGCTGCTGACTTTCTCGCCAAGACAGAAGGCCCCTTTGGCTACATTGCGAGCGAGGTTGCTGAATGGTTGCCAAGGGTGTGGGCAATGGCGTCCTGAATATAACCACTTAACTTGGCCTCTATCTTTGTTTTTGCTCTGCTTTCAGGTTTTTGTGGCAAAACGGTTGCCCTTAGGGAGACATGGCCTTGAAAGTAGATATGAACAAGGGAGCGGTTATTTGAGACCAATCGAATGACAAGAGGTCTCTGCCAAGTCCACACCGTTATTGTTGTTATTGGGCCAGGTGACTGTTATCTGAAGAAAAGGCGGGTCCTTCTTCTGAGAAAGACTTTGTTTTTACTCATGTGCCAGAAGAACCAGTGTTTTTAGTCTGTTTGGTCTCCTTTTTGTGATAGTTCATATTTTCTGCTTGCAATTTTGTATCTTTTGGGCAAAAATAGTAACACTTATTTTTTATAAGTGTTACTTCGGCGCTGAAGACCACTAAAACCATCAACCAACAATAGGGCAAAACGACTGGATACAGGTGTGATCTAAAAGCCCTTTTTCCACCAAACTGACCAGTTTTTTGCCAGTAGAGGAGGGAAAACCATGTCTTGGAGACTGATGTCTGCCTTGTGCATTTGGTGCGTCTTCATCCCAGGGACACTGTTTGGTCAGGCCGTTGATGAGGATGCACTGGATCTTGGAGAAGTGGTGGTAACAGCCACTAAAACACCGCATACCCTGAAGGAGGTGCCAGTGGACACCCAGGTCATCACGTCCAAAGAGATACAGCGCACCAATGCCCAGACGGTTCTGGACGTCTTGCGGCAGATTCCTGGTATCGCCACCTCTGTCCACGATGACATATTTGGAACCTACACATGGAGGGCCACTATGCGGGGCCTAAATTTCAACGATGGTTACGGCTTGGTGCTAGTGGATGGACAGCGTATGACAGGCTCTGGCCAGAGTGGCGGAATGGGAGAGTATGGGATCGGGCTCAACCAGATTCCAGTGACCATGATAGACCGGATCGAGGTGGTAAAAGGCCCCGGATCTGCGCTATACGGCAGCGATGCCATGGCTGGGGTCATAAACATCATTACAAAGGGGCCGCCCAAACGTCCATCTGGAGCTGCTGGTGGCTCCTATGGCTGGTACAAGGTGAAAAGCCGACACAAGAATGGGCAGACTATAGCGCCAACCGATCATGGCAAGTCAAGGAACCTGTCAACGGCCTATGCCACCTTTGGCGACTCTCCCTTTTCTCGTCTCCACTATCTCTTGAGCTACAATTATGAAAAGGCCCAGGATATTCGCAAGGAGCCAGTGGATTCGTACCGCCATACAGGTATGGCCAAGTTCAAGTTTGAGCCCATGGACCAGGTTGAAGCAGAACTGTCTTCGATTTTCAGCCATTACGAAAAGACGAGCTATCGGGAAGAGGACAGCTGGAGGCTTGATGCCAGAACCAGTTGGCACCTGACGGAAGGACATAGCCTATATTTGAACGGCTACCTTTACAACTGGGATTTTGAACATGGCTATCCTGGTTATGCCTATGGTTACAAATATGGAGATCAGGATGAACGTCAAGTGGAGCTGAGGTATGGAGCGCTCCTTGGCGAGAGTCACAATGTGATTGCAGGCGGGGAATATAGGGGGCAGTCATTGGATTATAAGATCGAAAACAAGACCAATGTCATCCCGGTAAATGAAGATATCCACACGTGGAGCATCTATTTCCAGGACGAATATGCCCCGACCGATTGGATCATGGTGGTACCAGGCATACGTTACGACCATCACAGCCTGTTTGGAGGCGAAGTGAATCCAAAGTTCAGTGCCATGCTGCTGTTGAATGAGGAGACGACACTTCGTGCCTCTGTAGGAAGGGCCTTCAAATCTCCAACCATACGCCAGCTCTATTATCAGGCCCCATATGAACACGGTAGTTACTTCATCATGTCCAACCCTGATCTGGACCCGGAAAAGTCCTGGGGCTATTCCATGAGTATAGAACGGCTCGCCTTTTCCAACAGGGTTGTGTGTTCAGTATCCCTTTTCAGAAACGACATAGACGATTTGGTTCAGCGGGTAGACACTGGCCTTACCTATCAGGACAAGCCTCTTCTCACCTACAAAAATGTGAGTAGCGCCAGAATTCAAGGCATAGAGTTTTCTGCTAAGGCGGCCTTTGTCTCAGGGCTGGGCCTGAGGGTCAACTATACGTATACAGATGGGTGGAACAAGGATGAAGACAGGCGGCTGACGTACGTCCCAGAGCATGCGGCTGGGTTGATGGCCTACTATGACAATTCAGACCTCGGTGCTGGCGCAAGCCTTACTGTCAATTATACAGGACGCCAATATACGGATACCGCAAATAAAAGCACCATATCGGATCATACAGTCGTTGGGGCGAAAATCTACAAAGATCTAGCCAAAATGGCCAGGCTTTCCTTGGAGGCAGACAACCTCTTTGGTTCAAGCAAGGGTGATGCAGAAAATTTCAGAACAGCCCATACCTATGTGCTGAAGATGGACATGAATTTTTGATTGATTAAGAGAAAGGAGAGAAAAGTATGCATACAATAAGGCCAAGTGATACGAGCAAACCGGAATGGAAAGAGTGCCAGACAGGAATTATGCCTGTATCGAGGAGGCGTTCAGTCATGCCGCATCTGTCCATTTTGGCTATGTTCTTTCTCATCCCAGCCATTTCTTGTGCCCATGATCTGTGGATCAATATCTCCAGCCATTTCCCACAACCAGGAGACAGTGTAAAGGCCTATCTTGGTTGGGGGCATCATTACCCCTTTTCCGATTTTTTGTCCCCAAAGCGTGTGGAGTCTATGGCTTTACTCAGGCCAGACGGCACATTGATCCCTATTGTGCCTGGCAAAAAAGAGCCTGGAATACCAATTCATATCGAGCATGAAGGCGTTTATATAGTGGGCGCCGCAATAAGGCCTGGTTATTATACCAAGACCAGCCATGGGCATGGCTTCAAGAGCAAAAAGGAGTCCAAGGACGTAATAAGCTCCACCTGGTATGAAAAATACGCCAAAGCCGTGATCTGTGCAGGAAATGGATCAGAAGGCCCATATGGAAAGGCATTTGGGCATGCCATAGAGATCATCCCCTTGGACAATCCATGTAAGATGAGGCCAGGTGGGGATCTCAGGGTAAAGGTGCTACGTAGCGGCAGGCCCCTTAAAGGCGCATTTATCTACAAGAGCCGCCTGGGGCAGCCTTCGGACAAGGCCCTGTCCTGTCCGGAAAGGACAGACAAGAACGGGGTTGCCAAGATCCACCTCGCTCAAGAAGGGATATGGAGGCTCATGGTGAAACAGAAAGAGCCGCCACTTGATCCAGCCCTTTGCGATAATCGTGCCTATACAGCCTTTCTGACCTTTGCTGTACGTGAATAGTCCGCTGTCAGGACAGGAGGCAGAAGAGATTGATTCTTCTGATACATGAGTGCCTAAGACCAGCCTAAAATACCCAGGCCATTTTCAAGGCCATATCTTATTCAGGTGCTCTTTTGCCTGAAGAACCGAAAGCTTATATCATCATGTGGGTGGCATGAAATAATCGTGAAAAAGATGGCGCCTCTTTTGAAAGGAAAAGAGGCGCCAAGATAATCTTGCTGAACTTGTACAGGTAGGTCTATTTCCCTCTTGAGGCCCTTTTGGCAGCCTTGAGGGGGTTGATCGCCCTTCCTGAAGCATCATGAGGGATTTCTGGTTTTACATGGCTTGCAAAGTTGCATACCCCCCTTTGCCATTTCATCTCAGGGTGTGGAAATACTGCGCAAAAACGCCCTGCTGAGGTTTCAACTATCTTGTTGCATCCCTCACATTTTTCAACTATCTGGAAGCAGGCCCCGCCTATAAAGGTGCAGCCCTTTTTGCCCATGAATCTGCATTCTGAACCGGGTCTGTTGGTTGTACACTCCATCTTTTTCAAACTCCACTATGAAATTTTTCTGCAACTATAAAGACATGATTATTGAAATGCAATATTTAATGGCAAATTATCTGGTGGGAACAAGGGGTATTTGCCCAAGTATAGCCATAACAATTGCGGAAAGAGATGAAGCAAACATGAAAATATTATCAAATGACTATTGAAAAAAGATTTATTATCAAGATTATAATAAAAAATGAATAAAAGATTCAAATGTGAAACGAGTACGATCCGCGAACATGGAGGTTATTCCAGTAACCTTACCAGAGAAAAAACGAAAAGTTTTGGTTTTTGAGGGTAAATTTCTAAACCGTGGGAGCTTTGGGCCATGACTCGAGAGTTGCTGCATGATGTAAGAGGGATCTGGGAGCAAGAAGCAATAGTTATCCAGAGGAGAAGACAAAGGATTGCCAGTGAATCAAGGCGAAAGGGTGACGCGGAAAAGATTCAGCCAGTAAAACATAGCATGGTCGGACTTAGCCTGTCTGGCGGGGGAATCCGTTCAGCCCTCTTCAATCTTGGCGTTCTGCAAGGTTTGTCACGTATAGGTGTCTTCAGGATGGTAGATATCATGAGCACCGTTTCAGGAGGCGGATACATTGGCGGATGCCTTTCGTGTCTTCTGTCTCTGAAAGATCCAGGGGAAGGCATGCTTGAAGGGGATGATGTATTCTCATTTGGGCCGGATGACAAGGCCCTGTTCAACACAAAATGGGAGGACTTCCCCCTGAGAGACCGTCCACTTGCAGGTCGAGGTCCAGAAAAGTGCCCAGGAAACGACAAGCCGCGTGACGATACATGGACGAGCAAATTCCTTCCAAGGAATCAAATGGCGCATCTTAGAAACCATGCCAACTATCTTTTACCAGGTGGTTCCCATTTTTTTGAGATGTTAAGGACAGCAGGCGCCTTGAGCCTTCACTTCTTGGGCCCATTTGTCTGGTTCGTCTCTTTTTTGAGCATCTTGACCCTATGTTTTATGGGCGTGATTACAGCGCAATTCGAGATTTCAGGGCTTTCAATGAATCTTGCTCCTTATAGTGCCAACATAGTGGGCAATTTTTATCTGGATTGTATCAAGGCCTATTTTGCCTCTTTCGATCTCGAAAAGGCCCTCATTTTTGCCGTGTCTATGTTTGTGGTTCTGTGTGCAGCCCTTTTGCTCAACAGTTTCATATGGATTTGGCAAAAACGCGAGCAGCACTTTCTGTCTACATGGTTCTGGATCTTTTTCCTCACCGCCTTTACCATATTCACGGGCATGGGTTTCTATGACGCTCAAAGTATGCCATATGGCCAGGGTATGCCTTGTTTCCTGCTCGATTTCTTCGTGTTGTCCTTACTAAATGTGATAATGATATTCCTGTCCTATGGCATTCTTACATTTTATCCGGGCTTTGGAACCATCAACAGCAGGTCGTTTCTACAGATAAGTGCAGGGTCCTTTGTGTGGCTGTCTGGGATAGGGTTACTTTTTGCCCTCTTGCCATTGCTTATCAAGATGACACCAGGTGTGATATTGCCTGCTGTTCAGGCTGGCCTTTTGGGGGGTATCAAATACCTTCTTCACTCGTTTGCCAGAGAAAAGAGACAGCCCAGCGCAGGGCGTTCAGCAGGTGTTCTTGCAAGGATAAAAAATATCCTGTTTTCTATTTTCGTGTTTCTCTTCATCCTTTTGTTCATTTTGATAATAGGCCAGCTAGCGGATTCCATTATTTGGGATGGGAAGTGGTTGGAGGAAAACAACCTCTCCTGTACCTTTTTTGTTGTCCTGGGGCTTTGCTCACTTGTATTTTGGATTCTGCCTGCTTTCAATTTCAACCGCATCTCAAACCACTATCTATATAGGGACAGGCTTGCCGAGGCCTTTTTTCAGACATCAGCAAAGAGTGGCTTGGGAAAGAATCAAGACGGTATTTCAGGGCAGGACACTTGTATAGTCAGGAAAACCATAAGGATGAAGCTTTCGCAACTCCATGGAAAGCAGAAGGGTGCAAGAGATGGTTCCTCGGAGGCAGACAAGGTTGCCGCAAGGGGCCCGTATCACATAATCAGCGCTACCCTCAATCTGACCACAGAGCACGATCTTAAGGGGTTGAAGCGAAAGACCGAACCGTTCATATTCTCAAGGCTATTCACTGGATCTAAAAGCACGGGATACGTGGAGACAGGCAGCTCCTATTCTGGATTGACACTGGTACGCGCAATAACCATAAGTGGAGCAGCAATAGCCCCTATAATGGGCCGCATGACCAGCAGGCTGACCTCTTTTGTCTGCACCATCCTCGGTATGCGCCTTGGGTTCTGGCTCGTAAATCCCAAATTTCTAAAGAACGGTAAAAGGGATGACAAGATCAGATATTGGATGAAGCCCCTTTTTAAGGAACTGCTCGGTTCTGCAAATGCTTCCGAAGAATACGTATATATCAGCGATGGGGGGCATAGTGGGGATAATCTGGGCATTATTCCCTTGCTGCAAAGGAGGGCAAAGTTGATAATTGCCTCTGATGCCGAATGTGACCCCGAATTTGCCTTCAATGCCCTGAACAGTTCCATGCGCCAGATCTATGTCGATGAAGGCGTAAAGATTGATCTCAGGAATACAGAAGAGTATTTCAGGCCGAATGAACACAAATTTACCCAACGCCACTATCTTATAGGACGGATTTTGTATCCAGACAGGCCTTGGCAGGCAAGCTGGCTCATGGTGTTGAAAAGCAGCCTCACGGGTGACGAGATGACCCCCATTCTCAATTATAGGAAGAGTTCTCCTGAATTTCCCCATGAGACAACAGCAAATCAGTTTTTCAATGAGGAACAATTTGAGGCATACCGCTCCCTTGGCAGACACATTGCCTATGATGCACTAAAGCAGGCCATCAAGATCCAAGGGCTACTTGGTCCCAAGCCCTGGAGCCATATCGATGAGCTTTGCAGGAATATAGAAGCCAGGGGCAGAATATCGGGAAAGGGCCTCCTGTTTACCTTATTACACCATTGGGACGACATATTGGCTGCAATGTGGGATAGTGAACAGGTGGATTTCTCATCGTGGCACAACTTCAAGAGATATGTGGATATGTTTGTTGGCGATATTCCCGAAGACGTAACCAGCGACATACTGACGCTAAATCTTAAAAAATTGCACCTTTGGTTGAGCAAGAATAGTTCCAGGTTTTCAGTTCTTGAGGCCTATCCCGTGCCAAGAAGCTTGAAGGAGTTTTGCAGGCTCCAAGAGAGGTTGTCGGAAGACATTCCCTTTAAGCTGCCATGCAAAGAGTCATACTGGGCGTTTAGCACTATGGAAGGACAAAATCCTTGGCTGTGGTCTCACCTTATCGTGACCCGCCTCTGAAGAAGGAAATCATAATGGTGAGTGCCACGTGAAACAGCCTTGCATTTCCTGAGGACAGAATGATTTTTCTTAAATGAGGCTTTTGGCCCCAGGGACAAAATGCAAATGGCGACACTACGCTATAGTGGTTGAAAAGCTTCTTGATGGCCGACTTTGCCCTTATTAAGCTCTTTTTGGGAAAGGGCTTTTCCTTGTTAGAGAAATCAAAGCGGAGGTATTCCAGGTGCACGGTTTGTTATATGTGGTCATAGGGGGTGTTGTTGGTATTGGCGCTGCATTTACAGGGCTTGGAGGAGGTTTTCTGATGGTGCCTCTTCTGCTTTTCCTCGGATATTCGGCCCAGAAGGCAGTTGGCACCAGTTTTATGGCAATCCTTATTATCAGCCTTTCAGCCCTCCTGGCCCACGGAAGACTCTTGAACATAGACTATAAGACAGGAGCCTTGCTTGGCATGGGCGGGCTTGTGGGAGCACAGATCGGGGCAGTCTTGCTCGAGCATGTGACCACTGGGCAATTCAAAAAGGTTTTTGGAGTGGTGCTGTTATGTCTTGCCGGCTATCTTTTTTTCAAGGCATAAGGTAAGGAGCAGAAATTGGAGATAAAAGGGCTACTTGGCACCATTACGCATCTTTTGGGCACAAGGCCTGTTTTTGTTGCAGGAGGCTGCGTAAGGGACTGGCTTCTTGAAAAGGGTTCCAAAGACATAGACCTTGTATTGCCCGATGGGGCCGTTGCAATAGCCAAGGCCTTTGGCGAGGATACAGGAGGAGCCTTTGTGCTTCTCGATGAGGCAGAAGACGTTGCCAGGGTGGTAGTCGACACGCTTTCCTTTGACTTTAGCGGATTCAGAAAGGGTGCAAAGACCATAGAAGAAGATCTGGCACAGAGGGATTTCACCATGAACGCCATGGCAGTGCCTCTCAGTGGGGTCATGGCCGGGGTTGAAAGGACGACCCAAGGGCTTTTGGTCGCAAGACCCGTAGTTGAGCAGTTGCTGATAGACCCATATGGAGGAGCCAAGGATCTGGGGAACAGAATGATAAGGGCGGTTGCCATAAAAAACTTGCATGACGACGCGCTTCGCATGCTCAGGGCCTTCAGGTTCATGGCCCTTCTCGATTTTTCAATTCACGAGGAGGTCTTGGATTTTGTGCGGGCCAATGCAGCCCTCATTGGTACATGTGCTTCCGAGAGGGTTAATTACGAGTTGGAATGTATAATGGCATCACCAAGGGCCGGAAAGGCCCTGTCTGGGCTATATAACAACAGGCTTCTTGAAGCAATAATACCAGAGATAAAAGAGCTTGAAGGAGTGGAGCAGCCGGGGTTCCATCACCTGGATGTATTGGGTCACTGTCTGGAGGCCGTATCCTGTATGGATAAGCTCGTTCAAGATCCTTGCATGAGGTTTGGAAACTGTGAAGTAATGAAGGCATGGCTTCAGGATCACAGGGACAAGACAGCTTATCTCAAGTGGGCAGCCCTTTTTCACGATTTTGGAAAGCCTTCCCAAAAGGGTCTTCGAAAGGACGGAAGGGTAACCTTTTACAATCACGACAAAAAGGGAGCAGAAATGGCAGCGGCCATTGCCAAGCGCCTAAGGTGGTCCAAATCATCGACAATTTTTGTTCAAAGGCTCGTGAGGATGCACATGCGGCCTTTTCATCTACTGAACGATCTCAGGAAGGGAGGCCCAACCAAAAGGGCAATGAGGAAGCTCCTTGAAGAGATCGAATCGGATTATCCCGCCTTGTTTCTGCTATCAATGGCAGACAGTATGGCAGGATGTGGGCCTATGAAGCCTGCTGGACTCGACCAAGAGCTGTCGCGTCTTTTCGACAAGATACATGGCTTCTACCTGAAAAGACTCATGCCTGCCAGAAAGTCGCCACCCCTATTGACAGGCCGGGATGTCATGGATCTTTTCTCCATAGGGCCAGGTCCTTTGATAGGAAAGGCACTGAGGGCCATTGAGGCGCGAAGGATAGAAGGTATCATAAGAAAGAGGGATGAGGCAATTTCATGGCTAAAAAAACATTTTCCAGACGATCTGGCCGAACCTTAAGCTCAAAATATCTATAGTTATTGCTGGGGCACAGTTGCACACTTCACACGAGACGAGGCCAAGGATCAGTAGCATGGAAGCGCCTCTAAGGAGCAGGGGTTAGAAAAATCGTCCACTATTATGAGGTGGTCTATCTTGCATACGCCATTCTGGTTTCTATGATGTATTTCTCAATGCCTGTTGCAATGCCTGCAGCCACCTTGTCGAGGTATGCAGGTGACTTAAGCCTGCGTTCCTCCTCCCTGTTGCTTATGAAGGAGACCTCCACCAGTGCAGAAGGCATTCTCGCTCCAATGAGCACGAAAAAGGGTGCCTGTTTTACCCCTAGGTTCCTGATATGCTTGTAACGTCTTTTAAGGGTAGCCACGAGATTTGTTTGGATCTTAGTGGCAAGCCTTGAAGATTCATTGACCTTGCTGTTTTTCATTATGTCATTGAGTATGCTTTTCAACTCACTGATGCGTTTTTCAGATGTGGCATTTTCTCGGGCGGCAACTCTCATTGCATCAGCATCAAGTGCAAAGTTCAGGAAATAGGTTTCCACTCCCCTCAGCCTCCTGGTAGGAGCGGCGTTGGCATGGATGGAAACAAAGAGATCCGCCTTCCTGGCATTTGCTATGGCTGTGCGCTGCGTGAGGGGTAGATACCTATCCGATCGTCGGGTGAGTATTACCCTGCAATCGAGATCCCTTTTCAGCTTCTTGGCCACCCTTTTGGCGATCTTAAGCACCACATTTTTTTCTTTAAGCCCTGTAGGACCACGTGCCCCAGGGTCTTTTCCTCCGTGGCCAGGATCTATCACTATGGTCCTTACGCACAGACCCAACTGCTGCGCAAGAGATAGCTTTTTCTTGGAGCTTGATCCAGATCTTGCACGGGTGTTGCCTTGGGTCTTGGCCGATTTGGGTGGCTGGCACGTCGCCTTTTTTTTGGAATAGTGAGAACCAAAGGCGTCGGCTACTATCCTGAAGGGGTCCCTCAGATAGAATACCTTTGTCTTTTCGGTCTTCTCAAGATCAAATACCACCCTGACGGTTTTTGGTGCGTATTGCGCTATCCTTACAGATTTGAGAAGGCTGTTGTTTATTTTTATGTAATCCCTTAGAGAGATCTTTTTATAGGCTGGAGAAAGATCCAGATAGAACCTCTTGGGAAGGTGGAGTTTTTTGTTGGCAGGAAGCACACCCTTTTTTATGGACACTGGCCGTGATGAATGTATGACCACCCTGGTGTAATCTTCATCAGACCAGTATTTTATATCGCGGATGATGGCAGGGTTTCGATCCGTGGCCATGTCTGCATGCTTCTTGTGGGCCTTTTTGTTATTGTTCTTTTCCTGTGCATGCTGTTTTGTGCCTGTAATAGGCGCTTTTATACCCATTGCCGCAAGCCTTTGCCTTGCCAGAGCAGCATGGCTGCCATGGGGATATTTCTCAAGGAGCTGTTTCCAGGCCTGGATGGCACTGCTGGGCCGGCCTGTCCGCTTGTATATCTGTCCTATTTCATAAAGGGCGTCATCTGCAAGCCTGCTGTCAGGGAAACGCTCCAACAGCACCTGATAGCGTTCGAGGGCTTCCTGGATGTCAGAATGCCTCCTGGAATAACCGTAAAGTTCATTGTAGCAGCGGCCCATCATGAACAGTGCCTTGGGCGCAACATCCTTGTCATATGGGAATGAAAGATAGACCTTTCTGAATCCGTCTATTACCTTGGTCCAATTTTTTCTGTGTTTTCTGAGTGAGGCGTTGGATGCCAACCTGTCGTAGCCGAGCTTTGCTGCTTTGTACCGTCTTTCTGCCAGCTGGTTTTGGGCAGCATAGCAAGCCCCATAGAAGATAATCAAATGAAACAGGAAAAGAGCTGAAAGGGCCCTGATCAAACGCGATTTTTCTTTCAATGATATATTTTTTCTATAGGTGCTTAATGGCTTCAGTGTTCTTTCCTTGCTTCCTTGCAAAGTTTGTCCAAAATGTTCAGGGCCTCCAAGGGCGTGATCTTGTTTATATTCAAACCCACCAACTTTTCTCTTATAGAGTCGGAATTGTCAACAGCAAGTGGCAGAGTTTTTTGGACAACCAGCTTATATTGTGTAGCCTCAACGGCTGCCGAGGGAACAGCGGAGGTTCTAAGCCTGTTTCTACCCTCTATTTCCTGCAACACCTTCATGGCGTTTTCAATTACTTCTTGAGGCACGCCAGCAAGTGCAGCAACCTGTATTCCATAACTTTTGCTCGTGGCACCATCTTTTAGGGTATGGAGGAAATAAATCCTGTTTTTGTACTCCCTTACGGCCACATGCATGTTTCTTACCTTTTTATGCTTTTCGGCAAGGGCTGTGAGTTCGTGATAGTGGGTTGCAAAAAGTGTCTTTACCCCCTTGCCGTCTTTGAATAGCAGGTGTTCAGAAACCGCCCAAGCAATGGAAAGGCCATCGTATGTGCTGGTGCCCCTGCCTATTTCATCCAAGATTACAAGACTTCTTGACGTGGCGTTGTTCAAAATATTGGCGGTCTCGCTCATCTCCACCATGAATGTGCTCTGCCCCCTCGAAAGATAATCAGTTGCTCCAACCCTTGTGAATATCTGATCCACTATGCCTATGCGTGCACTGGATGCAGGTACGAAGCATCCCATCTGGGCCATTAGCACTATTAGAGCGGTTTGGCGGAGAATGGTGGATTTGCCCGCCATATTGGGGCCTGTTATGAGGATAAGCTGGCTGTCTTTATGGTTAAGCTCCATGTCATTTGGAACAAACGCCTCTTGCAACAGGTTTTGCTCTACCACAGGATGCCTGCCACGTTTTATGGAGATCTTATCAGATGTGGAGATCTTTGGCCTGGTATAATCATAGGTTGTCGCAACCTCTGATAGGGAGCACAGCACGTCGAGCTCTGATAGGGAGGCAGCTGTCAAATGTATCCTGGATGCTTCATCTGCAATAGTCCTTGTAAGGGATCTGAAGACCTCTATCTCCAGCTCTATACGTCTTTCCTCAGCGCCCAAGATTCTGGCCTCTATCTCTTTCAGTTCTGGGGTGATGTATCTTTCTGCTGAAACCAAGGTCTGCTTTCTGATATAGTTTTCCGGGATCTTCCTGCTCTGGCTCTTAGGCACCTCTATGTAATATCCGAATACCTTGTTATACCCAACCTTGAGGTTGTTTATCCCTGTGCGTTGCCTTTCTTCAGACTCCACCCTGGCGATGAACTGACGACCATTGGCCTGGATCTCAAAGATTTCGTCTAGTTCAGCGTTGAAACCCTTCCGAATGATATGTCCTTCTCTCATGTGTGCAGGGCTGTCTTCGCGTATGGCCGCCGTTATCAGGGAACAGACGTCATCAAGGGGGTCTACCTTTTCAAAGATCATTTTTAGATGCCGATTGGCCCCTGAGGTGCCTGAAAGGTGCTTGGACAATATGGCCCTGATGCCTGGAATTGCGGCGAGGGAATTTTTCATGGCCAACAGATCTCTGGCATTTGCCGTGCCCATGGCGATCTTGCCCAAAAGGCGCTCCATATCGTAGACATCTTTGAGTTGGGTTCTCAATTCACCTCTGGTTTTTGAGTTGTTGGCAAGCTCTTCCACGGACAATAGCCTTGCCTCTATATCTTCCCGGTTAACCAAGGGATACAGGAGCCATTTCTTCAGAAGCCTTCCACCCATGGCCGTTACTGTCTTGTCCAGCACTGACAACAGTGTGCCCTGGGAAGAGCCGTCTAGGTTGTTGGCTGTAAGTTCCAGGTTTCTCGCTGTCGCTTCGTCTATCTTGAGATATTTTTCCAGGTTATAAGGTGAGATCCTGTCTATGTGATCCACCCTGCCCTTCTGGGTCTCCCTGCAATAAGCAATAAGGGCGCCTGCAGCACATACGGCTTCTGGCATGGATCCCAGGCCAAAGCCATCGAGGGTGAGCAGTTGGAAATGTTCCTTCAGGACCTGTTCACTGTTGGCAAAAGTGAACCAGTTGTCCTTTCGCCAACTTATGTAAACTTGGGGGAGTGCTTGTTCCATTCGGGCATGGAGTGGGCTGCCTGACAGATATTCGGGCAGGAGGAGTTCCGTAGGTTGGATGCGAAAGAGCTCTCCAAGCAGGCTGTCGCTGTTTTCGGCCACGGTGACCCTGAATTCCCCAGTGGATATGTCAAGGGCAGCGATGGCATGCCGTTTCCCCTTGACGGCCTTGGCCACCGCGACCAGAAAGTTGTTTTCCCTGGAATCAAGGCCACCATCCAGGGTGATCAGGCCTGGTGTCACCACCCTTATGACCTCTCTTTTCACGATGCCCTTGGCGGTCCTTGGGTTTTCGACCTGTTCACAGATGGCCACTCTCAAGCCACGCTTCACCAGCTTGGTTATGTAGCCATCGGCCGCGTGGTGGGGGATGCCACACATGGGGACAGGGTTTTCGCTCTTTTTATCCCTAGAGGTCAGGGTGATCTCGAGTATCCTGGATGCCGTGACAGCATCATCGAAAAACATCTCGTAAAAATCCCCCATCCTGTAAAAAAGGATGCAGTCGGGGTATTGCCTTTTGATCTCGAGATATTGTTTGAGCATGGGAGTGTGTTTTTTGTCGGCCTGTTCCATGCCCTTTGATTTTGCTGTCTGCGAAGTCACGATTTTTCAATCTGAGGGATTATCAAAGCCTCAACCATGTCCCTGACACCCATTCCCGTACGCGCTGATACCACCCACGGTTCCGGGATCTGCCTAGGCAACAGCAGCCGGGTTTGTCTCAATTTCGTGCTGATCTTGTTTCGTGAAAGCTTGTCTGCCTTGTTTAGCACCACCCAGGGCCTCACCTTCTTGAAGAGTAGCCATTCTACAAGATTTAGGTCTAGGTCGTCCAGGTTTCTGCGAATATCAAAGATGCAGATCACGCCCTTGAGGGTCTTTCTGGAGGCAAGGTATCCTTCCACAAGGGCCTGCCAGCGTTTGATCACATTCTTTGGAGCCTTTGCATAACCATAGCCTGGAAGATCAACAAAATAGGCGCTGTCGTTTACGAGAAAAAAGTTTAGGGATTGGGTGAACCCCGGCCTGCTGCTGACCTTTACAAGTTTTTTCCTGCCAATAATGGCATTCAAAAGGGAAGATTTCCCAACGTTGGATCTGCCAGCAAAGGCTATCTCTGGCAGTTCCTCCAGGGGCAAATCCTTCAGGGAAAATACACTTTTTATGAATTCGACTCGTTTTATGCCAGGACAGGCTGACGACATGAGCAGGAGGCTACAGCACCTTGTTCAGGGCGTATTCTATTATGCCCTGGGCACCTGCCTCCTGAAGCTGAGGGACCAGTTCCCTGACATGGCCTTCGTTTATCACCGTCTCCACGGAGCACCAATCTGCATCGAACAGAGGCGATACAGTGGGCGCATTTAGGCTTGGAAGCAGGGCAACGACGTCTTTGACCCTGTCTTTTGGGCAATTCATCTTTAGGCCTACCAGCCTGTCGGCCCTCAGGGCACCTTGCATGAGCACTGAGATCTGTTCTATCTTTTTACGCTTCCAAGGATCCTTCCAGGCATCGGGATTTGCTATAAGCTTCGGGTTGGACTCCATCAGTTCCTCGATTATCACGAGACCATGGGCCCTGATGGTGCTGCCTGTTTCTGTGACCTCTACTATGGCATCGGCAAGGCCTGAAACCACCTTTGCCTCTGTCGCCCCCCATGAAAATTCCACCTGGACGTTGATGCCAAGATCTGCAAAGTAGCGTTTAGTGAAATTTACGAGCTCTGTCGCTATCTTTTTGCCTTCAAGATCCCTGGCGCTTTTACATGGTGAATCCGCAGGTACTGCGAGCACCCACTTGGCTGGTTTTCTGCTGACCTTGGAGTATATGAGATCTGTTACAGTCACCACCTGGGATTCGTTTTCGAGTATCCAGTCAAGGCCAGTGATGCCCACGTCCAAGGTGCCATTTTCAACGTATCTGGACATCTCCTGGGCCCGGCATATGCTGCAAGATATCTCCGGATCGTCTATGTCAGGAAAGTAGCTCCTGTGGTGGACATTGATGCGCCAGCCCGATTTTGCAAGTAACTCCATGGTCGCCTTTTCCAGGCTTCCCTTTGGTATTCCCAGTTTCAGCTTGTTCACTTTCCGTATATCTCCTTTGGATCAAAAACGAGTTCGCCGACTTCAGTGATGTCTTGGCCTTCAACCTTATTGAAAAAACACGTCTTGTGGCCGGTATGACAGGCTGCTCCGCCAATCTGGTCAACCTTGAGTAAGATGGTGTCCAGATCACAGTCAATGAAGGCCTCCTTGACCATTTGGACATGGCCTGAAGTTTCCCCCTTGAGCCACAATTTTTTTCTGGACCGGGACCAATAATGGGCCTTGCCTGTCTCAAGGGTCTTCTCCCATGCTTCCTGGTTCATGTAGGCCAGCATGAGTACCTGGCCTGTGGCAAAGTCTTGAGCGATAACCGGTAAAAGCCCTCCACACTTTTCAAAGGCGAGTTCCTTGGCCTTTTTCATCTTTTTTTGTCTTCTCCAGCAGCGATTTTAAAGGGGAAAATTAATCCTGTAACGCGCAGTTGGCAAGTTTTCTCCCAGGCCAATGAAAATAGGGGGTGTCAATCGTGCTTTGCCACACGGGTTTCGGCAAACACCCACTCTGAGTATTGAGGCAAGGCCTTTGTAACAGGTACTGCTATGATCTGTGGGAGATCGTAGGGGTGTTTTTCTTTCAAGACAGCCAAAGCCTTTTCGAAATTTTCAGAAGGCATCTTGGACTTGACCTGCCATTCCTCATCCTGTTCAAGCTTTCCCTGCCACCAATAAAAACTGGTGATGGGGCCTGAGACCTGGCTGCATGCTGCAAGCTTTGATTCCACCAGTAACCGGGCCAACTTTTGGGCATCCTCCCTTTGGCCACAGGTTGTGACAAGGATTATGAGACCTTCTTCATTTTTGTATTCCATTTGGTTGTCTCCTGAAAAAGATAAATGAGATTGGACAGGATAAATATAATTGTGCCAAGCACGATTTCTACCTTTTTGATGGTTTTGTTTTAAACACCCTGGTGATCCAAAAAGGTTTTGAAGTGTGTGGATGGAATGGCTGTATAAATAATAGTAATAGGCCGGAAAGAAAATTTGGGCAGGTGGTGTTGAGGATAATGGGAGGCCATTTGGCCTCCCAATTTTTAATGGCAAGGCTAAGCAGTAGTATTTTTTGTGGGTTTTAAACCGTAAACCGAAGTTAAAGCCAAGAGTATGGTTAGCAGAATCAGGCCCAAATGATTCATGGCAGGAACCGGATGTATCACTGCACCACCTGCCTCATCTGCCCCTATGTCTACTATGGCAGTGCCATCGTTGTTGCCGTCGGCAATTCTGGCCTCTCCATCAAAGTCGACGGCAGGCATTCCAGGGGCAGAGTTAGTGCCTGCATCTATGCAAGGAGAGGTCGAGACTATGTGGAAGTCACCAGAGGAAGGGGCCCTTAGGGAAGGATCTGCGTCTATGTTGTTGCCATTTGTATAATTGTCGATGTCTGTGATGATGAGATCTGCCGAATTGCCTGAATAATTGTCATTGTCTGGGCCTATGTCGTTGTTGAAAAGGGCTACAGCAGAGCCTACGCCGTCACCTACTGTATTTCCATTTTGATCAGGTTCTGCATCGGAATTGATGTATATGTCATCCCCTTTGCCGCCGGCGTTGTTTCCATAGATGATATTGTTGTATATAAAGGAGCTGGCGTCGTTATATTGGAGCTTGACGTTGAGGCCGCCGCCATAGTTGGCATTGTTACCATATGCGGTGTTATTCGTGATATTCAATCTGCCATGGCTCGAGAGGAATTTGAAAGCGCCTCCCTTGTCTGATGCAGTGTTGCCATTGAAGGTGTTGTTGGACACATTTGCCTGGCTCCTGCTGTCCCTAGCAAGTTTTAGGAATAGTCCACCACCGTCGTCACCTGCACTGTTATTGCCAAATGTGTTGTTTAAGACAGTGAGAGTGTCGTTTCCGTAAGTGCCAACACTGGTTCCGCCTCCCTTTTCTCCAGCCTGGTTTCCTGTGAATACGTTGTCAGTGACAGTTATGGTGTTGGTATGATTTCCTATTCTTGCGCCACCTCCTCTCCATCCAGCTTGGTTGTCAGTGAAGGTGTTGCCAGTGACTACGATGGAGCCGTCTCCAGAAAAGACCACCATGCCTCCGCCGCCGGTGGTTTCGTCAGTTGAAGTTACCCTGTTATTTGTAAAGGTATTATCTGAAGCGGTTGCCGAACCGGTATCCGACAGGAAAAGGAAGCCTCCACCGAGGTGGGTCGCACTGTTTTCAGAAAACGTGCAGTTTCTGACACTCAGCACGCCGTGCTTTGAATGGAAATAGGCCCCGCCACCAAAATGATCCGAAGAGTTGTTGTTAAAAGTACAGTGTTCCATGTTGATAGAGGCCTGTCCAGTTTCCACCTGGAGCCCACCTCCAAAGCCTGGAATGCCATTTTGGACACCGTTGCCATTTCGAAAGGAGATATATCTGATGGTAATTGGAGCATTGGCATCTCCTGCTCCATCATCATTTAAGTCGTTGTTTATATGGAGCATCTGGACTCCATTCTGGCCATCCAGGATTGGTGGCATAGCCTGGTTGGCAGCTGTAATGGTTAATGCCTCGTCACCATCATCGGCTAGGTACATGAGTGTTTGGGTCAAACTGTACGTTCCAGGCGCTACGTAGATGACGTCGGCTTCACCATTAGATTGAGCAGACGTTAGAGCGGCCTGGAAATTTTCAGGGGTATTTACACTGAAATTCTGGGCAGTTACACAGGTAGAACAAAATACCAACATCAAGGCACACAGGATCGATACATTTTTCATACAGCCCTCCCTAGTTTTTTGTCCCTCCCAAGCAAAAATGAAGGAAGAGTTAGCGAATAAAAAGATGTTTTGGTTGTGAAGCTAAAATGAGGCTATTTCAGAAAGTCCTTTTGTCCAATGACATGGATCGCCAGCAAAAAGTAACCAAAGGTATGATGTAAAGTGTCATTTTTTGCGCTTTGCCCTTGAACAAGAGCCTCTATTTTTTGATGTAACTACAACTTGTTGAAATTTTATTTATTTCATGGAAGGTTTAAAGTCAATATGAAAAGTGCAATTTTTGCACGAAAATTGATGCGGCCTTTTGGGGCGCTGTCAGGGGCTTACAGCCATGTGGCTATGAAAAAGTTGCCCCTAATTATCCAATGAAGTAGATTTTCCCCAGATCTTTTATTCAATACCTAATTTTCGGAGCAGGAAATGGCACTTCGGGTTAAGGCAATAGTGACGACTGGTTATGGAACGAACTGTGAAAAGGAGATGGCCCATGCCTGTTTGGTTGCAGGGGCCGATCAGGTGGATATTGTTCATCTTAGCGACATATTGGACGGCACCACAAGGATAACCGACTACCATTTCCTGAATCTGCCCGGTGGCTTTCTCGATGGCGACAACATGGGGGCGGCCCAGGCAGGTGCCCACAGGCTCAGGCATGCGCGGATACTAGGATCAGGCGAAAGGCTCATGGACCAGATACTCGAGTTCGTGGAACAAGGAGGCCTCATCCTTGGAGTGTGCAATGGCTTTCAGCTTATGGTGAAGACAGGCCTCTTGCCAGGCCTTGATGGAGATTACGAAAGCAGGGTGGTGAGCCTCACCTACAATGATTCTGGAAGATTTGAAGACAGGTGGGTCACATGCAAGGCAAATGGGGATTGTCCCTGTGTTTTTACCAAAGGGCTCGAGACCATAGAGCTTCCAGTACGACATGGCGAAGGGAAGTTTGTGTGTCTCGACAAAAAGATTCTGGACGAGATCGAGGCCAAAGATCTCATTGCCATTCAATACGTGAATCCGGATACCGAGGAGCCAACGCTAGACTATCCCCAAAACCCCAATGGCTCTGAACTCGCTATCGCGGGCATTTGCGACCCGACTGGAAGGTTAATGGGCTTGATGCCCCATCCAGAAGCGTATCATCATTTTACTAATCATCCCCAGTGGACAAGGCGCCATTTCAGTGGAGAAGAAGGGGCAGGAATTGCCATGTTCAGAAACGCAGTGAACTACATAAGGCAAAATATCATCTGATCTCCTGTGGCCATTAATCTTCAGCGCCATATCAATTGACAGGAGGCCTGGACGAGGCAAATCATGAATCCTGAACAGGCATCCATAGAAGAACAATCATCTGAAAACGAGGATTATCCTGCAAGGAAGCTAATAGTCTTTCTGGTCCAGTTCCGTAAGTTTATTCTGGAGCTTGCCATTGCCTTTTTCTGCCTCACTTTCATCTTTTATTGGTATGCCCCTGATATACTCCTTTTTCTCCAGATGGATCTCGATCAGAAACTTGCATTTTTTGGGGTTATGGAGCCAGTTCTGGCCCTTTTGAAGATCGCAAGTGTTATGGCGATACTCGTGTTAACCCCATGGATATTGTGGCGCATAGCCCAGGTTATGGTGATTGCCTTTGGCCTTACCAGGAAGTTTGCGGCACTATTCATACTTTTTGCGCTGCTGCTCTTTTATGCAGGGGCGTCCTTTTGTTTTTTCATTACCCTGCCATTTGGCATCAATTTCCTCCTTGGCTACCAGTCAGAACTGATAAGGCCTGTTATCAGTGTCGGCAAGTTTGTGAGTTTCACAGGCCTTTTCCTGTTGGGTTTTGGCCTCATCTTCGAGATCCCTTTGCTTATGACCCTTCTTTGCCGCATAGGCATCTGTCACTATTCCACCTTTAGCAGGGTAAGGCGATATGCAATACTTATAATCGCAATTCTTGCTGCAATCCTGACTCCCACACCAGACGTAGTGAACATGGCCCTTATGGGTATTCCTCTTTACCTTCTTTACGAAGCAGGCATAATAATAGCCAAGTTGAACAGTCGGGAATAGAAGCCCTGCTCCTAACATTACTTGACAAGGGCGCAGGGCAATTTATATTGTTTAATTTCGTTTAAAAACGTGACACTGATCCTTTGCAGATGCAGAGACTGGATTGTCTTTCCCGACTGAACCCGTATCATGGCCGGATGCATCCGGTAAAAAGTTGTCTGTTGCCCTTTATCCAGTTTTTATAGATAGGCGTGCAAAAGAACAGGGTGTCTAAAAATCAAGAGTCTAAACACGAAAACATGTTCTTGGAAACACATATACAGGTATCGGATATTCCAGAAGATGGATTATTCCTCAATTTTACAGAATTGGCCGGTCTCATCTCAGAAGTGGACGACTACTGCACCATTTCTCATGCTTCTGGCAGGCTTGAAATTCACAGATCCGATGCGGAAATACACATTTCAGGCAGGGTTAAGAGCAAGGTGAAACTGGCCTGTGATAGATGTCTGCAAGCCTTTTCTACAGAGGTTGAGGCCTCCTTTTTCTATCTGCTCAAACCTACAAGTGAATTTTACCAGGATCTAGAATCAGACCATGAATTGAGTGGAGACGAAGTAGAGGTCTACTGGTATGAAGATGGTGAAATAAGGGCTGAGGAACTCTTCAGGGAGCAGATCCTACTTCAACTGCCCATGAGGATACTCTGCAGGGAAGATTGCAGGGGCCTTTGCCCAGGGTGCGGAGCAGATCTCAACCTGGAGGAATGCAGATGCAAGGAAGTACACGCAACCAGCCCGTTTGCAGTCTTGTCCAGGTTGAAGACAGTTTGAAAAGGCAATGAAGCACAGTTATTTATACACAATTTGGAGGATTTAAGATTATGGCTGTACCAAAGCGCAAGGTGTCCAGGTCAAGAAGAGGGAACAGGCGTTCCCATGACGCTCTCAAAAAACCGGCGGTTTCGACATGTCCGCAATGTGCAGAGCCGAAGGCCCCACATAGAATTTGCCCCCACTGCGGAACCTACAAAGGTCGGGACTTTTTGGGCGAAGTTGAAGACTAACAGGATACATAGTTGATGGCTATTGCTCTTGATGCAATGGGCGGTGACCATGGTGCTTCCATTCTGGTGGAAGGTGCGGTAGCTGCTGCCAGGGACCTTGATACTGGGATCATTCTAGTAGGTCGTTCTGGACTGCTTGCCAAAGAACTCGAAAGTGCTGGCGGCTCTGATCTCCCCATCACTATTCGGGATGCCTCCCAGGTTGTCAGTATGGAAGAGGCACCTTCTGAGGCCCTGAGGAAGAAAAAGGATTCATCCATTAGAGTGGCCTTTGATCTGGTAAACAAAGGGCAGGCAGAAGCAGTGGTAAGTGCTGGAAATTCAGGGGCTACCCTTGCAACAGCCATGTTCACTCTTGGAAGGATCAAGGGTGTCAGGCCAGCTATTGCAACTCTCGTCCCCACCCTGAGGGAGCCGTCTTTGATCATCGACGTTGGGGCCAACGTGGATTGCAGGCCACATCATCTCCTTCAATTCGGTATAATGGGTTCCCTCTTTGTCAGGGAAGTCAACAAGAAGGTTTCTCCGACAGTCGGCCTCCTCAGTATAGGAGAGGAAGGCTCCAAGGGCAATCAGCAGGTCAAGAAGGCCTTTGATCTGTTGGCAGGCAGCGACCTCAATTTTGTGGGCAATGTGGAGGGCAGGGATATATTTAGAGGAGAGGTGGACGTGGTGGTCTGCGATGGTTTCGTGGGCAATATCTGCCTCAAGCTGAGCGAGGGACTGGCAGAGGCAATACTTACCATGCTCAAGAGCGAGCTGGAAAGTAGTATACTAGCTTCTATGGGTTATGGCTTGGCCAGAAAGGCGTTCAGAAGATTCCGCAAACGGGTAGACTATTCTGAAATCGGGGGGGCACCACTTCTGGGAATAAAGGGTGTGGCCATCATATGTCATGGCAGTTCCAGCCCAAAGGCTGTGAGGAACGCCATAGCAGTTGCCCACAATCTTGCTAGCCTTGACTTGGCAGGCAAGCTGGAGACCTCCATCAACAGCCGCCGCGACTTTCTGAGGATAGTCTGATATTCCAAGCAAGATGACAACAAGGTCAAAAATTGTAGGAACGGGCTCTTTTGTGCCTGAACAGGTGCTTACCAACAGGGACTTGGAGTCCATGATAGATACTTCGGATGAGTGGATCACCACCCGTACCGGCATCAGACAGAGACATATAGCAAGGCCTGGGGAGAACAATTCGGACCTTGCCGTGGAGGCATCGCGATCTGCTCTTGAGATGGCAGGCATAAATGCATCAGAGGTGGATCTTATTATCGTAGGTACGCTTACCCCTGATATGCCTATGCCGTCAGTGGCTTGTCTCGTTCAGAAAACGCTGGGAGCTGGAAATGCAGGGGCATTCGATCTTTCTGCCACATGTTCGGGTTTCTTGTACAGCCTGGCCATTGCAGACAAATTTGTCAGGGACAATCCCTCGATGAAGATATTGGCCATTGGCAGTGAAGTGCTTTCAAGGCGCACCAACTGGGACGACCGCACCACTTGTGTTCTGTTTGCCGATGGGGCTGGAGCCGCAGTGGTCACAGGCTCTGATGACGACAGCGGCATACTTTCCACATGTCTTCATGCTGACGGTTCTGTCTGGGAGCTGCTGACAATCCGGGGGTTAGGCACAGCCCATCCCGTGGATCAAGACATTCTCTCCAAGGGATGGCAGTATATAGAAATGAAGGGGAAGGATGTTTTCAAGCATGCTGTCAAGGCCCTTGAATCTGTTGCCCACGAATCCATGGCAAAGGCAGGCTGGGGAAACGACGATTTGGATTTGCTCATAGCCCATCAGGCCAATATCAGAATACTGGACTTTTTGAGGGAAAGGTTGGATCTTCCAAAAGAGAAGGTCTTTATCAATATTGATAAGTATGGTAATACCTCTGCGGCAAGCATTCCCATTGCACTTGATGAAGCCAACCGGTCTGGCAGGCTGAAAAAAGGAGATAACGTCCTGATGATATCCTTTGGAGGAGGCTTTACCTGGGCAGGAGTAACAATGCGCTGGTAATGAAGATTTGGTGCATCCTTAGTTATAGAGGGCATAAGAAGGGGCTCGTTTAATGAGTAAGGTAAATTATTTTCTCACAGAAGAACAGCAGATGATAGTGGATCTGGCGCGCCAGATTACCGAGGAAAAGATCATTCCTGTAAGGGCCAAGCTGGATGAAACCGAGGAATTTCCCTGGTCCATTATGAAAGACCTGGCCCAGGCAGATCTCTTCGGGCTCTATATACCAGAAGAATACGGTGGCCTTGGCGGAGGATGTTTTGAAAATTGCCTGGCAGTGGAGCAGATGGCATATGGCTGTATAGCAATCACCACAACCTTTGCCGCTAGCGCCCTGGGAGGCTATCCTATATATCTTTATGGCACAGACGAGCAAAAGGCAAAGTATCTGCCCGACATCGCCGCTGGCAAACGCCTTGTGGCCTTTGGGCTTACTGAGGCAGGCGCAGGAAGCGATGCTGCTGCAATAAAGACTACAGCTGTGGATGAGGGGGATCATTGGGTCCTAAATGGTACCAAGCAGTGGATCACCAGTGGCGGGGAAGCAGAGATATACACCATCATAGCCATGACTGACAAGGCCAAGGGGGCCAGGGGTGCTTCTGCCTTCATAGTGGAAAAAGGTGATGAAGGATTCAGTTTTGGCAAGAAGGAAAAGAAGATGGGCCTTAGGGCCTCTTCCACAAGGGAGCTGGTATTCAACGATTGCCGCATACCAAAAGACAGGCTCCTCGGCAAAAGGGGCATGGGGTTTATCATAGCCATGAGGACCTTGGATCTTGCCCGTCCAGGCATTGGGGCCATAGCTGTTGGGCTTTCCCAGGCAGCGCTTGACGAATCGGTTGTCTATGCCCGGCAGAGGGTCCAGTTTGGCCAGCCAATAATATCCTTCCAGGCCATTCAGCACATGCTTGCTGACATGGCTACTCAGATAGAAGCAGCAAGGGCACTTGTCTATGCCATTGCCAGAACCATTGATGCAGGTGCAAAAAATTTTTCAAAGCTTTCAGCCATGGCCAAGCTCTTCCCCACGGATGTTGCCATGAAGGTTACCACTGATGCTGTACAGATCCTTGGGGGTTATGGATACATGAAGGATTATCCAGTGGAGAAGATGATGAGGGATGCCAAGATTCTCCAAATCTACGAAGGTACCAATCAGATTCAGAGGAATGTGATAGGCCAGGCGCTCAACAAGGAGTATGCCAGAAGATAGCTATGAATATTGTTGTATGCATAAAACAGGTGCCAGATGCCGAAAGTGTAAAGTGGGACCATGAAAAGGGCACCCTTATAAGAGATGGAGTCCAGAGCGTAATTAACCCTTTTGACTACAATGCCATCGAGGCTGCCCTCACCCTTAAAGACGAACTAGGCGGAAAGGTGACGGCAGTTACTATGGGGCCACCACAGGCCCAGGATGCCATCAGGGAGGCGATGTCAATGGGAGTAGACGAAGGGGTAGTGGTCTCAGACAGGGCCTTTGCAGGGGCAGATACCCTCGCCACCACCTATACATTGGCCAAGGCCATCCAGAAGATAGGCAAAGTGGATGCAGTCCTTTGCGGCAAGCAGGCAATAGACGGAGATACCGCTCAGGTTGGACCTGGGCTAGCTGTGAGGCTGGGGGTCCCATGTGTAACCTGCGTGGGAGAGATGGAGATAGTAGATGGCGGAAAAGGCCTGCGTCTTAAACGCATGTGCGAGCAGGGCTATGACGTTGTAGAGGTGGCCTTCCCTATGCTCCTTACGGTCCTTGCCTCACTCAATACTCCCAGGGTGCCATCTCTAAAGGGTAAGATGAGGGCCAAGAAGGCGGAGATCCCTCTTTGGAGTGCAGGGGACATAGGTGCTGAAGAAGGCAAAATAGGGCTTGCAGGTTCTCCCACCAAGGTGTTTTCCACCCATATACCCAAGTTTGAAGCCCGCAGGGAGATGCTTCAGGGCAGTGTCGAGGAGCAAGTGGATACACTTATAGAAAAATTCAAGGAAGCGGGAATCATCTGATGGTTACTGTTGACATAAATAAATGCGTTGGCTGCGGCGAATGCGAAGACGTATGCACATTTGGCGCAATCTCCATCGTTGATGAAAAGGCTGTTATCGACCAGGATACTTGCACGCTGTGCGGAGCCTGTGCCGAGGCATGTCCAGAAGAGGCCATTGAGATTACGGAAGAAGGCGGAAGGCCAGCAAAGGGGCCTTCCCTTGAGGAGTGGAAAGGTGTCTGGGTAGTGGCTGAGATCAGGCACGGCACTTACGCCCCGGTGACCTTTGAGCTCCTTGGCAAGGGCAGGCAACTTGCAGACGATCTTGGAACTCACCTCACCGCCATCCTCATGGGAAGCGGTGTGAGGGATAAGGCCCAAGAGCTTGTGGCAAGGGGTGCAGACAGGGTGCTTGTGGTGGATGATCCTGCTTTGGATCAGTTCGTAGATGATTCATACGCAAGGATACTGGCAAGGCTTGCAGGTGACGAGAAGCCTGAGATCATATTGGCCGGAGCCACTGCCATGGGGCGAGCCTTTATCCCCCAGGTAGCCACCCTTCTTGAGACGGGCCTCACAGCAGATTGCACAGGGCTTGAGATAAGTCCAGAAGGCAGAGATCTTTTGCAAACCAGGCCTGCGTTTGGAGGCAATCTCATGGCCACCATAATTTGTGACACCAGAAGGCCGCAGATGGCAACGGTAAGGCCCCATGTCCTCAAGGCACTGGAGCCAGATGAATCCAGAAGTGGTGAAGTTCTTGAGATCCAGCCTGCTCAGGACTTGTTGACAAGCCGTATCAGAGTGTTGGAGTCAGTTGTCGAGGAGGCAGAAGGCCCCATGCTGACAGATGCCGAGATAGTGGTGACTGCCGGCAGGGGGGTCGAGGATGAGAAACACATTGCGCTCATAGAGCAACTTGCTCACTGTCTTGATGCGGGGATAGGGGCCACTAGGGCTGTGACAGATGCAGGCTTGTTGCCTGGCAGGACCCAAATAGGCCAGACAGGAGTTACCGTTTCTCCCAAACTATATATGGGTTTTGGAGTCAGTGGTGCGATACAGCACCTTGTGGGAATGCAGGGTTCAGAGATGATAGTTGCTGTCAACAAAGACCCAGAGGCGCCTATTTTCGAAATAGCCACTTATGGCATAGTAGGTGATGTGAAAGAAGTGTTGCCTTTACTTGTTAAAAAAATTTGCCAGGAACGGGGGATGGCGCATGGCTGATCGAGAGCTTGAAGGGAAAAATGCCCTGGTTACAGGAGGGTCCAGGGGCATAGGACGTGCAATATGTCTTAAGCTTGCTCAAAAAGGGGCCAGCGTATTCATAAATTTCACCAGTAACGAAGAGGCAGCCAAGGAAGTGCTTTCAAGGATTGAGGCTTCAGGCGGCAAGGCATTTTTATGCCCCTTTGATGTATCTGATAAGGATGCTGTAAAGGAGGCCATTTCTGCCGTAGTAAAGGAACATGGCCCGATCCAGATACTCGTGAACAATGCCGGTATCACGAGGGACGGTCTTTTGGCCCGAATGAAAGAACAGGATTGGGATCAAGTGATAAATGTAAATCTCAAAGGTGCCTTCAATTGCATTCAGGCGTGTGCCATGGCAATGATGAAGAGCCGCTGGGGCCGGATAATAAACATCGGCTCAGTGGTGGGCACCATTGGCAATGTTGGGCAGGCCAACTATAGCGCTGCCAAGGCAGGCCTTGAGGGCCTGACCAGAACAGTGGCAAGAGAGATGGCCACCAGGGGCATAACGTGTAATCTCGTTGCCCCTGGATTCGTAGAGACGGATATGACTGCAGGATTGCCGGAAAAGATCAAGACCAGCCTCTTGGGGCAAATTCCCTTGGGCAGGATGGGTAGTCCTGAAGAAATAGCCGGTCCTGTGGTTTTTTTGGCCACGGAGGCTGCTTCTTATATCACAGGCCACACATTGCACGTAAATGGCGGCTTAGTCTGCCAGTAATGATATTTTTAGGAGGAAAATGGAATGGATGTTCAGGAAAAGATAATAGAAATCATATCGAGCCAGTTGAGTGTGCCCAAGGAAAAGGTGGTACCCCAGGCCTCCTTCACTGATGATCTCGGGGCCGATTCCCTGGACCTAGTGGAACTCGTCATGGCCATGGAAGAAGAGTTCGGCATGGAGATAGCCGATGAGGATGCCGAAAAGCTCCAGACAGTAAAAGACACCATTGACTATGTGAAACAGCACATGGGATAGATCCCCTGGGGGAAGTTTTTCATGGGTAAGAATGCATGCGATCGTAGGGTAGTGGTTACCGGTCTCGGCCTGGTTACCCCTGTAGGAATAGGAGTAGAGGAGAGCTGGGCAAGCATAACCGCCGGCAAGTCAGGTGTAGGGCCGGTCACCAAGTTCCCAACTGATGGCTATGCATGCCGTATAGCAGCTGAACTTAAGGGCTTTGATCCAGAGCAGTTCATGCCCTTGAAGCTTATTAAGCGCTTGGATCCTTTTGTCCAATATGCCTTGGCTACTGCCAAGATGGCTTGGGAGGATTCAGGTCTTGATATGGACAAAGAGGACCCCAACAGGATAGGAGTTATAACAGGTTGCGGGCTTGGAGGCTTGGGAAGCATTGAATTTTTTAGAGACGTTCTGGTCAACAGGGGGCCAAGGAGGGTAAGCCCCTTTTTCATCCCAATGGCCATTCCCAATATGGCCTCTGGCCAGATTTCCATACTCTACAATGCAAAAGGGCCCAACACTGTCGTGTGCACTGCGTGTGCGGCAGGCACCCATGCAATAGGCCAGGCCTTTAAGGAGATTCAGCGGGGAGCTGCCGATGTGATGTTTTGTGGGGGAACAGAAGCAGTAATCACGGAATTGGCCCTTGCAGGATTTTCCTCGCTCAAGGCGCTTTCTACGAGAAATGACGATCCAGAGCACGCTTCCCGTCCGTTCGATAGGGACAGGGATGGGTTTATCATAGGTGAGGGTTCAGGCATGTTCATACTCGAGAGCCTGGAACATGCCGAGAAGAGGGGCGCCAATATCCGTGGTGAGATTTGCGGTTTTGGGGTCACAGGGG
The DNA here is from genome assembly GCA_964581255.1 of uncultured Thermodesulfatator sp. Taxonomy (GTDB): domain Bacteria; phylum Desulfobacterota; class Dissulfuribacteria; order Dissulfuribacterales; family QOAL01; genus QOAL01. Next base: position 151,711 of record CAZOMT010000035.1, read on the forward strand.
ATGCCTACCACATGACTGCTCCTCCAGCCGACGGGGAAGGAGGTGCAAGATGCATGGAGGAGGCCCTGTCCGATGCCCAAATGAATCCAGAGGATATCGACTATATAAATGCCCACGGTACCAGCACTCCTCTCAATGACAGTTGCGAAACCAAGGCCATAAAACAGGTCTTTGGGGAGTACGCCTACAAGATCCCTGTCAGTTCTACAAAGTCCATGACAGGGCATTTGCTTGGTGGCGCAGGAGGGATAGAAGCGGTATTCTGCATCAAGGCCCTTGAAGATGGAGTGATACCTCCAACCACAAATTACGAGAATCCAGACCCGGAATGTGATCTTGACTATGTCCCAAATGAGGCAAGATCAATGGATATTGACACAGTCATGAGTAATTCATTCGGGTTTGGCGGCACAAACGGTGTGCTCATATTTAAGAGGTTCAAATAGGGCCTTATTTAAGGAAAAGGATTTTTCATGAATATTGCCATAGGCGCAGATCATGGTGGTTTTGCCCTCAAGGAATACCTGAAGCCGTTTATTGCCGATCTGGGGCATAATCTGACAGATGTGGGCTGTTTTTCCGAGGACTCAGTGGATTATCCTGAACAGGCCAAGGCTGTAACTGGGTTGGTGAAAGAGGGCAAGGCGGACAGGGGTATACTCATATGCGGCACAGGCATAGGTATGTCCATCGCAGCCAACAGGGTCTCTGGAATAAGGGCAGCACTTTGTCATGAGTTGTTCACTGCAAAGATGAGCAGGCTTCACAACGATGCAAACATCTTGTGCATGGGAGGCAGGGTGATAGGCCCAGGCTTGGCCCTGGAAATGGTCAAGTTGTGGCTGACGACTCCCTTTGAAGGCGGCAGGCACACACGAAGACTGAATTTGATCGACCAGGGCTGAATGTCGCAGGCAAGATATTAACAGGCATGCAGCAGTGGCTCTCGCTGCATAAATTTTTTGGGAGCAGCAAGTGAAAGAGTTATGCAGTACTGATCCGCAGATTTTCAAGGCACTGTGGTCGGAGATAAGACGTCAGACAAGTCAGCTGGAGATGATCGCCTCGGAGAACTTTGTGAGTGAGGCGGTAATGCAGGCTGAAGGCAGCGTATTCATGAATAAGTACGCTGAGGGTTATCCAGGGCGGCGGTATTATGGTGGCTGTGAGAATATGGATATTGTGGAGCAGCTTGCCATTGACCGCTTGAATGTGCTTTTTGGCTCCGAATATGCCAATGTTCAGCCCCATTCCGGCAGCCAGGCCAATATGGCAGTCTATTTTGCAGCATTGAATCCTGGTGACACCATTCTTTCCATGGATCTTGCACATGGCGGGCATCTGTCTCACGGTTCTTCTGTGAGCTTTTCAGGCAGGTTGTTCAATGTAGTCCATTACGGCGTCAATCCAGAAACTGAGACCATAGATATGGATCAGGTGGCAGAAAAGGCCAGGGAGCACATGCCAAGGATGATCCTGGCTGGTGCCAGCGCATATCCCCGCACCATCGATTTTGCCCACTTTCAGATGATCGCACAGGAGGTGGGTGCCTATTTCATGGTGGATATGGCCCATATTGCTGGTCTTGTGGCAGCAGGCATTCATCCTTCTCCTGTACCCTTTGCAGATTTCATCACCTCGACCACCCACAAGACTCTCAGGGGCCCGAGAGGGGGGATCATTCTTGCCAAGGATAAATTTTCTAGGCTCTTGAATAGCCAAATCTTTCCTGGTATCCAGGGTGGCCCTTTGATGCATGTCATAGCTGCCAAGGCAGTGGCGTTTCAGGAAGCCCTGGAGGATGAATTCAAATTTTATTGTCAACAGATAGTGGCAAACGCATCGAAACTGGCAGAAGTGCTGTCTGCAAGGGGGTTCCGTCTGGTGTCTGGGGGTACTGACAACCATCTTATCCTCGTAGACTTGTCCGACAAGGGGCTTACTGGAGCCGAAGCAGAAAACATTCTGGAAATGGCTGGCATAACCGTCAACAAGAATGCCATCCCCTTTGATAAGCAGCCTCCCAGGGTTACAAGCGGCATAAGGATAGGTACACCTGCTGTCACCACTAGGGGCCTCAAGGAGCCAGAGATGGAAATAGTGGGAGAATTCATAGCCGATCTACTGCTTAATCCAGGAGACGATCAGCTGGTAGGAAAGATAAGGGCAGAGATAGAAAAGATCTGCAAAGAATTCCCACTTTACGAGAACCGCCTGAACCGTTACGAGTCCACTCTTGGGGAGTGTGGCTGAAAGCTCTAAAAGTGACGAGCCCACCAGAGGCATATCAGGCTCCAGAGTTCTCCAAGAGGCCATCCTGGGATCAGTATTTCATGTCCATAACAAAGCTTGTCGCCCAGAGGTCTACTTGCCTCAGGCGCAAGGTTGGTGCAATATTGGTGAAAGGCAAAAGGATTCTGTGCACTGGTTACAACGGTGCGCCTGCAGGCCTTCAGCACTGTCTTGAGATAGGTTGTCTTCGTGAAAGGCTTGGAGTAAAGAGCGGACAGAGGCACGAGTTGTGCCGGGCACTCCACGCAGAGCAAAATGTCCTGATTCAAGCGGCCTTTCACGGTATTGCAGTCGAGGGCGCGGTTCTCTATTGTACCAATCTTCCCTGTTCCATATGTACCAAGATGCTAATAAATGCAGGAATCAGAAAGATCTATTACCAGGATGGCTATCCAGACGACCTTTCAAGGCAAATGCTCGATGAGGCGGGAATCGAGCTTGTACAGCTTGATGAAAACGGTATTGCTAGACAGCCTGGGCCTTAAATAGA
>CAZOMT010000036.1:0-35927 GCA_964581255.1 uncultured Thermodesulfatator sp.
GGGAAAACGCCCTTGACTGCGCCCTTCTGCGTCTTCTTGAAAAGAAGCGGCTCCTTGAGATCATCCGTGATTTCGTTGCCTTTGACTCAGGGGTCAAGAAACTGCCACGCTACAACCAGTATTTTGCAGTAAAGGCGGCTCGGAAGCGGGTCAGGGAGATGAGAAAGACGGAAGTAACCCAAGGCTCAAGATGTTTGGAAAGTTTACCCTGTCAGCCAAACTGATTTACAGGACAGCCACTATTAGGTTAAGGTTAAATTGTATTTAGCCCCTTTTTTTATATAATTCAGTATGTTATTAATGTGTCAGCAAGAACTTGGTTTTTGTCTTGGCTGGTAATGAAAAATTTTGTCGAAGGCCAGACGTGAAAAAAAGAACTTTTTATTTGACCTACACATTAAATAAATATAAATATTAGATGTGCAAAAAGTGCGAGTTTTTCAAAAAATGTATTTGTCTAAATAACAAACTGTTTTGAAAGGGGGTGATTATTGCAAAAGGAAATATGAAAATGTTTTAGATTAAGATGTTTGAATGTGACGGTTTCAATTGAGATTTAAAGGAGGAAACGAGGGAAATGGGAAATAAAATTTCAATTGCATCGGTTATTACCATACTAGTTTTCGGTTTCGTACTGATAGGCTGGTCGGGAAACGCAGGTGCAGAATCTGCAGCAGAACTTAAAGCTCAAATAAAGGTCATGCAGAAGCAGATGCAGCAAATGCAGAGCACCATGCAGGCCATGCAAAAGAAGATAGACGAACTGGAAGGAACGACTGCAGCAGCCAAGGCACCTTCAGGAGCGGCTGGGCCATCTGTATGGAGCAAGTACAACATGAGGCTCTACGGCAAGGTCAAGATGGATGTCAACTACGATACGGCACAATTCAACAAATACAACGACTTCGTTGGTGCCGTGGCAGCTGGCGAGGATCACAAAAACGACTCAACCAACTTCAACCCCAGAGATACGCGTTTTGGTTTTGAGGCAAGCCACAATGTTTACAAAGACTGGCTGGCCAAGGGACGCTTTGAGATAGACTTTTATGGCGATAACAATGGCGACAACCTCATTCCCAGGATGCGTCTTGCTTACATTGATCTAAGCAACAAGAGTGGTACAGATCTTAGGATTGGCCAGGACTGGATACCTGTTGCCACGTTGAATCCATCAACCATAGATTTCGGCATCCTCACTGCTGCAGGTAACCTGTGGTGGCGTGTGCCTCAGATAACCCTTCGTCAGAAGTTTGGATGCATTGAAGTGATGGGTTCTCTTATGAAACATCGCAGGACCGACACGGCAAATGAGGATCGTATGCCTTGGATGCTGGGTAGGCTTGCCCTTAATGGCGGAATCCTTGGAGATGGAAATCTTCTTGCCGTAGGTGGTGGCTACCGCCACGCTGATTATGGGACGAATACTTCTGAAAATACAGACCGTTGGTTGGTTGTTGGTGAGGCCAAGTACGGAATAGGCCCTGTGCTCATGAAGGGTGAAATATGGACTGGTGAAGGTCTGGGAAGAAACTTCCTCCGTTATGACCTCGACATGGCCAATGACGGTTCTCCAGCTTCAGCCTATGGTGGTTGGTTTGATCTTACTTACAAGTTGAATTTCAAGACATCCTTCACAGCTGGATACGGCTTTGACAATCCAGATAATGACGACATAGGACCCCTTACCAAGGGCGATGACCGTCGTTTCACCAAAAATGAGATCTACTTTCTCAATGCTTGGTATTCACTGTCTAAGCCTCTCAAGGTTGGCGCAGAATGGATGCATCTGGAGACTGAGCGCCATCAGGAAATTAACACTGGTAACAGATACACTGTTTCTATGCAGTATGTATTCTAAAGCCTGAAGATTTGCCTTAGGGTATATCTTCTTTTTGGGGCTAACGAAATAGTCAGTAAAAGATGTTTTTCTGACAATATTCGTTAGCCCTTATTTTTTGCAGAATTGATCTTTCGGGCAGCTTCTATAAATTGCCTCGACCGTTTTTGGGATGGCCTATCACGGGTTTATTACTCCAATGTCAGTCATTTTTGATCTTTTTTATTATTGATGTAGTAGATGTATTGACTTCAAATTCCACTCTTTCAACACGGCCTCCCATGGATCTTACAAAATCTGCCCCAACTATTTTGTCTATATCCCAGTCTGCCCCTTTTACCAGTATGTCCGGCAGAAGTCTTTCTATTAACTTTTCTGGTGTTTCTTCTTGAAAGATCACTACATAGTCAACGAATGAAAGGCCTGAAAGTAATGCAGCGCGGTGCCCTTCAGGATTTATTGGCCTGTGTTTTCCTTTGATGGCACGCACAGACAAGTCGCTATTTAGCCCTACAATAAGATAGTCTCCCAAAAGGCGAGCCTTCCTGAGATAGGAGATATGGCCTGCATGGAGTATGTCAAAGCAGCCATTGGTAAAGACCATCTTTTGTCCAGCTCGTTTTCTTCTGGCACTGACGATCCTTAGCTCGTCTATGCCCATGATCTTGTCTTCATGGTGAAAGGCCCATTTTGATGGGGGGCGGGCCGTGAAAAATGAAGCCCGCGTCTTTTGTATTCTTTCTATTTCAATATCCTGGATCACCATGGCAGGATCAGATGTGCAACTTGCAAGGATTTGTCCGTTGGGGGCGATAATGGAAGAACAGCCCGCAAATTGTACTCCAGATATGGTGCCACAGGCATTTGCCGCCATTAGAAAGCATTGATTTTCCATGGCCCTCGTCTTTAGAAATGCCATGAAATGTTCCTGCCTAGCCTTTGGCCACATGGCCGAACAAATAATGATGTCAACACCCTTGAAGGCAAGGTAACGGGCAAGTTCGGAAAATCTTAAATCAAAACAGATGAGACACCCTAGCCCAACCTCTTGTCCATTGATGGAAATCCAGATGTCCCTTGCCTGTTCACCTGGAGCAAATATCTTTTCTTCATTCAAGAGGGGAAAGAGATGGATCTTCCTATACTTTTGAAAGAAATTTTCTGGTCCAGTGATGTAAAGGGTGTTAAAGACAGGTCCGTCTTTTTCTGGCATGGTGCCGGCAACAAAGACATGGTTTTTATTGCACAGGCTACGTACTTCATTCAATATGGGCCTTGAACTCAAAGCCTGCTGTTTTGCCTGTTCACTTGTTTCAAGCAGACCACAAGTCCAAAGCTCTGGTAGCACCAAAAGGCGAACACCTTTTCTCTCTGCACGTTTTATGGCATCCTTGACCACCTGGAAATTTTTTTCAGGTTGAAGGTGGCTAGGATCGAATTGAAAGAGGCCGACCTTTAATTTCAAGTCGATAGCCTCCAATCCAGGGTCTTTCTAAGCCCTTGTTCCAGGTCGTATTTAGCCGTCCAGCCAAGTTCTCGCTCTGCCTTTTTTGTATTTAAACAGCTCCTTTTGAGATCCCCCGGTCTTGCTTCCTGGCGTTCCATCTGTCCAAGTTCTTCAGGAAGTCCGATTCGCTGGTCAATTACCTGGAAAATTTTATTGAACAGATCCAGGGTCTTGGTCTCCACTCCTGTCCCAATGTTAAATGCTTGGCAGCTGCCGTTTTCAAGTGCCTTGATGTTGGCCTGTTTTATATCTTCCACAAAACAGTAGTCCCTTATCATCCCGGCTGGATCTTCTGGGAAATGGAAAAGGGTGCACTTCTTCCCTGAAATAAGCCTGTCCATGAAGATGGCCACAACGCCAGCCTCACCGTGTGGGATCTGTCTGGGCCCATATATATTTGCGTATCTGAGCACAGTGTAATCCAGGCCATATTGATGCTGGTAAAAGAATAGGAAGTCTTCGGACACGGCTTTTGCAATTGCATAGGGTGAAAGAGGCTGCGGGGGGTATTTCTCAGTGGTTGGATATTCCTCGGCTTCGCCATATATAGCGCCTCCAGAAGAGATGAAGATGACCTTCCGCACCCCTGTATCCTTGGCGGATTCCAGAAGATTCACAAACCCTTGAATATTGACATCTGCATCAAAACGAGGATCTTCTACAGAATAAGGGACAGAGATCTGGGCTGCATGGTGGTTTATGACGTCGGGTTTTTCGATCTCAAGAACCTTTTTGATCTCATCCGATCTGATATCCATAAGATAGAATTTAGCAGCGGGATTCAGGTTCTCCATCTTGCCAGAATAGAGATTGTCAACGACAATCACTTCGTGGCCTTCAGCTACGTAGGCATCCACCACATTTGAACCAATAAATCCAGCACCTCCTGTAACGAGTATTTTCATGACTGTCCCCCCAAATTTGTTTTTGCAGTTTTGTTTCTCTGATCGGACGATTAGATCCTAAATAAGAATTACCTGAAATCATGTAATCACCAACAAATAAACCCAATAAACTCAAAAAACTCAATGGCTGTTCTGCGTCATTATGTTACAAGTATTGAAATCATGACAAAAAATAGGTTTTTTCGTTACATGGGTACATATTAAAAATTAGGAAGACTTAAGGACACGTGATGCCCAACTCGACATCCATCACAACAACACTGTTTCCAGTCTTGGCAATACTCGCTTCAGTGGTCTCATATAGGTGGCCTGCGCCGTTTGCCGCAGCAAGTGGAGCCATAGTGCCACTTCTGGGACTCATAATGCTTGGGATGGGGTTGACACTTACCTATGACAACTTTTTTCAGGTATTGAGGAGCAAAAAAGGAGTAGTAGGTGGGGTGTTGTTACAGTTTGGCCTCATGCCTTTTTTCGCATGGTTGATAGCGAAGCTACTCAATCTTGACCATATACTCATGGCAGGACTGGTGCTTGTTGGAGCTTGCCCTGGAGGGACGGCTTCAAATGTCATATGTTTTCTTGCTGGGGGAGATGTGGCCCTTTCCATTACACTCACCACCTGTTCAACCCTTTTGGCAGTAATCGTTACACCTGTTCTCACATGGGCTTATGTAGGCCAGGCAGTGCCAGTACCAGTTTGGAAGATGCTTTTGTCGATCTTCAAGATAGTCATTATTCCAGTGGGCACTGGGGTGTTGTTGAACACGCTTTTTAGGAAACACTTCCAGAGTGTCAGGTCTCTTTTCCCATTGGTTTCGGTGGCTGCAATCGTATTTATAATAGCAATTGTTGTGGCGTTGAACAAAAAGAGCCTTTCTGTAATAGGCTGGAGCACGGTTTTTGCGGTAGTCCTTCATAATCTCGCTGGGCTTTTGGCAGGATACGGTATAACCCGACTTTTAGGCTGGCGTGAACAGCTTTGCCGCACCATAGCCATAGAGGTTGGCATGCAGAATTCAGGTTTGGCCGTTGCCCTTGCAATAAAGTATTTTTCTGTGGCCGCAGCGTTGCCAGGAGCCATTTTTTCTATCTGGCACAATCTATCTGGTTCGGTATTGGCGGCATTTTGGGCAAGGCGTAACAAGGTTCAGCACCTTTGAAAAGATTTGATAAAACCAAAGATTCATTTCTCGTCTCTTGCTCCACGTTCTCCCATCACTGGGGTGCGGACCATGCTGGTTTTATCTTTTAGCCATTTGAAGCCAAAAAGGGTTTGCAATCTTAGCAAATCTAATGCATTGTCATACACTTGAAATGCAAAAAGAGATCTGTCCGCCCATAGTCTTGCTTCTGTGAAGAAATCACGAGCTACTTAATCCAAGTTAAAGTCTGGACGGAAGGGACATCTATGGATAATATCAGATTAAATTATTACATTTTTTCTTGTCGTTTGACATCAGTGGATTTCAGGTAAGACAGAGCTCTGCCAGTTAAAGAGGATTGCTCATGCCAAAGGTTACATTTCTTCCCTCGGAAAAACAGATAGTCTTCGAAGATCAAGAAAACCTGCTCAAGGCGGCTATGGATGCTGGAGTTCACATCAATGCCAGTTGTGGTGGTGCTGGCGTATGTAACAAATGCCGTATCTTTATCGAACAAGGTAAGGTGGAAGGGGAAGAATTGCCTGACGGGGGCTGGAAGGCCTGTAGAACCGTTCCACTAACAGATGTGACTGTCAGGGTGCCTGTAGAGTCTGAGATGGACAGAAAGGCCTTGGCAAGGCCCCTTGCCAGCAAGGCCGTATCCTGGATCAAGATCCACGGAGAAAGCCTTGAATTGAGGCCCGAGGCTGTTATCTCCAAGGAGCTTATTGATCTGCCTGAGCCAACCATACACGATAATGTTAGCGATCTTGGCAGAATCAGGCGGGAGGTGGGACAGACGTTTCATCTCGACGTGGATAGCCAGGTGCTCTACAAACTTCCCCATGCCTTGAGAGAAGGGAATTGGCATGTGACTGCAAGTCTTATGCAGACCTCAAGGCCCGACCACAAGCGCCTTATCCGGGTACAACCAGGGGATGAGACTGGGGCTCACTATGCAGTGTGTGTAGATATAGGGACCACCACCGTCTCTGCCCAGCTTGTGGAGCTCAAGGATCAAAAGGTCCTGTATGAATCGTCAAATTACAATCCACAGGTGAGTTTCGGTGAGGATGTAATCTCTCGGATGGAATTTTCGCGCAAGGTGGATGGATTGGAGATACTGAAGGAAAAGATCGTAGAGTGTCTCAATCAGTTGATAGAGGAACTTGTAAAGGGTGCGGAGGCCTCCAAAAAGGATATCAGCTTTGTCACCATCGCAGCCAATACCGTTATGACACATTTCTTGCTGGGGCTGGAGACCAAGTTCCTCAGGGCACAACCCTATATCCCAGTAGCCAACCAGTTTCCGCCAGTCAGGGCCTGCGAAATCGGATTTGATTTGCCTCAACATGCAAGGATTTTTCTTGCTCCTTGCGTGGCAAGCTATGTGGGGGGCGATATAGTGGCAGGAGTTGTTGGTGTAGGCCTGAACCACCATCCTGAGCTTACCCTGTTCATAGATATTGGCACCAACGGAGAAATCGTCCTGGGCAATCAGGATTGGATGGCGTGCGCTGCGTGTTCAGCAGGCCCTGCCTTCGAAGGCGGCGGCATAAAGTTTGGTATGCGGGCTACTGTAGGAGCCGTGGAGGTAGTCCATATCCACCCAGTTACATTTGAGCCAATGGTATTGACCATAGGCGGGAAAAAGGCCAAGGGTATTTGTGGTTCAGGCATAATAAGTCTTTTGGCTGGACTATTCATGACAGGAGTACTTGACAGGCAGGGCAAATTCAAGCGGGATCTTAAGACTTCTCGTGTAAGGCCAGGCTCCGACGGCTGGGAATATGTGGTGGTAGAGAAGGAGGCAACATCCATTGGTCAGGATATAGTTTTTACAGAGGCAGACGTGGAAAATCTCATAAGGGCCAAGGGGGCCATGTTTGCTGGCTATTTAACCCTTCTCGAATCTGTTGGCATGGCCATAGAAGATCTGGAACGGGTGATCTTGGCTGGCAATTTTGGAAGCTATTTGGACCTCGACCAAGCGATCATTATAGGCCTTTTGCCTGACATACCCAGAGAAAGATTCTTCTTTGCAGGAAATTCCTCCCTCACAGGGGCACGGGCGGCAGCCATATCGTGGCCCAAGTTTCAGGAAATGAAGCATGTGGCCCAGATGATGACCCACTTCGACCTCAGTGACAACCCGAGGTTCATGGACCACTATGTCTCATGCCTGTTTCTGCCTCATACAGACCTCAGCCTTTTCCCCACAGTAAAGGAGGCCTTGGGGTCCTGAGTAGCTCATGGCCTTATCTTGTTCAGGGCCAGTTTGCAGCACGTGGCATAATCTTCAGGGAAATGGCCTGTTATCCATCTTCCCTGTTGCTCGCTAAAAGCTCCTGGGGATCTGGGATGTTTGGGTAGAAAACAGTACATGAGCCTCTGGTCAGAAGGGTCTGTAAATCTTTTGGACATCTCGAAACAGGTGATCATCCTGGCCCCAAGTTCAGAGAGGACCTTTACGGCTGTGTGGATCAGTCCATCGAGGCTTTGGCGGACAGACTCATCCGCTTCCAGGATGTTTCCAACCTTTTTTAGAGCCATGATCTGGATTTCTCCCTGGGATCTCTGTGCCTTTGGCACGAAAAGCATGGCGTTTTCATCTCTGGCAATAATGAGATCCCTAGGCAATTGCTGTTGGCCATCTATGCGCTCGTTGGTCTCAATTGCCTGGATATAGGCATCGAAGAACGATCTTTCATGGATCTTTTCATATGCTGCAATAAATGAGGCTATATTGTCTCCAATGGCATATGAGAAAAAGGGAAGGGCAGTCTCATCCTTGAAGACAGGTTCTGCCTGTTCTGGAATAAGGGCAAACTGTTGATGGATCTGCTGATGAGAGGCGTGGAGCCTGAAGCCAGAAGGGCTGAAGTCGTAGCCATAGTTCCAGCCCCAAAGTGTTGCAGTGAAAAACGGCCGCCCTTTTTTGCCTGCTTCAGCTAACTTATCTAGTATTGAGAGCCTCAGGCCTTCAAGATCATGGCTTGAAAACATGCCCCTTTTTTTCACCTCTATGCCAAGATGTAGAGCGAGTTTGCAATAAATTCTCTGATAATAAAGATGCCTCAGGCCCTTGACATCTTGGATATCAAGATCGTCCACTGAATATTTCACGCAGTCTTGAGCCATGTTGGCAGCAAAGTGACCCCAAGGGATATAACTGTTTGCCCTGAGATATTCCCAAATATGGGTTTTATCCTTGTCGATGTATTCGCCTACTATGGGGTTTGAGCCTTGAATGCCTGGGTTGAGCAAGAGTAAAGCCTTTAGACGGTTTGGAAGATAAGGGTTGTTGCCAAGGGTTTCATACAGGTCGTGATCTTTGATTGCGGGTGCAAGGTGTCCTTTCTCGTCTTTTCTGAACGTTACGCCTTTTGGTTCTTCATCTTCATATTCGAGCTCAGCGCAAAGGGGAAGGAGCCTTTTGAGGATGGCCGGATTCGTACAAGTTTGAGCCATTGCAAGGAGAATGGGTCTGGGAAGTTTGGCCATATTTATCTGTTCGAGCCCTGGTATTTCGGAAAAACGGGTTTGTCCCCTGGGCTCAAAGGAAAAGTCCAAGCTGTTTACGCCGTTATCCTCAGCAATCTTTCCCAGTATGTAGGTGACCCCCCACATGGGAAATGCATTCGGTATCTCATATACCCAGTCTGCCGAATTTATCTCTAGGTCTCCTTCTGGAAAGTTTTTATCATTTGGCACAGACTGGCCCTGTGCAGTTTTGCCAAGTATCAACCTTTTTATTGATATGCGGTTGTTTAAGACCTTATAAGAGGGCCTGTGCACTCCGGCAATAAATTTGCCAGACGGATGCACACAGGTTCTAAGATGATCCCTTTCCCGATCCAATGCTTCCTCCTGTCAATCCTTCATTGCAATTTATCCTGCCAGTAGTTGAAGATAACAACCAGAAAAAATAGCAGCCAAGGGCCTTCGAGTTCAAGAAAAATGTGTTGGTGTCTCTATTGTCGTCAAGCAAAGAGAGAAGGGATGTGTCAAGGCCACCTCAAAATTCGTCCGTTTCTTCAGTAACTGCATGGATACGAAGAATCTTTAAGACATCAGCATCTGCGTCTTGCCTTAGAAGAATTCCCAATGCTTCGAGGCAGCTTCAGGGCCAAAGATGCAAAGAGATAAGATGAGATCTTTGAAGAACTCAGTTACAGGTTTTCACAGCAGTTCCAGTAACCAACTCTTTATCTGGGCTGAAGTGGGTATGATACCACTACTCAAGACCTTGTCCCCCACGACAAGAGCAGGTGTTTTCATTACGCCATATCGCCATATTTCATCCTTGTCAGTAACATGCAGGATATCAGCTGCGATATTTTGTTCGGCAAGGACCTCAAGTACCAGCTGTTCAAGTTTGTTGCACCCTATACAGCCTGGTCCAAGGATACGGATAGGCTTTGTTTGGGCCTTTTCTTTCTGGCCCTCAAGGAGTCTTTTAAACGCCCTTAGGTAATCGTCCTTTGAGGAAGGAGGAATGTAATTCTTTTTTTCTATGAAATCAAAAAGCCTTTCAGCTGCTTCTTGGCTATCAAGTCCTTCTGCCTTTATGAGTTGCTTGACATTGGAAAGCGCGGTTTCCAGGCCAAAAAGGCCAATGCTTTTCCCACCGATTATTATCTTGTTGCCCATAGCTACGTCGTCTCTGAAAATTCTTGGGGTAAGGATCCTCTTTTTGAGAATCTATCACAATACCATAAAGTAAAGGGAAATTGACCTGAAAAATAGGAAGAAATAGGATCTTCCCAGCTCATGAGTATCTAAGGCTGATCCCAAATACCCTGTTCAAAAGGTCAGGAACTCCTTTTCCAGAAGAACCTGAAATAGCGGCTACTTAGAGGGATTGACAATGTCTTTTTGCTGCTTAATATATCTCATCAGTGTATCTGTCAGGTGTGATCGGGGTTCACTGCGTTATGTCAGTCGTCATTCTAGCTTTTACAGATCAATCAGGACTCCATACACAAGATTTGTCCCAAAATGGCTTATCCAAGGTGGCGCATTGGCGCTGCTTTTTTCATGAAACTTTCTCCAAGACACCTCCAAACACAAAGACATAATCACGCCCAAGAAGTTTTCGGTGGAGGATATGATGATAGAAGTACAGGATATTTCCATGGACTATGGTTCATTCAAAGCGGTTGATCGATGTTCTTTCACTGTTTCCAAAGGAGAGATTGTAGGCCTTGTAGGGCCAAATGGCGCCGGCAAGACCACAATTATGAAGATTCTCGCCACTCAGCTCACCCCTACCTCTGGCACTGCTAAGGTCAATGGCCACGATATTGAAAGCAATCCTTTAGAAGTAAGAAAGGACCTTGGTTTTTTACCTGAGCAGGCACCCATATACGAAGATATGGAGGTTCGTGAATACCTGTCTTTTGTGGGGGCGGCAAGGGGACTAGGGAAAAAAGAGATCGATGAGCGTCTTGGCTGGGTTGCAGAAAATTGTGCCTTGAGCTCCGTTTGGTGTAAGCCCATAGGAGAGCTGTCCAAGGGATATAAGCAAAGAGTAGGGCTTGGGCAAGCCCTGATACACAATCCGCCGGTGCTCATTCTGGATGAGCCCACTAGTGGCCTTGATCCCCTGCAGATTATGGAGATAAGAAGGCTCGTAAGAGCCCTTTCTTCCGACAAGGCCATCCTTTTCAGCACTCATATCCTTCAAGAGATAACCGCCCTTACCGACAGGGCGGTGGTGATTAGTGATGGCAGGATAAGGGCCGACGGCCCCTTGAGGGAGCTATCCAAAAGGGCTTTTCCCTACCAGTGTGTGGTGGCTTGTTTTGAAGAACAAAGCGTGAGCTCAAAGGATCTGGCTGGACTGCCGAGCATAAGTGAGGTCGTCAGGAAAGATCAAGGTCAGGCTCATACAGCATCATGTTTCCAGTTGCATGCCAAAGATGCCCAGATGGCTCTGAAGGAGATATCCCATTTTGCCAAGCAACATAATTTGACCATAGTAGAGCTGTATGAAAAAGGGCCTGATCTTGAACAGGTCTTTTCAGCCCTTATTCATACTGATGGCAGTGGTGTGGGCACGGTTTCATAAACAAAGACGAGAGGAGAGAAGGTCATGCAGGCTTCTTCTTTGAATATTTGCAGGCGTGAACTATCATCCTATTTTAATTCCCCTGTGGCATATTGTTTCATCGTTGTTTTTCTCTTGGTGGCATCAGGCCTTTTCATGATGCCTTTTTTTGTTACTGGTATTTGCAGCATGAGGGCCTTTTTCAACAATATGCCCGTAATCCTTGTCGTATTCATTCCGGCTGTTACCATGCGCCTTTGGGCAGAGGAGAAAAAGAGCGGGACCATCAGTCTCCTTTTCAGCTTGCCTATGAGCAGCAGTAGGCTTGTGGCAGGCAAGTTTCTCTCAGCCCTATTGTTTTGTGTCCTGGCCGTTCTCGGCACCGTAACCATACCAGTGATGTTACAATCAGTTGGCAATCCAGATCCTGGACCAATAATCGGAGGTTATCTGGGCACCATCCTCATGAGTTCCTGCCTCCTATCCATGGGCATGGCAGTCTCTGCATTTTTTGCAGATCAGGTGGTGGCCTTTATTCTCGCACTGCTAATTGGCACATTTTTTTATCTCACTGGCACGCAGTTTTCCTCTACCTTTCTTGATGGATGGGTGCCAGGGCTCGGTTCATTTTTGAAGGAGGCCATAGGCATAGGAAGCCATTTTGCCTCTTTTCAAAAGGGGGTTCTCGACCTTGGGGACATCCTTTTTTTCCTCTCCTGGAGCATTATTTTTCTGGTCATAAACGGTCTTGCCTTGGAGGCTTGGCTTAAGAGAAGGATGACAAAAGGATTTGTGCCGGGGATCTTGCTTCTTATAGGCATTGGCGTCTTTTTCAATGCTGCCATCTCAAACGTGCGGCTTTATAGGTTGGATCTGACACAAAACCGTCTCTATACCCTTTCTCCTGGTACTAAGAGGGTGCTGGAGAGGCTTAAGGTGCCTATTACAGTCACATATTACTGTTCCCCCCGGGACAAGATGCCGACTGCAATGAAGGAAATGGAAAGGGATGTATCCGGCATTCTAGAAGAGCTTTCAAGGCTGTCTTCAAAGTTTTCATTCAAGGTGGTGGACCCTGAGGAGCTTCCCAGGGAAAAACTGGACTCCCTGCAGAAGGAGGGAGTTATGCCTTTTAGCGCTCAGACCATCGAAAAGGATGCAGTCAATATAAAGCGAATCTATTCTGCCATAACCCTTTCTTATCTGGACAAAAAAGTAGAAGTGATACCACAGGTGGTGCCCGATTCTGTTGGCAATCTAGAATATGAAATGGTCTCCAAGATCTACCGACTCACATTGCCATCTCGTCCCAAGGTAGTGCTTGTGGCACCACTCGAGCAAGTTTCCCCTCAAATGGCCATGCTGTACCAGAGGATGGGAAGACCAGTGCCTCCTGGCGTGGACAAATACCAGATGGTTGTACGCCTCCTGGAATCCCAGGGGTATGAAGTGGTGCGCCAGGGGATCACAAAATCTACCCCTATTCCCAAAGACGCTTCAGTCCTGGTGCTTCTTTCTCCAGGCCATTTAAACCAGCGCCAGGTCTTTGAAATAAGGAATTTTCTCTATTCTGGTAGGCCTGTCTTCGTGGCATCGCAACGATACAGATACAACTACCAGGAGGGGCCACAGGGCATGGAGGTCAGGGCTGAAAAGGTGACATCAGATATTGAAAGCCTTTTGGGTCCCCTCGGAGTGGATATCAATAAGGACATGCTTTTCGACCAGAACCATATCGTGCTTTCTGTTCAGAGCAACAGGCAGATGGGCCTTTTTACTGCTGTGGTTCAGACCCCTGTGAACTTTCCTATGCAGATCCAGGTCTTTCCAGATCAGATGAACCAGGAAATCTCCATTACAGGAAACCTGCCAAGCCTTCTGTACCTTTGGGGAAGTGCCTTGGACATCAATGAAAAGACCATCAGGAAAACGGGGTTGAAGAAGACAATGCTCTTTGCATCGAGCAGGGCGAGTTGGACCAGGCCTTACCATTTTGGCATCCTGACAGAAAAGGATTTCAGCCCACCCCAGGGTGAACTGAGGAGTTATCCTCTTGCCATGATGCTACATGGATTATTCCCTGATCCTATGGCGGCACACAAGGAGGTGCCCAAATGGCCAGAAGAGGAAAAGGGTGCCAACAACAAGGCAGAAAAAGGAAAAAAGGCAGAAAAAAGCTCTGACAAACAGCCCCAAAAGGCAGCAGACGCGCAAAAGGTACAAAAGGAGTCGAGGCTTGTGATAGTAGGATGTAGCGAGATGTTTACCGATACTGCGCTTTCAGCCCTGAGCAATGCCACTTTTTTCTTAAATACCATGGATGCCCTTTGTCTTGGGCCAGAGCTCATCAACATCAGGACAAAGACACAAGTTGAGCGTTTCATTGCACCTGTTGGTGCAAAAGAAAAGCTGATGTGGAAATTGTTCGCCACATTTTTTGCCCCTCTTGCATGGATAATTTTGGGCATATTGAGGGTGGTGGGCAGGAAGAGAAAAAGAAGCCACTGTCAACTGCCCGAAACCGTTTAAAAGCCCTCTAAGTCGTATTTGATGTTGGAAGGAGTGATCTCATGAAAAGGAGCCATCTTCTGGGTCTAACGATTGTATTCCTGTTTGTAATCGGGCTGTGGTATTACCTCACGCAGCCAGAGAAGAGTAATGTGGCTGATCTTTATGCAAAGGTCACTACCGATTTTGACAAGGAGGCCATCAGCTCCATAGAAGCCAGGGTACTAAACCAATCTGGCCACGGGCTAGAGCTTATCAAGGATAAGGATGGCTGGAAAGTTGGGATTTCGAAGCAGGGTCACTCCTTTTGGGCACCTGCCAAAAAGAGCAAGGTGGAAAGGCTCTTAGGGCTCTTGCAAGGCCTTCAGGGGGAAGTGAGGGCTGAAGGCAAACGCCACCTTTCTGTGTTTGGCCTGGATGAAGGCAAGGGGCTCAAGGTCACCTTGAAAAAAGGAAAATCTGATGAGCTGTCCATAATAATAGGGGGAAAGGGGCCTGAATGGGGCTCGAGTTTTGTTCGCAGGCCTGGGTCCAATACCGTTTATCTGGTTCAAAGGGACATTCTGTCTGTCTTTGATATATGGTCCAAGAGGCCAGATAAGCCCCTTGATCCTGATCCTTGGGTAAATCTCAAGGTGATTCCTGCCTTTCCAAGCGACATTGATAGGTGCTCCTATGGTTCTGATGTCACGGACTGGGTACTTTCAAGACTGGATGAGGGCGAGAAAGATTCAACAGAAAAGGGCAAAAAGGTGGAAAGGTGGACCTTTAAAAAAGACGATTCGTTATCGGAAAAATCCCAGAAAGAGGTGATCGCCTATCTTTCAAAGATCCTGCCACTCAAGGCGCGAGATATCCTGCCAGCAGAGGTCTTGCAAAAGACCAATGCATCAAAAGACAGGCGTCTTTCAGCACATTTTGCCTACAGATTAAAGGCTGGCCCTGAAAAAAGGGTTGAAATAGCAAGTTGTTCAAAAAAGAACAAGACATGCCTGGTAAAGGCAGGACAATATGTTTATAAGATAGATGGAAGCTGGAAAAAAATGCTCGACAACCCTTTTTCAAAGGAGAAAAAGGTTGCGGCCAAAGGAAAGGGCAGTGCATCGAAAAGGGGTGGCAATGGAAAGAGATAGACGGCCTCATTGGCCACAGGTTCTTTCAGCAATCATACCCTTAAAACACTGATAGACTGTTTTCGTGATCTCGACAATTAACTAATTACCGATTATTGTCCCTTCAATTGTTTTGGTTCGACAGGCCCGTTGGGCCTTAAATCTTAGCTATCTGGTAGGTTTTATAAAATGGATCAGAAAAACATAAAAGGCAGGGTGCTTTGGGCCTCCTTCTTTTTCTTTGCTTGTGTAAACGCTGCTACTGGTGCCATCCTTTATTTCCACCAAGAATTCTTGAATGTGAATTCCTGGGAAGGCTGGGTGCTAGGAGCAGGCCCCATGGGGGTTTGGATAATATTTGCTCTTACTTTACAGGCTTTAGTGAAGGAAGGCCCTGCAAAGGAAGAGGAAGAAGAAACAGTGGATAAAGAGGCGGAAGCTGAAAAGGCGCCAGAAGAGGTACCCTTGCCAGAGGAGGAGAGCGCAGAAGAGTTATATCCGAAAGAGATCGCTGTAGTGCAGCTTCTCGGGCTTTTGCAACGGGAAGGCAGGCTACTCGATTTCTTGCAGGAAGATATTGAGCCATATGACGATGCGCAGATAGGGGCAGCCGTAAGGCAGGTGCATAGGGGGTGCCGGGCGGCACTCAATGATGCCCTTGGGTTGAAACCAGTGCTAGATGCCCCTGAGGGAAGCCAGGTGGAGATTGAAGAAGACTTTGATCCTACAAAGATCAGGCTCATTGGCAATATCCATGGCAGCCCCCCTTATAAGGGCGTCATTCGTCACAGTGGATGGAGGTTTACAAAGATAAATCTTCCAAAATGGACAGGTAAGGATAGAACCGATATCCTTGCCCCAGCAGAAGTTGAAATTTCTTGAAGCAAAATCTCATTAAGACATGAAAGAGCCAAAATCACGCTTTGTTGTCGGAATAGATCTTGGCACAACAAACTGCGTACTTTCATATATCGATACGGAAAAGGCATCGGGTCCCGATTCGCCAGCTGAGATAGAAATATTTCCCTGTCCTCAGATAGAGGCCCCTGGAGAGGTGAAGGAGCACAAGCTGCTTCCTTCATTCATCTATCTTCCCACGCAGCAAGAGATGGAAGGCGGTGGGCTTGTGATGCCGTGGGATCCTTTTGGAGAAAGGGTGGTTGGCCGGTGGGCCAGGGTCCGGGGAGCAGAGGTGCCTGGACGTCTTGTCTCTTCTGCAAAGAGCTGGTTATGCCACAAAGGAATAGACAGACTTGCCTCTATACTCCCAATTGATGCTGCGCCAGACTGCAAGAAGATGTCTCCAGTGGTGGCAACGGCAACCTATCTGAGACATTTCAAGGCGGCTTGGAACTATGGCATTGGTAAAAGGAGCGGTCAAAGGCTTGAGGATCAGGATGTCTATATCACGATCCCTGCCTCATTTGATGCTGTGGCTAGGGACCTGACTGTTAAGGCGGCCACTTCCGCCGGCCTCGGAGAAGTGGTCCTTCTCGAAGAGCCTCAAGCCGCATTCTACTCATGGCTCCATCTTCAGGCAGATGAGTGGAAAAAACAAGTGGAGCCAGGAGATGTAATCCTTGTGGTGGATATAGGCGGTGGAACCAGTGACTTCAGCCTCATCCAGGTTTCAAGCCGTGACAACGAGTTATATCTCGAAAGGCTTGCAGTGGGGGAACATCTCCTTCTTGGTGGCGATAACATGGATCTGACCCTCACTTGGCAACTGTCCGAAGATCTGAAGGGCAAAGGTCAAAAATTGGATCAGCATCAGTTTCAGGCCCTATGGAACAATGTGAGGCTTGCCAAGGAGAAACTTCTTGAAGATCCTGATTTGGACTCTGTGCCTGTGATAGTTCCAGGAAGGGGTTCAGGTCTTGTTGGCGGCACCATCAGGACAGAGCTTACCAGGCAGCAGGTTGTCGATATCATACTTCAGGGCTTTTTCCCTGAGTGCGCTATATCCGACAGACCCAAGGAGAGACAAAAGGCTGGTCTTCAGGAATTGGGGCTTCCTTATGCAGCCGATACTGCCATTACCAAACATCTGGCCAAGTTTTTGAGTTCCGAGGCTGCAACAGCTGAAAGGGAAGATGAGGGGCCTGTCATACCCACGGCAGTGCTGTTTAACGGGGGGGTCTTTAAGGCACGCGTGCTTAGAGAAAGGATAATGTCTGTCATTTCCAGCTGGGCAGAGGGTGTGGCAGAGCAGCCTGTAGAGCTTCTGGGAACCGACCTTGATCTAGCCGTGTCTAGGGGAGCTGCACACTTTGGGCTGGTACAGCTTGGTGAAGGCATAAAGATAAGGGGAGGAGTGCCAAGATCCTACTATATCGGCCTTGAGTCAGCGGCCCTTGCCATCCCAGGCATGCCTCCAAAGATAAAGGCACTGTGTGTCGTTCCCAAAGGGCTTGAAGAGGGCAGTATCGTAGATATTCCCGACAAGGAATTTGGCCTGGTGGTGGGTCAGGAAGTGGAATTCATGTTTCTTGGCTCAAATGAAAGACCTGAAGACAAGCCTGGTGATATCATTTCAGACTGGGAGGGTTCCATTGAGCCTGTTAGTACTCTGAAAACAGAGTTAGAGGCAACAGGTATAGAGCCAGGCACAGTCATTCCAGTGACCTTGCAGGCAAAGGTTACGGAGGTGGGCACCTTGGCTATCAGCCTTGTCTCAAAGAATGAAGATCTAAAATTCGATTTGGAGTTTGATGTCAGAAGTTGATGCGGCCTGTTATCCCGTTTGATTCCAACCAGCGCCTGCTAGAGCAGGCAAGACAGTATGTTGAAAATCCAGGACGCATTCTGAAAGAGAGGGAAAAGGCTGTATCTATTCTGCTCAGGGCCCTTAAGGCAGGGGATTTGGCCCTTCGCAAGGAACTCATCATGCTTCTTGGAAGTGTGGCCAAGGAAGAGATATATTGGCCCCTCTATGAGATCATGAAAGATGAAACAGAACCAGAGGAATTTCGGGATCAGGCAGCCATTCACTTGGCAGTCATAGGGCCATTTCTTGACGACCCTCAATCCCTCAATCGAAAACTCATCTCAGACATTGCCTCAGAAGACGCAGACCTCAAGGCCCGTGCGATCATGGCAGTTGGCTGGGAGGGGAATCTGGCAGCCGTCCTTCCACTCATGGAGTGTATGTACGAACCCGATTCTGAGATTCAAGAGCTTGCAGTAAGTGCCTTGTGCAACCTTAAAGACAGCAGGCTCATGGGGCTTCTTGCAGACAGGATAAAGAGTTGTTCCTTGGATCAGAAGAGGGCCATCCTGTTCAATCTGTGGCGCTTCAAAGACAAGGAGGACGAGGTGGCTGCCATATACAAGGCAGAACTGGAATCTGGAGACAGTGTCTTGCGTCTCGACATACTCATGCTTCTTGGCCAGCTTGATATCAGGCCCGAGAACGAAGAGCTTTACAGGCAGCTTCTTAAGGACGAAAGTGCAGAGGTAAGGGCCATGGCCCTTGAGCGCCTGGCAGAACTCGACTGTCTCGAAACAGAAGACGTTTTGCCGTTTCTCGATGATTGCTCCATGAAGGTGAAGCGCATGGCCCTGATGATACTTCGCTCAAGCTAAACTGCCTTTTCAAAAGCCCAGGTGTCTTTTTACCTCTTCAATGCCTATTTTCTTTATCAGTTTATCAGCGCGGCCCTTTTTGGGTGTTTCCTTGGCGAAAAGTTCTGCCATCTTCTTCAATACCTGTGCAGCCTCGTCATGGCTTGTCACCTTTCCGATTTCTATGCCTGGCGTGGGCCTGAAGCCCCCATGCCCGCCAACGATTACCCTGTATCCACTTTTCACCCCGGCAAAACCCAGATCCATCAGGTTGGACCAGGCGCAACAGGCAAGGCATCCAGACACAGCATATTTCAGCTTCGGTGGCGTGGCCATTCTGCCAAGCTCATCAAAGAGTTTTTGCCCCAGGGCAAAGGAATCCTGAACCCCAAACTTGCAATAAGGCTTACCCACGCAGACTCGTGGCTGGGAAAGATCCCTCGCCTTTCTTACGCTGGCTCCTGCTGCTTCAAGGAGTTTGAGAGCCTCTGGCCCTGTATCCTCGTCGAGGTCCAGAAACATCAACTTTTGTGCAGTGGTTATATGAAGACGGCAGCCGAATTGCGAACACGCATCATGGGCAGCCTTAAGTACCTCTGGAGTGATAAATCCATTGGGGCATTCCACTGTGAATCCAAAAGAACCGTCATTTTTTTGTACCAATCCTGGGATACCTTGTTGTTTGTTCATTTGTTGTCTTTCCTCACTGACTCAGATTTTCCATAAAGAATTCCACTACTATTGACATAAGTCAATGTTAATAATTTTTATCCGGTTTATCTTTAAAGACAATAGAAGGAGCCGCTTATGAGATGGAGTGACGATGCCTTGAAAGAGATGTCACGGGTACCCTTTTTCATCAGAAAGATGGTCAAAAAGAGGGTAGAAGAATTTGTGCAACAGCAGGGATCGACCCTTGTGCTAACCGACCATCTGGAAGAGTGCAGGCAGAGATTCATGAAAGATCAACACCGTGAGGTCAAGGGGTATCAATTGGAAACCTGCTTTGGGGCAAAAAATTGCTCCAACAGGGTCTTGGGGCCTTCTACTTTGGTGGAAAAACTGGAAAAATTTTTTCATGGGCAGGCCCTAAAGGAATTTCTCGAGGAAAATATAAGTGGGCCAATAAAGCTGCATCATGAGTTCAGGGTTTCTGTTTCATTTTGTCCCAATGCATGCTCCCGTCCCCAGATAGTAGACATGGGGATCATCGGTGCTGTAAGGCCAGCGTGGGCATCTGGAAATGAATGCAGTTCATGCGGAGCTTGTTGTGAAGAATGTAAAGAAGATGCCATTACCCTGGTTGAAGATGCTGGCCCCTTGGTGGACTGTGAGAAATGCCTTTGCTGCGGCCATTGTATCAGGGTATGTCCAACTTCTGCCCTTGAGATAGACAAGGAAGGGTTCAGGATCATGATAGGTGGAAAGCTTGGCCGACACCCTCAACTGGCCCACGAGCTACAAGGAATATTTAGTGAAGAATCGGTCTTGGACATAGCTGAAAAGATTGTCGGCTTCTACAAGACTAATAGCAGGGACGGTGAGCGGCTTGGTGCGGTAATAAACCGTATAGGTCTTGACCGAGTATATAAACATATTGGCATCCCTCTATAGGGATAATAAACGAAAGAAAGAGGTGAAATCATGTTTTGTTTTCAATGTGAGCAGACAGCGAAGGGTACAGGCTGTACCAAGATAGGTGTGTGTGGAAAGAAGCCTGATGTGGCAGCCCTTCAGGACCTTCTGATTTATACCCTAAAAGGCCTTTCGCAGGTGGCTGTTGAAGCAAGGAAAGTCGGGATAAGCGACAAAGATGTGAATGTTTTTACCTGTGAGGCAACCTTTTCAACCCTTACCAATGTGGACTTTGATCCAGACCGCTTTGTGGATCTTTTGAGGCGGAGTGTTGAACTAAGGGATAAACTCAAGGAAAAGGTGGCTGCTGCAGGAGGAAATACAGAGTTTGGAGAAGGTCCAGCAACCTTTGAACTAGGCTCAAACAGGGAAGAGATGATCAGGCAGGGGGAGATGCACGGTGTGCTGTCAAATGGCGAGATGGACGCGGACAGGCGCTCCCTCAGGGAGACCTTGATCTATGGGCTCAAAGGTGTTGCAGCATATGCTGACCATGCCCAGATCCTTGGGCAGGAAGACGAAGAGGTCTATAGCTTCATTCACAGGGCCTTTGCATCGAGCCTCAACAAGGATATGGGCCTCGATGAATGGGTGGGGCTGGTTCTCGATTGCGGCAAGGCCAACCTCAAGGCAATGGAGCTTTTGGATGCCGCCAATACGGGCCGCTATGGACATCCAGTGCCAACCGAGGTGCCGCTTGGCGCTAAGAAGGGTCATGCGATACTTGTCTCTGGGCACGATCTCAGGGATCTCGAGCTGATACTCAAGCAGACAGAAGGCAAGGGGATAAATGTCTATACCCACGGAGAGATGCTCCCTTGCCATGGCTATCCAGAACTCAAGAAATATCCCCATTTTTATGGCCATTATGGGACTGCGTGGCAGAATCAGATTAAGGAATTTGCCAAGTTCCCAGGCTCTATAGTCATGACCACAAACTGCATACAGAAACCCAAGGAGTCCTATTTCGACAGGATATTCACCACAGGGTTAGTGGGCTGGCCAGGAGTTACCCATATCAAAGACAAGGATTTTACTCCTGCCATCCAAAAGGCCCTCGAAATGGAAGGATTTCCGGAAGATACAGACAAGGGCACTGTCATGGTGGGATTTGGAAGAAATGCAGTCCTGTCTGTGGCAGACAAAGTAATCCAGGCGGTCAAGGACGGAAAGATACGCCACTTCTTCCTGGTTGCCGGCTGCGACGGTGCAAAGCCTGGCCGCAACTATTATACCGAGTTTGTTGAAAAGGTCCCAGAAGACTGTATCGTGCTGACCCTTGCTTGTGGTAAGTTCCGTTTTTTTGACAAAAAACTTGGTGACATAGAAGGTATTCCAAGACTTCTGGACATTGGTCAATGTAATGACGCCTATTCTGCCATAATGATAGCCTCGGCCTTGGCTGACGCCTTTAATTGCAGCGTAAACGACTTACCTCTTTCCATGGTACTTTCATGGTATGAGCAAAAGGCCGTGGCAATACTTCTTACATTGTTCGCTCTTGGCATAAAGGACATAAGGCTAGGGCCTAGTCTTCCGGCATTTATTACCCCGAACGTGTTGGATGTGCTGGTAAAGAATTACAACATAATGCCTATTTCCACACCAGATGAAGACCTGAAGGCAATACTTGGTTAAAGAGATTTGTCTTTGCTGGAAATAATGAGGCCAGCTCCTCAAAAGGGCTGGCCTATTTGTTTCAAGGGCCTCTGAATGGCCATTCAAGACTGCAGCCTGGATGTGTGGTTAACCAAGTGCTGCCTTGTTTTGAGCAAGTTGCCTGCCACTGTCGGTCAGGAGCCTTTCAGAAAGACTTTGCCAGTCTGTTTTCCCTCTGGCTTCAAATGTTGAAATGGCAAGCGCATCCTTAATCACATTGAAGTTATCCATGGTTTTCCCAGCCTCCAAATGTCCTGAAAGGCCTTCTTCAATTACATTCAAGGCATCATCTGTCTGTGTTTTGTCCGCGCCTATAGCCGTTAGCTTTTCCCGCATCTGTTTTTCAATGCCTTTGAGTTGTTCCACCTTGGGGTCTAGTGGAAGATGAAGCATCACAAAGCCTGCCAAGAGTATAGTGCCAAGGTCCGCCCCTTCTTTTTTCCCTATATCTTCACAAAGCTCCAGGAAAGTTGTGGCTTGGGCTACCAGCTTGCTCTTGTTTTCATATAGCTGGCGAATCTCTTTTAGCATTTTGCCCTTGAGAATCTTGAGTTTTCCATCTCCTGTGACATCTGCAAGGCCCCCAAGACACTGTTCCGCATAGGGGCAATAGGCTGCACATCCAAAGTCCATTTCAGGGTTTGGCACCTCTTGTCCACAGCCAGGGCATCTGCGTCTCGTGTCGTCCTTGAAAAATTCGATCATTTCCCCACAGGATGGGCATTTGACATCGAAGATCGCACCAGGTTTCCAGTATCTGCTATCTTGTCCCGGACATTTCATTACATTTTACCTGTGTCTGTTATTGATAGGCTTACCATCTCAACTGCACCTTTCTGATTTTAATGTCTTTCTACATCTGAGGAAAGAGGCGTTTTGCCTCGCGCGTAAGTTCATAAGATTTTGCTCCAATGGCTGCCTTGCCAAAATATATAAGCCGGTTTAGTCTGTTTGACCTTACATTTTGAAAAGAAGGGGTGTGAATATTGGCTGAATACAAGGCAGGTGTCGCCTCTGGTCATCCTCTTGTGACAGAGGCTGCTTCAGAAGTCCTTTCAGGCGGAGGAAATGCGTTCGATGCAGCTATCGCCGCAGGTTTTGCGGCTGCAGTTGTTGAGCCAGCTCTTTCTTCCCTTGGTGGAGGCGGTTTTCTCCTTGCACGGCCTGAGGGTGGGGAGGAAGTGCTCTTTGATTTTTTTGTGGATACACCAGGTAAGGGTTTGCCAGGCAAGCTCCAGGAACCCCATTTTTTCCCAGTGACAGTGGAATTTCCAGGTTCCAGCCAGGATTTCAACATTGGTCTCGGTTCAGTGGCGGTGCCAGGTAATCTTAGGGGATTTCTACATGTGCATTCAAGGCTAGGGCACATGGATCTTTCAGATATTGTGGCGCCAGCGGCGCGTTTTGCGCGGGAAGGCGTGGTTCTGAACAACCACCAGGCATATTTTCTTTCATTACTTGAACCAATAATGCTCTTTTCAGATACTGGAAAGAAGATGTTTTTGAAGGATGGAAAATATATAAAAGAGGGCCAGGTTTTAAGAAATCCGGAATTGGCGGATTTTCTCAATGAGATTGGACAAACGAATGGCCAAATAATAGAAGAGTTTTATCGGGGATCTCTTGCTGAAAAGATTGCTACAGACATGGAGAGGGGAGGGGGGCTTTTGACAAAGGAAGATCTGGCCGCCTATGAGGTCAAGGAGAGAAAACCGCTCAGGGTTAGGTTTTGCGGCTACGAGCTCGTCACCAATCCTCCTCCATCCTTTGGGGGATTTTATGTGGCAGTCACCCTCAAGCTTCTCGATAGTTCGGCCCTTTTGGCCAGATGTTCATGGGGTGATGTGAACCATCTATGCCTTTTGGCAAAGGCCATGCAAGAGGTAGAGGCATACAGGGAAGGGAAAGGCTTCGAGTTAGAAAGCCCAGGCGAACGATGGTTTGAAGATGCAAAAAAAGGCCTCAGGCCATGTTTTTCACACGGGACCACCCATGTCAGCGTATGCGACCATCGAGGCAATGTAGCCAGCATGACGACTTCCAATGGAGAAGGCTCAGGTTATTTCGCACCAGGTACAGGTATCATGCTCAACAACATGATGGGAGAAGATGATCTTCATCCCGAGGGGTTTCACTCGTCTCCACCTGGGATCAGGGTGGGTTCGATGATGTCACCGTCGATACTGGAACAGGGAGGGGCACCGAGGTTTGTCCTTGGAAGCGGCGGCAGCAAGAGAATCAGAACGGCTCTCACTCAAGTGGTGATAAATTGTGTCTGTTTCGGGCTGCCCCTTAAGGAGGCTGTGGAGAGGCCACGTATCCATTGGGATGGACAGATCTTTCAAGTAGAACCAGGATTTCCTGAAGAGGTAGTGGATGAGTTCAAGAAGGACTTTCCTGTAAATGTCTGGAACGAGATAGACGTCTATTTTGGCGGGGTTCATGTTGTTGACACAAGGGAGGGTGACGCCGCAGGTGATCCGCGTCGGGGTGGATCCTCCATGGTGTTGTGACAAGGAGTTCAAAGAGGGGCTGAAGTCAATGAAAATTGCTATTTGCGGAAAAGGCGGAGTAGGCAAGAGTACTATTGGTGCTCTCATCATTCAGGCGCTTCTAGAAAAGGGCAGAAGGGTGTTAGCAATAGATGCTGATCCTAGTCCACATCTAGCCAGGCTTTTGGGTCTGGATCTTGGCGATATAACCCCTATTGCTGCCATGAAGGAGCTTTTGCAGGAGCGTTCCGAAAGAAATGGCCCTTTTTATAACATGAATCCAAGGGTTGGAGACCTGCCTGAAAAGTTCATGAAAAAAAGGGGGGCTTTAAGCCTCATGGTGCTGGGGGCAATTGTCCAAGGTGGTGCAGGCTGTGCCTGTGCAGAAAATGCAGTGCTGAGGAATTTATTAAATTGTCTTTTGTTGGCCAAGCAAGAGGATGTAGTCCTGGATATGGAAGCGGGTGTGGAACATCTTGGCCGTGGAACCATAGCGTCAGTGGACCACATTATCATAGTGGTTCAGCCTTACAGGGGCAGTATAGAGACTGCTGGAAAAATAGAAAGTCTAGCCAGAGATCTAAAGATAAGAAGCCTTCATGTGGTTGCCAATAACATTCAGGACGAGTCAGACGTGGAATTCATCTCGCAGATGTGTGGAGTTGAGCCAGTTGGCGTGTTTGAATCTTCCAAGAAGGCCCGCGATGCGGAACGTCAAGGCCTTCCCGTAGCCTCTGCCGACAGTAAACTTGTTGAGGCCGCCAACAAAATGATAGAAAGGCTGGAGCCGACTTTATGAATAGGGAATACAAGGGGTTGGCCGATGTGCAGAGCATGGCCGACGACAGAAGGATCCCCCTAAACAGGGTTGGAATAAAAAATATCCGCTATCCCATAACTGTGTTGGATAAGGCCAAGGGCAAACAACAGACAGTTGCTAGTATAAACATGTATGTGAACTTGCCTCATCAATTCAAGGGTACCCATATGAGCCGGTTCATAGAAATCCTGAACGAGTATAGGCAGGAGGTCAACGTCAGGACATTTGAGATGATACTTTCTGCAATGAAAGATCGTTTGGATGCCCAAGAGGCCCACCTTGAGATAGATTTTCCCTATTTTATCGAAAAGAGTGCCCCGGTTACAGGAACAAAGGGGCTGATGGAATATGGCTGCGGATTGTACGGCAGCATGACTGACCATCTCGATATGATGCTTATCGCAAGGGTCCCTGTCACAACTGTTTGTCCATGTTCCAAGGAAATATCAGAATACGGCGCCCATAATCAACGGGGTGAGGTGAGGGTCTGGGTGAGGTTTGATAAGTTTATCTGGCTAGAAGACGTGATTCAGGTAGTGGAACAAAGTGGTTCCTCTGAGGTCTATTCAGTGCTCAAAAGGCCGGATGAAAAGTATGTCACCGAGTATGCCTATGACCATCCCATGTTTGTGGAGGATCTGGTAAGGGGGGTATATCAAGGTTTGAAGAAACTTCCAGAGATAACATGGTTTGCGGTAGAGGCTGAAAATTTTGAATCAATACACAATCATTCGGCATATGCCTATGCCTCTTTTCAGGATTGAGGCTTACCAATCCTTTCCTATTTTGAATAAGATCAGGCACTGCTGGTCAAGTTTCCAATACAAGGGCCTGTTTCTGCTTTCAAGGCACTAACGCTTTGGGTGGATTTCAAGGTTCTCCCGGCTACCGTCTAAAGAATGCGCACGGCAGCTTTCTTCTGGCATTAAACAAAGCCAAGTCTTGATAGCTTTTGGCCTTTTTTTCTGAGACAGGCTCTTGCCGGAAGAACCGGTGTTAAGACTATTTGTGGCTGGTTTTTCCTGCCCCTCCTTCACTGCTCCTTCTTGGAATAGGGAGAAATTCCACAGATGGCTCCCTTTTGACAGGTTGCGGAAACAGGCTCATGAGTTCGTAAAATATCGCTGGCATGTCGGTTTTGATGGGAAGGCCCATGGCCTTTGCCTCGTTCCATGAAATAGGGTGATCATGGGTCCAGGTGCCTTGAGAAAGTAATTGGGCAAGCTCTTCCGCCTTTTCCTTGCCCAGTTTGTCTGCCAGAAGATCCGTGACGTTGAGCTTCATTTGCTTCAAAGCCTTTTCTGCTACGTCAGCCATCACAATAGAGCGGTCTTCCACCTTTTCTATTGGCTTTTTTTCCAGGACCTTTAACAGGGAGGCAGCGGGGCTGTTTCCCATTTGAGGGTCTACTGGCCCAAGGACTGCGTGTTTATCCATGACGATTTCATCTGCTGCAAGGGCAATGAGTGTGCCTCCGCTCATGGCGTAATGGGGTACAAAGGCAGTGACCTTGCCCTTATGGTCTTTGACGGCTCTTGCTATTTGAAGAGCTGCAAGTACCAGGCCTCCAGGGGTATGGAGGACCAAGTCTATGGGTATATTGGAATCTGTCATGTGAATGGCCCTGATGACCTGTTCCGAATCGTTTATATCAATGAATTTCATTAAGGGAAAGCCGAGCAAGCTCATCGTTTCCTGGCGGTGAACCAGGAGGATGACCCTGGAACCCCTTTCCTTTTCTATTTTTGCAATGGTGCGCTGTCTGGCCGCCTCGAGCATCTTTTGTTTGAGAACAGGCTGGAGTGCTGTCATCATGAAGAATATCCAAAAGATATCCATTGGAGTCATAGTTTCACCTCTTTATTTTGGTTTTAAAGTTTGAAAGGATAATAAAAAACTATAAACGGTCCCTTGGTTCAAGCAACCCCCAGGGCCTGCTGTGGTCTGGATATCGTCTCCTGCAATATTTATGGTCAAGAAAGAATTTGAAGGTAAGCATGCCGCACACAAAGCCTCCTATATGTGCCCACCATGCTATTCCACCTGTCATCTGTGGGCTTAGGATTGAAAAAGTACCGCTAAAGAGCTGTTCCAAAAACCAGAAGGCTAGGAAGAATACTGCTGGAACATCGAAGAAAAATGGGAATATGAAAATGGGTATCATTATGATGATCCTGGCCCTGGGAAAGAGCACATAATAGGCACCCATTACGCCTGCTATGGCTCCTGATGCACCAATGGTTGGGACTGTGGAATCAGGATTAGTGTAGATATGGACCAAGGATGCAACGAGACCGCAGAGTATGTAGAATATCAGAAACCTCCAAGGGCCCATTTCGTCTTCAACATTGTCACCAAATATCCAAAGCGTCCACATGTTTCCGATGATGTGTATCCAGCTGCCGTGTAGAAACATACATGTGAAAAGTGGCAGTATGGGCTTAGGGCTGAGGCCCATAGCAACGGCCCAGTCAGGATGGGTATATCTAGCCGGTATAACACCGTAGAGATAAGTGAGGTGTTCCAGGATCTTGGGAGGAAGGGCTGTCTCAAATAGGAAGATGACTATACAGATGCCCATGATGCTCCAGTTCATGAGAGCAGGGCATTTGCGTGGAATGCTGTCCTGGATGGGAAACATGGTGGTTCAATTATAGTTTGAGTTTCAAGCTCAGGTCAATAGATTTGAAGGAGTGGGTCAAGGCGCCACTTGATATGACGTCAACACCAGTGGCGGCAAATTTTTCAATATTGTCGTAAGTTATGCCTCCTGATGCCTCCATTATCAGCTCTTTTCTAATGGCCTTTCCAATACTTACTGCCTCTCTTATTTGGGAGGGGGTCATGTTGTCCAAGAGGATGGCATCTGCTCCAGCCCAAATAGCCTCTTTCATCTGTTCAAGATCTGTCACCTCCACCTCGATCTTCAAGCCGTGGGGTGCCTTTTCCCGTGCGGATTGCACTGCCTTGGAAATGCCTCCGCATGCAGTAATATGGTTGTCCTTTATGAGGATCCCGTCGGAGAGGCTGAATCTATGGTTGAATGCGCCACCCACTCTAACCGCATATTTTTCCAGTAGGCGAAGGTTGGGGGTGGTCTTTCTAGTGCCCACCACCCTGCAGGCTGTATCCTTTATTTTCTGGCAGTATCTCCATGACAGAGTGGCTATTCCGCAAAGTCTTTGAAGGAAATTTAGTGCAGTTCGTTCTGCCATGACAATGGCAGATGCCCTACCACTTACAGAGATTAGCACGTCTCCTGTGTCAAACTGGGTGCCTTCTGGAAGGATGTTAGAGAATTTCAGGCTTGGCTCCACCTGGACGAAGGCCTCCATCGCAACAAAGAGGCCAGCGAGCACGCCTTCTTCCTTGGCTGAGATCTCTGCTTCGCCCTGGATATCGGGGGCTATAGTGCATGACGTCGTAATGTCTCCGTGCCCCAGGTCTTCCAGCAGTGCAGCCTTGACAATGTCTTTGTAAAGGGCTCGTGGAGGGATAAAGCCTTTGAAATCTTGAAATTCCATTAGCCTGCCTGTTTGAGCATTTCTTGGTGTCTGCCGATCTTTTCAAGCCTTGCCAGCAGTGAAGCCCTCTTCTGCTCCTCCTTCTTCACTATTTCTTGAGGTGCCTTTTTTAAGAAGTTTTCATTTGAAAGTTTTCCCTCTACCCTTTTGAGCTCTTTTTCCGCCTTTGTCTTTTCCCTTTCTAGCTTTTCAAGTTCTTGGGATATGTCCACAAGCCCTGCCAGCGGAACGAATATCTCAACTTCTTCAGTTATGAAGGAGGCAGCGCCTTTTGGTTTTTCCGCCTCAGAGGCGATCTTTTCAAGCTCAGATACCCTGGCGAGGATAGAAATCTCATCCTTGTGAGATGCAATGACACCTTCTGATAGTGTGCTATGGGGAAGAAAGAGTACATTTACCTTGGTTCCTGGATGGATGCCAAGCTCTGCCCTGATATTTCTTATGCCAGTGATAACCGTCTTTAACAGCTCTATCTCTTCTTCTGCCTCAGGGAATTGGCGTCTGGTCTGCACTTTGGGGAAATCGGTCACCATGATGTACCCTTTTCTGCCAGGCAGATGGTGCCAAAGCTCTTCGGTAACAAAAGGCATAAAGGGGTGGAGGAGGCGAAGCGTGCTATCTAACACCCACAGTGCCACAGCCCTTGAGATAGTAGCGCGCTCTGGGTTCTGTCCTGAAAGATCAGGCTTTGATAGCTCCAGAAACCAATCACAGTATTCATGCCAAAAGAATTGATACAGGCCCTTGGCGGCAACGTCGAAATTGAATTCATCTAAGGCCTTTCTCGTTTCAGAAATAGTCTTGTTGAGTCTTGAAATGATCCACTTTTCAACGCTGTTCAGCTTGTCTTCTTGAACGTGGGCATCATAATCGTGCAAATCAGATGCGTGCATCAGCAGTAGCCTTGCAGCATTCCAGATCTTGTTGACGAAATGGCGGTATCCCTCGATCCTTTCCTCTGAAAGTTTTATGTCTCTGCCTTGGGCTGCAAAGGCTGCAAGGGTGAAACGGACCGCATCTGTTCCATACTTGTCCATTATGGTCAAGGGATCTATCACGTTGCCCTTGGATTTACTCATCTTCTGGCCCTGGGCGTCTCTTACGAGGGCATGAAGGTAAACGTAATAGAAAGGGACGTCGTTCATAAAATGGAGACCCATCATCATCATCCTGGCCACCCAGAAAAAGAGGATGTCAAAGCTTGTGATGAGCACTGAAGTGGGATAGAAGAATTCCAGTTCCTTCGTCTTTTCTGGCCATCCCAGGGTGGAAAAGGGCCAAAGTGCAGAGCTGAACCATGTGTCAAGCACATCTGATTCTTGGACAAGGTCTGTGGAGCCGCATTCCGGGCATTTTTCAGGGGTGGCTCTTGCAACGATTACACGACCACACTTTTGGCATGTCCAGGCGGGAATCCTGTGGCCCCACCAGATCTGACGGGATATGCACCAGTCTCTGATGTTGGTCATCCATTCTTCATACGTGCGTACCCAGCCAGGAGGTACTATTTTGGTCTCACCTTGCCTTACTGCCTCAAGGGCAGGTTTGGCAAGGGGTTCTATCTTTACAAACCACTGCTTGGAAAGCCGTGGTTCCACAATGGTTTTGCACCTGTAGCACTTCCCTGCTGCCAAATCATGGGATTCTTCCCTTTCCATAAAATTTCCAGCTTCGAGATCCTCAAGCACCCTTTTCCTCGCCTCGAATCTGTCCAGACCTTCATAGGGCCCAGCCTCTTTGGTCAACCTTGCATTCTTGTCAAATATGTTCACAAAGGGAAGGTGGTGCCTCTTTGCTATTTCAAAGTCGTTGAAGTCGTGGGCAGGAGTTACTTTTACTGCCCCTGTTCCAAATTCAGGGTCTACGTGCTCATCAGCAATAATGGGGATCTTTCTTCCAAGGAGGGGCAAGACCAGGTGCTTTCCTATAAGGCCTTTATATCTTTCATCCTCGGGATTTACTGCCACTGCCGTATCTCCTAGCATGGTCTCCGGCCTGGTGGTAGCAACCACCACATATTCTGGTGTGTCTGAATCCCTCTCTTCCTCAGCTATGGGATAACGGATATACCATAGCTTACCTTGGGACAAATCGTGCTCCACCTCTATATCTGCAAGAGCTGTATGACATCTCGGACACCAGTTTATTATATAGTCACCCCGGTATATGAGGCCTTCTTCATAGAGGCGTACGAAAACCTCTCGAACTGCCTTGGAGAGGCCTTGATCCATGGTGAACCTTTCCCTGGTCCAGTCGCATGAGCAGCCGAGTCTTTTGAGCTGCTCTATAATCCTGCCTCCACTTTGGGCCTTCCATTCCCAGACCCGTTCGATAAATTTTTCCCTTCCTATATCGTGCCTGGTGAGTTTTTCCTGTGCGAGTTGTCTTTCAACGACGTTTTGTGTGGCAATTCCAGCATGATCAGTGCCCGGCACCCAAAGGGTATTGTAACCATCCATCCTTTTGTATCTGATCAGGATGTCCTGGAGCGTGTTGTTCAAGGCATGCCCTATATGGAGTACTCCAGTCACATTTGGCGGTGGTATCACCATGGAAAAGTTGGGTTTGCCTTCGTCCATGGTGGCTATGAACAATCCCTCTTTCATCCATAGGTCATACCAGCGGGTTTCAACATCTTTAAAATCGTAAGCCTTGGGCAGAAGTAATTCCTCATCCATGTGAGGCATGTTCGTGATCTCCTTAAATATACGGGAATTGACATAAGAAATATCAGCAGACGCTAACATATTTCAATAAATTTTGGAATGCAAAGGTCTAAGGCATTTGGCGGAAAAATCCGATAACAAAAAAAATATGGTTAATAAAGAAGTTGGTGGCCAAAAAGATGGGAATTTTATTATACCAGGACGAGGTATATTCTGTTA
Source organism: uncultured Thermodesulfatator sp. (assembly GCA_964581255.1). GTDB lineage: Bacteria > Desulfobacterota > Dissulfuribacteria > Dissulfuribacterales > QOAL01 > QOAL01. The sequence continues at coordinate 31,643 of CAZOMT010000036.1, forward strand.
TGGGCGTCATGAAGGAGAGGCGACATGAATTTACTCTTTGAGCAGATCAGCGAAGACTGCAGCTCACCTTTCACCATGATCTCAAAAGAGGGGATCATGGCGGCTGTGGAGCCATATCTGCGGTTTCAAAGGTGTTCCAGCAGGCAGGACATTGATCTGTCAGGGCATCAGGGCAACTGCCTTTACTATGTGTGCCAAGGTGGAGTTGAGGTTTCATATGAATCAGGGCAGACGAGAATCGTATTGGCACTTATAGGTAAAGGGGAGTTTTTTGGTGAGATAGGCTTTTTTGACGGAATAACCAGGGTGAGAAAGATAACGGCTTCCAAAGACACGGTTGTTTCTGTCATGGACCCATCTTCTGCCAACATGCTTCGTCTTGAAAATCCCAGGCTATATGCCGATTTTTTGGCGCTTGTTGCCATGTCAATCTGTAACAAGTTCAGGAAAGTGGTATCCGATTCCCAGAGCCTTGCTGGTTATAGCACCAGCCTTTCTTCGGGCAGAAGACCGCTTTTCACTAAGCCTAGGCCAGTTCCAGCCGATATTTTTGAAAATGATGTGTGGAAGGTGGTGAGTGAGAAGGTAGAGCTTTTTAAGGCCGAAATGTACGAGATAGCATCATCGGTTCAGGCGTCAAACAGTTCAAGAATCCATGGCCCTTTGTATGAAAGATTGAAGGAAAATATGGATATCTTTGCTGCGTATCTGGAAGATCTGGATAAGGAGCTAAAGAACCAGCCAGATGTGGCCGAATATATATGGGGATATATCTTCAAGGAGATATTTCCCTATTTCATGAGGAGCCGCTTTGCAGAAAGGGCCTACTTCAAGCCAAAGGGCTATGCAGGGGATTTCTTGATGATGGAGGCCATTTATAAGAATGTGCCAGACGGTGATGGCCTTTTTGGGCTCATGATGGACAAGTATTGTCTAAGTGCGCCTCCTCCACGAGCGGTAAGGGGCAGAAGGGAGCTTTTGTCAAAGCTTATAGAAAAGTATGTAAAAAGGCTCATGGAGCAAAGGCAGACAATTGGCATAATGAATCTCGCGTGTGGTTCCAACAGGGAGCTGTTCGACTTCATAGCAAGATTCCCCCACAGCCACATGTTAGACTGTATATGCATAGATGCCGATCCCGAAGCCCTGGAATATACGTCAAAACATGTAGATGTGTTTGATCATGATGCCAAGGTAACATTGATGCAGGAAAATGTGGTAAAATGGGCGCTGGGACGAGTACGGCACAATTTCGACCTTAGAGACATCATTTATTCAGCGGGCCTTACAGACTACCTCGATGACAGACTTTTTTCAGCACTTGTAAAGCAGGCGTGGAAATACTTGAAGCCAGGTGGCGTATTGATCCTTAGCAATTTTTCAAAGGCCAATCCCAACAAGGCATGGATGGATCATATCTTTCAGTGGAAGCTAATTCACAGAGATGAACAGGATCTGAAATCCATTTTTGCCAAAACACCTTTTGGCGAAAATATCGAGGTACTTTCAGAACCAGAAGGAGTGAATCTGTTTGCTGTAGCAACAAAAGACCTTTAAGCAGGTCCAAACAATTAAATCTTGGAAAAGGAATCTAAACTATTAGAAGAGTTCCAGGCTGAACTGTTTCCTGTCCTCAAGTTCAGGGTGAATTTCGCCCTGGTCCTTGCTACGATATTGCTGCCTGCTTTTTCCTGGGTGGATTATCTGTTTTATCCACAGCACTTTCGCACATTCCTCGTCTATAGGATAATCACAGCAGGGATCACCCTGCTACTGTGGATACTTAATCGGAAAAGTGCCGACATTTTCACCTCGCGAGCCATTGCTGTCATAGGCTTTTATGTGATAGGCCTGTGTATCTTGTCAATGATTCAGGAGGTTAACGGTTTCGGCACGCCGTACTATGCAGGTCTGCTCCTTCTTTTCATCGCATTCCTTACCTTTTTGCCATTTGATCTTGAAACCCACCTCATTCATACCTCTTTGCTATATTTGTGCTATTTGCTCGTAGTTTTCTATTCAGGCAGGGGAGGGTTCACAAAGCTGTTTCTGGTAAATAACATCTATCTTGTCTCAAGCCTTGGTGTGCTGCTTACAGGTGCATTCTTCAATTACAAGAAGCGTTTCGAAGAGTTCGTGGCAAGGAGACGTCTCAAGGCAGCCGAGGACAAACTCAAAGAATATGCCAGAAGACTCGAAAACACCGTAGAGGAGTCTGAATCCAAGTATGCGACAGTGGTCAACAATGCCAGAGAAGGGATAATTGTGGTCAAGGATTCCAGGGTTGTCTTTTGGAATCCCGAGGCAGAAAGGCTATTTTCATGCACGGGGAGTCTTCTTAAGAACATGGATTTCCTTGATCTTTTCCCAGAGGAAAGGCGCAAGGTGATAGAAGACATTTGTGCCTCCCAAATAAACGGTGAAGACAGCTGCATCCTGGATACCATAGAGATATCGTGTGGCAAGGACGACAAGAAGTGGCTGGAGTTGATGGGGGTACCTGTGAGCTGGAAGGCAGCGCCTGCAGGGCTCTTTTTCATCAGGGACGTGACAGCCAAAAGGACCTTGGAGCATGAACTGATTCAGGCTCAAAAGATGGAGGCTATTGGCACCCTTGCCAGTGGGGTGGCTCACGATCTCAACAATATCTTTCAGATAATAGCTGGTTATGTACAGATGGGCCTTGAAGCACATGATAAAGGTGCCAGGATCAACTATTTCCTGGGGCAAATCGAAAAGACCGTAGAAAGGGCATCCCTTGTCACGCGCCAGCTCTTAGTCTTCAGCAGAAAGGAAGAAGGCAGGCGCGAAGTCATAGATGTGAATAGGCAGATAGTCTCCTTGAGCAGGCTTCTCCAAAGGGTCATTCCCAAGATGATCAAGATAGATCTTAGGCTTTCGGCAGACGCAGGGGCTATACTTGCCGACCCTATCCAGCTGGAACAGGTGCTCATGAATCTTGCCCTTAATGCCAGGGATGCCATGCCTGAGGGCGGTGAGCTAATAATAACCACTAACAGGATAAAGAGCGACTGGGGGCTTTTGCCCTTGGCTGGCACCAGGGATGGGCAACGGGATGGCCTTGAGGAATTCGTGCGTATCCAGGTCTCAGATACCGGTACAGGCATGGTTCCGGAAGTCCGGGAAAGGATTTTCGATCCCTTTTTCACCACTAAGGAAGAAGGTAGGGGGACAGGTCTTGGGCTGGCCATAGTATATGGAATCATCAAAAAGCATGGTGGGTGGATAACCTGTGAAAGCGAACCAGGCAAGGGCACGGTCTTTTCTGTCTTTTTCCCTGCATGCCAAGAAGGTGAGGAACAGGTGGAGCAGGGTACCCTTCGTGGAGAGCAAGGCGTTGGATCTTCCGAGACCATTCTGCTCATAGACGATGAGGAACAGATTCGAGATATTGGAAAGAATATGCTGGAAAAGGTTGGCTTTCAGGTGATGCTTGCCTCGAGTGGCGAAGAGGCTCTTCAGCTTTTTGCCAAAGAAGGCGACAGGATAAGCTTGGTGCTTCTGGATTTGAATATGCCTGGCATGGGGGGCTTCAGATGCCTTAAAAAGCTTAAAGAGCAACAACCTGATATTAAAGTCATAATTTGTACCGGCTACCTTGACGAGGAGACTATTTCAAAGATCAGGGAGCTGAACGTGGAAGATTTTGTCCACAAACCCTTTCGTTTTTCTGAGATTCTGCCGATCATTAGGGCAAGGCTGTCGGATAAAAAATAGACGAATTTCTTGTCGATCTGATAGACAAACATAGTCTCAATGCATGTGAATAAGTTAGCAAAGCATTTGAGAAATAATACACAATAATTGGACAACAAATTTATATGAAGATATAGGATAAATACAATAAAAAGGAGGTGGAATATCAAGAATGTATCAATCCAAGAAGATCTTTAAAGATCTCTTTGCTATATCCACTTATATCCTTTGTCAGATCTGAATTTTAAATAGAGGGAACAAGCCCTTATTTAAGGGATAGATAAAGGCAAAGAAAAGAGATTTTCTTTCTATAATTTAAATGAGACTTCAGGCAATCTTGGATGAGATATATTCATACACTATTATTAGCAAAGTAAAATTGGAATGGTGGTTATAGTATAGTGCTAACTACATAATATGTATCAAAAAAAACCTTTGACATAATGAAAAAGTACCGCTACAAGAAAATAGTGAATCATTATTCACTATTTGGATAGGTTGTTTAATGCCTAACTGTTTTTTTTAAGATCCAGATAATGCATATTCCATTGAGACACTTACATTTTGG
>CAZOMT010000037.1:0-2930 GCA_964581255.1 uncultured Thermodesulfatator sp.
ACATTTCAAACAGTTGTGCGATAATACCCCAAAGAACCCTGTGAGGAGTTACAGTCCGATAAATAGAGGAGAGTTGATTGATAACCGCTGCGTGTTGATATATGTTACTTTTATACCTTTGAAATCTGTGCAGGCAAGTCAGAAAAAGGAATTTGTGCCAACCGTTCTTTAATTTTTGAGAATTACTGGAAAAGCATGGCATTGCATAAGTTAATATTGCGCTTAGATTTTGAGCCCAACTTCGAGATCGTAGATTCAACTGGTAAAATTTTACGCCTGTTGCATGATAGAGGAGAAGGGAAACACTGGCCTGATTTGGGAGAAGTTCCAGAGAAACACCAAGTTACAGGGAAAAATTTTTCAAAGGATGAAGGGTGGCTGGCATCCATATCCATTGATCCTGTTGCAATTTCTGGATATTTGGAATCGCTTGAGGGAATTCCTTTGGAAAAAATCGGAGATTCACCGCCTGTCCAACGATTGTTCAAAATTGTAAATTTAATCCGTCAGAAGTTTTCCATCAGTAATTTTAAGAGAACAGGATTGCGTTTTTTCCTGTTTGAAGAAATTACCGATATGAAAAATGATACGGTCAGAGAGGTCTTCCTGACCTTTTTCAAGAAGGAAATGGTTAAGGCTTTACATGATTCATTGGGCTTTATCACGGATTGCGGTATGGCTTTTGACGGTGCAAATGATGATGGAATTCAGTATCATCTGAAATGTGGCCCATATAAAAAAGGGGAGATCGAAAGATATCTGCAGGAATTACATAGTTTTTGTAAAAATAATGATATTTTTCCATACAAACCAGACTCAAATACCGGCCTGATTATTGATATCGACTTCTTTGAAATGGATCATCAACTTCATGAAACCGTTGGATTTGCTAAGTGGTGTATGCCATTGATTGAAAGGGCAATAAACATGAGGGAGGCTTTGTCTGAGCATATTCTCTCTTGCAAAAGGGAGTAAAAAGAGATGAACGGCTGTCATTATACAGAAGTTGAATCCGGTCTCAAAAATAGGATCAGTTTTCTTAGTGCCCCAAGTTCTGAAACCTCAAGTACAAGCATGTCCTCCACTCCATCCTTTTTTTCGCCTGTTTCAGAGAATGTGACAGAGACTAAAGCGAGGGAAGAGGATTCAGGCAGGCTATTTAGAATTTCTTTTGAAGAAGATTCATGTGAAAATATCCAACCTGCAGCCCTTGATGTCTCAAGCAAATCTGTAAATGCTGTAGTAACCGGCATTTATAAGGAGTCTGTCCTGTACCGTGTTCAGCTTGGAGATGATGAATATGTGGAAATAAAATTACCTCGTGCCCTGGCCCCTGATAATATTTTCTGGGGAATGCCGGTATCCATTGAACTTGACAGGTCTACTGGATATGTGAGACCTGTGATCAAAGAGCGGCAAGCCCCACCTGTGGATACAGAGGAACTATCAGAACTCGATAGGTTAATCGACAGATTGTAACAAAGGGTGTGCTCCATATTCACGTACTCAATGTCAGGCACGGGGATTCCATCGTTATTCAGTATGATGGCCCCTCTGGCACCGTCTATGGTGTCATAGATTCTAACTCCACCAAAGATGTCCCTTGTGCAGCCCTTACCAAACTCGAGGAGCTTGGTGCTTCAAGCTTAAGCTTTGTTGCCCTTACACATCCAGATTGTGACCATTATTCTGGCCTGTCCAGAATTCTGAAACACTTTCAGCAGAGGATCGCCAAGTTTTACAGTTTCCCTCTTGGCGTGCATACTTCTGGCCGTTTAAAAGAATATGCCCAGATTTACAAGAGGGTTTACGAAAAAGCTGGGGACGAATTTATTCGTAGAAAGATCAAGGAATTTATAGAGATTTTGGTGCTGGTTAAGGAATATATTGGGGAAGATAACTGGGACGAACCTCGCGGCCCCAGCAGTCAAATTTTCCCGCCAGGATTTGCCGGTGTGGAAATAAATGTCCTGCTTCCTCTTCCACGGCTCAAGGGCCCATTTTTTGATATGATAAAAAGAGGCGATTGGGATGTCGCGGCAAACGAGACAAATAACGGCCTGAGCCTGGCTTTTAACCTTAGATATAAAGGGCATGAGATAATCTTGGCAGGAGATGGCACGGCTAAATCATGGCTTGCACAAAAACAGGAAATTACCCGTGGTTTGAAGTCCTTGAGAGGTAATATCGTGAAATTACCTCATCACGGAGCGGAAAAGGACAACACAGATAACGTGCTTGAGCACCTTTACGGTGAAAATGATGGCAACGTGGCCTTGATTTCTGCTAACGGCATATCCCATCCTGCCCAAAAGACCCTTCAACGGTTAGATAAGAAAAGGATTTCGCCATATTGTACAAATTTGTCCAAATACTGTTCAAACATACGCCATATTGATTTTTCCATGGCTAAAAAACGTGGTATCCATCCTCGTTTGAGCCGTTTTCTGTACAGCAATTCCATAGATGGAAAGATTCATCCGTGTCAGGGTGATATATCTGTTTTAATCGATGATAGGGGTGAACTGTCCATAACCTCGCAATATGAGAACGCCTGCCCCAGAAGAGGTGAGCTAAATTTCCTGTAAACAACAGCAGGGTAACTCCGTACAAGGTTCTTTGCGGATATTATCGCACTACTGTCTGAGACGTATCTGCTTACAGTGTGCTACAGATACAAGGCTGAGAGAACGCAGGCGTACTCTCTGTACTTCAAGTGCCTGAAAGCGCAGTAGATGCAGTGCCCTGTGAGCAGATAGATAGTAGGTTTTTCAGAGGGCGGCACAACTGCTAAAGGCCGTAGAGACCTTCCAGCCCTTGCAGGGAATCTACCACCAGGCGGCCTCTTGCATCCACGGATTCAAAGAGCCTTGCCTGCCTTTTTGTCAGCTCTTGTCCGAACTTGGCCTCTATCAGCCATTTGTCTTCTG
>CAZOMT010000038.1:0-75887 GCA_964581255.1 uncultured Thermodesulfatator sp.
GTTTATTAGTGCCAGATTCACAGTCTTGCCTGTCGCCGTGGCCTCATCCTCTTCCATGACGATATCACAAGCGTCTACTGTGAGCGCAGAAAGTTCGTCCATGGCGATCCGCACTATCTTGGATGCAAGGGGCACCTTGGCCACTGAAACGAGATCATCTTTTTTCTTCCCTACCTTGACCGCCTTGCTTCTGAGGATCTCAATGGCCTTATTGGCGGCCATGCGGTAGCCGGTGATGATAGTTGTAGGGTGGATATCCAGTTCCAGCAGCCTTTTAGCCTGGGCCAGGAGTTCATTTGCTATGATGGTGGCTGAGGTGGTTCCATCACCTGCCACAACGTCCTGTGCATGGGCCACGTCCATGAGTAGCTTGGCTGCTGGGTGCTTGGGCTGTAGATATGTGACAACCGATGCACCGTCGTTGGTGGTAATAAGGCGCCCATCGGGCATGGCAAATGTCTTGTCCTTGCCCCTTGGTCCCAGGGTCATGGCTACTGCGTCCGCCACGACTTTTACCGCCGCAATGTTGTCTAGAAGCGCTTCAATGCCCATCAGACGCTCCACCGCGGTTTTCATGCTGTACGCCTCGGCTCCGCCTGTTTTGTGAACGGCCTCTGCTGCTGTTGCTTTTGCTACTGCCATAATTACTCCTCCTCCTTCTTGGTTTTTGGATTGTCTATGCAGTTTGAACAAGGTGAAAATCGCCCGCCGGCTGACGATATTCGGTGAATATTCTCGTTGATTTGGAGGGATGGTGGAAATGAACCCTGGCCAGAATTACGAGAAGGCCTTTTCAAAGCCGCATAGATCAATATACAGGTGGCAAGAGCCGTGCCACGCCTCAGCAGTTACAAAAGTTGCCTCAAAAGCACTATAGTTATGGAATTTAGCTGTATTTTTGAAAATGAATAAACTTGAAGAAACAAATTATGTGATCAGTTTCAGAGCGGTCTGGTGACCATGTGAGCACTTGAGAACTTCTTAAAGCCGGTATCTATGGTATGAATCTCATCGAACATAATTACCATTTCCACCAGTTGGGTTGCCGTTTCTATATATCTCCTTGTTCTATTCAGAGGGTCGGCTATATTGGCAAGCTTTGCATCAAAGATATCTCCCCTGTTAATATCCACGCCCCACCAGGGATATCCTTCTTTTCTGCGCCTGTCATGCATCATTGCTATAATCCTGGATGGAGAGAAACCCGCGTTTGTTGCCAACTGCCGTGGAATTTCCTCTATCGCCTCTGCAAATTCAATTGCTGCTATACGTTCAATAGACCGCAAATTTTGTGCCCAGCTCCTAAGATAATCTGCTGTTATAGCTTCTATGCTTCCAGCTCCGTAAACAATCATGCCAGACTCCATGATATCTTTTATCTGCCATGCAGCATTCAAAACAGCATCCGCCGCATTCTGAAAAATGTAATCCGTCATGGCTCGAATATTAAGGACCACTGGTGAAGGATTTTTACAATCGGTGAAGACCAGGAACCTGTTGCCAGCTTTACCATGTTCCCGTACCAAGCCGGCTTGACCCAGATCTTCCGTTGCAATGGAGTCCAGGATGCTGACAGGCCGTCCTCCAACTGCCTGACAGAGACGTTCAAAATCAGCCTCGCCCACCTGATCAACCACAAGGATGCCTTGCCGCGACATCTTCTGTAATAAGATATGGCTTATTTTATTTTTACTTACTACTACATTGGCTCCTGTGCCGGTTATGGTGTTGACAATCTTTTCGGTTAAATATGCGCTCTTTTTCCTCAGGCGTTGAAGTTCTGTTGCGTCAACAGGTCTAACACGTGACAAGAGCGTTTTTATTGCCGATTCCGGGTCGGCTGCGAGCAGAACAATACCTGCATTTTCAATCCGACGAGGCATGAGCGGATAAGAAATTCCCTTTCTGACAACTGCGCCATGGATCAAATTACTTTCATCAAGGTGACCTTGCTGCTGGCTAAAAAGAGTGATTAAAGAAAGATCAAGATGAATTCCCATGTCTGTTTCCAGATTTTCTTCTGCAACAGATTGACAGGCTTTGATCAACAGCTCGGCCAATATCCGTTTGTGCCTGGCTATTCCCTTGTTATGAAATACGTTTTCTACTATTTTTGTGAGATGGGTATTTTCGATACTCCAAAGTTTCTCACCGCTTTCAAGGAGGAAATCTGCTGCCTTGCCGGCACACACCTGATAAATCGGTATCGCATTCATCGGGTGCATCCCTTGTTCAGCCAACTTCAAAGTGCGCACCAGCAGGGAGTTTGCGAATACAAAGGCTGATTTTATTCCATCCTCCAGACTGCTGACAAAATCCGCCGCAAATCTTGCAACAGGATTTTCCAGGGGCAACATCCTCAGAATGGTTTTGCCATTGTTTGTTATAGTTTTTCTCCCATCAGGAAGGATAAAGATCTTGGCCTTTCCTGCCGGGCCAAGTGAGGATGCCATTATTTGGGCAACATCTTTTATGACATCTACGTTTTGTCTGAGAATGGTGCAGGCTGTTGTCATCTCGCAAGTATCCCTGAAGGCCTGTAAACCCGTGCCGAAATCTTGGTCTTGTAATAGGACAGTCTTTCCCTCAGTGTATTCCTAGAAATGCCTAGGAGCCTCGCAGCTTCACTCTTATTGCCACAGGCTATCTGTATCGCCTCTTCAATCAAGACCTGCTCCACAGCTTCCACTACTTTTCGGTGGGCATTGTCAGTCTTTCCCAAAAAACGATGCACAAGATGGTACAGTGTGTCTGCGTCTGGCTTGATTGGTGTATCTTCGATATCAGTGTCCAGTAGAATCTGCTTTGCTGTAATAAGTCGTCCCCTGCTCAACACCACTGATCTCTGAAGAACGTTGAACAATTCACGGACATTGCCTGGCCAATAATAGTCGGCCAGTTTTTTAAGTGCGTCGTCTGATAATTTTTTTGTGCGCATGGGATTATCGCGGGCGGTCCTTCGTAAAATATATTCAGACAGAAGCGGAATATCTTCTTTCCTGTCCCGTAATGGTGGGATTTGTATGTTAACAACATTTAATCGATAATATAAATCATCCCGAAATTTTCTCTCCCTGACTGCTTTTTGGAGATTTACGTTTGTGGCAGAGACCAGTCGAACATCCACCCTTGTTGGTTTTGTTGCTCCAACCCTTTCAAATTCACCTGTTTCCAGGAAACGCAGGAGCTTTGCCTGCAACGCTGGCGAAAGGTCACCAATCTCGTCCAGGAACAAGGTACTTCCATGAGCACGCTCCACTTTCCCGGGTTTGCTGTGATAAGCTCCGGTAAAGGCGCCTCGCTCGTAACCGAAAAGCTCGGCTTCAAGCAGATTTTCTGGAATTGCTGCACAGTTGATAGCCATAACAGGATTTTTGTGGCGCTCGCTGTTTCCATGAACAGCCCTGGCAACGAGTTCTTTTCCCGTTCCTGTTTCTCCTTGGATCAAGACCGGAACATTACTGCGAGCCACTTGCCCTATCTTCTTAGAAATCTCTATGATGGCCCGAGACTTACCCACCAGGACATCCTCCTCCATATCTTCGGGAAGCCTTTGTTCGGTTGGCAAACTTACCTTCTTGGAAAAATCATATACTTTGGTTGCATCCCTTAGAACTATCTTAAATTTGTCCAGGTCGAAGGGCTTGAGTAAAAATTCATAGGCTCCAAGATTCATGGCTTTTATAGCCATTGTACTGGAGGCAAAGGCAGAAATGACAATCACTGGTAAGTGACGTTTCTGGCCTCGGACCTTTTGGAGTAGATCGAGACCGTTTGCATTCTCTAGATAAACATCGGCAACAACAACAGCGACATCGTTGTGTTCAATGATCTGCAGGGCTCTTTGAGGATCCGTTGTCGTCCATACTTCATGCGGCTCAGTACGCAACGCATATTTTATCGAAGATAGAAACTTTTCATCATCGTCAACGATAAGAACCCTGTTATTCTCAGACATCCTGACTAGTTCCTTTCGTGTCCGGTCTTGGCAGATCTAAAACAAAACACGTACCGGAGCTATTTTGTGTTTGAAGTTCCAGGTGACATCCGTACTCTTCAAGAATACGCAACGAAATGGTGAGGCCTAATCCCATAGCCCCCTTGGTAGAATAAAACGGCCTGAAGATAAACTCTTCCTCGTTCGGTTTTATACCTTTGCCATTGTCCTGAATCGTCAGCCGATAGCGTGCATCGGTTGCTTCGCCAGTGATGGTAATTTTGGGCCGTTCAACACCAACTAAAGCTTCCTTGGAATTGATCACAAGATTGAGAATGACCTGTTTCAGTTTGCTCTCTGGAATAGCAACAACGGTAAATGATTTACTAATATTCACCTCCACTTCTATACCCGACTTGCGCAATACCGACTGGAGCAGACAGAGTATCTCACGTACGGTTTCTTCCACTATAGCTTCCGGGTCTTCTTCTACTTCGATTTGGTGGTTGAAGAGTGAAGATAAGAAGTTCTTTGTCAGCTGGTCCAGCCTGTCCAGCTCTTTGTTGGCGATCCTATAAGCGTTTACCGAATCATCGTCTTCCGGCAGATACGATACCACAGACTGAAACAATATCTTCAAGGACGAAAGTGACTTCCGGATTTCATGCACAAATTCTCCAGCCACTAGGTGTGTCAAGTAGCAATAATTGAGATCTGTTTCATCCATATTCAAATTATCTAAAAGATCAGGCCAAGATTTCATACCATTAACAATCTCCCCTTAATTGATTAGTTTGCGCCATTCACAGGATTGTGTATCTTTTTGTCAAACAGTCTGTTCTTTTTCTGCTTACTTTCAGGGACCCAATGGGAATGATGTCATCCGGTACCCTCTATTGTAACTGTTGCATTCCCGGAGATATCGGCCCACGGCAGCTTCGATGTTCTTCGGATCACCAAACTCGGCCGAGGACAAAATATTCTTGGTGCGGCCATTTAATCTTACCACACAGGTCTCTCCCTTTGAAATTATATGCAATTTTCTCGCCATCATGTCTCGGGATTGCAGAAGCCTTCATTGACTCCGTTGTATAGACTTTTTTTGAAACAGTTACGAATTTGACCGACTTGTCAGTAAGTGTTTCCAGATAAACCCATCTGGTAACCCTATCTATGTAGCAAAAAGACATATTTTTGTTCCACGGTTTCCGAGCCAAACCGGCCGTCTTTGTATTGATACGAAGCCATATGTAATGCTTCCAGCCAAAGATTTCCCAGCAGAGCCCAAGGAACGAAGAGCGGATTCATTTATTAACCCGGTTTAATGATGATGACAGGAAATCGCTTTTAGCGATTGTGGTGGATAAAGCTAAAAACCCCCACCAGATTCTTTCTCCTCACCGTTTTTTCCTTGAACGAAAGACAGCCAGATTCTTTCTCTCAAGTGGCCGTTGAGGAAAATAATAAGCATAAAAGATACCAATGTAAAATCGATTTTTTTTATTTGGAGGGAGGCAACATTGTGGGTTTTTGCCTTTTTATCTGAGAAAGGAGCCTTTTTTCATCAATGGTTTTCAACTCGCCTTTTTCCATAAGGAGTTTCCCGGCAACAAAGACATCTGTGACATCTTGGCCCTTTGCTGCATACACCACCTGGGAGATGCAATTGTAGCAAGGTCTTAAGCCTGGCCTGTCGAGATCTATTATCACAAGGTCCGCTTGGCCCCCCGGACGAATGACGCCCAAATCGTCCCGGCCCAAGGCCAGGGCTGCCTTGGTTGTCGCCATGGCAAACACCTGTTGAGCAGATACCACTTCAGCACTTTTCAACATGCCTTTTGGTAGCTTGGCAGCCATATCCATTTCGCAGAACATGTCGAGGTCGTTATTACTGGCCGCGCCGTCCGTACCAAGGGCCACCCTCAGGCCCTTTTTCAAAAAACGAGCCACAGGCGCTATACCTGAACCAAGCTTTAAGTTGCTCTCTGGACAGTGGACTACGTTAACACCACGTTCCACCATGATGTCCATATCCCTTTCACTAAGCCAAACGCAGTGGACTGCCAAAAGATTGGGGCCTAATAACCCTAGGGAATCAAGATATTCGACTGGTGAAAGACCATAGCTGCTCCTTATCTCGTCTATTTCCCATTCAGTCTCTGAAAGATGTATGACCATCTGAAGATCTAAGCCTGAGGCAAGATCCCTGGCCGATTCCAGAAGCTTGGAACTACAGGTATAAGGTGTGTGGGGATCGACCGTGATGGTTATCCTGGGATTGTATTTCCAGTTTTCAACAAGCCTTTCCGTCTCTTTAAGGGCTTCAAAGCCAGAAGAAAAAGATGGGGAAGGAAAATCAAACAGGCCCTCTCCAAGCCATGCCCTCATGCCAACTCTATCCACAACCTGGGCAATAGTTTCTTCGAAAAGATACATGTCCACAAAGCTGGTAGTGCCAGAGCGTATCATCTCTGCACAGGCTAGCTCTGCACCAAGGGCAACGGTCTTTTCATCCAGTTTGGCCTCTGCCGGAAAGATATATTCCTCAAGCCAGGTCTTAAGAGGAAGGTCATCTGCCATGCCCCTAAATAGCACCATAGGGGCGTGGGTGTGTGCATTTATCAGCCCTGGCATTATAAGGCCAGAAGGCCTTCTCAGCTCAATAAGGAAATCGTATTTCTCCTTGATTACCTCATACGGCCCTACGTCCCTAATGGTGCTTCCCACAACAGCTACTGCCCCATTTTCAATTATATCATCCTCTGGGGCACAAAGCAGATACTCTCCAGATATCACAAAGCCATCGCCATCAGTCATTGTCCTGGTACTCCATAAGAAGGCCTTCAAGCAGCCTTTCTAAATTCTTTTCTGTCTTCTGCGCCTGGGCTACCACATCTTCTATCAGTATTGGGGTAAAGTCGTCTGGATCATTGACATTGGCTATAACCGAGATGCCAAGCACCTCCATACCCGCATGCCGCGCCACTATCACTTCAGGCACCAAAGACATGGCCACTGCATCTGCACCAATGAGCCTGAGATATCTTGTCTCAGCCGGGGTTTCGAGACTTGGGCCTGGAACGCACACAAAGACCCCCTCCCTCAAAAGGATACCAAAACTACCGCCCACGCTCCGCGCCAGCTCTCTCAATTTGAGAGAATAGGCATCGGACAGATCTGGAAACCTTGGGCCCCATTCATCGATATTCTCACCCCTGAGGGGGTTGTCTGGTATGAGATTTATATGATCCCTTATGAGCATGAGATCACCAGATTCAAAATTGAGGTTCAACCCCCCTGCTGCATTACAGGCTATTAGCATTTTGCTCCCAGAAAGGGCCATGACCCTTACTGGCAACGTAAGCTGCCTTGTAGAATATCCCTCGTAATAGTGAAATCTGCCCTGAAAAATGGCACACCTTGTGCCGCCGATGTAACCCACGAGCAATTTGCCTTCATGTTCCGGGGCAGTGGAAACAGGAAAATTCGGTATATCCTGATATGACAGGGATAGCCTTACATCCATTGAGTCTGCCAACCCCCCTAGGCCTGTACCCAACATGACTATCACTGAGGGTCTGAGAGGAAGCCGTTCCTGCATAAAGGTCACTGCTTCTTCTACCTTTTTCCTGTAGGAGTCCATTTGTCTTACCTCATTTCTCTTGAGACTTGTGATAAGGGCATAGGTCACTGAGAATGCACCGCTCACAAGACGGATTTTTTGCCTTACACACCTTTCTGCCATGGTCTATCAGAAGATAGGTGATCCTGCCCCAAAGCTTTTTGGGAATCTTTTTCATAAGATCTCTTTCTATCTTTACAGGATCTGTCTCCTTAGTGAGACCTAGCCTCTTTGCCAGGCGTTTCACGTGAGTATCGACCGCTATGCCTTCTACAATGCCATATGCGTTAAAGAGGACCACATTCGCAGTCTTTCTGGCCACTCCTGGAAGCCTCAACAAATCTGCCATGCTGTCTGGCACCTTGCCACCAAATTGTTCCACTATCATCTTGGCGGCAGCTTTTATATTTTTTGCCTTGTTTCTGAAAAAACCACAGGATCGGATAAGTTCTTCTATTTCCTTGACGTCTGCCCTGGCCATGTCCTCTGGGCCTGGAAATCGCTCAAAAAGCGCTGGTGTTATCATATTGACGCGTGCGTCCGTGCACTGGGCAGAAAGGATGACTGCTACCAGCAACTGAAAGGGATCTTTATAATTAAGGGCAATGCGTGCCTCGCCGTATTCATTTTCAAGCCTTGTCAGTATCTCTTTGATCCTCTCTTTCTCAGTCATTGGTATGTCCTTTCTAAAACTGAAATTTCTTCCTGGCATATAGACCAACCCCTATTAACAAGAGGTGGGGAGCTGCAACTGCAAACAGTGGAGAAAGCGCCCCTGTCTTGCCCATTGATATGAGCATATTCCAGAGTGCCCATACAACAAAGCCAGTGCCTGTACCTAGCACCAGGCCAAGGGCTGCCCCCCCATGCACCCTGGAGAATACCAAGGGCAAACATGCATACAGCAGGCTAAGTCCGAGAAAACTGTAAAAAAGCTGGCTCAACAGCGCTGTCTCTTGTT
This sequence comes from uncultured Thermodesulfatator sp., assembly GCA_964581255.1. Classification (GTDB taxonomy): domain Bacteria; phylum Desulfobacterota; class Dissulfuribacteria; order Dissulfuribacterales; family QOAL01; genus QOAL01. The sequence goes on from CAZOMT010000038.1 coordinate 8,521, forward strand.
GATAATAAGGCAGGGACAAACTTCTAAGACGTAAAATGGCCTTCAAGAGCTGGGATGCGCTTGCCTCCTCAACTGGGGTTTCCACTGCGACAAGATCCTCAGGGGCGAGATCCAACTCTATGGAAAGGGTCTTAAAAAATTTGCTCGTGCCTGCTTCCTCGATAACCCCCTTGAAAAAGATCCATCTACCATCCTCATACCTTGCCTGTGATGCTGCAACTATCCTGGTAAGCTCATAATCCCGACTGAAAAATAGCCATTCAAGGCTAGCCAGGGCCGATGCGTCCGGCATGAGGATTTCGGCTGTGAGAAAACTGTCTTTGCCCCTATAGTAGAGCCTTCCGCCTTCACCTACTATGCCCTTGCCATTGTCCTTTCCCATTTCCATACTCAAGATAAGGTTTGCAGCCCTTTCAGCCTCTGGGACAATGAACAATTTCATGCAGGTAAACAGCATTGAAAGGGCCAAGGCAGAGGCGAGGATTGGCATTGAGATACGCACGTTTGAAACACCTATGGTGCCCAAGGCCATGAGTTCTTTGCTTTTTCCCATGGTTACCAGTGTCATGAGACCTGCCAGTAAAACGATCAACGGTGAAAGATCAAAGACGATCCTAGTGGAAATAAGGCAAAAATATACGGAAACTGTGAAAAAATCCACTCCTGCATCCAAAAAGTCTGGCAAGCTTTCAAATGCTTCTATGAGTAAATAGAGGCCTGTAAGCCCGAAAAAGAGCACCAGCAGGTAAGACAGAAAGCGACCTGTTATGAATCTTTCTAATATCATATGGTCCTATCCCTGAAGAGGGCCTTTCAGGAACAGCTGCCTGTAAGCCGCCAATGCCAGAAGAGACAACAATAAATTGGGTATCCAGACACCCAAAAGGGCGGAAAGATAGCCATCCTCGGCAAGGGTTGTGCCAAACAATATCAGCAGATAGTATGCAAGAAATGAGGCAAGGCCCACGCATATTCCCTGGGACATGCCGCCCCTTCCAAAAAATATTCCTAGGGGTGCTGCCAAAAGACACAACACGAATGCCCCAAAAGGTATTCCTATCCTCTTATGAAATTCCACTAGGTATTTGAGCCTTTTGCTATGCTTGATGGTAAGATCAGAGCTTGCGTCCAGAAGTTCCCATGTGGTCATCTGTCCCCTCCTCAATCTGTTCCCTGGCTCAGACGTACTGCTGATGGACAAAAGGTATCTATGAAAATCCACGGTGTCCGACCGTAAATAGTCGGATGATACGCTGAAAAGCCTGCCATCAAAGAGCTTCAGAACCACACGGCCCGACCTGGCATCTATGGAAAGACCTCCATTTCTGGCCAAGATATCGTAGGAAAAGGACTCATTTCTGGCATCCCTAATAAATACCCCTTGAAATCTCCTGCCCTGGTCAGAGGTGCTGTCCACGAAAAAGGTCAAGCCCCGTGTGGGTGTGAAAAATCTCTTGGCTGGTATTCCCCTCAACAGGGCCTTTTCCGTGATGTCTTCCATGAATTTCCCAGTCTCCCTTTTCGAATAGGGGACAACCACAGCAGAGACCAGAAGAGAAGATATGAACGCAGCAGAGGCTATGGCCACCAAAGGATAAAGCAGCCGTGATGGGCCAATGCCACAGGAAAAGAGGGCCAGTATTTCGCTGTCCCTGGACATTCTCAGAAATGCAATCAGCACGCCTAGAAGGGAACATATTGGAATGAGCACATAGAGGAAGATGGGCAGCATCAAAAGGTTCAGTTTTATGAACTCCCTGAGACTTATCCCTGCCGCAAGAAGAGGCTCCACGTGGGTGAAGAGCTTGCCAATCAAAAAAAGCAGACTCATGGCCCCAAGGGAAAAGAAAAAAGGCAATACCACCTCCCTAAAAACCATACGGCTGAGGATTACGCTACTCATCTTGGGCTTTGGAACCAATGCTATTAGGGTCTCGGTTGACAAGGAATTCCAAAACGGCCTCCTGCCAGAACCTCATCTTTCTGCCAGTAAGTTGCTGAAACCTTGTATTGTCGAGCACGGAAAAAGCTGGACGCTTGGCTGGCCTTGGAAAACTCCTTGTTGGGACAGGCACCAGACAAATGTCACTTATTCCCATTCTATTAAACACAAACCTGCAAAGATCGAACCAGGTACAGGAACCTATGTTGGTACAGTGGCACAGGCCTCTTGCACCTTTTTCCACAAGACATCTTAACCCCTTGGCAAGATCCATTGTGTAGGTTGGAGAGCCATACTGGTCGTTGACTACCCTGAGCTCTTTTCTGGTGGCAGAAAGCCTTATCACCGTATCTATGAAATTGGGGCCGTTTGGGCCAAATAGCCAAGACGTCCTGACAATGAGATGATCTGTCAAGATCTCCCGCACAAAGGTCTCACCATTCAATTTGGATCTGCCATAAACATTGATGGGGCAAGGCTTGTCGTCTTCCCTGTAGGGTCTTTTGCCAGAGCCATCGAATACGTAATCGGAGCTTATATGAACCAACAAGGCGTTAAGAGCCCTGCACTCATGCGCAAGGAGTTTAGGCCCAGCGGAATTTACCTCAAAGGCAGTCTCAGGCCTCGATTCGCAGTCATCCACCTTGGTGAATGCAGCACAATTTATGACTATTTCTGGACTTAGGCTCTCCATGGCGTGTTTCACGTCCTGAGGATTGGTTATGTCAAGATCTCTTCGTGATAGGGCTGAAACATGGTATCCTTCACTAAATACCTTGACCACATCGGTCCCAAGCATGCCCGATGCGCCTGTCACAAGGACCCTTTTCATGTTATCTGGCCCCTATCCTTGCTGCCATATTGCCTTTGGTAGTAGCTTAGATACTGGCCCGACATGATCCTTTCCCACCACTGCCTGTTTTCAACGTACCATTTCACGGTCCTTTCGATTCCTTGATGGAATTGGATAGTTGGGCTCCAGCCAAGCGCCTTCTCAGTATAGGCCGTATCCATTGCATATCTCTTGTCGTGTCCAGGCCGGTCGTCGACGAACTCGATCATGTCCTCGGAAAGCCCGAGTATTTGGAGGATAGCGCTAATGACTTCGAGGTTTTTCTTCTCGCATTGGCCTCCAAAGTTGTAAATTGCGCCAGCATCCCCCCTTTCAAGGGCGGCAAGACATCCTCTGCAATGGTCTTCAACAAAGATCCAGTCCCTGACATTTTGGCCATCACCGTACACCGGCAGCCTCTTGCCCTCTAAGCTATTTATGATCATGAGAGGAATGAGCTTTTCAGGAAATTGATAGGGCCCATAGTTGTTGGAACACCTTGTGATGACGACTGGCAGACCAAAGGTTTTCCAGGCAGCCCTGCAAAGGAGGTCTGAAGAGGCCTTTGAGGCCGAATAAGGGCTGTTTGGAAGGAGGGGGTCTTCCTCCTTAAAAGGAGGATCGTCTGGCCCCAGGCTTCCGTACACTTCGTCAGTAGAAACGTGGACAAAAGTGCCCTTACAACTTGCATTCCTGAAGGCATCAAGAAGTACCTGAGTGCCCAGCACATTGGTGGTGATAAAAGGGGTGGCCTCATGAATAGATCTATCAACATGGCTTTCAGCAGCAAAATTTACCACAGAATCCACCTCTTTCATCAGGTCTGAAACCAGCCTTTTATTCTCGATCCTGCCCCTGACAAACCGGTACCGGGGATCAGTTTCAATATCCGAAAGGTTCTCCAAGTTGCCTGCATAAGTCAGGGCATCCAGGTTGATTATTTCATAATCCCTGGAGGAAAGAATAAGTCTTATAAAATTTGAGCCTATAAAGCCACAACCTCCTGTGACAAGAATCTTCATCAGCGTTTATACCTTTGTAGTCAAGTGTTTTCTGTCCTGATCAAAAGGTGATGCCAAATTCCAGGAAATCACTGGTCTCCATGTCTTCAGGATAATTCTGACGGAAAAATTCCACTGTCCTTTTTTTGATGTCCTTTGCCGATTCCAGAGATAGAAGCTCAGTGGCAAAGGATGCACAGTCTTCCTGATTGCTTTGTCTTATGAGCCGCTTGTTTTTAGGTACAGCCATTGCGTTCATGCTGAGCTCGTCCAGACCCATACCCAGAAGCAGGGGTACATATAGGGGCTCGCCTGCCATTTCTCCACACATACCAACCTCGATGCCTGCATTGTGGGCTGCGTCGACAATCATCTTTATCATCTTCAATACACTTGGATGAAGTGGTTCATATAAGTGGGATACAGCTTCATTTACTCTGTCAATGGCCAGGGAATACTGGATCAGGTCGTTGGTACCGATGCTGAAAAAATCCACCTCTTTGGCAAGGATGTCGGCTATCAACACGGCAGAGGGAACCTCTATCATGATTCCTGTCTTGAGATTCGAGTTGTAGGGAATACCTCTCTGGCCAAGCTCCTCCTTTACTTGGGCAAGCACCTTCTTCACCTCCACAATCTCGCTCTTTCCTGAAACCATAGGAAAAAGAAGCCTTATGTCTCCGTAGGCACTCGCACGCAGTATAGCCCTAAGCTGTGCCCTGAAAAGACCACGTTCCTGGAGACACAATCTTATGGCCCTGAGCCCCAAGGCAGGATTTATCTCATGATCGATGGAGATGGATGAGACAAACTTGTCCCCACCAATATCCAGGGTCCTGATGGTGACTGGATATGGAGAAAGCCGTTCAGCCACTTCACGATACACATGGAAAAGTTGTTCTTCAGTGGGCAGCTCATTCCTTTGCAGATACAAGAACTCCGTGCGGAAAAGGCCGACGCCTTCTGCGCCGTGTTGAATAATGATTGGGATCTCATCCACTAGCTCCATGTTGGCCTTTACCTTAATCCTGAATCCATCCACTGTTTCAGCAGGCAGATTACTGTTTTGAACCACCTCGAGCCTGTAACGGACATAACGTTGCCTTTTGTCCTGATAATCCTCCAACATCGAAGAGGTCGGTTCCACGATTACACTGCCTTTTAAGCCATCTACGATCACGAGCTCGCCTGAGTAACAGTGGACAGTAGCGTTTTCCACACCAACCACAGCTGGAATTCCCAGAGATCTGGCAAGGATGGCAGTATGGGATGTCCGGCTTCCGAATTCTGTAACAAAACCTGCCACCTTTTCCTTGCTGATCTGTAAGGTATCTGCAGGGGAAAGATCCCTGGCAACAACGATGACAGGCTCATCCACCTTTGATAGGTCAACTGCCGCATTATTTCCAGAAAGGACTGTTGCCACCTTTTTGACGACAAACTCTATATCCTCCAGGCGTTCTCTGATGTATGCATCCTTTATCCTGGCAAATATGGCCTTGACCCTGTGAAGTGCCTTCTCGAGTGCCCATTCAGAATTGATTCCCTCCTCTTCTATGAGGGAAAGGGTCTTGTCATAAACCATCCTATCCCTGAGCATGAGGATATGAGACTGAAGTATGTTGCTGTGCTCCTTTATCTCCTCAGGAAGTTCGTCAATGAGCTTGTGGAGTTGTTCTTCTACGGTCCTCACCGCTGCCTTGAACCTGGCCTTTTCCTCAGCGATGCCCTGCTTCGAAACCCTTCGCTTTATGGTCTTGACCTTTCCAGCAGCGAGCAGGAATACCGGCCCAATGGAAATGCCTGGTGAAGCTCCTATACCTTTTAGTATCTCCATGCCTTATCCACCCCAGATGGGTTGTACTTTTATACGACCAATTTCTTCTTCCCAGGTAAGAAGGCGAAACTCAATCGATTTCACCAAAACGCGTGGCTACAAGGCTTGCCAATGCCTCCACCGCTTCCTTTGCATCTGGCCCCTCTGCCCGAACCACGAGTTTTGTGCCTGTGGGGCACGCAAAGGTAAGCACCTCTAATATGGACTTTCCATCAACAGAATCCCCATCCCTTATGAGCCACACATCTGACTGAAATGAGCTTGCCAGCTGGGCAAAACGGGAAGCTGGCCTGGCATGAAGGCCAAGCCTGTTCAAGATTATCACTTGCTTTTCAGATCTCATAGAGCAAATACACCTCTTGAAAGGAGATCACCCCTTCCCTGATATCCTCTTGAGAAGCCACGCCATGTTCTGTCCAAGATCTTCCATTGTCTTGATCCCTTCGGCATCGTCAGCCACCTGCCCTGGATCTTTGCCTATGCCAAGATTCCAGTAAGAAGAGCCTACCACTATCATCTGCCCAATAAGGAAAAATGCGTTGAGACTGCTGAAGACATGAAAGGAACCAGCCCGTCTGACAGCAACGACCCCTGCCCCGACCTTTCTCTTGAGTAGATCCCCATTGACCCGGGCCACCATGCCACACCGTTCAATCAGGGCCTTCATGTTCGCAGATACATTTGCAAAATAGGTGGGAGAGCCAAGAAGGATACCGTCTGCCTCTATCATCTTTTTGAGATAATCGTTTAGCTTGTCATCCTGGCTACAAAGGCCGTCTTTGTTCTTCATACACAAATAACATGCCCTGCACCCAGCCAGGGATTCGTTTCCAAGCCAAATGAGTTCTGTTTCTATTCCCTCACCATTTAGTTGTTTCATTACAACATCTAAGAGCATGCGGGTATTACCCTTTTCCCTGGCACTTCCATTGAAGGCTATTACTTTCATAGAGATTGCCCCCTTTTCCAAAGGAACTGGCAAGACTTTGCCCTTTCCAAAGATCTTGTTCGCAACAATGAAGGATTGTCATGCAAAAATGAAAACATCCGTTTTAAAATTTCGATACGAGGTATTATAGTAGGTTTCCAAAGAAACCACGTTAATTAGGCCCTGATCCTGTTTGTTCATGAGCACCTGGATTTTCGGATCCAGAGCACTGATAGAACCTTCATTATAGGAACAAACAGGGGCATATCTCAAGGGATATTGTTGTCATGTATATTGGAATAGACAAGAGTAGAGAAGATGTCACGTCCTTTTTTCTAAGACAATCTTACCAGGATAGGGACGGGACTTGGCTTTCAAGGGATCTTTTTGATCTTGGCCAGGACCCTGAACAATTTATTCAATATGTAGGTGAAAGGGCCTTTTACATCTCTCCCGAACTGGAACAGGCCCTGAGCGAAATGGATGTGGATTACGAATACAGGGAGCTTGAGCAGATCTTTTGGCCATTTATCGATCCATTCATAAAACAGACTATAGACGCCTTTGGCGGACTCGAAGGCAGAACCTATGAGCGGCCCAAAAGATACAGCGTGGAACAGCTTTCTGGTATGCAGGCTGAAATCCACCTTTTTGACAAAAGACGACTTATATTTTTAAAATATCTTCAGATAGATACAGACAGCCTTCTCAAAAGGCCCCTGCCCTTCTTGAACCAGCTTTTGGAAAAATCCAGGGACGAAATAGAAAACATGTTTGACATGCTGGAACTCGAGCTGAAACCCTGGGAAATAAGAGGATATATATACGCTATATTTGGGCTGCCAAAAAGATTTTATCCAAGACTTTCCCGATTTATCCCTGATGTTCAGGATCAGGATGCCATGGACCAGTTTTTCTTGGAGGAATTGTGCAATCTGAATGAGGATGCTTCGTATATAGACAGGGGTGCAAGGCCCTCGAGGTCGGCCACGCTACATCCATACCTGAAAAAGTACCTTTTCCAATACTTCGACTATGCCTTCAGGGGGCCAAGGCCAGGAAGATCCTTTCATGAAAACCAGAAAACTGCATGGCACCCATCAGCCACCCAGGCCGACTCGGCCCAGCTCGAAACAATGGGGCTCGACCAGGACACATTCAACAATATGACTGAGAAGGAGTTTGTAAGCTATTTCAGAAAAATGGCTCAAAAACTCCATCCTGACAAGGGGGGCGACCATGAAAAATTCATACGCTTTCAACAGGCCTTTGAACAGCTAATGGCCAAAAAAAAGTGGTGGTAAGCTCTTATCCTTATATGAATGTGCAAAGTTGATACTTCTCCTTTTCATACGCCCCAATCCACCTAAGAAAGAGCAATCTCCTCAGTCTTCTCATGGCCCTTGCTTTGGTTCAACTACCGATCTTCATTGAAAAAGCCTTTGGGCTTGAACAAGCCACAAAGAAAAATTAGACTTCCCGACCATGAATAATCTGAACCCAGAAGCTAAGCTTACCAAAAAAACAGAGGATCCTGGTTTCATCCACAAAAAGCATGAGGATGTCCACTTGTCGCCAAAACTTTCCATCGTCATTCCAATGTACAACGAGGAACAGAACATCAATAAACTCTTCTCACGTCTTTTCCCTGTAGTTGAAAATCTTGAGGAAACTTGGGAGGTGATATGCATAAATGACGGATCTACCGACAGGACCCTGGAAATCCTTCAAAGGGAGGCAGGACGCAGACAAGGCCTTGTAGTAGTAAATCTTGCCAGGAATTTTGGCCAACATGCGGCAGTCATGGCAGGTTTTTCGCAGGCTAGGGGGGAATGGATTATTACAATGGATGCAGACCTCCAGAATCCACCTGAAGAGATCCCAAAGATTGTAGAAGAATTCAAAAAAGGTCACGATCTCGTTGGTTCCATCAGAAGGGCAAGACATGACAGCTTCTTCAGAAAGGCGGCTTCCAGGATCACCAATAGGCTTATTACCAAAATCTCAGGCATCTGTCTTAAAGACTTTGGCTGCATGCTTAGAGGGTACAGTAGGGAGGTGGTACAAGGGATACTAGATAATCCAGAATACAGGACTTTCATACCAGCCCTGGCAACTTTCTTTGCAAAGAGTCCAGTTGAGATAATGGTGGAGCATGAAGAAAGGGCTGGAGGCCAATCCAAATATTCCCTGTTGAAGCTCCTAAGTCTTCAGCTCGACCTGATGACTGGTTTTTCCATGTGGCCCCTGCGTATCCTGTTTTTCGTAGGAAGCATCGTGGCCTTGTTGGGATTGGTTTCGGCCCTGACTATACTTGTTTTGAGATTGTATTACGGGCCAGAGTGGGCTGTTCAGGGGGTATTTACCTTGTTTGCAGGGCTTTTCTTTCTGGTAGGATGCCAGTTCTTTGCCCTGGGGCTACTTGGTGAATATATCGGGCGCATCTTCCAAGCCGTAAGGAAAAGACCCCCTTTCATTTTGGACTGGGTCAAGAGAAACAGTTAAATCTTCCTGCTTATGGAAGCACGCTTTCTGCCTTGTTTGCCTGCATGGGGGCATCTTCTGTGACACATCTTGCAGATAACATCGTGAACGACTGGCCTTCCAGTCTTGATACAAACCCTCGGTCTTGTGTTGTTCTTCATCGTCTTTCACCTCTTTCCTTCATTTTTTCCAACTTGAGTTTTTCCAACATATCCAAAGAGACGACCATCACGTCCTTTTATTGTCCTGGATGTAAGAAGGCTCTTGGCCCTTGCAGGCAGCAGATTGCACGGTCTTATCTGGGCAACCGCATAAATTGCATCCCTGGCAAGAACCATCTTGCTCCACAGATGCCAACTTATTTAAAACCATCCTTAAGATAAAATATGCTGCTGCCAACACAGCCAAAGTCATTAAAATTATCTCTACCATTTTTATCCCATTTATCCTATTTTAACCCTAACTCTAAGTAATGACAATACTCGTGTCAACAAAAAATCCCTATCCTTTGACGTTTGACAGTCCTGGTCATGACCGTGGAAAGAGGCTTTACATCAAACTATAAACACTAATTACCAGCAAAAAAGCCTATGCTTGAATTTTAGTGGATAGGACTCGATTATAATTATATCTTTTTGGCCTCTTTCATCTGATACCCACTCCAGAAAAGCTATATGCACATTGCATGCCGTTTTCCCTAAAGAACATCAGGGTAATTACCCTGATTTAATCGGGCATTTAAAGCTTGATCTTGAAGTTTGAGAAAATTTTTTCATCCCAAGTGAATGTATTGGCAGACATTTTCTTATTTTTTCCTGGGACCCAGGAAATTTTTGAGTTTGCATCCTTATTTTTCTTGATAAAAATGGCGTTAAATGTTACAAAGACGCCACTTTTGGCAGAAGAAACACGCCTTGTCTGCCCTGTGGTGCCGTATCTTACGGTTAAAAGGGAGTATTGTTCAAAAGGCGGAAGATCAACCACTAAACAGGAGGAAATCCCATGGCTTACGTAACAATGAAACAACTGCTGGAAGCTGGTGTCCATTTTGGTCATCAGACCAGACGCTGGAATCCAAAGATGAAACCCTATATCTTTGGAGCCAGAAATGGCATTTATATCATCGACCTACAAAAGACCGTAAGGATGTTCAAGGTCGCCTATGAATTTGTAGTGGAAACAGCGGCCAATGGCGGTAACGTGCTTTTTGTCGGCACCAAGAAACAGGCAAGGGAATCTATTCAGGAAGAAGCAACCAGGGCTGGCATGCCATATGTGAATCACAGGTGGCTGGGTGGCATGCTGACCAATTTTCATACAATTCAAAAGAGCATAGACAAATTAAAAAAGATAGAATCCATGTTCGAGGATGGCTCCATCGAACGATTTCCCAAAAAGGAAATCCTGAAACTTGAAAGGCGGCGCCAGAAGCTGGAACGCAACCTTGGCGGCATCAAAGACATGGATGGCCTGCCATCTGTCGTATATGTTGTGGATGCCCGTTACGAACAGATCGCCATTAAAGAGGCAAACAAGCTTGGAATACCCGTGGTTGCCATTGTAGATACAAACTGTGACCCAGATGGGATAGATTATATTATACCTGGAAATGACGATGCCATAAGGGCCATAAGGCTCCTAACCTCTCTCATTGCCAATGCTGTAATCAAGGGCAAGGAGATATACGAAGAGGCTAGACAGGCAGAAACAGACAAAGAAGCCCCTGAGGAGGCAGAGAGCCAGGAAACCTCTGGGGAAAAACCTTCCACATCCGAGGAGATGGCGCCTGCCGAGCAGGCTGTACCAGAAAAGGCAGAAACTACAGTTACCCAAGAGACAGCCTGATCTGAACATTCAACTTTTTAACCATCAGGGCTGCCAAAAATTCTTCTTATCTTGTTGATACGCAATGCATTATCACATATTGCGGTATCAACAATTTTAGCATGCAGACTGATATTATCCGACCTGGTTATTGAACGATAGAACTATTAATGGAGGAAACATATTATGGCTGACATAACTGCTGCAATGGTCAAGGAACTGAGGGAAAGGACCAATGCGGGTATGATGGATTGCAAAAAGGCCCTTCAGGAATGTAACGGAGACATGGACAAGGCCGTTGACTTTCTGAGGCAAAAAGGCCTTGCTGTAGCCGCCAAAAGGGCAGGCAGAACCACTTCTGAAGGTGTCGTCCAGTGCTATATCCATTCTGGAAACAAACTTGGCGTGATGGTTGAAGTAAACTGCGAAACAGACTTTGTTGCCAAGACCGATCAATTTGTGGAATTTGCCAGAAATATTGCCATGCACATTGCAGCCACAAACCCCCTTTGTATCAGAAGGGAAGAGGCTCCCCAGGACGTCATTGAAAAAGAAAAGGAAATTTATCGTAAACAGGCCCTTGAATCAGGCAAGCCTGAACATATAGTGGATAAAATAATAGAGGGACGAATCGAGAAGTTTCTGAAAGAGATCTGTCTTATGGACCAGCCTTATGTGAAAGAGCCAGACCTGACTATACAGGATCTCTTGAATGAACTTGTGGCAAAGATGGGAGAAAATATATCCATTAGGCGATTTGTAAGATTTAAAGTCGGCGAAGAATAAAGGGGATCTCACAAGTGGCTCACAGAGAGGCCAACAAAAACCCTGCCTATAAAAGGGTACTCATAAAACTGAGCGGTGAGGCCCTAATGGGAGAAAAGCCCTATGGCATCTCTCCGGAACTCTTGTCCCAGGTGGCTGCACAGATAGGGCGTGCCAGGGCACGGGGGGTGGAAATAGGCATGGTCGTAGGTGGGGGAAACATCTTTAGAGGTGTGTCAGGAGCCGCCCACGGCATGGAACGGGCTGTGGCAGACCAGATGGGTATGCTGGCCACTGTGATGAACGCCCTTGCCCTCCAGGATGCCTTTCACAGGCAGGATATCCCGGCAAGGGTCCTGTCGGCAATCGAGGTGGGCAGGATGGCTGAGCCTTTTATCAGGGGCCGCGCCCTTAGTCACCTAAACAAGAAGAGAATTGTTATCTTTGCAGCAGGTACAGGAAATCCCTTTTTCACTACAGATACTGCTGCAACATTGAGGGCCCTCGAGATAGGGGCAGATATCTTGTTCAAGGCCACTAGGGTTGATGGGGTCTACGACAAGGACCCATACAAACACAAAGATGCCAAACTGTATCAGAGCTTGAACTGCAGTGAGATCCTAGAAAAGGAGCTGCGCGTAATGGATGCGGCTGCGATTTCTCTGGCACGGGATTCGCATCTTCCTATAATGGTCTTTAACATGCTCAAGGGCAACAATATTGAAAAGGCAGTTGACGGAGAAAAGATAGGTACTCTAATCATACCCGATTGATCGCATTTGACATACATGCGTTGCTCCACGGTTTCTGTTATTCTTTCAATATCCAGGATCTGCATTTGCCGGTAGCAAGGAGGTTCAACGTGAAAAACAAGGTAATAACCGAAACAGACAAGAAGATGGACAAGGCCATCGCTGCCTTTGAACGGGATCTTGCCCACGTAAGAACCGGTCGTGCCTCGGCTGCACTACTCGAGGGCATTACCGTCGATTACTATGGCACTCAAATGCCTCTCAACCAGGTAGCCTCCATCTCTGTACCAGAAAGCAGGCTTTTGACAGTACAGCCCTGGGATACAAACATCCTTGCGGATATTGAAAAGGCCATCATGTCATCTGATCTAGGCCTGACTCCAAACAATGACGGAAAGATTATAAGGGTCAACATACCACCTCTCACAGAGGAAAGGAGAAAGGACCTTGTAAAGATTGTGAGAAAAATGGCCGAAGATTCAAGAGTAGCGGTGAGGAACTGCCGCAGGGACGCCATTGATAAGCTGAAAAGCCAGAAGAAGGCAAAGGAGATCTCTGAAGACGAGATGTACAAGCTTCAGGATGAGATCCAGAAGTTGACAGATGAACACATCAAAAAGATTGACCAGGTACTCCAGAATAAAGAAAAGGAGATAATGGAATTCTAAGAGGCTCTCAAGTGCTGGAAAAAGCCAACAACATAACTACACTCAAACCTCTGCCACGCCACGTCGCAATCATCATGGATGGCAATGGCAGATGGGCCAGACGGAGATTTATGCCACGGATAATGGGCCATCGGCAGGGAGCAAAAACCGTCAAGGAAATCGTCACTGCCGCTAGGGAGCTCAATATCCCATATCTCACCCTCTATGCCTTTTCAAAGGAAAATTGGTCAAGGCCCGTGGATGAAGTCAACGGTCTGATGGAACTTCTCTATGAATACCTGCAACAGGAACTCGATGAACTCCTGGGCAAACGCATCAGACTGAGGGCCATTGGTGAACTCGAGGCACTACCTGACAAGGTTTACAATTTGTTGATGGAAACCATGGACAAGACTGCCAAAAACTACGAAATGCAGTTGATACTCGCCTTGAGTTATGGTGGACGAAGTGAAATTATAGAAGCTGCAAAAAGATTTGCCAAAAAGTGCATCAATGGTGAGATGGCCCTGGAAGACTTGGACGAGGCATCCTTCAGATCCTTCATGTATGCCGAGGATATCCCTGATCCCGACTTGATAATACGTACTAGTGGAGAAAAGCGACTCAGTAATTTCCTTCTATTTCAGGCAGCCTATTCTGAACTCTACATAACCAATACCCTGTGGCCAGACTTCAACAAAAAGGAATTTCTCAAAGCGCTCAACGATTACAGGCGGAGAGAACGCAGATTTGGTATGACCAGTGAACAAATCCTCTTGAGATGCACAAGCAGCGAGTCCTGACAGCTCTTGTCCTTGTCCCGCTTGTCCTTTTCGGACTGCTTTGGGGCGGGATCGTCTTCTTTAAAGGCCTAGTCTTTGCCGTTTCCTTTCTATGTCTTTATGAATATTTCTCCATGACCTTTGAAACCAAACCCCTTTTCAAGGCCTTTGGCATCCTGACAGGGCTACTGCCTGTTACAATTGCCATGTTCAAGCCAGGAGGATCCAATATCCTCTTTGGGATATTTTTGGCCAGTTTGGTTGCCATTATCCTATTCCTCATGACATATGAGAGTCATACAGACCCATTTTTGAGTCTTGCCCAGTTTATATTCGGCAGCTTTTACATAGGGCTTTTTACCAGCCTCATTGCCCTTATCTACCCTATGCAATACGGCAGGCTTTGGATAATTTTTCTCCTCGCAGTCGTTGTGGCTGCCGATACCGGGGCATATTATATTGGTTCATCCATTGGCAAACACAAGCTTTGTCCCCACATAAGCAAGGGCAAAACCGTAGAAGGGGCAATTGGCGGTTTGATGGCTTGCGCGCTAACGGCCATCTTGTCATGGATAGTTTTTATGAGATTTTCAGACCTTAGAATACTGATCCCGCTGGCCATCTTGCTGGGTGTAGCCAGTCAGATCGGAGACTTGACAGAATCGGTCATTAAGCGGGCCTGTGGCCGAAAGGATTCAGGCTCCTTACTGCCAGGCCATGGGGGAATGTTCGATAGAGTGGATGGCCTGCTTATGGCAGGTCCTGTCCTGTTCTGGATCCTCTATTTTTCAGATGGCTGCAAGGGAACCGGATAAAGACATTCCACACTCCCCGGATAGCAAACTTTTTAAACACAGGAAACTAAGATGTCACTCAGGCCTAAAAGGATAGCAGTTCTTGGTTCGACCGGCTCAATAGGAACCAGCGTCATGGACATCGTCAGGATGTCAAGGGGCCAACTAGAAATAGTAGGACTTGCAGCTGGGAGGAACATCTCCTTACTTTCGAAACAAATAAAGGAATTTTCCCCCTCCATTGTGGCTGTCATGTCCCAACAGTTGGCAGAAGAACTGAAACCAGTGGTGGATGCCAACATCGAAATCGTCTTTGGCAAAGAAGGCTACAAGGCAGTCGCTTCCATGGCAGAAGCAGATCTTGTTGTCTCTTCCATGGTTGGCGCCGCAGGGCTGGTCCCTACCCTCGCTGCCATTGAATCTGGCAAGGATGTGGCCCTTGCCAACAAGGAGACCCTGGTTGCCGCAGGGGCCTTGGTTATGGATCTTGTAAAGGAAAAGGGAATCAAACTTCTTCCCATTGATAGTGAACACTCTGCCATCTTTCAATGTCTCCAGGGATACAAGGATTCCCAGGTAAAAAAGATCATCCTGACTGCCTCTGGCGGCCCCTTCAGGATGAAACGCCCCTCAGAACTTGCTGATGTCACACCCGAAGAGGCAGTGGCACATCCAAACTGGTCCATGGGGGCAAAAATTTCCGTGGATTCCTCAACGTTGATGAATAAAGGCCTGGAAGTCATCGAAGCCCGCTGGCTATTTTCTGTCCCTCCAGAAAGGATAGATGTGGTGGTGCATCCTCAAAGCATCATCCATTCAATGGTGGAATTTGTCGATGGCTCTATCCTCGCCCAAATGGGCATGCCAGATATGAGAGTTCCCATCTCTTATGCTCTCCTATGGCCTGAGCGTATGAAGCTGGATTTGCCCACCCTCGACCTTTTTAAATGTGGCCCACTCACCTTTGAGCCGCCCCGAATGGATGAATTTCCCTGCCTAGGGCTGGCCTTTGAAGCCCTTGAAATAGGTGGCACTGCTCCTACGGTCTTGAACGCAGCAAACGAGATAGCCGTTGAAGCCTTTTTAGAAAAACGCATCCCCTATCTGGATATTCCCAAGGTAATCTCCCAAGTCCTTCACGAGATCGGGGGGGACAAGATGGAGTGCCTCGATGACGTGTTGAGGGCAGATGCCTTGGCCCGACTAAAGGCCCACGCCATTGTTGAAGAAAGCGAGGGGGCCTAATAAATGACTACCTTCTGGTCATTTGTCTTAGTACTCAGTGGACTCATCTTTTTCCATGAACTTGGACACTTTGCAGTGGCCAGGGCCTTTGGTATCCGAGTGCTCAAATTTTCCATAGGGTTTGGTCCAAGAATATGGGGAATAATCAAAAATGGCACTGATTATTGCATCTCAGCAATCCCTTTGGGAGGATTCGTCAAGATGCTTGGGGAGCAACCAGGCGAAGAAATCGCTCCTGCTGACAAGCCCTACTCTTTTTCCCACCGCCCTGTGTACCAAAGGGCTCTTGTGGTTGCGGCAGGCCCTTTTGCAAACTTTCTCCTGGCACAATTGATATTTTTCTTCATATTCCTGTTTTATGGAAATCCTGTACTTCTTCCAGAGATAGGCAAGGTAAAACCTGGCTCACCTGCCGAAAAGGCAGGGATAAAGGCTGGAGATGTATTTTTGTCTGTTAATGGCAAGTCAATAAAGACCTGGGACGATGTATCCAAGTATATAAAAGCCAGTAAAGGGCAGACCATTCATTTGTTAATCAAACGTGATGATAGTGAGATCCAGCTTTCAGTCAAACCTGAAATCACGACCATAAAGAATATCTTTGGAGAAGAGGTCAAGATGCCCCTCATAGGGATAACAGCGGCCGGAAAACTCAAGATCGAAAAGGTCAACCCCTTCATTGCATTTCAGCTTTCGCTTCAAAGAACATGGGAACTCACAAAGCTCACCTGGCAAGGCTTTGTAAAAATAGTGGAACGGGTTGTGCCCCTAACCGCCCTTGGCGGACCTATAATGATAGCTCAGATGGCAGGTCAGCAAGCTGAACAGGGTATGCTCAATCTGTTTTACTTTATGGCACTTTTGAGTATAAACCTTGGCCTTTTGAATCTCCTGCCAGTGCCAGTCCTTGACGGAGGCCACCTTTTTTTCTATGCCATAGAAGCCATAATCGGCCATCCCTTAACAACAAGGCAGATGCAGATTGCCCAGCAAATAGGCTTACTGATACTGGGCTCCCTTATGTTATTGGTATTTTACAACGATATAGCCAGGCTCCTTGGCCTGATTCCATCTCTCCCACAACCTTGAACAATGGTTGTCTTGAGCATAGAGACATCCAGCCTTACAGGAGGGGCTGCCATAATCGCATCGGGCAGGGTACTGGGGGAATTTACATTGTCCAGTAAAAGGACCTATTCAAGACGCTTGCTCTCAAGTGTCTTGTATCTGCTGAATGAACTTGGATTGGCATGGCAAGACCTTGACCTAATTGCTGTTGGCCTTGGCCCTGGAAGCTTCACAGGGCTCAGAATAGGTATTTCAACAGCAAAGGGCCTGGCCCTAGCCCATTCTCTTCCCATTTTCGGCATACCTACCCTTGACGTCATAGCTCAAAATGCACAGATAGAGGACAGAAGGCTTATTTGCCCTGTGATGGATGCCAGGCGCCAGCAGGTGTACACCTGCCTATACAGGCCTGGGTTTCCACGTGATCCCCAAAGAATTACAGACTATAAGGCCATAGAGCCCGACAAATTGGGAGAACTCATCCCCTCGAATGACGATATCCTATTTATTGGCGATGGCATCAATAATTATGGTGAATTGTTCATTCAAAACTTTAAAAAAAGGGCATCTTTTGCACCAGAACATCTGTGGCATCCCCGTCCCTCTATCACAGGCCTTATTGCTGAAAAAAGGAAAAAATTGGGCATCGAACCTGAAACACCCCAGGATCTCGCTCCCTTATATTGCAGGCTTTCTGAGGCTGAAGAAAAAAGAAAGCAAGATGGTTAGCCTCATTCCTGTGACCTGGGACGTCAAGGCCACATTGATAGAAAGACCAAACCGTTTTCTCGCCATTGCTCAGAGAAAAGACGGAGAAGGCCTTGCGCCCCTTAAGATCCATGTAAGGGATCCGGGACGCTTGGAAGAATTGCTCTTTCCTGGAAACGAACTACTCATAAGACATGCAACCAATGCTGCGCGTAAGACAGCTTGGGACCTCATAGCGGCAAGATTTAAAAAGGAGTGGGTCCTGGTGAATTCAGGGTTCCATTCGGTCATAACAGAAACCATATTGACAAATCCCCTCATCTGTCCCTTTGGACCACCTATTTACCTTAAAAGGGAGGTCAAATATGGCAAAAGCAGATTGGACTTCTTGATAAGCACACAAGAAGACGAAAAGATATATATAGAGGTCAAGGGATGCACACTTGCCAGAAACAGCGTTGCCCTATTCCCTGATGCACCTACCAAAAGGGGCAAAAGACATCTACAAGAGCTTATGGCCATATGCCAACGAGGCATGAGAGCAGCTGTGATATTTCTAGTTTTCAGAAGTGATAGTACTGTGTTTATGGCAAATAGGGAAACAGACCCTGAATTCGCAAACACGCTCCACGAGGCATTTTCAATCGGGGTTGAAATTTATCCAGTTTTACTTGAATACAGAGACAATTTTATCTGGTATAAATCAATCATACCCATAACTTTTTTTTAATAACGTGGAAATGTATTGTGGGATAAATGGTGGAAAAAGAATGGGGAGGTCGCAAATGTTTGGAAAAATCTGTCCATACTGTAAAGAAAAAATTAAGAAAAATGCCATAGTATGTCGATATTGTCATAGAGAGCTGGAGCCAATTGACAACGGCAGCTGTTCCTCTTTATGGGTCTTTGCTGGCTTTATCGGTTTGACTATTGGAGCAGCTGCAGCCCTTGGCCTTGGTTACCTGAATGAAAGACGCCGGTGGGAAGAAGACAGCTCAGAAGTCACCTTCCATGATGAGACAGAAGGAGATCATTAACTCCATCAGCTATCTCCAGGTGCCATAGAAAAACCAGCTTCTTCAAAAATCTCAAGGGGAGCATAGGTAAAATGGCATTTGAAAAAATGAAAACAGTAGATTTGGTGGCCAAAATATTTGGAGAGGCAGTCAAAGAGGTAATTGAAACTTCTACAGGGACTTCCATTTCTTATGCCCCTACCATTCAGGAAGTGCCCTCTATTAGCCTGAAACCCGACCTTGGTTGTTTTGTCCAATTTTCAGGAGACTATTCAGGGCTATTCATAATGAATCTGTCAGGAAATGCAGCCCTGGAATTGTACAAAAGGGCCATGACCTTTATGGGTTTGCCAAAATCAGAATTGGTAGACGATTATAATTCTGAAGATGTAGTAAGCTCTGTAGGAGAAATGATCAACCAAGTAATTGGCAAGGCGAGACAAAAGATCGAACACGAATTCGGCCTTTCGGCCAGCAACAATCAACCCAAGGCCATCACCATATCTTCTGCAATTACCCTTTCTGTTGCTACAATGTTAGACAGACCACTTTGCAGAAGGCTGTCCTTCAGGACCGAAGGCAACCATCCCTTCTATGTTGAGATGAACCTGGAACAGACAGAATTCATTCGCCTTGAACCAGTCAAAGATGGCTCTGCTAAAAACATTCAGGAACGTGTGGATGCCGCCATCCAGAGCAGTAACGATTCGTCTGAAGACGCCAGGGATAAAAATCAGGATGAAAATGTCGACATTGAAGCACTCATGGCAGAATTTAGCTAGAAAGTAAAGTCTAGGGGGCCACGTCTAGGTTTTTAGAGGCAACCCAGAACCAAGGCATTGGGGTTAATACCAGCGCCATATAGGGCCGTTTAAATCTTGAGGTCTATGAGTTGCCTCGCTCCGATCTTCTGTGTTGTCTGTGGTACCACCTTCACTTGACGCTTCTGCCCTTAGCTGGCCTTCAGGCCCTTTTTGCCCTACTTCCTCTTTAGCGCCTGTATCAAACCTGAAACTTGTATCCATTTCGGTCTCAACCGTCTTTTGGGCTTCAGATGCAGCAGACGACGGACCCTCTTCTTCTGATTGCGTGCCACCTATTTCCTCTTGCCCTGTCTCTGGCCGAGGGCGTGGACCAAAATAGACGTGTTCCTGCCGCTGGCCCCAGCCAGAGTCCTTTGTCCCTCGGCTCTCTTCCAGTGAAGTCGTGCCTTCCACTTGATCTGTTTGCTCGCCTTGCCCTTCAAAGCCCTTTTTGGCCTTGTTTGACGAGGCCTCTTCTTTTTTTATCTCATCTTCTTGGGGACCTGTTGCCACCTTGCCACTTACTGTGTCAACCATGCTGCCCAACCCACGGTGTATCTCTTCAGAGGGTTGTATGCGTGCCTGCACGGATTCCTGCTCCTGAGCTGACCTTTCTGGAATTGCAGGCTCATGCCCTTCATTGCCCCACGGCCACAGCCTGGAAAGCCATCCCTCTTCTTTCTCCCTGGGCAATGGTTTTGACACATACATCTCATCTATCTTTTTTAGGGCCTGATCCGTAGGAACCGGCTCAGGAATGTTGAATTGGATTTGTGGCGGAGGGGGATATGGCAACGCATCTTCGGGAACAACCTTGGCAGCATGCTCATTTTTTATCTGTTCGGCACGAAGTTCTTCCCTTTCCTTTTCCCATTCCTGTTGTTCTTCTATCTTATCCTTCTTCCCAAAGGGCCACAGCCAGGAAAGCCAGGATCTTTCCCCCTGCCCTCCCTCAGGAGGTGGAGCAGAAACATTCTGCTTGCCAGCCTCAACTGTACCGTTGACTGAGGGCTGTTCTTGGGGTTCTGCCTTGGGCAATTCGTCTGTATCAGGATCGTAAACGTCTGCTATGGGAAACCATTCCTCTGGTTCCTTTTTTTGTGCCAGGGCCTGTTGCCTTTCGATCCTCTTTTGCTCTTGGGTCTTCTGGCGTTCTAATTCCCTTTCCTTTTCCTCGTCCTTTACAAGCTGTTCCCTAACCAGCTTGTCGGGATGCATCCTGGCCATTTTGAACTCATCGGACTCAGGATTGCCCTGTGCCTCACCAGGACCTTCAGCTACTCCTGGCCCTTCAATCAAAATATCCTCTGCATGTTTGATGGTATCGGCCAATTTGACAGAAAAGAGCGCCACATTTTGGGCCAAGGCATCGAGGCTCACCGCCTTCAAATGCCACGACTTCAAGACCTCATCGCTTCCTGGCTCTTTCAAAAAAATTTCTGCGTCAAAGGTATTGTCTCCCTTTACCACCTGTCCAGTAACGAGGAAGTCAGAAAGCTTTACCTCCTCAGACTGGCCTTGGGCACTGGCTACAACAAAACAGTCTATCCCCTCTGAAGAAAGCCTGGTATCAAGCATATGGGTGAGCGCCGGCCCAACGTAGGAATATTCTTTATCCGTCGAGTTTATGGTCAAGATGGCAACCATTGGCTTTTTCGAGCTTCCATGACAAACCGCCACCTGGCTGAAAAGGCTCGCAAAAACCACAGGAAACAATGCCACCAACACGCCCCACCTTTCATGTATGGAAAGATTTATGTTCATAATCATAAAATGTTTATCATGCAGCCTTCTTGGTGCTTTTCATGAGTTTTAATTTCTTCATCTTCTCGATGAGGGTTGTCCTGTTCATCTGGAGAAGTTTTGCAGCTCTATTTTTTATCCCTCCTGTCTTTTCGAGGGCCTGGAGGATGAGTCTCTTTTCGAGCTCTTCAACTGCCTTGCTAAGGCTCATACCCTCCTCAGGCATTTCAAAAAGGCTTCCAGGAAGAGGTCTGCCAAGAGAACCCGATACGTTTTGAAGGATCTGTTCTGGCAAATCATCCTTGGTAATAACAGGGCCATTTGCCAATATTACCAGACGCTCCACTATGTTCTCAAGTTCCCTGACATTTCCTGGCCATTCATAATAGGCAAGTATCTCCATGGCCTCGTCGGTAATTCCCTCCACACACTGCCTCTTTCCCTTGCAGAACTTTTTCAGGAAATGCTTCACAAGCAAGGGAATGTCTCCTCTTCTTTCCCTCAATGGAGGCACGTGGATAGGGATCACGTTAAGACGGTAATAGAGGTCTTCCCTGAACTTACCATCCCTGACTGCTGCCTCCAGATCTATATTGGTGGCTGCCACGATGCGGATGTCCACAGATATGGTGTTGACTCCGCCGACACGCTCAAACTTCCTTTCTTGCAAGACCCTGAGCAGTTTTACCTGAAGCGAGGGGCTCATTTCACCAATCTCGTCAAGAAATATCGTCCCCTTGTTGGCAAGCTCAAACCTGCCGATCCTGGTCTTTATGGCATGGGTGAACGCCCCCTTTTCATGGCCAAACAGCTCGCTTTCCAGGAGCTCCTCTGGAATGGCAGCACAATTTACTGGGATAAAGGGCCTGTCTCTCCTGTCACTCGCATAGTGAATGGCATGGGCTATGAGTTCCTTGCCAGTCCCACTTTCTCCCGTAATGAGAATGGTGCTTTCTGTATCAGCAACCTTTTCTATAAGGCCAAAAACCTGTTGCATTGGCTTGCTGGTGCCCACGATATTGTCAAAGCCATACCTGTTTTTGAGCTCTCGCTTCAGGGATACATTCTCTCTCCTGATCTCCCTGATCTCGAGGGCTTTGTCAATGAGGATCATCACCTCGTCTGGTTTGATGGGCTTACACAGATAATCGTAAGCGCCGAGCTTGAGTGCCTCAACTGCCCCTTGAATGGAACCATAACCAGTAATCAAGATGCAGATGGTCTCTGGGGAGGTCTCTGTCAGATACTTCAGAAGATCCATGCCTGTCTTTCTCGGCATGGCCAGATCTGTCAAAACAATGTCAAAAAAACGCTTGTCCAGAATCTCCATCGCCTCTTGGCCGTCACTTGCAGTCTCCACAGAAAAGCCCCTGGTCTTGAGGACTTCGGCCATGGAAATTCTGATTTCCGGGGAATCGTCAACAACAAGGACACATTCGTTTCTCATCCTTCTTCTTTCTCCAGTTTTTCAGCAAGAAATCAGCAAAATCTACAAATGACGTTAATAAGGCAATAAAATTATGTCAAACAATTTGTGCCATTTTTTTGACGTTATCAAATAAAGTGCCATTAATTTCTTGCATAAAATCGGACATGAACATGCCCTCTGGACAAGTTACAGAAATCCTTTTCAGGAATTCGTCAAGACCATATCTATTGCCTTCGGTCCACCACGATCTCATCATCGCATGAGCCCCATCCTCAAGAAACCAGTTCCTCCCAAAACTGGTCTGCAAAAAAACTGCTAAACAAGGGGCGGCCAAGAATGCCTCAAAGTAGTCCATGGAGTAAAAATCAGGCATGAGGTCAAAGAGATAGGTCTCTGGATCGTATTGAAACCCCGTATATCTCTTCATGGCCTTGGCGTAAAGATCCTGACCATGGGATACCCTGTTGTGGATGAAATTCTCATATTCTATGTAGGCCTTTGCAGCATATCTCCTGCAAAGGGTAAGGAATTTCAACTTGTGAACCCCCTCCAACAAGAGGGCGACATTACGGTTTACAGAAAAACACTTCGTCAGGAACGGTTCAGACATGGAATGGAGCTGAAACAAAAAGGCAAAGGTCTCTGAAAGGGCGGCAGATTGAAAATAATCCTTTTCCTCTGGCCGAAGCCCTGGAGCATTGTTGGCAAAAAATACCGCATGACCCAGCTCATGAAATAATGCCTCTAGATCCAGCCAGCCATGGATAGGGCCTGCAATTACGTGTATCTCTTGAGGAATTCTCAAAGGGATACAATAGGATTGCCTACCCTTCTTCCCTTGAGTATGTACCGTGATGTTTTTCCATTCTGGGAAAAGCTGTTCAAAAAGGGCCAACACCGCCTTGGTTCCTGCAGCCCCCTTAAGTTCTTTAGGAAACAGGTGGTCCAGATATCTCAGCCCAAGGAGGTAGATCGCATCAAACCGGCTCGATTCTTCGAGTCTCAAAGGCTGCTTCATGGAACCCAACCATCTGTCCATCATAGGGAAATACATATTGGCAGAAAGGTCCAGAAAACGAAGTGCCAGGCCTGGATACCTTGAAAGGATGGCCCCCTTCTTTGCCTGGCAGAAGCGGAAATAGCTTTCATAACCAAGCTCTTCTTCCACACATTCCAGAAGGGCCTTCCATGTAGAGTGGCTAAAAGGTGCAAGAAATCTGCACAAACTCCGGGCCTCCCTCATCAAGGCTTCCCTGTCTGTCTTGTTAGTGGCTTCCTGACACCACGTGATGATCTCAGAAAAGGGCACATCATGCCCATTCACCTGGGCCTTGGCGCCCTTGATCCACGAATCGAGCAGGGATTGAATGGGTTCTACGCGCTGTCTCAAAAAGAGATCTTCGGCTTGGTAGAGTATTGAAAAGTCCACCTTGCCTTGGTTTGCCATATCCTTAAGCACCTCGATCTCGGAAAGGCTCAAGGTGTATCTGGCCAAATTGGACTCTTCAGGGCCGTTACGACCAATATTTAATTCCAGATCCCTCTTTCTGTAAAAGATGGTGGTGTCATAGATCTTGGAAAGGATGCTGTTTGGACTCCTCATAGTCGTCTCAGGCTTAGAATGGGCCAAGGACTGGACAGGTATCTATTCTGCTGACCCCATTTGTTGATGGCACGTTCATGCCATTTGTCAGATGGATAGGTCTATATGATCTTTTCCTATCTCGACCCTTGAACCTATGATTTCAGCGCAAATAAAGGCAAGCAACAGGGAAAAATATCCCTGAGACGTGTTTTCAAAAACAGGAAAATCTTCACCACCTTTTTCAGTGAATCTGTCTATGAGCCCCCTTACGTCTTCCACTGGAAAAAGTGGGCCATTTTGTGAAAATGTAATCAGATGCCCCTTGCTCTCTTTTTGGGCAGGGACACATTCGATTTCAATCCTGGGTTCCGAAAAGTCCCTAATCTGCTCGAGGCAGCCAAATAATATCCCGTCTATGACATCCCTCAGAATATCTTCCCTGGTCACAATCACAGGAGAAATCGGTGGCAGTTTCAGGCTTAAAAACACCTTGTGTTTAAAGAAAAGATCCGACTTCCAGAATTCTATCTGTTCCTCCAAGAGCTGATTCAACATCACTGGCGTGCCACCAGTTTCATCGGTTTCACTGACCCTTGCAGCAATAACTGCAATCAATGTGTTAATCCTCTGGAGCACCTCCTCGACCTGGGAAAGCCGCCCATAACCTCGCTCCATCAGTTGGACGAGTTCCTGATGAGCCTGGTCACCAGAATGGAAATTATCTGGACTAGAAAGCCTATCCTTGAGTTTTAGATAATCCATGCGGAGTAATTCTATCTGCATGGAAAGGACTTGAAGCGGACTGTTGATATTATGGATTATTCCCCTGGTGTTTTTCCCAATGAGACTGTCTCTGAAACACTTGAAAAGCAGAGGTAGCTTCTCGCTATTCTCATCCATTAACCCGTCCCTCCATAGATTGCAAAGAGAACATAAAAAAGGCAACCATCAATTAGATAAAAAATGTACAAATATTATTTTAAGCCATTTTTATATTAAGATAAATAAAAAAAGAGTTAAATTGTGCATCCAAAACAATGGATCAAAAAGGAGCAAGGCTCCAATCTGCCAGTCCGTTGGTTGCCCTTGGTTCAATCTTAACCTGATCCTCTATTTTTATTAAAGTAAGATACAAAGGCCTCCACCACAGCAGGATCAAACTGAGTACCGGCATTTTTCTGGATCTCCTGCCTTGCAAAGTCTTCTCCTTTTGCATCGCGGTAAGGTCTTCTGGATGTGATGGCATCGTATGTATCAGCAACAGCAAGTATTCTGGAAAGCTCTGGGATGTCTTCACCTGCGAGTCCATCTGGATAACCTCTTCCATCCCATCTTTCATGGTGATGTCTAATAATGGCCTTCTCCTCAGTCAAAAGACCAAGGTGGCCCACTATCTCGGCGCCAATTACTGGATGGGTCTTGATGATCTCATATTCTTCCCGGGTTAGTTTGCCTGGCTTCATGAGAATCTGGTCTCTTATGCCTATCTTCCCGATATCGTGCAAGTGCCCAGCAAAGGTCAAGGTGTCTAGCTTTTCTTGGGGACAGCCCATCTCCTCTGCTATGCCTACTGCCCATTTGGTCACCCTCTCGGAATGCAGCCTTGTGTAAGGGTCCTTGGCCTCCAAGGTCCTGACAAGGGCTCTCAGGGTTGCATGGAGATTAATGAGTAGACTGTCGTAGAGCAAGAGGTTTTCGATGGTAAGGCTTGCCCTTTCAGCAAGGAGATGGAGAAGGAACAGTGCCTCTTCTCCAAGCACCTTGTCGTCTCCAGAATTGGATATTGCAAGGACACCAAGTATTTCACCCCGGATACTAAATGGGACCATTATATACGAATCGGTTCCTTCGCAGTCTTCTGAAAAGCAGTTCAGGGGGCTTTTGGCCGTGCCGTCCGCAAGAATGGGTATCCCATCCCTGACCACCCTCGCACAGGGATGGGAGGCACTCGTCATATCAATCCTCCGATGTGACACCTCAAAGGGCCCATGAGAGGCTACCAGCACGAGATTGCCTGTTTCTGGCTCCTTTATCCACAACATAGATTGCCTTGCATCAATAAGCTTGGCGGCAAGAATAACGAGAGTCTGATAAAGCTCATTGGTATTCCTGGTTTTTGCCAGGGATTCACTTATGGAAAAAAGCACCGTCTGTTCCCTGATCTTCTTTTCCAGCTTCTCGTTCATCTTCTCGAGGGCCTTCTTGATCTTTCTCTCTTCTGTGAGAAATTCGTTTTCGAGAAGCATGGAGCGTTCCTTTACCATACGCTCCATGGAGACCTGGAACTGCTCAAACTTAAACGGCTTTATCAGGAAATCCGAGGCACCTGACCGCATGGCCTGGACTATGACATCCATGGATGGCTGACCTGTGATGACAGCGGCCACTATTGTACTGTCCCTGTTCTTCATCCTTTGGACAAACTCGATACCATCCATGCCAGGCATGTTTATATCAACAAAAACTATGTCTATACTTTCGATTCTCTCGAGTACTGACAGGCCTTCCAACGCATTAGGTGCGTGGTAGACCTCACAGTTGCCCTGGAAATCGAGATACGACTCCAGGGTCTGCCTGATGGCCTGATCGTCGTCTACAATCAGTACCCGCCACGGTCTGCCCTGAAAATTCTCAGTGCATCGGCATCTATTCTGAACGGATATCCCCTGGTTCATATGTGAAGATTGTTAGAAATTATTGAAGAGCTTCTTCTTGAGGAGCGCAAATTCATCATTGGTGATGGCACCCTGGCTTCTGAGCCTTGCAAGACGTTCCAATTCATCTATTACAGCCCTTTTTTCCACACCAGCGGCCTCAAAATAGTTGGGAGGAAACCAATCTGGCCCGAAAAGCCTCTTCTGGGCAGGAACCTTCGTCTGCCCTTCCCCATTGTCAGAGTTATTTTGTTTCTCAATCCTGCACAATTGGCGAATATGATTGAGGAGTAACTCGTTTTCTCTTCTGAGCTGGATCTTTTCACAGGCGTTATCGACACTGATCTTCAACTCTTCCAAACGAAAAGGCTTTCTCAAATAGTCGTAGGCTCCTTCCTTGACAGCACGAATTGCAGTCTCGAGAGAGGCATATCCAGTAATGATTATGACCATAATCTCTGGATAGAGTTTCTTTGCCTCATGAAGCACCTCCATGCCATCTACTTCAGGCATCATAAGGTCGGTGATCAAGAGATCGAACTTCTTCTGTCTCAAACGCTCCACGGCCTCGAGACCGTTGTGAACCAAGGTGATGTCCCTATCTTCCTGGGCAAGTAATTCTGTGAGAAGATCACCGATATTCTTTTCATCCTCGGCAATCAGGATATTGAGAAGGCGTTTTCTATCCTCGGATGGCATGTCAGATATGATAACCCGCTTGTTTATCGAACTCGATATGGTTAGTTTCAATAAGACCAGAAATCTTTAAAAAAATGCATCTACTTTCTTATCGGATTTATGAAAAATAACTTAATAGAACAAGATATTCACGACTTTTTTAAAATGGCCCCAGACGCCAGAGAAAAAAGGATAAATGCACTGCCCGTTGACAAACAGCTCACTCTTGTGTTGTTTGCGCCCTGGGAAAGACGACATGAGATCATAACCGCTTCTGAAAGGGCAAGGGAACTTGTGCAGGCAATGCCTGCAGAAGAACTCTTTTGGACTGTCAAGGCAGCAGGACCAGAAGATTCCACGATCATTCTTAACCTTGCAACACCCGGTCAACTACAGATCTTTTTCGACCTCGACTGGTGGCACAAAGCGGAGATTCGTCCTGAAAAGATAGCGGCATGGCTTCTCCTTCTGTTTCAGAGTTCGAGGCAAGCCATTGGTTCGTGGCTCAAATGGATACTCCAAAAGGACGTTTGGCTAATTGCCTCTGTCCTGTCAACTTTTATAACCGTAGTAAAAAGACCTGATGATATGGATATCCAGGAGGCAAAAGACCTATTACCTGGTTTCACCCTGGACAACGTCTATTATATCTCATTCAAGAAACAGAAGTTAGCTCCTCTTTTTGCAACAGTCATTGGCCAAGTACTGGAGATTTCTCCTGGCCATTACAGGGATGTACTTGAAACCATGCTCTGGGAGACCAGGAGCCACAATATCGAAACTGCCTATCGTTTAAGGTGCGGCAGGCTTCAGGATCTTGGAATCCCAGACTACTACGAGTCTATCGACATCTATTTGCCCATGAAGCCAGAAGAGATGCACGAGACCGAAACAGCTGAACATCTGCACTTGCCTTCTGACTTGGAGATGCCTGCCTTTGTACCCACCCTCTATATCAGTGGTTTTCCTGTATTGGAACAAGGCTTCAGAAGGCTTTCAGGCTCTGGTGTCATGGAGCGGCTCATAAGGGAAACCACCGGAGTTGCCAACAAGGTGCTGATGGCCGACCTTGTGGATCTGGATGATCCAGCCGCCATGAAAAAAGCCCTTGAAAAGACCTTCCATATCTTGAATCTGGGCCTGGAATTCCTGGAAATAAAATGGTCAAAAAGGCCAGAAGAGATACTTGCCTCGCATTTCCTGGAGGAGATCATGAGGGTGAGTTGCAACCTGTTGATGCCACTTTCCACCAAGGCGTCTGAACTCAGTAAAAAGGATTCTTCAAGGTTTCTTCCTTACGAGACAAGAGAGCTGATCAGTGCGGCAAGCCACCGACCAGCAATGATGTATGACTCGACCTCTGATACAAAGGTTAACATAAGGTCCCTTTCCCAACTTAAGAATGCCTTGGAACAGATGGAAATGGCGGCACTTTGGTGCGTAGTCATTGAACACATGGTGCCTCATTATTCCATTTGGTCCACTGACATCGACTGGAAGAGGACCAATTTTCTTGCCATTGAAGAATTTACCGCTGAGGCAGCACTTTGTACCTCCATCTGCAACCTCATGGTAAAAGGGAAATTTCAGGTAAGGCCCGTGCAACCCGGAGATCTCCCTATTCTCAAAAAGATCCTACTGAAAAAAGACATCAAAAGGGCCGTGAGCCAAATCATGGATATCATAGGACCAATTGCTGAAGATATTAATGACCAAAGAAAAAAGGACAGGCTCTATCAACTTATTGCCCAAAGCATCGAAGAGTGTTTTTCAGAGATCCAGCAAATACCACCAAATGAGGCTTACGATATGCGATTTATTAAGACCGTTGTCGTTGAATTGGAGCCCCAAGGGGCAGGCCAACCACTTGAAGAAAATGGATGATTTTCGTCTATTGTCTCCTTAAAAAAACGGCCTTTATCATCAAGGAGGCATAAAAAAGAAGGCTCGAGACCAACACAATTACCGCCCCGCTTGGCACTGGCAAAAGCCCAGACAGGAGCAGGCCCACACAGGTGCTCACTGTGGCAAAAAGCATGCTCGTCCATACAAACTGCCTCAGATTTCTCACAATGTTTTGGGCACCAGCAGCAGGCACCACAATGAGCACCAACACCAAAAGCGCCCCAATGAGCTTCAGGCTGGCAACAACTACTATTGTCATCAAGGTTACGAATACATATTCCAGAAATACCGGATTCAATCCCCTTGCCTTAGAAAGAACGGGATTGAAGCTGCTCAACATCACTCTGTTATAGGTGGCCATGAAGAGGAATCCTGATGCCACTGCGGCACCCATAAGTGTCAAAAGATCCATGTCGTTGAGGGTTATCAGGCTGCCGAACAATATGGCCTCCACCTGGTGAATATTGAACTGGCTTGTGACAAGAATCATGAGCACAATGCCAATGCCCAGCACCTGTGCCAAAACTACCCCGATTATGGTGTCATTGGAAAGCCTTGACCGATTCTTGATAAATGTCATCAGCAAGGCCACTATAAGACAAAAGCCGTAAAGACCTGCATAAGTGCCATCCACAGGTTCCCCAAATAATAGGCCGATGGCAACCCCGGACATGGCAGCATTGCCAATGGTCTGGGTAAAAAAGGCAAGTTTTTTTGTCACCACCACTGTACCTATAGCGCCAAGGAGAGGGCCGATTAGCAGGGCTGCGAGCAGGCCGCGTATCATGAACGTGTGCTGGAATATAGACGGCATATATCCAGCCTCTGCCCATCCTGCTATGACATGATAAATCCATTCCATTTTTTATATGGCCTTTTCCCTTGGCTGCCTGCTACTGGTTGCCGATGTGAGGCCGAAAAGTTCTGCCACCTTTCCAGGGTCTTTCAACTCATCTGGCCTGCCATCAAAGATCACTGTCCTGTTGATGGCAGTAACATGATCGGCAAGGGCCAGTATACGTTTAATATCATGGCCAACCATCAAAATCGACAGGGTGTATTTTTGCTTCAGCTCCACCAGCAAGCGTTCAAACTGTCTGGTTCCAACCTCATCCATATTGCTTGCAGGCTCATCAAGCAGAAGAAGCTCTGGAACAGGATGCAAGGCCTGCGCAAGCAGGACCCTTCTGAACTCTCCTCCAGAAAGACCTCCCATCATCCTGTCCATGAGATGAGCACATTCTGTAACAGATATTATCTGTTCAACAATGTTCCTTTTGTTTCTTCTCCTTCCAAGAAATAAGGGAAAGTCTTGAAGCATGAGGCTTATGAAATCAAACACGGTTATAGGCACGGAGTGATCGAAATCCAGCAGTTGTGGCACATATCCGATGCGGCCGTCCCCGGCGAACCTGAAACGAATAACCCCTTCGTGGGGCATACCCCCAAGAAGGCTCCTTATGAGTGTAGTCTTTCCAGCTCCATTCGGGCCTATCAGCGCGTGGATGCTCCCACGCTTTACCCAGAGGTTTACATCTTCGAGTATCCTGTTCCTACCCAAGGTTACACCAAGATCCAAGACCTCCAGGATGTTGTCCTGGCTGGTTGGATCGCTATGCGCTCTTGGCATGTTCACCGTGGCTTGAACTTTCTGTAAGGGCCTTGACTATGGTATCGAGGTTTTTCTTCATGCACTTTTCAAAGAAATCCGCACTATAGGGACCATTGGATATATGAGAAAGGCTATATATCCGACAACCTGTCTCCTTGTAGATGATATCGACATATTTTTTCTTGTAGTCGAGCTCGGTGAACAGGATATTGACCTTGGCTCTCTTAATCCTCTTGATGGTATCTTCAAGCTGTCTGGGAGTCGGCTCTATCCCGTGCCGCGGTTGCACAACAGCTGCCACCTCGACACCAAGCTCCTGGAAGAGATAGGCATAGCCGTCATGCACTGTAGCGATTCTCAAATCAGTGGTATCTACATTTTCTAGCTGGTGAAGTGCATTAGCAAGCATCTTCCTCAGCCTCCTGGCATAAGCTCGGCTATTCTTCCTGAAAATCTTTGCATCTTCTGGGCAAAGCCTTCCGAGTTGGCGTGCGATATTTTGTATCTGCTGAATAGAGCCAGTAATAGAGATATAAGTGTGGCTGTTATAGGCCACTTGATTATTTGCTGAATCCTTTTCAAAGGCATACACATGCCTCTGAACTGGTATAAGGGGCAGCCCTTTGCTGGTATCTATGATAACGAGGTCTTTCCTGTTCACTGCCTTTAACATGGGTTTTATGAATTCGTCATGCCCAAGGTTATTCACAACCAAGACATCTATATCGTTTAAGACGGCCATATCCTTTGGGGTTGGTTGATAACTGTGAGGGTCTGTATTTGGAGGAATTATGGGAATGACCTCTGCCCTGTCACCCACTATGTTTTTTACCCAAGAGTAATAAGGATGTAGTGTAACACCTATCTTGAGATGACACCCCTTTTCCTGACCAGCCGTTGCCAACGAAAAAACGCCTGAAAAAAAGAAAACGCATATAAAAAATAAGAAAACCTTAACCTTGTTTTTCATTCTCTTTCTCCTTGCATCTAAACGAGCCTACCAAATATGCAACCAACTACAATGGGCTTCCATCCATAACGAATCGCCTAGGATCTGTTGTTGGAATTGACAATCCATTTCCAGCCCTTGTCAATGAGCTTTTGGGCACCTGGGTAATCCCTTGGAGCTGGATAGATCCATACCTGCCATGTGAACCTCTTTCCTTGATCGGTTTTGTTTTCTACATAAGGCCCTGGCGGCCTGGCGGCACCTCTAAGGTCAATTATTCGTAGCACGAAACTGTCCTTTAATGGATCAAAACCAGCTCTGGCCTTTTTTCCTACGTCCTTGTTTATGCCAAAGTAGTCCACCCATCCTTGACCTGGATACATCTTCCACACATAACCCTTGAGACCTGGTGGCAGAAAATCCTTTGCAAATGGGGGAAGCTCTTCCTCTTCAAGGCGTTTTACAGATGGCCAAGAGCCTTCATCTTGAAAAATGTCCAGAATATCCCCAGCCACACTGCAAAGGGATCGGTACATGATGGGTGCCTGATTTTTTAAGAACAGATCCTTTTGTTGATAAGGCTCAAGATGTGAGGCATCTAAGCCCTTCTTCCTGACTGAATAGAAGCGGCCAGCCATCAAGGCCAGAATAAGTCCTAAAAGGCATGCCAGGGCCACTGCTTCCCGCCTTGCTGACAGAGGACGCACAATCACCACTTTCAGGCCGTTGTCTGACGTGGATCTTCTTTCTGACCCTGTAGTTGCCATTCTATCCGCTCCTGATGAACCAAAAAGTCATTTTTGAATATATCGGCCAAAAAGATTGGATGCCTTGACATTAATTTTTACTACTTTTCAAAATGAACCCATATCACAGCTCCAAGCTCCACGTCCTTATTCACTCCATTGTGTTTCATGGGAGTCTTTGAGGTGGTAAGGGCTGCAAAACCCCACCAGCCAGCCCTGGGAGCTGCATAGGTGAACAGGCCATTTTGATCTGCCTTCAATGTCTGGGTTACCATATATTCATTTGGGGGCTGGAACTTACCGTCTTCATTGTAATATTCGACCTCCACTTCAGCAAAGGGCACAGGCTTTCCATCCACCTTGACTATGCCCTGAAAGACGTTTCCAGCGTACAGGCCGTATGGCCTCGATATGGGAACGATCTCGGCCTTTAGGCCCACTTCGTTATCCCAACCTTCATCAAGGCCAAAGGCCGTTACAACTGTCTTGGTATAGTGGATGATGTACTTGTCTTCTGCTGGTTCCCAGTAGGGCTTTGGCTCCATGTAAAAGATGTATACACCAGGGCGCTTGACTTTATATTCCAAGGTCCAAGCCTTGTGATCCTTTATAGTCACTGGCCTTAGTTTCCCCGTCATGTCCGTCTTTTTACCGTTTGCCATAACACCAAACTTTACCGGCCTTTCAAGAGACATGGGTATGCCCTCCATTGGATGCCAGAAGCGCACATCAAGTGTAATGACACTTTTTTCACCCTGGCAAACCATGGAATCTGACGGAATAATCATTCCAAAATGAGCTGTGGCGCAACTGCAGGCCAAAAGCCAAAAAATTGACGTAAAAATGAATACCTTGAAACTTTTCATACTTGTCCTCCCTTTACTCATTTTTTGTAGCCCAACCGATAGTATTATTTTTTTTATATTTGTAATACTCTACTGGAAGGATATATCAAAAGTGGTGGTTTGCGCAAGTGACTTTTTTTGTCAGCAGAATAATGGGCTGCTTTGCGATAGGGGCAAAAATATCCGCTGGATCCTAGCTGATATTTCTGCAACTACGATCTGAAATAAGACCACGCCTTTGAACAGGGGGGATTTGGGATCGGCCTTGGGCACTCATGTTGCCAGAAGAACCCTCCAAAACATCGGTAAGGGCGTACCTCGAGCGTCTATCTATGAGGAGATGACATATCGCGCATCCTGTTTGGACCTCTATATCCTATTTTTTTGCCATCTATAACTGCATTTTTGGCAACATAGGCATCTTGCTCCTGGAGGTCTGTTGAAGCAAAGCCAGGGTCTACGGATCTGTCATGTGGCCCTTTGCTGCAATCGAGAAAATCAACGCTATTTTGCCACACTATGTTGAAGTCTTTCCTCAAGACTGCGCCATCTTTCTGAAAATCTTCTGGTCCAAGATAATTTATTATCCCACCTGTCTTGTTGTTGGAGATAATATTGCCTTGGATTACTACCTCAAAACCGGCAGGCTGTGGATAACCAATGACTAGCCCTCCAGCCCTCAA
The DNA here is from genome assembly GCA_964581255.1 of uncultured Thermodesulfatator sp. Classification (GTDB taxonomy): domain Bacteria; phylum Desulfobacterota; class Dissulfuribacteria; order Dissulfuribacterales; family QOAL01; genus QOAL01. The sequence goes on from CAZOMT010000038.1 coordinate 42,778, forward strand.
TCTTCTGCCACTGAAGTTGTTGGAATCTATGGTGTTGTTAACCACAACCACCTTGCTTTTGTTAAATGAAGTGAGACTGATGCCCAGATGGCTATTCTTGGCAATCAGATTACCATCGATCACGATATCCTTGAAGGCAAAGGATTTGATTGTGGAAAGAGGACCTACTACTACGCCATCTGTGTTATTGACTATCTGGTTATGGAAAATCCTGGGAGCTGCCACTTCCCTTACACCAAGACCTATGTGGTTGCCATATATCTGGTTGTCTTCTATCCTGGGTGCCGCCTTGCCCCGACAACCAATGCCCACGACAGAATTCTTATAGACTCTGTTGTCATATATGTGGGCTTGGCTATCCTTTCCATTTCCTATCCCGACCATATTCTCATATATCAAGTTGCCGTGAATCTTGGTTCTACCTGTCTGCGCTGGAGAACCGTGTATGCCAATACCGTGGTGATTCCCTGTGATCTTGTTATTTAGGATCTCTGGAGACGAATCCCATATATTGATTCCGTGGCCCAGGCTGCCTGTACCTCCACCAGTTATGACAAAGCCTTCGACCTTCCCTGCCCTGTCACCAAGGTAAAAGATACTTATGGTATTGCGGTTACCATCTGGAGAGCCTCCGTCTATGACTGGCCAATCCTTGCCTATGAGATTCACACTCTTGTCAATGTTCAAAAGTTCCTGGTAGTGGCCCTTTGCCACCAGTATGTCATCACCTGGTTGAGCTGCATCTATAGCCGCCTGGATGGTTGGATAATCCTCTGGTACCCTCCTGACACCTCCCTGGCTTGCGCCCCTGGTATTTATGTAGATGATAGCTGGCTTGCTATGGGTTTTACCATCACCGACTATTAGCTGAACAGCATAGCCACCATCAGCATCTATCTGAAGCGTGCACTCTTTTTTATCAGCCCCTTGTAATACCGCATTACTTGAAGATGGTTTAAACTTCAAAGACCACTTATATGTAAGTTTATCTTTGTCTGGATCAGTGCTTGCGCTTCCATATAGGGTAATGCTGTCGCCTACTGATACCGAAGAAATCACATCGCTGATAACTGCCTTGGGGGCTCTATTGGACAAAATGGTGATCTTTACCCTTTTGGGTTTACTGGAAGCACCCCATCTGTCCCTAACAACCAATTGGACAATGTAGGTTCCTGGCCTCTTTGCCAAAAAAGATGCCTTCTTTCTGTCCTGTCCAGACAACTTGGCAGACCCACTAGAAGGAGATGACACAAGAGACCATTTGTAGGTCAGTCCGTCTCCGTCTGGATCAAAGCTGCCACTTCCATCCAAAATAGCCCTTTTACCTGGAGGCAAGAGCAGATCCTTTCCTGGATCAGCCTTGGGAGCGTGGTTGACTCCTCTCTTTTCTGGAATGACATGGGGACCTCCATAAGCCCCGATGTCGTTAACCTTGGTGCCCAAAGAGGGAGGGAAATGGATATCGTTGAATTTTGCCTTCTTGTCTCCAGCATCAATAGCTGGTGAGCCGGCCATTAAGTGGTAATCATGGTGTCTTGCATCCTTGAACAGGGGATCTGCAATGATATTCTTTGACTTCTTATAGCTCTGTTCATCTTCATATCCACCAAACTGGGGCCTGACACACCAGAGAAAGTCTGGATTGCAAGCACCAACGCCTCCATTTGCATAAAAGAGGTTGTTGGCATAACCCTTGCCCGAGGTCCTTACACCTGCATCCTCATTTCTGACAAAGATATTGTTCCTGACGTCAGCAACGGCTGACGGATCTTCCATAAAAAAACCAGACTGACCATTGCCTACCACTGTATTGTTATGTATGGCCAGGGGAGAGAAACGCCCCCTTATGCCAGACTTTTTGTTGTCGAAAATTATATTGTTATAGATAGAACCTGTTGCTCCATGGGCATTTATGCCTGAACGATGGTTTTCATAAATCTTGTTGTTTTTCACCATCAGGATGGATACAGGCGGTTTACCACTGCTTACGCCTGAATACTTGTTTCCATGGATAATATTTCCAATTATCTGCAAATTGGAGCCCTTTTCAGCAAAGATACCAGCCTGTGCATTTCCAAAGATCTTGTTGTGTTCGATCCTGGCCCTGCTCGCACTGCAAAACACCCCTGAGGGTTCATTATCCCTGATAATGTTACTGATTATCCTAGGGGAGGTCTTGTCGCAATATATACCTGAACCAAGAGACTCGTCTCCCTTTACCAGCAGGGAGCCATGAATAATGGTAAAACCTTCCACTATGGCGTTGTCGGCACCTATGATGACAGGTCCTTTTTCCTTTATACCATCTATCACTGTCTCAAACGTGCGGGGATCTCTTTTTGAAAAGCCCTTATTCCACCCACCTTGTAGAATAACGCCCTTTTTCAGGGTTATGTGTTCGAAATAGGTCCCCTGGGCGACCAGTATTTTGTCTCCAGGTGATGAGGCGCGCACTGCTTCCCTGATAGATTTGAATTGGGTAGGCACCTTTCTTACAGTCGAAAAGGCGCTTTGTGCCATAAAAAATATAGAAAGGCACAAAAATGGTGTAACAAAAAGGAAAGGCTTTTTATTCATCTTGGCATCCTATGATAATGAGGTATTTGGGAATCATCTATGGGGTTTGGGCCACCATAAGCACCCATATCGTTGTAAGAACCGTCCCTATCCGTATAGAAAGGGTCGTTGCTGCCCTTGTCTATACATGGAGAGTTGGGCTTGAGGTGGAAATCACCAAGCGCTTGGTCCACAAACATGGGGTCTACGGAGATATTGCCGTTGATACCTTTGTATATGGATTCTTGAAGGTCTGAATACGAAGGCCTTTCAGCAGGTCCATTGGCACGAAGTTCAAGGCCGCCTTTACTGTTTTCCCAAAAGATCAGGTTGGTCAAACGCACAGAACCTTTTTCAACCAGGATGGCTCCGCCTGCATGGGCCTTGTTGGCCACCATGGTATTATTGTCGATAATGGATGCCGCCCTGTCGCACGAAATGGCTCCACCGAAAACTGCCTCGTTTTTCCAAAAGATGTTGTTCGTAATCTTAGAGGAGCCTCTGTTGCATCCGATGGCTCCCCCTGAGTTTCCGGCACGATTGAGATGGAAACGGTTCCTAGAGATTACCCCCCGTGCATGATCTGTAAATATGGCCCCGCCTGAAACCTTTGCCTTGTTGGAGAGAAACAGATTCTCTATGATTTGAGGCATCGACTGGGTATCACAATAGACGCCTGCTCCAAATGTAGCTCTGTTCCCCACAATTATGTTGTGCCTGATAACCGGGGCAGACCCTGCCGCACAAAAGATGGCACCACCCATGACTCCATTTTCCAGATCTCCCTGCATAGTGATAGTAAACCCATCTATTACGACCTTGCTATCCTCACCTATGGTTATTGCTGGGGCATCTCCCCGGCCCACGATTACAGTATTTACCGGGCCGTCGACGCTCTTGATATTGAGGACAATTTTTTCCGGTATAACTATATTTTTGAAAAACAAGGTATAATTGCCAGAAGACACCATGATGGTATCACCCGAATTGGCACGGTTTATTGCATCCTGGATAGAGGGATATTCGCCTGGGACCTTGAGCACTGAAGCATCTACAGCTCCAATCTCCAGGATTATACACAAAAAGACAAAAAAATAGACGGTTAAAGGTTTGTGTGCAGAATGAAGGCTTTGGTTAAAAACAGGTAAAGGCATCAGTCTTTTTTCCAGCTTATGAGATCTATGCCCACAGTAACGTTGTCGTATATATGATTTCTTTGCACCTTTGCAGAAGACACATCGAGAAGCCTGATGCCTGAAGTAATGTTGCCATGAATCTCATTATCTTCAATGTCTGCATTACCAACGTCCCATAGGCTTATACCAGCCTTTCTATTTCCGAATATATCATTGAATCTCAAGGTTACATGAGAAGTCTTTACTGTACGGACACCCGACTCCAAGTTACGGTATATGCGATTATATTCAATACAGACCTTGTTTTTGGCACCTGGCGTACCCACTCCACGTATATTTATGCCTGCCATGTCGTTTTCGTAAAGCTGGTTGTTCTGGATGGTAAGAGGCTGCCTGTTACTGTCGAGGCTCAAAATCCCAATACCAACCCCATTGTGATAACAGAGATTGTTTTGGATAGTTGGCCTGGCTTTTTCCCTGACTCCTATTCCTGGGGCAAAATGCTGCTTTTCTTCAGCTCTTGGAAACCTGTTCTCGAATATCTCATTTCCTTCTATGATGGCCGCCGAATTGCTGCCATTGGCTATGCCAGGGCCGTAGTTGTCATAAATGACATTGTTACTTATCACAGGCTTGGCTTCTGTCTCAAGGGGGGGCCCCATTCCAATACCAAGCCCTGTGGACAATATCCCGCCCCAGCTCTTGTTCCCTCTGAATATGTTATTTACCACAACTGGGGAACATGCCCTTATCTCCATTATGAATAGATTTATACTCGAGGCATATTTGGGCATATTTTGAAAGGTGAAGCCATCTACTGTCATGGGCTCTGTGGTCTCGGTGGGGAAACTGATGAGATAGCCTGGTTCTTCGATATCACTGCCATCAATAATGGTACGCAGAGTCCTTCTCAGAACAGGCTTGTGCCCTGGCCCTTCAACAAGCTCATCACCTCCATCACCAGAAAAGCTTATGAGACTGACCCCTTCCTTCATCTTTATTCTTTCGTAATAGGTGCCTGGTTTCACTATTACAGTGTCCCCTGATTCAGCAACCTCAAGTGCATCTGATATGGTGGGATAATCATCAGGGACAAAAAGCTCAGCGCCATAAGTAGACTGAATCCATGCCGAGATGGACAGAGAAATCATAACAAATATGAATACAATCTGCCTGACAGCATATACAATTGGCCCAAAAAGAGTGGGGAGCTGGCACCAAAACTGTCTACAAGATGCATTTTGTCGCATAGATGAACTCTTATTAGGTGTTGCTGCAATAGCTGGTAATGGACAAAGAATATAACATAAGAATACGCCTTCGCCACTTGTGGTGAAAAGATGGCAATGAACAATACCTCTTTTTTACTAAATCCATCATTATAGAAAACATTGGCTCAAAGCTCTGGGGCCTGAATACGTTTAAGATATTTTTCAAAGTATTCCACTGTATTCTTGAGCCCAGTTTCAAGAGGTGTTGTGGGCTGCCACCCCAGGAGCTTACGCGCTAGCGAGATGTCGGGCCTTCTACGTCTCGGGTCATCTGACGGCAGTGGCTCAAAAAGGAGCTTTGAATCAGAGCCAGTCACCTCTATTATCTTTTTTGCAAGTTCCAAAATGGTCAGCTCTTCAGGATTTCCTATGTTAAGAGGCCCTGTTATGGAATCATCAGAGGCCATGAAACGCACGATTACATCTACAAGATCCTCCACATAACAAAAGGCCCTTGTTTGACTTCCATCTCCGTAAATGGTGATGGGCCTTGACAACAGTGCCTGAACGATAAAATTGGAGATCACTCTGCCATCGTCAGGGTGCATTCGTGGGCCGTATGTATTGAAGATACGCGCTACCTTTATTTTGACACCATGCTGTCTGTGATAATCAAAAAATAGGGTTTCAGCACATCTTTTCCCTTCGTCATAGCAGGATCTCTTGCCTATAGGATTAACGTTTCCCCAGTAGCTTTCAGGTTGGGGATGTATCTCAGGGTCTCCATACACTTCTGATGTAGAGGCCTGAAAAATCTTCGCCCCTATGCGCTTGGCAAGGCCAAGCATGTTGATGGCACCATGAACAGAAGTCTTGGTTGTTTGAACTGGATCATGCTGATAATGAACAGGGGAAGCCGGACAAGCAAGATTATAGATCTCATCTACTTCCACATATAATGGGAAGGTGATGTCGTGTCGCATCACCTCAAAAAAAGGATTGTCCAGCAGGTGGACGATATTCTCCCTGCTGCCAGTGTAGAAATTATCGACGCATAGCACCTCATGGCCATCGTCCAAGAGCCTTTGGCAAAGATGGGAACCGATAAAGCCCGCTCCACCTGTCACCAAAATGCTCTTTCTTCCTGTGATCTTTCTCTTTCCTGAACGCATCTTCACCGCCTGATCAATAATTCCACATGTTTCCACAAGATTTCAACGCCTTTAAAGTACCTCCAACAGCGCACTTGCGTCTCTTAACGACTGCTGGAACCCCTGCCGCCAATGCATGGGGAGGAATATTCCGCGTCACTACAGATCCTGCCCCAATGACAGAACCCTCGCCGATGGTCACCCCCTTTAAGATGACAGAGTTAAGTCCTATCCACACGTTATCTCCGATCTTAATAGGGGCGGTGTTTGCACCTCGTCCCACACAATGACAGTCACTATCCCATATGGTCACATTTTCGGATATGGCAACGTTATGGCCTATTTCAATACGTTTGAAACAGGAAAGCCGCAGGTTATTGTTTATGTATCCACTTCCAAGTAACAGGGTGGCGTTCTGGTTCACCCAGATGGAATGGCCAGAATAGATCTTAAATTTTCCCTTAATATGGACCGTGCTATCGGCCCTTAATACCATTTGCGACGGCATGTATCTTCCAAGCTCCCATTGCAATCCCAGGAACAATGTCCCTTCACCCTTGATCCTGCCACCCTTTTCGGCCCTTATCCAGGTATTTCTGAATGGAATGACATTAATCGTCCTAAAGTGCCAGAGGCAATAAAGGAGACTGCAAATATTAATCTTCTGGAGATATTTGGTTTTTGACAACATTGGTATCATTACCATATGCTGGCCCTGTCTGCTTGCAGGCCAGACCAATTTGAGGATAGTTACGCGCTACCAATGCAAACATGTATCCTATGAATGCAATGAGCAACACGTCATAGGGCAATCTGAATCGGATCCTTGGCAAAAAGAGCGCATGAAAAAGGGCACTAACTATATATAATGACAACAACATCCATTCCAGACTCGCCATTGGATATTTCTTTATGTAAAGAAGCCTTATGACAAGGCACATGAGCAGAGGATAATAGGTTATGAACATGAGGATACTTCGCCACGTATTGAATTCCTTTGTGACGCACAGGTTGTTCCTGAAATTGAAATATTCTATGAGCTTTTCCAGATAAAGCTTGATGGCCTGCAATGGATGGCCAGTCCAGAATTCAATGGTTCGACGGATATAATAGCTGTTCTGATCAGGCTCAGGCAGTCTCGAAGCCTCTTTATAACAGTCGTCATTAACATAATTGTACCATGCTGACAGCGTGGTATGGGGATTGTTTCCTATATACAAGGTATCGCCTCCATGGGTTGTCAGCGGGATGAACCTATGAAATGCTGTATAATTTCTGAATGTCCATAACGAAATACACAAAAGGGCAACAAGGAGGCTTACAGACAGCTTCTTTATGACATCAATTTTTCGTCCTGCATTGAAGAAGAGCCAAAGAGCAACAACTGGAGGCACAAAGACCCCTGTGCCATGAATCAGGATGATAAGTGCCGATAAGGCCCCAAAACAAAGGGCACTTATAAAGCCGAAACGGGAAACGGCAACCCTAACTATGAGCAGTAGACACAACGTGAACAGTGTTTGAGGATAAAAGGTCCCTGCGGTGTAGAAGAGTACTCCATAGGCCAAGAGCAAAACAGAGGCTATCATGGTGCCATTTTCAGCCTTTTCATGTCGTAGGATTGAACGGATTACCACCAAACAAAGGGCTAGATAGATAAAATTTAGATAGCGGATAGCTGGTATTGAAAGGCCTGCCTTGAAAAAAACCGCAAGGACAAGGGGATAGATTGGCGGGAGAAAGGCAGTAGGCTTTAAGCCGTCAAAGGAATAACCATTTCCCAAGGCAATATTTTTGGCAATGGACAGATAGAGCCTTTCGTCAGGGAACCTGAGCGTATTGCCAAGGTACAGTGAATAGACTAATCCTCCAGTTAGAAATAAAAGGATTACCAATAGATAAATCCGGTTGCCGTACCTTTCAGAACACCCGATGAGCTGTTTGATAATAGTTGAAAAATACATTGGAATATCAATTTGCTAATTTTATCACAATGTTAGGCCGACCATAACGATATATTCAGAAGACGATTCCATCAAAACATCTTCTGTTACAAAAGATCCCGAGGCCTATACGACCGCTTCCTTTTGATTATCAAGTTAAAGGTTAAAAATTGGCTCGAAAAATCCCAAGAAGAACAGTAGGGTAACTCTAAAAATTGCCTTTTACCCTATGGCCTTGTGGCATTTAAGAAATAATACACGAAAAATAAAAAGATTTGCAGTAATTATAACTTATGCACCTCGCCCTCGAGTAAGTCCCAATCTTTGAAGCACCCTTAATGTAACCTGCAAAGCCCAAGCATCAAAAAGATAGTATCAACTTGGGCTTCAAAGGCTTCAGGCCGGACAGGAATCGTTATTTGTCTTCTTGATCCCCTTTGGTTAGGCTCGAATGAATATCAAAGCCAAAGTTATTGGTCCAGTTATAAAAATCCAACCATTGGGTACATTGCCAGCTATCGCTCCAGCAAAAAGGAGTCGGATCCTCGGCGACATAGTCGTTGTAATCGAAATGGCTTGCCACCTCTGGTAAAGAGGGGTTTCTGGTCTTCAAAATGAGTCTCTGTCCAGGACCAGCCTTGATATTGTTGTGCTCCACAAAACAATTGGAGGCATTGGCCCTCACAGGGAACATTACTATCTGTGCACAATCCCAGACAGACACTCCATTGTTTTGTATGGTGTTGAATTGTAACCTGTGTCCTGCATCAGTAACGACAACCCCTCCATTGGAGTTATTCTCAATGATGTTATGTTCCACTATAGTGGGACCTGAACCAGAATCTATCATAATGCCTGCGCTTCTAAGCTGCTGAGAACCGCAATCTCTTATCGTGTTCGCCCTGAAGATATTGCCTGCTCCTGTATTTAACGTATATATTCCTGCTGCATCATAGGTGTAAAGGTTTACTCGCTCTATTGTATTTTCCTCTACCACGTTATTCTGAATCAACTGGGCCTGTTTGGGAAAATCGGTAGCCAGGCTGATCCCAGCCGAACCTATATCGTGCACATGGTTTCTTGCAATGAGATTGTTCCAGGATCTGGACCATGCAGAGGACGGATGACCAAAGGAATAGACGACTATGGCATTACCGAGCACCCTTTCAACCGTGCTGTCCAAAAGGGAACAGTTTGATGAATTGAAAAGTAGAATGCCAGACTTGTGCCCTCCAGATCCTATGCCAGACACAGAGATGTTCTCAAGTGTGACATTTCTGCAGTTATAGATCATCACACCGGTTTCGTTAAAACCCCTGACAGCAATATCCTTCACTGTGACAAAAGAGCTGCCTGATACGCGTATTCCGTAATTTTGAAGGCCTATCTTGATATCGATCTGGGCTGGAGGCACATCTGAATAAAGATATACAGCCTTGTCTACCGGGTTCCAGTACCAATGTCCAGGCTCTGTAAGGGAACTTAAATCCTTGACGGTTTCTGGCTTACCCAGGGTAAAAGGCCATTGCCTTTCACGGCCATTTTCCACCTGTCTGACGTAAATCTGCTTATCTGGCTCTATTTTGAAAAAGGTTATGCCTGATACCAGGCTGCCGCCTCTTGAGGTCACCCAGAAGTTGCGATAGAGCCCATCGAGCTGAAGAAGCACCGCACCTGGCCTCAAGGCTGGCGGAACGGAATTAAACCGCAGTGTGGTAATGGATGGCTTTGCCTCACCATTGTAAAAAAGGATATTGGGATCATTGAGTCCTGGTCCTTGTACTGTCTTGTAGATATTATTCCTTACCAAGGCCCAATTGAAACGAAATGGAGGACCATAAGTTCCATCGAAAATAGGCATGGGCTCATTTTCGTCTCCAAAATCCCCTATCACTATAGGCTTATTCTCAACACCAGAACCGGAAATGGTCAAACCTCCGTACCATACCTGGCCCCTTTTGAACAGAACCTGGTCGCCAGGCTGGAAAGTCCTGCTGCTCACCTTTTTGAGAGTCTTCCAGGCATTCGAGGGTGAGGTACCAGAAAAATTGTCATTTCCCGTGACCGCATCCACATAGTAGGTTTGAGCCTGAAGCCTTCCTGACATCAGGAACATGGAGAAGAAGAGGCATAACAGCACGACTAAAAAAAATGTCTTGTTTTTCATCCTTAAGCTACTCATGAGTTCCCTCCCTTGTAGTTGGCGAGGATCTTTCCTAAATACTGGTGACGGGAATAATGCGGCCCCAATCATCGTGGTCATGCCGTGCCGCCTTTCCCTCCAAATTCATTTACCCAGCCTGATACATTTATCGACTGTTTTTCATGGGTTGATTAAAATTCTAATTCTTTTTTGATTATAAACTGTTAAGTAGAAAAATGGTAATACTTTTTATTAGTTAAGTACAAGAAATTGAAATCCTATATCCACTTTATCTTCCAAAGTCCTAGCCAGACCATCCTGAGCAGCATAAGTCCATGCCGGAAGCGGCTGATATTGGTTGTACCATAGGCTCTTTCCCTGTAACGAATTGGAATCTCGACAATCTTAAGGCCAAGTTTTACTGCGCCAAAAAGAAGGTCAAAATCGCCAAAGGGATCTATTCGTCCAAAATAGGCCCGTTCCTTTTTTATCTTTTCGTAGTCTTCCCTCCACAGGACCTTGGTGCCACATAAGGTATCCCTTATTCTCTGTTCAAACAGGTAGGTAAAAGCCCTGCTGAAAAACTTGTTGCCCAAAAGGTTGAGAAACCTCATGGCCTCTCTCTCCATCTGGTACACCAGTCTTGAGCCGTTAATGAATTCTCCCTTTCCCTCTGCTATGGCACGGAAGAATTTGGGAAGGTCTTCAGGTGGAACAGTGAGGTCTGCATCAAGTATCATGAGCACGTCTCCCTTGGCTGCAGCAAAACCCTTTCGCACCGCATCCCCCTTCCCTGTTCCATCCTGTTTGAGCACCTTTATGTCCAAATGTCGGTATCTCTGCCTTATGCGCATACATTCTTCATAAGTGCCATCAGTAGAGCCACCTTCTACAAAGATTATCTCAGTATGCTTACCAAGCCTCGGCGTTCTTTGTACTGCAGGCTCTATGTTGCCCTTTTCATTACGGCATGGCACCACAATAGAACAGGTGACTTCTTCTGGCTCTTTTCTCAAACGGCTAGGTCTGGCAATAAGAAACTCATTTAAGGCAAGCTTCCAAAAAAAGGGCATGTTTGCCACTATCCTATTAAAAAAGGCTGAAATCAGCGGGACATAGAACGGGATCAAGGTCCTGTAGCCTTTTCTGATCACCTCGAAGTCCTCGAGATATAACAGGTTGGCCAGGTCCTCCAGGGGAAGCCAGTGTTGTAAGGCCTGGGGCATACATATCCCTAAGGCCTCAGCCGTCTTTATCACAGGCACCCAAAAATAATTGTAATAACCGATTATCACCCTGGTCTTGGGTGTACATACATGGTGTATCTGACGAAAGGCCTTTTGTATATCCTCCACATGGCCAATGGTTTCAAATATAACGACATAATCAAACTTTTCCCTGATTTGCAGATCTTCCAGGTCATCGACCCTGAACTCGAGATGAGGGTACTTCCTCTTGGCCTCCTGAATCATTCCAGGGCTTATATCAACACCAACTCCCCTACCTGGTCTGAGGGCATTCAACAGATCCCCTGTAGCACAGCCTATTTCCAATACGGATGAACCTTCGGGCACAACAAACCGGAGATATCTTTCTATCTCACTGTGATAATAACGTCCTGTCTTACGCCACTTAGAACGCTTGGAGGCAAGTGAGTCAAAATGGCTAATTATCTTTTCTTTCCTTGATATGTTCTTCTGCTGCGCAAAAACCATTGTCGTCTCTCATTGATGGGGAAAATATTCATCAAAAACTTTTTCCAAAGATTTCGATCCATACGTCCCTAAGTCAGGAAAATTTATCAAGCAAGAATCAGGCCTGAATCTGGCGAAAAACACAAACAGTTTCAAGCTGGCTGGGCTGTCTTCCTAATACGCCTGAATTCCACCTGTTCAAAAAAGGAGTTTTGCGGAAAAATTCCAGGAGATAAAAGATTCAAGGTCTTCCTTGAGTAACCTACTGCACGCCACAAGAGGGCACGCCGGTCCATTTCGCCGGCTTCGTCACCCTTGGCCTTATGGTAGAAAAACATAGGCAGATTGATGACGAGTGCCTGGCCGATCCTGGCTATACAGGCAATGCAGGTCTTTAGCCCCCCCCAGCGCTTCCAGTCGGTATAGGCAAAAGCGCAACCCCATTGCAAGCTATACCACTTGATGTGCCCTGGAGTAAATCTGGCTGGATCGATAATGTGCCTTGCAACCGCTCCCCTTGCCCAACCCATGGGTACACCGAGGGCTATTGCTCGCAATAGGAAATCCCTATCGCAACCGCCTGTCAGCATGTTTTCATCAAAATCTCCCACGAGTTCGAAAACGCTGCGATGAACCATTCGGTTCCCTCCTGATGGAAATGGAGGAGTCTGCTTATAAGCTTGCGGGTCTCTAATATCGGGGCTTTCCCCAAAGATATCCCTGCAGACTGGACCTATCCTAGCAAGTATCTCTTCGGGGAGATCCAGAACTATAGGGCCACCTACCATCTTTGCATTCTGTTGCCCTGCAGCCTGGAGCAACTGGCTCAACCAAGAGGCATGGGTGATCTGATCATCATCAAAAAAGGCGAGCCATTCCCCTGTGAACTCCCTAACTGCCACATTCAAGGCATGGGTATAACCTTCACCCTCCTGCCAAATGTATCGCAACCTGCCATGGAATTTATCCTGTGCATCCTTGATGACAGCTCTGGTGCGATCGGTAGACCCATCGTCTATAACAAGAATTTCATAGTTGAACTTGCCTTTGGTATCCTGGCTTGTCATACATTCCAGGGTCTTTTGAAGTAGCTTGGCTCTGTTATAGGTGGGAATGGCAATGGTTGCTAAGATATCCGCCATCAGCAATACGATTTGGATCCGTCAGCCGGCAGAACAGCCAAATGAGATAACAATACGAGGACAACAAAGGTCATAAAAGTTGGCCTTATAAATAGATTGGCCTCAAGAAACAGGTTGTAGCAAAGCCATATCAAAACAGCAACCGTGAATACGTAAGGCACACTGTTCCTTGCCAGCGAAAACGCCCTTAGCAAGGCGGTGGAAAACAATCCCACCATGGATGCGAGCCCTATGAAACCAAGGCCCATCAATGCATCTATATAGCCTGAATGGATGGAGCTTGGGGTCCAACCAACATTCTGGGATATCTCCACATAGTGTTTGGGGCTAATAAAGGTATTGAATCCATAGCCAAGAATGGGTCTCTTGGCAGCCCACCTAAAACACTCTTGCCATAGGGGTAATCTGCCAGTAAGGGTGCCTATACTTTCCCTTGCGCTTTCGCCCCTGCCAAGGGTAGTTGCTGCCTCACCATATTCAAAGATCTTCTCACCGAGGCAGAGATAACCCGTGCACAACATCATTACCACTAGCAAAAATGCCCCTACCCTGGTCCTCGCCGAGGATACCATGAACCAAAAAAGACAAAGAGCCGCCAGTGTGGATGCCACAGCCATCCTGCTCTTGGTTAGCAAAAGCAAACAGAGTGCAGCCAGGGTCATTAAAAAAAAGAAAATTTTCTTCCAGTTGCAAGAGGAAACAGACGCAAGATAATAGGCCGAAAGGGTAAACATGCCACAGTTCCAACCCATCATGACCGTGTGAAACAGACCGGAAAACCGCCACGATTCATTGAAGGGTTCGAAGGTATGAAGCCTGATCTCATTGGCAAATGCGAGACCTGCCGTAATTCCACACACATAGAAGGCAATCAATGCGATGTCCTTAATGGAGTACCGAGAGGCAGTAGCAATAGCCGCTGCCCATAGTATGAGAAAGGTTGCCGCCCTGCGGATGGTGAACAACTTATCGATGGACCAAAGAAGACTCAAGACCACCCAACAAAGATAAAATACCAGGACCCAGCCCATTGGGCTGTTTATACGAAATCTATTTCGGGTAACAGACAAAAGGACGAGCCCGTAGATACCAAGGAGGACAAGCCCCACACGCCTGCCCATATTCCCCCGCTCCATCCTGGAAATGGCCTCGTTTACCTGAATGATGTTCTTTTTGTATTCAACATCTGACGGCCAGTTGGGGTTGTATGGAGTGGTAAGGCTGAAGATCAACAATAGAAACGGGATGACGAGCCAGAGTTCCTTGCACGAACCGTTCCTTTGTGTCTTATCCATCTGCTCTGGCCTTCCCCATGGATCTGAAGAAACAAAAATTGATTACAGTAGCGGTTATCGATATCCCCAGGAGCAGACCAATGGCCACTCCAAAGGGACCGAATTTTTTCACAAGCAAAATACCACACGAAAGTGTTATTATCAACGGCACTACATTGGCCATAAAATAGAGACGCACCTTTTCCAATGTGAGGATTGCAAAAGACAAAGGGAATATGGCTGCCATCACCAATATATTTATGCCCAAGATCCTGACAATTGCCCCATAGCCTCCATATTTCTCACCGTAAAAAAGCCTTATCAGCTCTCCTCCTCCTAGCATCAGGATAAGTACCAGGGGAAGCACAAGAAGCACATAGATAAGGCTGTATTTCAGGACTCTTAGCCTCAATGTAACCAAGCCATGATCAACATACGACCTTACAATCTTTGGCCCCATATAATTCTGGACTCCAAGCATCAAGGGATTTGCCAGCGAGGCAACCCCCCAGCATGCAGCCCAAATTCCTGTGGCACCAGCTCCATGAAAATAGGCAAGTATCCAGGGATATGCTGTCATACTGAGCGCCCAGAGTATGCTACTGCCAAGAGTCCAGCTGCCAAACGACCAATTTCTCCGCCAATCCTCAAATATGCGGTTAAGAGAAATCTTGTAAAGGCCCCGGTATATAAATAGCCACCCCAAAGAGGCCAGGCAACAGGCAAGGCCCAGCACATAAAAGGCTATGGCCGCAGACATGAGCCCTGAAAAGGCTAGCCAGCTAAGACCAGACAGTTGAATCACTGAAACCACACTGTCCAAGATAAAGGCGCTTTTAATAAAAAGATTGGCAAAACAAAGACGCCTGATGAACTCTTTGAGCATTATAAAAGATATGGCAAGGATTAAGGCCTCAAGTACAGGCCTAATGGAAACATTGCTCAAGAAGCCTTCAGGCAAAACATGGCTCCCCAGAATGAGTATCAATACAACCAGGAGACAGAAGGATAACTGCTGGACTAGTGTACTGCCTGTATATTCGGAAAGCTCTTCTGCCCTGAACTTCTGACTGAGGACTGTATAAGGTGAAGACAAGAACGAGGTCTGTAAGTCTACAACCAAAAGAACTATGTTGAAACACAACAGATAAAGGCCAAAGTCTTCTTTGGAACAGGCCCTGCCAATTATCACCCCGGTAAAAAAGTTAGTGATGCTTGCAACTAGTTGATCTGCCAGGGATATTGTCCCGTTTTTCCCAAAAGACCTGACCTGTTCCCATCCATAGAGGCACAAACTCCACGTATTTTCAAGAAGGGCTGGCTTCATGGCCTTTATATCTTTCCTAACCCTGCCATTTCCCCTGTTCAGCCCCTTCTCCTCCTAAACACCCCTGCACTGAAATGGACGAAACGGGAGATGACTCTCTTTACAGACGGAAACGCATCAGCTGCATATCTTATTGTCTTGGCTGCGATGTGAGGCATGGGCTCATATCCGCGAAACACCTTCCAATAGAACAATATGAACTCCTTCTTCACCTGCCAAGGGCTGAAGCCTGGCAGGTTTAAGAATGTGGAAGTCCTTTCGAATAGGCTTTCCTTCACCTTTTCGTTGATAAGATTTTGTGCAAGACATAATTCATGGAGCTTGGTTCCTGGATAGGGATAAAAGATGCTGACTGACACTCCAAACGTTGGCCTGCATGCCCGAGTGATACGTATAGTTTCTTGAAAATCCTCTAATGTTTCGCCAGGTAAGCCAATAAGGATATTTACCGTATACCTAATACCATATCGTCTCGCCATGCGACAAAATTCTACAAGGTCCTCGTTCTTGTAGTTGGGCCTGTTCAAGATCTCTCGCCTTATCCTTTCAGAGCCAGACTCGAGACCAATCCTGAAAAAGTCCACATTGGCCTTGCGAAAGGCGCTAAGGAGTTTTGTATTATTCCTGATCCTTGGATTCAGGGCTAGATTGGTTCCAAATTTAAGGGGCCTTTTCAGGCCTGCATTGAACTGGGCCAGGCATTCCAACAACTCGTAACTGTATTTTAAGTTGGCTCCTATGGTTTCTGTTTCCAGGAACACGGTCTCCACAAAGGGGTCCGACTCCATAAGCAGTTTGATCTCTTCCATGATATTTTCGGGAGATCTGAACCTGACATACTTGCCTGTGGTTATTCTGGCTAAAGCGTGGTTGGAACAATATGTACACCTGTTGGGGCAACCTCTGCCTGCTAAGACCGTATATATCATGCCCTTTTTATTTGAAATAAAAGGGTCCCACATCTTTCTGTCTATAAATGGGAGATTATCCAGATCTGTCCTGAATGGACGAAGTGGGTTTCTTTCCACCGCACCATTTTTCCGGTTCCGTATCCACAGATTTGGGATACCCGCTGGATACATGCCTGAAGCAAGCTGGCCAGCCAGTTCATGTACTGCTTCTTCACCTTCTCCAATACATACTGCATCAACAAACTCCAAGGCCATACTCTCTTCTGGATTGAGCGTGGCGTGAACCCCTCCAAGGAGGATAAAGACCGAGGATGAAATGCTTCGTATTGTAGCTCCAGCCTTTTTTATGAGCGGCATCTGGCTGGAAACCGAGGTCAAACATACCAGTTCAGGGGAGAAGTCATCAAATATTGCCCTAAATCTTTTTTTTAGATCAGTGGTTGGGGTTATTACGGCGAGCTTGACATCATGGCCGGCTTCCTTGAGGACTGTGGCAATAAAGGAGATGCCAAAAGGTATGTCACCAGGGCTATACAGTTCCCTTTTCAGGGAATAGGTGGAAAGAGAATATATGCACAAAATATTCATGTGGCATTATCTGATTCGCTGTCAATAGGCAGAAACCTGTCTTCTCTGCCTTTGATATCCATTGGAAGCAAATTGGTCAGTATGAAATTGGCGATCTTCTGGGCTATGGCCTTGTGGACTGCTGCTGAAGGGTGAGCATCAAATGGGCTTGCCATAAATTGGCCCATGGAGAACTCGTCTTTTAGCAAAGAGGTATCCAAGACAACGATGTTGTCATGTTTGAGCTGTTTCTTGAACCTCCTTGAAAATTCTCGATCCAGGGAAGGAAGAAGGACAACCGCATATTTTATATGATTTTTTTTGGCTGTCTCCACAAAAATCTTTACATATTTATAAGAAGCAGGGACTTCATCGTAGGAGCCACAGCGTCTATTTTGGGGATTTCCTTCCCGGATATATTGGTTATAAAGATCTCGTAAAAGATAGAGGAGATGTATGTGTCTCAGCACGTTTCGAACTTCGGAATCCCTGCTGAACGGACTGCCTGGATGGGTATGTATGGTATAGCCCCATTTGTCAACGATTCCTGTACGCCCAAGGTCAAAATCGTGGGGAATAACTGCCATAATTACAATGTCTGGCTGTATGCCCAACATCTTCTCTTTGAGGGTTGCAGCCATTTCCTTTACACTGTAGGCGGATACGCCGAAATTGAACACCTTTACCTTTATGCCTGGTAACTTCTGGGACAATATCCTCTGAAGTCTTTCAGGATAAGTATCCTTGGTGTCTTTAACTCCTTCACCAAAGGTTACAGAATCACCTGCGATGGCAATCCTCAACTCCCCAGGCTCTTTGACACCATACTTTTCACAAGATTTAGAAGACCTCAGGCCGAGGCTGTCTGTATTTATGAGAGCCAACCCCCTGGCCTTTGCGCTCTTGAGGCATGGTTTGTGGACATATGGAATCTCCTTGGAGCCAGGAAACGGCTGATAGATCGGGTCGTATATATACCTATCCGAATAGCCCCAAAGGCGCACGAACAATTCAAGCAGCAGAAAGCAGGCCAAAAAGATGTAGACCATGTAAAGGGTCCTTTTAAGAATTCGCATCGCTTAAGCCTCTGCCATTGCCACTTGACCCAGTAACCCATTCATGCTCGTTTTGCCTTGGAATGCAATGAAGGCGTTTTCTTGCAAGTTCTCAAAGTCATCTCCACTGCTCAAAACAAGGTATAGATAAAAGGCGCAATAACAGACCCCTCGGTCAAAAACAGGAGGGCGCCTAAAAGGATCAAAGTGACGATTATCGGACCAAGCCACCACTTCTTACGGGCCCTGAGAAACGCCCATAATTCTACCAATGAGGAAACCCTAGACATCTTCACCCCCAGTTCAACCTCTAAAACTGCCTTTCAAGCCCTTCTGCATCTTCTTCTCCGTACTCGCGCCTCTTCCAATAACTTTTAACCGATTGCTCAGGCTTGATGGAGAGAAACTCCTTGCCAAAAATCTTGGCCATTATACCAACAGGGGCTACTGCCAGAAAGAAAAACAAAATGAGGATCACGGTAGTGGATATCCTTCCAAGCATCTCTGCAAACTTCATCCAGCCCTTGTATATGCCAGAAAGCAAGCTCGGCTTAAATAGCCCCAGTAGCAAAAATGACAAGGAAAACGGCAGAATAAATGGCCAAATCGTACAGCCCCTTAGAGAAACGATCGTCCCCAAAAGCGCAAGAGCTGCCGCCATGAGCATACCGAATTTCCTGAGTTCACCGTGATCCATTGGTCTAAGAGAGTCTTTCATCTACACCACTTTGTCCCTTTGACTCCTTTATTTTTTCTTTGGAAATAAGAAAATTTCCCAATACCAGATAGTCCATCTCGGTGGCCATAAAACAATTGAAGGCCTCTGTGGGAGTACATACGATTGGCTCTCCCCTAACATTAAAAGAAGTATTCACGATGACAGCACATCCGTATTTACGATCAAAGGTCTCTATCAAACTATAATAACGCGGATTGTCTTTCTTGCTGACCGTCTGTATACGGGCGGAATAATCCACATGGGTTACCGCTGGTATGGTAGACCTTGGAACTTTGAGCTTTGATAAACCCTTAAGGCCTGTGACGCCCTTTTCCTCAGGGATTCTGATCTCTTTTCTGACAGGAGCAACCAAGAGCATATAGGGGCTTGGCCTGTCGAGCTCAAAATAGTCTGCTGCCCTTTCCTCCAGAACAGAAGGGGCAAAAGGCCTGAAACTCTCTCGGAATTTGATCTTGAGATTGATAATCTCCTGCATACTGGTGGAACGGGCATCTCCAAGGATGGATCTATTGCCCAGGGCCCTGGGGCCAAATTCCATCCTACCTTGGAACCAGCCAATGACTTTCTGCTGATGAATAAGTTGGGCTGTCTTGTCAAAAAGTTCTTGGTCATCCAGCTCACAACATGTTATGCCCTTTTCGTTCAAAAATCCCAGGATTTGTCCCCTGGTAAATTCAGGGCCAAGATACGAGCCTTGCTGTCTGTCTGTCTTGCCGTCTGCCTCCCTTTCCTTGCCTAAGTAATGGTGCCATACCATGAGTGCTGCCCCGAGAGCTCCGCCAGCATCTCCGGCAGCAGGCTGTATCCAGATATCTTCAAAGGGCGATTCCCTCAATATGCGGCCATTGGCAACACAATTAAGAGCCACACCACCAGCAAGACATAAATACTTCTGGCCTGTGACCTTGTGGACATGATTGGCCATCTTTAGCACTATCTCTTCCGTAACAGCCTGAATTGAACGTGCGATATTCATATGACGCTGTGTTAGCTCTGTTTCAGGCTCCCTTGGCGGGCCGCCAAAGAGATCGTGAAAGCGCCTGTTCGTCATGGTTAGCCCCACACAGTAATCGAAATAATCCATGTTCAGACTGAAGGATCCATCGTCTCTGACATCTATCAGATGCTTCAAGATGAGCTCCTTGTATTCTGGCTCACCATATGGGGCTAGACCCATGAGCTTGTATTCGCCTGAGTTAACCCTGAAACCTGTGTAATAGGTGAAAGCCGAATAGAGAAGCCCAAGGGAATGTGGAAACTGTAGTTCCGACAGGATCTGTAACCTGTTATCCTTGCCTATGCCAAAACTGGTAGTTGTCCATTCCCCCACCCCATCGATAGTGAGAAAAGCAGACTCCTTAAAAGGGGAAGGGAAAAAGGCAGATGCGGCATGGGATTCATGGTGCTCAGGAAATAGCACCTTTCCAGAAAACCCTGTCTGCTTCCTGATGTGATCCTTTATCCACAATTTTTGTTTTATCCACAGAGGAATGGCCTTCAAAAAGGAACAGAGCCCCTTTGGTGCAAATGCGATATATGTTTCCAATATTCTTTCAAATTTGATGAACGGCTTTTCGTAAAAGGCAATAAAGTCAAGGCCGTCTGCATCTATCTTCCCCTCCTGTAAACAGTATGAAATAGACTGCCGTGGAAATGAAAAATCGTGTTTTATGCGGCTAAAACGCTCTTCCTGAACCGCAGCTACAATCTTTCCATCCCGAACCAGACAGGCTGCACTGTCGTGATAAAATGCAGAGATCCCAAGGATGTTCATGAAATCGACACCTTTACCAGCTATCTTTCCTATGTATCTTGAAATGCTCCATGAGAAGGATCCACCATCTCCAAATAATAAAAAAAGGAGCATATATAAGATTTCTATATACCTGCAGATTAGCCTTGGCAGTTACCAAGCCCATAACAGTATAGACGAGAAGGCAGGCCATTACTCCCACCCATAGCCAGAAGAGCATATCAAGCCCTTTGAAATCCAGGATTAAAAATAACACGAACAAGGCGCACACAGTAAAGAAAAAGATGGAATATGGAGGAAGCAACAGTTCCATAACAGTGTCCAGATAGGATAGATCCCGGGTAATCCAAAACTGTTTCAGTAAGAGAGGCAAATACTTATCTCTTATCTGGAACTTACCCATGTCCCACCTGAGCCTTTGGCCCCTGGAATCCCTCAGATTTCTGTGGAGTTCCACTGTGGCCTTGGCGTCCTGTGCAAAGGTCACCCTGATGCCGTGCAATTTCAAAAACATGGTAAATTCAAGATCCTCTACCATGGACAATGCTGGCCAGCCAAACCTCTCTATTACGTCCCTGGAAAAACACATGCCTGTCCCCATGAGATTTGCCTGCCACCCTAGCCTGCTTCGCCCCTTGTAGCGCAGATTTCGGTTCAGGGCAAAACCCAGGAAAGCGAGGCTTTCAAGGGGGGAACTCTCAGGGTGCCTTACTTGTGAATAGGCCTGTATGACCTTTTCGCCACTAAGAAGCCTTCTGTTCATTACAGTAAGAAAATCTTCCTTTATATGTGTGTCAGCATCAATAACAATAAAAGCATCGTGTTCGCCCAAGCTCAAAAGCCGACGAAAGGCCCATGATAGCACATGTCCCTTTCCTTTTCTGTCCTTTTTCATGTGTTCCAGATATGGGACATCAAGATTTTTTACCACCTCCACCGTATTGTCAGTACAGTAATCCGCTATCACTATTACTTCCCATAACTTTTTTGGGTAATTGACCTTTTCTAGATTTTTAAGGGTCTGGCCTATGCTTTCTGCCTCATTGTGTGCAGGTATCACTATAAGGAACTTAATTTCAGGCGGAAAATCCCTTGTCTCCTTTTCTGGAACAAGGGCTGCAAAGGCCAAAATGAATAGATAAAAAAAAACAAAAAGGAGCAGCAGGCCTGTTATGGAAAAAAACAGGTCGAGAAGCATCTATCTTTTTACGCCACGGAGTCGATGGCGAATCACAAGACTGATAAAAATCATGTTTCCAAAAAGGTATCTGCGCCAAAGCCGCCGGGGTTCAACTGCTAGGCGACACAACCACTCAAAGCCGTTATCCAAAAGCCATTTGGGCCCTCTTGGTGTCCGGCCCGACAGGAAATCAAACAATCCACCAACTCCCCATATCACCTTTGGAGTAAGCTTTGCACAATATCTGTGGATCCACAATTCCTGATAAGGCGCGCCAAATCCTACCAGGAGCACATCAGCATGGCTATTATTGACAGCAGTGATAACCTCATATGTCTCATCCTTGGAAAAATAACCATGATGAGTGCCTGCTATCTTGAGATGAGGTAGCCTTTTCAAAAGACGCCTTGCAGCCTCCTTTGCTACCCCTTCTCTGGCCCCAAGCAGAAAGACGCTTAACCCCCTCCTGGCAAGATGACCACAAAAATCAGGCATAAAATCAGCAGCAGTGGATCTGCCTGCCATCCTAAACCCAAGAAGCCTTGCACCGAGCACAACCCCGGTTCCATCTGGATACACGAGATCCGCCCGATTGAGTACTTGCCTGTACTGATCGTTTTTCTGGGCAATGAGCATGCAGTCGGCATTCACATACATGACCTTTCGCTGGCTCTTGCCTGAAGCAAAACGCAATACAGTTTCAAGGAGCTGGCTGGTATTAATATTATCGACCTTGACTCCAAGAAACTCTACTATTTGCCTGGACATATCTTGATCTGGATTTGGCTCATGAGTTTGGTTAATAGCCGTTAAACCCTTCTGTCGTCTGTCATCATTAGTCTGGCTGGTAAAGTTCATGGGGAGTTAGACGTTTCTTAAGAGCGAATTCTTGCAAAATCCAAAATATGGCCAAGTACCGCCCTTGTGCCCCTCAGGACGTAGTCCAGATCTTCTTTTGTGCGGATGTTCATTATCTGTCTAAGCACAAACCTGGGCGTGATGAATGACTTGTAAATGTCACTACAAAGCTTCATAACCTCGTCGGGTGCCATATCCGGAGTCTTCAACACAGGTTCTGTCATATCGTATCTCTGCCAGGAATCCACTGGATCGAACCTTATCCACCCATTTTCAACTGCCTCTTTGAATAGTGGAGTACCTGGATAGGGAACCACTACGGTGCTTTGAAGCATCTCGGCATGTCCTTTGGCCATGAGGGATCTTGCAAGATTTAGCGTCTTTTTGGCTTCATCCCTGGTTTCCCAGGGGTAACCCACCATCACTGTCAGCTGGATATCAAGACCTGCCTGAGAAGCCAAACGGCACCCTTCCACAATATGCTCTACCCGAATATTCTTGTTGATCCTGTCAAGGGTGGCCTGATTGGCCGACTCCAAGCCAGACTTCATCTTTCTAAACCCTGCCCTTTTCATGAGGTCCAGAAGCTCTGGCTGCTTTACCAAAAAATCAAATCTCATATTGCAAGAAAAGAGGATCTGCTTATTGAGCCCTCTTTCGATCATGCCCTGACAAAACTGCTTGAGCCAAGCGCCAGCAGGGAAATTACCTGTATCGTCAAAGATCTCCCTAACTCCAAATTCTGCCACCAGCATCTCTATCTCATCCAGAAGGCTGTCTACGCTTCTCACCCTGAAATGTGGGAACAAGGTGGTCCAGGAGCAGAAACTGCACTTGCCCCATTGACAATCCCGGCCCGCCATTGTGTATCTGAAGGGTCGGCGTTTTTTCCATTTCTCAAAATAGAGATGGGCCTTTGTCAGGCGCCTGTCTATGTAAGGTAAGGTGTTCAAATCACCTGTGAGACAGAAAGGACCAGTTGATCTTATACTGTCAGCCTGCCTGAAATAGATCCCAGGGGGCATATCTGCCTTGCCCGAGATGGCATCGGCCAATGACTTCAGAGAAAAATCATAATCTCCACCAGTTAGAACGAAATCCACTTGTGAATTGATAAGGGATTCCTCAGGAAGCGCTGTAACATGGTCGCCAAGGAGCACGATCTTTATAGATGGATCAATGGCCTTTATATCGTCTATGATGGACCAATGCAGTTTTACCACAGGCGTCTTGGTCTCTAGTACCAATATATCGGGTTTCAATGTTTCAACTTCATTGAGGAAATGGTCGTATGGATGGTGCTCGGCTATTCCATCGTACCACAAGACATCATGGCCCTGATGATGTAGCAAGGTGGCCGCAGAAGCCATGACCAAAGGATAGATGTACGAACCGATACTCATCCACTGAAACTGGCGGTTCTGGGTCAGCATGGGGCTGCCTTTGCCTTCAAGTGGAGGGTAACCAATCATGATCTTCATTGCGTTGTCCTAAGTAATTATCCCGATCGATGACCTTGGAAGTGTTTTGGGTTCAAGCCGCACCACGTCCCTTCAAAACCGCAGGAATGGTCTTTAACAGTATAAGAAAATCAAGCCCCAGGGACCATTGGTCAATATATTTCAGGTCCATCTCGATCCACTGCTCAAAAGGTATATCGCTTCTGCCGCTAATCTGCCAAAGGCCAGTGATTCCTGGCCGTACGCTGAAGCGCCTGTTGAACCACCGCTGGTCAAATTCTCGGTAGTCCCTGACTGGCAAAGGACGAGGACCCACAAGGCTCATGTCACCCTTTAAGACATTCAACAGTTGTGGCAGCTCGTCTATGCTGCTCTTTCTGAGGAATTTTCCTATAGGTGTTATCCTTGGATCATTCTTTATCTTGAATACCGGCCCGCTGGCCTCATTGAATCTCTCCAGATCCTTCTGCATCTGTTCGGCATTTGGTACCATGGTGCGAAACTTATAGAGACGAAATAGCCTCTTGTTTATACCAACCCTTTCCTGAATGAAGAAGACGGGCCCTGGTGAGGTTATCTTTATGGTTATAGCCACCACGAGAAATACAGGTGACAGTGCCACCAGGAGTATAGAGGATAATGCCACATCCAATATTCTCTTTACCATAAGGGCACCAGAATTCATATTACCTGTATATAGACTTATGAAGGTGTCTTCGCCAAACTGTTCAATCCTTGATTTTGCAAGGCTTATGAAAAACAGGTCTGCTACCAGGCGGACAATGATGCCCTGTTCAACGCACAGGTCGATTATCTGGTTGTAAACCTTGTAGTAATCCTGGACCGGCAGACAGATTATGACCTCATCAACCACATTGTCCCGGATATAGGCATCAAGTTCATCCATTGAAATGAGGGGATATTCTTCTTGGATGTGATGGGCATCACCACTCCTCCATCTTTCGTCAACAAATCCCACAATTTCATATCCCAATTCCGGCCTTTCTATGAGCCTTCTGGCAAATTTGATTGCATCGGCATTTGTCCCGACGATCAACAGGTTGCGGAGGTTACGCCCGTATCGTCTTATCCGCCCCAGGACAAACCTGATAAAAAACCTGCTGAGCACCATCAAAAAGGTGCTCATAAGCCAAAAGACCAGAAGAAAGACAGGGGTGATAAGAATTATATTGAAGACCAAAGATGCAAGATAAAGGGCCACAGTGCCAAGGGTTGTTGCCTTTAGTATGTCTGAAAATTCCAGCCAACCCGAGGAAAGCCTCTTGGAATAATACAGACCAGACATGGAAAAGATTATGTGCCACATGAGAAGCAGCCCTGAAAAGAGAATGGCATTTTTAAGGCTTATCCTGATGGCGAGGAATTTCTCCAGTGAAACAACACCCAACTCCCTGTGCACCACAAGAGTGGCAGCCGCAAAGGAGAGGATCAAGATGATCAAATCTGCAAGCTGAAAACTTCTGAGCAAAAAACGTCTACGGTAGTGATGCACGCGGCAGCCTCCAGGGCCTACATTTTAATATCCAAAGAAATATATAAAAAAGAAACAGTTCATGCAGATTAACCTCTTGCAAAGACAGCAGGTTTCAATCTGAATACTGCTATGTATCTCAGTGCCACAAGCAAGAGGATGAAATGTAGAATGATAAGTTTCAAAACGGTCAAGATATTTCTATAGGCAATACGGTAACCAAATCAATAACTTTAGCATGTAAAAAGAAAATGTAACAAATTGGTACTGCCAAGGCAACAGCAGCCCAACTGCGCAACCTAAGACGGAGCACAATGTTGCGACCTTAATATTAAAATCGGACAAAGGATGTGGTGGCAAAAAATTGGGCATATGTCCCAAGAGTCTCTATACAACATTTTCGGTAGCACTACTAACAATTTGGTGTTATCATAGAAAAGAAAATTTAAGATAGGAGAAGATAGATGTTTAGACAAAAGGAGTCTACGGTGCCAAAAGGGAATAACCTTTTACTATTCATCATCCCAGCTGTCATGTTTCTGATGATTTGCTCTGAGGCCCTAGCACATTCACCGGTCCTTTGGTGTTATGTGGAAAATGGGCGCGTCTATGTAGAGGCCTTTTTCATGGGAGGGGCCAAGATCCAAAATGGAAAGATATATGTAGTGGACAAAGACGGAAATAAGCTGTTAGAGGGAAAGACCAACAAGGAGGGTCTTTTCAATTTCAAGCCGCCCATAAAGGATGACATGACGATAATACTCCGGGTGGATGCAGGGCACAATGCGGAGTTTAAACTCACAAAACAGGATTTTCTTGATGCAGAAAAGGAAAAGAAATGATCCTAATGTATCAATTTTTGGGGGAAGGCGCTGAATCTTTTTTTAGCCCTCCACGTACAGCCCTTACATAAAGCCGCCTTTCTTTAAAACCACCCCTATATGGCATGCCAGTTGAGAAATCAACTGCCCAGGCCATATAGGGGGCCTTTTGGTATGTGGTGCTAGACCAGTAAGGGCCAGGCCTTGCCCCTGGAAAAAATGTGCGGTCTAAAAATATTGGGACACCCGCATCAAAATCTACCAGGCTCATCAACTCTCTGATATTGGGCAATCTCCAGTCTGAATAACCTGCCAACGTCAGCTGGCTACAATAGGCCAGGGCCTCCTGCCATGTCATGGGAAGTGCCTCGGTAGCCTGAAACATCAAGCCAGTTACCATGTCGGTCACAGTTCCATTTCCCGAATCCACAAACCTTCCTGGAGCGAACACAGGCCCAGCGACTGCCAGTATCTTAAGCCTTTCCTCCTTATCAAACAGTCTGATGGTTCCCTTTTCTGAGCAAAAACCCAGTGCCTCTGTACTCGGATATTCTGTGCTGGTGAGAGACCAAAAGCAATCGCTGGTCTCTCCAGCTGCATTAAAGACAGCAAAAACAAGGCCTGGATCAGCACCATATTGAGCAAGACTGTCGAGCTCCTTTATGGACGGAAGCCTCCAAGTAGCACCATCAAGGCCCGGCAGGCCCTGAGCACAGTCTATACCATTACTCCAGCTGGTTGCGTTGCAATCGCCCTTCTGCCATATAAGCCCTGTAACCAGATCTTTAACCATATCTTTCCCATCAACCTTTTTGACAAAATATCGAGGCGGATTGATGACATAGTTGGCATCCTGGCCATAAAAGGGCTTTCCTGGCCGTGGGCATTCTATTTGGCGTAGATTGTCATAACATTGAAGCTGGCCAGTATCTGGCAAAAATTGATGCGATGAGCCCATTAAAGAACTTCCATCAAGACCCTGAGCTTCTTCACGACAAATAACTGTTGTAAAAAGGCATGATATAAGAAAAACAAACAAAAGACTTCTCATGAGATCTCCAAGACTGTTATTTGACAATGCTATGTGCCACCCCGTGGCACTTGCCACAAGAACCGAACCTTTTGAACATGGCAAAGGGATGCGGCTGCCCGTGGCACTGCCTGCACCTTTTTATGGTCTTGTGTTTATCTGGATGGCATCTTGTACAACGCAGCCTCGAATGTTTGGTGTTGCTGGCCTTTAGCATCTCTAAAGCCTTTCTATGGCAAAGGCCACAAACTCTATTTGGTGTATCATCTGAATATGTCACATTGAGCGCCTTGTGGGGCGGGTGACAAGATGTGCATCTATCAAGTCTCGATTCCTTTTTCTGATGTGCTGCAGCCACTGGAAAGATGCCTCGGTGTGGCTGGTGGCATTCGAGACATTCTGGAATATATCCATGCCGTGTATGATGACAAGCAGTGCAATGGAATTCGGTATGCTTAGTAGTAAAGGTCTTAATATCCTTATCGTATTCAGGATGGCAGACATGACAGCCCTGTGCTAGTGAAAGCGTAGCAGGTATATCGAGAGGCGTATGGGCCTCTGTATGACAACTACTGCAATTTGTTAGTTCCTCGCCGTGTGGATGATTATGGCACCTGGAACACTTGGGAAGGATATCATGGTAGTTGGTTTTGCCCGGGACGTACACGTGAAATTTGAGGTGGCATTGCCTGCATGCCACCCTTTTATGGGCTGCCCCACGGGTCATTAAAAGATGGGCAATTATAGGATGGCATTGCATGCACTGTTTTCTGCTCAGGGAACTGGTATCTGGTGGATAGAGGCCGTGTCCATTCCTTGAAACCGCAAGGGAATCGCCCAAAAAGCAAGCAACAACAATCAAGGCTGCTACCAATAAAATCCCTTTATTAACAGGCCTCATCTGCCACTCCCTTGAACCGTTGGACCTGGCAACAAGAGTGGACCCATGTCCTTTTGGTGAAATCTACGAAAGTATGGCATTGAGAGCCGTTTTGCTGCCCCTATGGCAGGTGAATCCTTGAATAGGGTGAAATCGTAATCGTCTGGATCCTTAAAGAGAGGGTCTTTCAAGATATCACCAGAACCAGAAGCTGGACAGCCTCCATATTGATAACGTCTTATCAGGAAGGCATAATCCCTTTCAGGGTCATATGCAGGAATTTGACCATTTGCAAACAAGAGGTTATGAGAAGCATCCCCACAGTGATAAGTCATGATACCGGTCCGGAAGTTGTAAACAATGATATTGTTCTCGATCTCCATGGTGCCATTATTGTCGATGCGTATGCCAGCACCATCAAGACTGCTTCCGTTTGCAACAATGGTGTTGTGAAAAATGCCAAGCTTTGTATAAATAGAACGGTATTTCGCCCCCAGTCCGCTTGCTATGCCAGATTTGTAGTTGTTGTAAATCCAGTTGTTGCTTATACCCTTTTCCCCTGTTACTCCGCCATTGACCAATATGCCCGATTCCTGGTTGAAAAATATTTTATTTTCAAAGACATCCAACAAGGCAAGATCTGCCATGCGGCTGAAAACCGAAATACCGGCCGAACCATTTGAAAAGACCGAGTCTTTCTGGGCAGAAAGTATTGTGCTCCCTTCGATTCGTATACCTGCCTTTTTATTCTCGAAAACCTCGCTCCTTAAGATATCAAGTTCTATCCTTGATCCAGCCGCTGGTGCGGAAAAGACACCTGCCTGGCCATTCAGAAACACCCTTGTATCAGAAATACTTACACAACTATGAACCCGAGGGGTTTTATCAGTTGTCCTTATGCGGAATCCTGCAGCTAGGTTCTTGAAAACAGAAACCCCCTTGAACTCGACACGTTTGGCATCGAGGAGATCCACTCCGCTGGTGCCATTCAGATATATGGCCGATTCCTCCACTGAGGCTGTTGCCCCTTTTTCAAGCCTAAGGCCTGATCTGCCATTCATGTACAGATTGCAATTGCGGATCAAAAGAGGGTTCGATCCGCGAACCCTCATTCCACCACGGTTATTCCCATATATTTCATTGGACTCGATGATTATTCCTGGCAGGCTATCCGAGAACAAGGTTGGTTTTCTTCCTGGCAATTTATTACTGGATGTGGACATGACCGCATCCCGGCCATCTTGCATGGGAAGATAAGCCGTACAAAGGCGGTTTATGGTGGAACAGCTACACAAAGACAACGTGCACAAAAGAGACACGATTATAGGCGTATATGGAGCAAAAAGCCTTTTCATTTTGTCATGTGTAGTAATCTCATCTGGACTTCTCTTCTAGAAAAAGGCCTTTGAGAAACCTGCATGGATAACATAATCTTCCACCCAACCCTCATCCTGTTTGATGACGGGGACCTTCGCTCCCACCTCGAGTTTAACGCCCTTGGCCACCAAGAAATGAAGGGCCGGGGAGATGAAAAAGCTGCTGCCCCCACCATCTGTCAGCCAGGTATCTATGGTTATTGACCCAGCGGGAATATTCCAGGGAGAGTAATATTCAGGTCTTCCGAGCATGGCCACGATGTGCTGCTTTCTCCTGACCTCCCCTCTCCACCTATAGTTCAGCTCCATGTCACCATAGACACTGTTGTTAAAAGCATACATAAAGGCAAGGCCGGCGTTGAACTCATCTCCAACGTGTTGCCCATTGGTGAATCTGTATGACAAGTTCATGTTTGTAAGAAGCGGTCCCCGGCCTGTGGCAAACGCTAACCCTGGTATGAAATCCACACTTCCAGAACCCAAGGGCACCCAGTGCCATATCTCCTGTTTCCAAACATGTTTGTCCCTGCCTTTGGCATTTTGATCACCTGTGGGTATGGAGATAAGGTTGAAGATAGACAGGTGGGTTTTTCTCCTGCCCCACAAGTGATATTTCAACATGAAGACCGTGTCCCCAAAACCCGATACATCAAGCTTGGCAGTCTTATCTTCACCAAGGATCGCACCTAGGTCCACATGCACAGTATTCCAGAAATATTTGCCAATAACGCCTGCAGTCAGATTATCAGTTAGGGCATAACGAAGCCCCATAATCCATACCCTGACGTGAACATTCCGCTCCTCAGGAGAGTAGAACATTGGAACGTACTCGTCGAACATGTCCTGAGTAAGAGTTGCGGTCTGATGCCAATACCTGAATTGAAAGTCAAAAAGCACCTTTCCTGCTGGCATGGGGAACGCCGAGATCCTATTGAATGAAGGGTTAGTAACCAGCTGATAATAAGGAGGCAGGGCAAAATCAAACTTGTGATGCCTCTTGTAGACGTATTGGAGGCGGTTTTGTGCTGCTGCATATCCCGGAAACATCTCCAGAAGGGATGAATACTGCTGAGCTGCAAGAGCATGTTTTCCCTGTCTTTTATAGATCTCTCCCATGTAGAACATGCAATCCCTAAGAAGGGTCTTGGAACCCGGCTGAGACATGAGAAAATCGCTAGAAAGGATGCGCAGCTTTGCAGTCTCGAACTCTCCAAGGGCCTTTTCAAACTCTCCCCGGTTGAGATGGACCTTCCCAAGGCTCACCAGGGCCTCTACAAGATCTGGACATAACTCTATTGCCTTCTCCAGATAACCCACTTGCCTATCTGAGTTGTCAGACAAGGCTATAGCCTCTTGGAGCCACTGCCAGGCTTGGTCGCACGTATCTGCCCTTACTTGCCCACAAAACACCAAGCTGAAAAAAAGCACAGATACCAGGATGATCTTTTTAAAATAGGGCATTGTCCTAATTATGCTTTAGAGACTGTGCATACCAGCAATACCCACTTACTGACTTCCTCATGAGCATGCCGGTCTCCTGAAACATCAGAAGATTACCTTAAGAACGCCTCTCCCATTGATATACAGGGAGAAACCGGCCTCCTAAAAAGACCTTAACTCCCCCATTGATGAATCACAACGCCAGAGATTGTGATACTGTGAACGAATATATAGAAGATGATAAAAAAAAACAATGATCGCAAGCCTTGGAAACAAATAATATCGCCAGTGCATCCTGCTACTAAGGGCCTTGGCCAAAGCTACACCATTGAAATCCTTTTTTGATTTTGAAAACTCAGTGCCCATAAACCTCATAAATTTTGATTCAACAAAAAAAGACATACGAGGAAATAACCGCAGACATGTTCATGATATTTCAAAGATTATTTTTTCAGGGCAACAAAGCCAGTGCCTAAAAGAACAACTTTTAGCGATACCCTTCTAGAGAAGGGCAAACGGGGCTTGGCAGGAAATTCCTGAAGGGCTTTTTGTGTTTGGTCCCGCTTGATTACTATGACCGTTATTTTTAAAGCCAGTAAACCCTCGACGTTCTACATTGATTTTATTGATGTTTTGCAATTGGTCATGTGACACTGCTAATGAATGTCTTAATAACGACTCAGAAAAAGTTATGCGTTGCTCAAGGCAAGACGGCTTCTTCGGAAGATACAATTTGAGATAGGGTGCGGGAGACAGTCATGGTAAACAAACTGCACACCTGCCTCAAGCCTAAGCTTTTCCCTTATATTTTCGGG
The DNA here is from genome assembly GCA_964581255.1 of uncultured Thermodesulfatator sp. Taxonomy (GTDB): domain Bacteria; phylum Desulfobacterota; class Dissulfuribacteria; order Dissulfuribacterales; family QOAL01; genus QOAL01. Next base: position 74,732 of record CAZOMT010000038.1, read on the forward strand.
AATTACGACCTGCCCTTTTGAAGATAACTTTGTTGTTGCTACATCCGCCATGGGGGTTTCCTCGCAAATTATATTTTCTTAGAACAATCGGGCTGGCAAATGCATTTTTTACAAGCGAACGTCGGAGCTAAACTACCGCCAAGAAGCCAAGCGAAGCGCTGGCGGATTGGCGGTCAACTGCCCCCACTTGTTCGCTTTCTATTCATGATTTCAAATCGTTATGGCTTGAACCTTTTGATTTTAAGCCCCTTGATAATCTTGTAATGCTTGTCATTGGCTGTAACTAAAGGAAGACCGTAATGAATCGCAGTAGATCCTATCAAGGCATCAGCCAACTCGAGTGAATGGCCTAAATAGTGCTGTTCCACTAAAAACATTGCTTTGGCTGAAATCTCCTCGGAAAGATACAGAATCTTAGTATTCCACACATGCAATGCTTTACGAAGACTATTTAATTCATTCTTATTCCTCATCCCTTGAACTAATTCCATATATGTAATAACAGAAATATTGAACTCTGTAAGTTTCTCTATTAATTGGTATGCTCTTTCATTGCCCCGCATATACCAAATAATAACATCGGTATCTATAATCACTGAAACCTGCCTCTTCTCAAGCTTCTAACATAGCCGTTCACATCTTTGGTCAGATCGTAATCTTGCCATATTCCAAAAAGGGCCTTTTCGCGTTGCTTGTTTTTTGGGGATTCAGAGATTGGGATCAGCTTAGCGCAAGGTTTACCTCTAAAAGTAATTATTATTTCTTCGCCACGCCTGACCGCTTCAAGTAATTCTTTTGCGTTGAATCGTAAATCTTTAGCGGTTGCTTTCAAACCAGACCTCCAATTAAGTTTATACTTTTAAATATAAACTAAAAACAAGAAATATCAAGGGGATCAGGCCTCGTGCCATTTTTTTGAAAGTGAACGTTGCTAATCAGCCACGCGTTTTTTGCGTCGGCTGACGATACGGATAAGTTGCCGCCAAGGAGCGCCGGCGGATTGGCGGTCAACTGCACATACTATTAGACAAAAGGCTTCTCCTGACACGAGATGTACAATATGAAGTGTCTGGCACTCATAGCCGGTACTATCTGCATGAAAGGAGAAGCCGAACATGAAAATTACAAAAAAAGCAACCCTTATCAACCTTAATAA
>CAZOMT010000039.1:0-4622 GCA_964581255.1 uncultured Thermodesulfatator sp.
CTTGCAAGTAAACCTGTCAGATCCTTTGTAACTTCATATCTTGCCGGATTTTCTTGGCCCTCCGCCAGGGCCTTAAAGTGTGCCTTGCCGCATTTTATTTTCTGATCCTCAGTACCCCGCAAATCATCTGCAAAGAGGCTACCTTTAGTTTCCACCACAAAATAGAGTCGTTCTCCTTCTTCTGTGTCAATCAAAACAGCCCAATCAGGATTATAGCTTCCAAGCGGAGTGGGAACCTTGAACCAGCCCGGTAATTTCGCATAGAGCTTGACTGCCTCGTTTCGCTCCATATCATGTGCAAACTTCTTTTCTGTTTCAGAGTCAAATATCACATGATCAAAAACCCCTTTTTGAACCTCAAACATGTTTTTCAGATAACCGGTAAGCTCTTCCTGTTCCCACAGTTCTTGAGCATAATAATCCCCAAACTTTTGATACTTGATTCCGTCCACAAGGGCTTGCCTCTTGCACCGGTTAATAGTTTCGGAAACAAGATCAATAAATGCCTGAGGATTAAGCCTAAAATCTGAAACCCTTTCGCTATCCTTAAGTATTCTTGCCAGGGTCTTCCTTGTTAAATGGGTCCTGTTTTGAAGTTCAGTTAAAATATCTGGAATCTCAATATCATGCTCATCCAGCACAATAGTTGAAGCCCCATCCTTTTCCTTTGCCTCAACCCCTGCTTTTCCAATGGCTATGTCTGCCTTTCTCCACTTCAGGATGGTTTTGGGAATGGGAGGTGAGGATTTAGTTGCCTCGACGCAATCTTTTATCAACTTTTCGTTGTCAAACTGCACCCTGTAAATGGTCTTGTATTTGATTCTATCCCAAAGCTCTTTGAATTCTGGGCTCAGATAAATCTGTTTACGCAATCGCACAGTTTTTCTCTCATCCGCATTTTTAACCTCAAGGCGGCCTGCCAGCTTTTTCAGGATGGACTCTATTTGAGGGCGCTGCTCTTCAAAGTTTTCAGGAAGTGGCAGCTTCCCCTCTTTCAAGCTTATACGAAGGCTGTCAAGGATGTTGCCTTTTGAGTCGATCAACCCGTGGTCCTTTAGGTGCTCCCACAGTTTCTCAGATTCGTCAGCCCCGATGGGTACAGTCGAACCGTCAGGCTGTTTCGCTGTAACTGCCGCAAATTGGTGCTTCTCAACCACCCCAAAGCGGATGCCCATATCCTTCTCGATCTCTTTTTGAAGATTTCTGGCAAATTCCTCATAGCTTTCAGTGGCCACTACTGTAAGGGTATTCACATCGAATCCATGTACACGCCTTCCGCTTTGGTCCACACAAAGCCTGAGGCCACGTCCAATGGTCTGCCTGCGTTCCATTTCTGTCTTGATATCCCGTATGGTACAAATCTGGAACACATTGGGATTGTCCCATCCCTCCCGCAGAGCAGAATGGGAAAAGATGAACTTTAGAGGTTCTTTAAGGCTTAAAAGGCGTTCCTTATCACGCATAATGAGGCTGTAGGTATCTTCATCAGCCTTGCTATTTCCCCTGGTATCCTTGAAGACCTCCACTGACTTTCCCGCTATCTTTTTCTTGTCAATGGAGAAATAGCCATTATGGACCCTTTCTGGTTCATGAGAAAAATCAACGCTCTTAAAAAGATCCTGGTAGGCGGGATGCTTGGAAAGCTTTCTATATTCCTGTTCAAAAATTTGGGCATACGGTCCCTTTACGGGGTTGCCTTCCTCATCATAAATTCTGTATTTGGCCACCTTGTCTATGAAAAAGAGTGACAAGACCTTTATGCCCTTTGGCCGAAGGCGCATTTCCTTGTCCAGATGTTCCCTGATGGTGCGCCTGATCATCTGCCTGGCTAGGGCATCCTGGTCCACGTCTCCATAGGCCTTGCCTTCTGAAAGAAAGACAGCATCTCCCGGAACCCTCAACTCAACAATTCCCTGTCCGGACTGAAGGGAAATTTCACCAACAGAATGATTCTCATATAGATTCCTTTTTGTTACCTGTGCAAGGTCATCACCGCTATGAACCTTTCTCTTTGCCCGTTTCACTCCGTTTCCTTGCTGAATATCAAGCTCTATCTCAGCAAAAATCTTTCCCTTTTGGCTTTTTACCTTCAAAAGTTTTACATAGGGTTTGTTGTGGGCAGATTCTATGGTTCCTGAAGCCACTTCAACCTGTTTTACAAGCCTCTTTTCGTATGCATCCACAGCATCCAGCCGGTAAACCATATGGAACTTGTGAAGGTGGGTTGCGGAATAACGAAGTGTGCAAAGGGGATTCATCTTTTCTAAGGCCTGTCTTCCCTTTCCCTTTAAACCACCATCTACGCTTTGCGGCTCATCCACAATGAGAATCGGTCTTGTGGCCTTAATGAGATCAATAGGCCTTTCTCCCCCTGTCTTCTCACTGGGCTTATAGAGGTTGTTGACATCTTCTTTGTTTATAGCCCCAACAGTTACCACCATGATCTGGATGGTAGAGCTTGTGGCAAAATTTCTCACCTGCCCAAGTTTTTTGGAATCATAGATAAAATATTCAAAAGGCACCCCGGCATAGAGCCCCCTGAAGTGATCAGATGTAATCTGAAGAGTTTTATAAACCCCTTCTTTAATGGCGATTGAAGGCACTACAATTATGAACTTGGTAAAGCCATACCTTTTGTTAAGTTCAAAAATGGTTCGAAGGTAAACATAGGTCTTTCCTGTTCCTGTCTCCATCTCGACGGTGAAGTCGCCAGAACGAAGCTCTGAGTCAATGGGAAGTCCGTTTCTCAACTGAACATCCTGGAGATTTTTCAAAATCTCATCATCCAGCAAGGTAAGGCGGTTTCCAATGCCAAGTTCTGATTCCCAGGAAGCGCCTGAACTCCCATGTTTTAAGGAATAGCCGGTCATCACGGTAAACTCAGAGCGGCAAATCTCCTGGCCTTTGAAAAGATCGCAAACAGATTCAATGGCCTCAAGCTGATAGTCCAGATTTGGTTCAAAATGGAGCTTCATGTTTTAGGAGTTTCCTGTTTTCTACAATTTTTAACCATGCTTAAGTAAAGGCATATGGGATGTTATGTTGCTATTTAATAATAAAAACATGGGATTATCATTTCTTATCGTGTCCAGGAAGAAATAGTAGCACGGGATTCGTGCCATAAGAAAAAGATCGAAATCAACATCTTTCGAGGTATCCGGCCTTACAAATGGGTTAAGAATGACTTCTCCCACTTTTCTTTCATTGGCTGGGAAAAGCTGCGGTATGGAAATCTCTGTCACCCAAATTGAAGATGGAAGAACGCCCTCAAGGCCTTGTAAAAATTCTCGATGTTCCGTATTTCCTTCCCAATCTGGAGAATTACGAAGATGTTCTATGTATGTTTCTTTTTTTACAAATAGGGCTCGAAGTACAATCTTTTTGGCCCTTATAAAATGCATCAGTCTTTTTATCCATGGATTTTCACGCGATCTGGGGGCAATGGATGGAGTCAAAGAATATATAAATCCCAGGGATACAGCCTCAGCATGGACTCCGCCAAATTTCGCCTCCTTGTTAAAAAGCTCTACCACGTAATCAACATTATCTCTTGCAACATGACACCGAGGAACGCAGTAATTGGGACCAAAGTTGTCATCATGTCCAATAAAGCTGCTGGTCCAGTTTTCACTTGGCACATAACCAACCCCGCCTCCAACATCAAAATAACTAAGCTCTGCGTCAGGCACCCAGGTGTCCTTGTTAAATGTATGACCAAAAAATGGAATAATATGGCGGGGCGGAGCATCTTCAGAGATATCCGGGCCGGTTAAACGAAAACCGAGCAATGCTCCAGCCCCTGATTCTACCCCTGCATAAAGAACCTTTTGATAGGGTATATCTTCTCTGAGCTCAGGGCTTTCAACATAATCAATATCTCTGAACCCGATATCCAATCCCCTCAAAACATTTCTGATTTCTTTGACGCTCAAGCCGGTTCCTGGTATCCGTCCTTTTTGAGGAGTAATACCAGCCAGTTCATTTATCTGTTTGTAGGTTATATCTCCGTTGGCCAAATGATTTGACACTAGGCTTCTTAGGGCAACATGAGCACATGCCTTATTCAAGGAATTTTGCTGGCAATACAAAATGCCTTTAACGCTATAGAGCCTTTCCCCACAAGCTACTTTGAAGGTTTTGGGTCTTGGAATACAGTTATGATGGTGTGGATATTTTCTAAAAACTGCCTCAAAAACATGCCATCTATCATAATTTGCCGATTTCACCCTATCACGTTTTAAAATAGCATATCCTATTAGATCCCGGCCTTTCATTTCATTCAGCACAGAAACATTGTGAACTTGCTTTTTCCAAAAACAAAGCCGTTCCAACCCCAGGCATTTATGATCCGGGAAAAATTCAGATAACTCCAGGTTTTCTTCTTCGATTAAGCCTAATGCGGGAATTTTTTCAACGGTAACAGTCTGGACTCCAAAGGATCTGGCAAGGGAGAAACAGCGCCGTAAGGAATCCAGCCCCTTGTAATAAGATTCTATGAAGTTGAAGCTGGAAAAAGGTGGCGCGGCAGGGTGTATGTCTAAATGTTCAGCATGAACAGTTCTATGCCGAGAAAGCACGACAGAATCATCCTGTTATGAAAAGGATAGGCTGCTCTTTTCGGC
>CAZOMT010000040.1:0-4129 GCA_964581255.1 uncultured Thermodesulfatator sp.
TGAGGACGCCAATCTTTTCAGCCAGTGCATGCTCATCATCGACCTGGATTATGAACCCATTTTCATTGTCCTTGACATATAAGGCGACGTCTCCAACGTCTGTGGATATGACCGGTTTTGCCATGGACATAGCTTCCCATACCGATACTGGAGAGGACTCTGCAATGGATGAGCAAACATAAATATCAAAGCGATTTAAAAAAGGCCGTACGTCCATTGTCTGTCCTGTAAATGCAATGTTATGTATTGAAAGTTCATTACACAGGGTTACGAGTTTTTTGTAATAAGATTTTTGACCTTCGAAAGTAGCGCCAACAATAACGAAAAATAATTTCTCATAAGCCATATTTAATTTTGAAGCAGCTCTAAGAAACAACTCTAATCCCTTTATAGGGTTAATATTTGCAGTCGTACCAACAACAATCTTGCCCTTCCAATTACTGTCAATGTCCCCTTCTATCCTTTCAGGATCAAAAACTGTAGTATTAACCGGGGCAGGTATGATGAAATTGAATTTGTCTCTTCTTAAAAGCGGCTTATATAAATGCATAGAGCGATTTGATGCAAAGATATAGGCATCTGCTAAACCACTTAATAAAGAAAAAATGGTCTTTATCAAGTGTGGCATCTTGGTATCATTTAAATGCCACACAACCTTTTTGCCAGCCAACTTGCCAGCTATCACGCCTTTATACTGCCAGGAGCCGCCGCTAACATGAATCAGATCAAAGTCTTCTTTACGGAAATATCTTGCAAGCTGAATTATTTCGTACCAGGAAAACAGCAGATATTTTAGAGCCATTTTGGGCTCTTTGGTAATCCTGCTTAATTTAAAAGTCTTATACGAAATGCGATATTGATCTAGTAATGCACGAAATTGACTGGAATTTTCATCAGGCAGGACAACGGTTGTCTCTACCTGTGGTTTCAAGGCCTTGGCAACATTTGCTATCCTTACCTGAGGGCCGCCAAGCCTTCCCTCTTCAATGATATTGGCCACCCGCAGATGCTTAGTTGGGCTTACTGCTTCCACGCTCACGGCCCTGTCTGGCCAAGATACCAGTCATAGGCATCTTGAAGCCCTTGCTGCAAGCCGATCGTTGGCCGCCAGCCAAGAGCATTTATCCTGGTGGTATCTAGGAGTTTCCGTGGCGTGCCGTCTGGCCTTTGCTCGTCAAATACCGTTTGGCCATGAAAGCCCACCACCTGCCTTACCAGTTCCGCTACCTCTCGAATGGTGACATCTGTCCCTGTACCAACGTTGAAAAACGAAACATCCTTGAATACTGACTGGTCAAGCCCCATGACAAAGATGCAGGCAGCAGCCATATCGTCGACGTGCAAAAATTCCCGGCGCGCCTTGCCTGTCCCCCAAAGAACCACCTTGGGTGAACAGCCAGAGACAAGTCGTGATGAATCGGGACTGAGCCCTATTGCCTCCTTTATATCACTTGGGATAGGGCCATACACCTTCTCATCCTGCCTTATGCCCTCTATGTCGCCTTTGGCTGCCAATTTTGCAAGATGATATTTCCGGATCATTGCAGGGATAACATGGCTGTTTTCCAGGTGGTAATTATCACCTGGGCCAAACAAGTTTGTTGGCATCACCGAGCGGAAACTGGTCCCATATTGACGGTTATAGGCCTCGCACATCTTTATGCCAGATATCTTGGCAATAGCATAGGCCTCATTGGTTGGCTCAAGTTCCCCTGTCAACAAATATTCCTCTTTCATGGGCTGGGGGGCAAACTTTGGATATATGCATGAGCTGCCAAGAAAGAGCAATTTTTTAACACCCGCCCTCCATGCCTCATGGATTACATTCGCCTGAATCATGGTGTTTATGTATATGAAATCTGCCGGATAGGCATTGTTGGCGTAAATACCGCCCACCTTGGCAGCGGCAAGCACCACGTAATCTATCCTCTCCTTGGAGAAAAAATCCCGCACGGCTCGTTGATCCACAAGGTCCAACTCAGAATGGGGCCGGGTAACGATGTGTAAAAAACCTTGTTTCTTCAAGTTTCTTACTATTGCAGAACCCACCATTCCCCTGTGGCCAGCAACATATATCCTGGATTCAGAAGGCAAACTATTCATGGCTATTCATTATATTCATAAATTTTGTACCCTGCCTTTTTGCATAACTGATCCCTTTTGGCAAGCTCCATATCTTCTTGCACCATCTCTCTGACCATCTCTTCAAAGGTGATCTTTGGCTGCCAGCCAAGCCTTTTTCTGGCCTTAGTGGCGTCCCCGAGAAGACTTACGACTTCAGTTGGCCGATAGTATCTGGGGTCTACCCTCACAACGGTTTTACCCTCAAGGGGAACTGATTTGGCTTCTGGGACGTGGGCAATGCCTATCTCGTCTTTTCCCTTGCCCTTCCATTCGATCTCAACGCCAAGCTCTTTGAAGACTGCCTCTACAAACTCCCTTACAGAGTGCTGTTGCCCTGTAGCTATGACAAAATCCTCTGGGGCCTCCTGCTGCAACATGAGCCACTGCATTTCCACGTAGTCTCTTGCATGCCCCCAGTCTCTCTTTGCATCAAGGTTGCCAAGATAAACACAATCTTGAAGCCCCAGGCGTATGCGCGCGGCAGCCCTTGTAATCTTTCTGGTGACAAATGTCTCTCCCCTTATTGGAGACTCGTGATTGAAAAGGATGCCGTTACATGCATAGATGCCGTAAGCCTCTCTGTAATTCACAGTAATCCAGTAGGCATAAAGCTTGGCCACTGCATAGGGTGAACGGGGATAAAAGGGGGTCGTCTCCTTCTGAGGCACCTCCTGGACCTTTCCGAAAAGTTCAGAGGTAGAGGCCTGATAAAAACGGGTTTTTTCTGCAAGATCCAAGATGCGAATGGCCTCAAGAAGGCGCAATGTCCCCAAGGCATCAGAATTTGCCGTATATTCGGGGGATTCAAAGGAAACGGCCACATGGCTCTGGGCTGCCAGATTGTACAACTCGTCTGGCTGCACCTCCTGTATGATCCTGATAAGGTTCGTGGAATCGGTAAGATCTCCATAGTGCAGGATGAATCGCCTGTCTGGCTCGTGGGGGTCCTGGTAAAGATGATCTATTCTGTCGGTATTGAACAGGGATGCCCGCCGCTTGATTCCATGGACCTCATATCCCTTCTTCAGGAGAAATTCTGCAAGATATGCCCCATCCTGGCCAGTTATTCCTGTAATAAGTGCCTTTTTCATTTTTTTCAACTCTTCTTTATCTTCTACTGACTAAAAAATATCTATACAAATAGTCTATTCAAAGACCTTTGTTCTTTGTGCCCACTCGATCAACTGTCTGGCATGGCTGGTCTTATCAAATGTTTTAAATAGTTGCTCCATTGTCTCCACTGCTCCAAGGCCTATCTTTTCCCTGAGATTCAAATCACCCAAAAGGTCGAGACTCTTTGCTACTATGTCATTCTTATCCGGTTTCCTGATCCTCAGGCAGTTTTCACCATCTTTCATTACTGAGCCTATGGAGCCCACGAACGTGGTTACAATGGGCAACGCAAAGCACATTGCCTCATACAAGACCCGTGGAAAGCCCTCGGGATAATATGAAGGAAATATGAATAAATCGGCTTTCTTATATATCTCTTTTAATCTATCCTTCTCCTTTATCATCCCCTTCAAAGATACTCTTCGTTCTAAACCCCTTTCCTCACAGGCCATGGCTACTTTGGTAAAATCTGGCCCGTCACCAGCTATAATAAGATGCAGCCTGGAGTCTTCCTTGCACAGTATCTCAAAGGCATCCAACAGGTCGAATATACCCTTTGCCCTTTCAATACGGCTTAAGAATAGAAGATTGACCTGCTGTCCAAAAGCAAAGTTTCTGTCCCTGTAAATATCGTCTTCAGTCACCTCTATCATGGGCACCACCAGTTCCACCTCTTGGTTGAGCGGTTTCAGCTTTTCTAGATAATTTTGCCCAGTTACAAGGATGAAGCTGGCCTTTTTGAGCAAAAGATCAAGCAATCTTCTGCGCAATTTTCCACAGCCTTGCAGCCAGTCACCCCTAACATAGAGGGCGTATCTTTTTCTCAACAACAAACATATGGTTGCATAAATAATTGGTATGTGGCCGGGCATGCATATATAAAAAAAACCCC
>CAZOMT010000041.1:0-22780 GCA_964581255.1 uncultured Thermodesulfatator sp.
GAAACCAACGTGCCTGAAAATGTCACACTGGAGGTAAGACTTTAAGACAATAACGAGACTTTTGCCTGCTGGGAACGACAGAGAGAATCACGGCCGTTCTACCTGGCAGTTGCCAAGCCCTTTGGACTTTTTGATGAACCTGGCATCAAAGGTAAGAAACTTGACTGCCTCCTGGCTTTTTGCCAGATGCAGGGAATTGTCGAAATCAAGGCCGGCCGCATGCCATTTTATGGCTTTGGCCAGTATTTCCGGGTTGGCAACTCTTACATTTGGAAGCCCCAGGAGCTTTTTAAAGGCTGAGTTAATCGCAGAGGGCCTGAAATTATATGCAAATCGCAAGACCCATTCTGCTTCAAGAAACACGGTGTCTGAAATGAATACGGCTTCTTTTTTGAAGGTCGCACATGCCTTTTGAAATTGTTTTTCATCGTCGCGGGCAAGGAGCCTCACTATGATGTTTGTATCAACCGCGATCATGCTTCATGACCTTTTGAGCACCCTTTCGAATGGCGTCTTCCATGTCGGCGAGGCTCTTGGCCTTGCCGGAATATTTCAGGCAGCCTGCCACTTCCTGAAGGGATGTTTCAAGAAAGGGCTTGGCAGGCTTGAGAAGTACGCCATTGCCCGTGTCTATTACCTGCAATTTAAGTCCTGGTTGCCACTTGAGGGCATCCCTCAAGGGCTTCGGAATTATGACCTGTCCTTTGCTGGACATTTTGGTTGTAGCAGAAGCCATTTTTACCTCTTCGGTAAGAAATTTGTAAGAACATGGTAGCTCAAAACAAGCTCACTATCAAGCAAGAGACTTTATATTCCGAAGACCAATTACTGCCCCTTTCGGCCCTGCAGCATTACCTGTTCTGCAGGCGCCAGTGTGCCTTGATCCACATAGAACAGGTGTGGCAGGAAAATTTTTTTACCGCCCAGGGCCGAAACTTACACGAAAGGGTGGACAAGTCCGGGCAGCGGCCAGGAAGAGACTGCAGGGTTGAATATAGTGTGGCACTTCGTTCTTACAGGCTTGGACTGGTTGGAAAGGCAGATGTAGTGGAATTTCATAAAAGACAAACTGAAGGTAAAGCCCTTTGGATTCCCTATCCTGTTGAATACAAACGAGGGCGGCCAAAGGAAAAGGATTGGGACAGGGTCCAGCTTTGCGCCCAGGCGCTATGCCTGGAAGAGCAGCTCGAAATGGAGATGGCAGAAGGGGCGCTCTTTTACGGTAAGACCAGGAGGCGTGAAAAGGTGATTTTTGACAAGGCATTGAGAGAAAAGACGATAGCGGCGTCAACCGGGCTTCACGATTTTTTGGCTGCCGGCATTACTCCTCCTGCTAAATATTCAAAAAGATGCCGCTCCTGCTCCCTTATTGACGCATGTATGCCGAGATTGTCCGGTAAAGATCGGGTAAAAAAATACATAGAAGATGCGTTGGAGGCACTTTGAAAAAACTTTTAAATACGCTCTATGTAACCACCCAGGGAGCATATCTTAAAAAGGATGGCGAGACTGTTGCCGTAAAAATTGATGGTGGTGTGAAGTTGAGGGTCCCGATTCACACATTGGCCAGCATAGTCTGTTTTGGGAATGTATCTACAAGTCCCTTTCTTCTTGGCCTGTGTGCTGAAAGAAACGTTACTGTCTCCTTTCTGACTGAAAACGGACGATTTCTCGCTAAGGTTGTTGGCCCTGTTTCTGGCAACGTGCTTCTTAGGCGGCAGCAGTACCGTATTGCGGATGACCCGGAAAAAAGCACCAGGATTGCTGAAAACTTTCTTATTGGAAAGATTTTCAATTGCAGAACCGTGCTGGAACGGGCAAAAAGGGATCATCCCGACAAGGTGGACCAGGAAAGGCTTGGCAAGGAATCCCTCAGTCTTAAATATGCCCTCAGGAATATCCCGAAGGCAGGCTCCCTTGAGAGTCTCAGAGGTATTGAGGGTGATGCCGCAAATTCCTATTTTTCCGTGTTTGATGAGCTGATAACCAATCAGAAGGAAAAGTTCTTTTTCCGCAGTAGAAATAGAAGGCCGCCAACGGACAGGGTGAATTGCCTACTGTCTTTTGGCTACACAATACTCCTTCATGATGTTAGATCTGCCCTGGAAGTTGTTGGGCTTGATCCGCAGGTTGGGTTTCTTCACAGAGACAGGCCGGGGCGTCAGAGCCTTGCCCTGGATCTGATGGAAGAGTTCCGAGCCTTTATCGTAGACCGCCTGGTTTTAAATCTCATTAATTTGGGTCAGGTGAAGGCTGATGGTTTTAAAACCGGCAGCACAGGTGCAGTAATGATGGCGGATGAAACGAGAAAACAGTTTTTGACAGCCTATCAGAAAAGAAAACAGGATAAGATCACACATCCTTTTATTGGCGAGAAGGCCCCAATAGGCATCTTGTTTCATCTTCAAGCCCAGTTGTTTGCACGCTTCATTAGGGGAGATTTGGGTGGTTATCCTCCCTTTCTGTGGAAATAGCTGACGTGAGGTGACGAATGTTTGTTTTAGTCAGTTATGATGTCGCAACTACGCATAAGGACGGAGCCAAGCGGCTCAGGCAGGTCGCAAAGACATGTCAGAATTATGGTCAAAGGGTCCAGTATTCCGTCTTTGAATGTATTGTTGATCCTGGTCAGTGGGAGCGTTTGAAACACAAGCTGATCGGGATTATCGACCATCAAAAAGACAGCTTGAGGTTTTATTACCTTGGCAAAAACTGGAGACGCAGGGTGGAACATGTTGGTGCAAAACAGGCTTTCGATCAAGAAGGGCCGTTAATAGTGTAGAATTGAGGGTGCGAGCTATAAGCTCGGAAAGGAGGTTGATGGATAACAAACTGAAATCGCAAAAAAAGACAAAAAATTGGGCGGATTGGATCGCATATATGTAACTTGCTGAAATTTAAAGTTTTATGTTTTTCTCTTTTATCTGTTTTTTGGGTGAGTGGCATAAAATAGACAAAGTTCGCTTTTGTATCTATAATTTTTCTTGAATTTCAAAAGGATATGAAGGAACTGTCGCCCCCTGCGCGGGGGCGTGGATTGAAACTTTGGAACTACATCCGGATATTGCCCAGAACCTTGTCGCCCCCTGCGCGGGGGCGTGGATTGAAACTGGAGTGTCATGGAGCAGGCCCCGCGGCTTTCCCGGTCGCCTCCTCCCAGTCTGGCCTGGGAAATGCTTTTTAGACAGCCGCCAACTCTGGCTTTGACACAGAGATTGGCTGCGCGATTTCGTCCAAGTTCTTGCCTACCCCAAATGCTACAACCACGTGCCCCCATCCATTTAGAATCAGCTCGGCTGACATAAAAAGGCCCAAGGACCAGAGAGAGGAATAGGGCCAGGCCAGGCTTATGAGAAATGCAATGGCGACCGATTCAAAGCCACTTGTCAACACGGTTCTCCAATCACTGAAGTCCTTTTTGTGCACCATGGCTATCACAACCCTGCAAGCACCTGTAGCAAAGATCACTACAGAAAGGAGAAAGATGAGGGCGTGTGAAGAAGCCACGGGATTACAAAGGGCCAAAAGGCCCCCCAACACATAAAGCCCGCCACCAACCAGATGGAGCATCCTGCTCTGTCTTTCGGTTTCTGCCTTCAAGGCCTCGACAACCTGTAACAGCCCCCCTGCCAGCATGAAAAGTGCAAAGAGCCTGATGGTTGAAAGAGAGGCAAGTGGTATTGCCAGAAGACCTATGGTTCCAACCAATATAAAAAAGAAACCCAACAGGAAATGCCATTGCCATCGCCTTTGGACGTATTGGAGCGGAAATCTATCTAGAATCCAGTCCCCTGAAAGTTTCATTTTCCGGGGTCTTATCTGCAATAAGCCTTTAATTTTCTTGGTAAGAAACATCTTTTGCCTCCCTTCCAAAGGGGCCACCAAACCCCCCTCAGCCTTGCAAGTGATTATTTTCTTATACAATTTCAATCAGTTAGCTTTTGCATATACAAAATAACCTGTAGCGGAAAGGAATACAAATATTTTTCTTCCTTGGGGATATTCCACTTAACAGACGGCCTCGAAAGGGGCCTATCGTGAAAGTACTATGAGAAACACCCCAGCCACCATAAGGCTTGCACCAAAGAGGCGGCTTGATAAATCTCTCTCCTTGAAAAAAAGACATCCCAGCAACACACCAAAAAGGACGCTTAGCCTCTTTATCGCTATCATGTAGGCAGCCGGCGCCAAACTGATTGCCCACATGTGCGTGATCACCATAAAGGTCTGTGAAAGGCCCACCCAAAAGACACCTTTGGGCCTTGCCCTGACGACCTGCCACGGGAAAACATGGAAAAACACTGACAGCACCAAAGTTGCGAATATCCCGTGTACGACAAAATAGAAACTGGCAAAAAAAACTGGATTGGAATGCAATATGGCAAGCTTTCCAAGCACAGACGTTACTGCATAGAGGAAGGCCACCAGTAACATCAAAACCGAGCCCCTTTCCCGTATTATTGCCCAAAATGGTGCCAACCAGCCTGCCTTGAGTTGCCTCAAATGAAGGCTATAGCTTCCTGCGACTATCAATACGATTCCCAGAATGCCTCTGAAACTCAACCTTTCATCTAGAACCATTGCTCCAGTGAGGATCATGAAAGCAGGAGTAAATGCCAAAAACGGGATAGAAAGGGAAAGGGGGGAAGAGCGCAAGGCATCCATGTAAAGAACGAGGGCCAACGTCTCCAAGGGAAGCAAGACTGCTACGGTTTTCCAAAACGTATGGTCGAGATCGGGCCATGTCTGCAAAAACAGCAGTGGGAGGAGGAAGAACACCGGACCGAAAACGCGCCCCACTGCCATCCTATAGGTACCAAGGGGTTGAAGATAGGCCTTTGTAAGGGCATCACTCGCTGCTGCCAAAAAGGCCGTAGCAAGGGCCAAAGGAAACCATGTCATGGACTCTATACCTTTTTCAGCAATTCTTGCTTACTCTCTAATGGCACATAAAGAAGGGTGTGTCTATGGGGAGAGCAGACAAGTCCATGAGACACGCAAAAAAGATATCTTCCCATTTTCAGCTCTCAACAATATTGAGCATGATCTTTGCGCAGGCCAAGGCGTCTGACAATGCTTCGTGGTGGTTTAGACTTATACCAAGCGCCCTACAGACATCTGGCAGTTTTGTAGGATATATACCCAATATCCTTCTGGCCAGTTTGACCGTGCATTTGAACTCCAACCTTGGCGGACTTATGCCATAATAGTTACAAGTCTCACACAAAACAGCCCTGTCGAATGCGGCATTGTGAGCTACCAAGAAATCTGCTTTATGAAAAAACGGCTCTAATTCTGGCCACAGCTCTTTAAATGAAGGGGCAGAGGCCACATGGTCCCAGGTAAGACCGTGAATGTGGGTAAATACAAACCATCTGTCTGGGGGCCTTATGAGATAGGCGTTTTTTCTTGTAATCTCACCATCTTCCACCCTGACAAGGCCCACGGCGCAGGCACTATGACGTTTATAGTTTGCTGTTTCGAAATCAATTGCTGAAAAAATCATATCTCACTGGAAAATAGAAAAAAATATTGGACAGTTTTCCCCTGGCTAAGACCATGATAGCACTTTCTTCCTGCCAGGAAATAGGAATTTTGGCCTGATCGCCAAAGACATCCCGTGCTAAAAATCCAACAGTTTCATGCGTGAAAAATATGGAAAGAGATTGCACTGTATGCCAATATACCCAAGGGAGGCCGAGACCAGGCGTGATTTCCATTCTGTTTCCTTGATGAAAGGCTACAGGACGAATATAATCCGCAGGATGAATTCAAAAGCACACAGAACAATTGCACGACCAATTTCTTTGCTGATGATCATCAATATATACCTTGCCAACCCCGGTCCACTGCTCGATCCATGAAGATCCACAATATATTTCGATTGACCTTATCGTCTCAAATCCTTGTCGGCGTAGCCACAGGCCTTTTTCTCGGTATTTTCTGGGGGGAAAAGATGGCCTCCATGAAGATATGGGGTGATGTATATATCAAGCTCTTGCAGGTCACTGTCTTGCCCTACATTGTTGTTTCCCTTACTGCAAGCCTAGGCCGGCTTTCATACCAACAGGCATCTGTAATGGCAAGAAGGCTTTCTCTCCTGCTCCTGTTCATTTGGACTCTAACCTTGGCGATAGTGCTACTTTCCATCTTTTCATTTCCCCATACCGAGACGGCTTCCTTCTTTTCCACATCCATGATCCCAGATAGCCCTGAGCCAGACTATATCTCCCTGTATATCCCGTTTAACCCCTTTTTCTCCTTGGCCGAAAACCTGGTGCCTGCCGTGGTAATCTTTTGCATAATGATGGGCACGGCCCTTATTGGACTGAGGGACAAAGAACTGGTCATTAAGCCGCTTGACGTAGTGGCAGAAGCCTTGGCCAAGATCACTGATTTCATAGTCAGGCTCACCCCCTTAGGGCTCTTGGCCATTGCTGCCGCTGCAGCTGGCACCATGCACATCGAAGATCTCAAACAGCTCCAGGTCTTCATATGGCTATACATTGCCCTAAGTATATATTGCACCGTCTGGGTATTACCTGGGTTCATAAGTACCTTCACCAATATCCCTTACAAAAGGATCTTCTTCTTTTTCAAAGATGCCCTGATCATGGCCTTTTTCACAGGAAGCCTCTTCGTGGTCCTTCCCATTATTACTCGCCATTGCCTCACTGTAATAAGGCGTTATGTAACCAGAGACGTAAACACGGGAAACGCAGTAGAGGTTATTGTGCCTGCCTCCTTCAATTTCCCAAGTACTGGGAAGTTACTTCTGCTGCTCTTCGTTCCATTTGCAGGTTGGATGACCAGCTCTGACATTGCCCCAAGTCAGTTTCTCGAGTTCTCTTCCCTGGGTTTCTTTACCTTCTTTGGCAATGTAAACGTTGCGATTCCATGGCTGTTGGACTTCTTTCGCATACCCGCAGACACCTTCAACATGTTTATGGTAAGCAGCATAATAACCTCCAGATTCGCAACGGCCACTGCAGCCATGTTCACAGTGTGCGTCGCACTTGTCGGGGCATGTGCCATGACTGGAAATACCAGGTTTTCTTGGACCAAGGCTGGCCGCTACCTCGCCATTACCTTTGCATCTTGCATTTTGCTCCTGGTGGCAGTTGGCACATTCTTCAAATACGCCGTGGACATAAGATATGAAAAGCGCGATGTGGCCATGGAAATGAAGCTCAAGCTAAAAGACGCAGTCAAGGCACAAGTCTTCGAGAAACCTCTGCCGCCTCTTCCGCTGCCTCCCGTCAACGTCCCCCTGATTCATGCCATCAGGAACAGGGGTTTCATAAGGGTCGGTTATCCCTCCCACCAGGCCATGCCCTTTTCTTATTTCAACCAATCCCACGAACTCGTGGGCCTATGTATAGACTTGGCATATCAACTCGCCCACGATCTGAATGTCAGGCTGGAGCTGGTACCTTTTCAAAACAAGAACATGGTAAAAGATCTGCGCTCAAACAAGATGGATATAATAATGACAGAAAAGGCCATTACTCCTGAGACAGCCTCTGTAATCAATTTCACTGTGCCTTTCATGTATGAAACAATGGCATTTATCGTCCCCGACTACAAAAGAAAGCTGTTCAAGAGCTATGACATTATCAAAAGGCAAAGGGTCAAGTTGGCGGTTCCGGACATACCTTACTACAAGGCAAAGATCCGTTCGTATTTCCCAAAGGCAGAGATAGTTCCCCTTAAATCCTTGGAGGCCTTCTTCTCAGACAGGATGGCAGGGGCGGATGCAATGGTTTACACGGCTGAAGCCGGGGCTTTTATGTGCTTAGTTCACCCCAGGTACACGGTGGTAGTGCCCAAAGGGCTGACCTTGAAAATTCCTTTGGGCTTTCCAGTCCGTATGGGTGGAGCAAGCTTTGTCAGATTCATGAATGCATGGATAGACTTGAAACAGCAGGATGGAACCATGAAAAGGCTCTTTGATTATTGGATCATGGGGAAAAATGCCAAACCAACCCGACCAAGATGGTGCATTGCTCGCAATGTGCTACACTGGATGAACTAAACTATGATAACACGAATCTTGATATATCTTATTTTGATAGCATCGTCTTGCTCAGTCCTTGGCTGCGACATGTCGGGCTTCAGTTCAGAGCCCGCCAGAAGGATCATCAAAAAGAGATGCTCTTCCTGCCACAGCACCAAAAGGATTTACAAGTCCAAAAGGAGCCCTGAGGAATGGCAAAAGATAATGGAGAGGATGATCCGCCATGGGGCTACACCCTCTCCCAAGGAACAACAACAGATTTTGGGCTACCTGAACCAGGACTATTCCTTGCCCAAACGACGGTAACCAAGGTCCTACCCAAAAGCCTCTGCCTTGATAACTAACTTGGCTCATGCACTCTTGCGCACTTCATCATATTTCTATCTCTTCCCATTCCACCCGTATCTCAGCCAGCATTTCCATTCCTTCCAAGAGGAGTTTTCCGGCATTTGTCAGCTTGTCCGACTTTATATACATGAGTTTTCGCATGGCTAGCACTGTTTCGTTGATTATCTCTTTTGCCAAGCCACAAGAGCGCTCGGTCTGCTTCCAATCTATTTTCCCGTTTACCTGGTTCTTTGCTGCCGCTTCCAATATCCTCAACATGTGAGGGCTGACATGAAGTTCTATGCCCTCTGGCACCACGGACATGGCCCTTTTGAACAGCTCGCCAGGTTCTGAGATCCTGCACAGATCTCCAGGAAGGATATCCACCAAACCTGACCCTGCAAGCCTATCTATGGCTGTGAGTATGTCTTCCCTTTTCATGCCAGACAAAAACTCACAGATCTGCTCAATAAACATGCCCCTCCAAAAGGGCATCACATCCATGACCCGCCTCTGCACACCATCCACCACTGGCAGCCTCTTGATATTGCATGCCATGCGGGCAAAGAGCCGACCTGATTTTGTAGGAAAGCCCTTGCCAACCAAGCCCTCTTTCTCAGACATGGCTAACCATTTGTCATCTGGAGAAAGATTTTCAACTCTAGTCGTGGTAATGGCCATTACTGCCATTGCAGACACAGAACCTAAGTGCTGGGCCTTTCTGTCCGTCAGCACAGCCTTGCCAAGACGCGTCAACTCATATAGCAACTGATCCGAATCGGAAATCATCGCATCCACTAGGCTGTAGGCCTCGAGAACCAGCAAGGACCTATGGGTATGGGATTTCGCCATTCCCTTTGATTCCATGTATTGCTTTACCATCTTGGCACTTGCTTGAATCTCTGGATTCTCCCGGGCCTTATCAGTAAGTTCTTGGATGGCCTCAAGTACTGCGAAATCACTCCTGTCTATACACACAGAAGGAGCAAACTCCACGGGTTTTACGAACAGTAGACGTGCGGCACTCTTCAAAGCCTCTCCAGCAGGCAGCAATTCCCCTTGTGCATCCAGTGCGCCTATGGCCTGCAGCTTCTGCCTTATTTCAGCGTCAGGGTTTTCCTTGAGCGATAACAGCAGCATCTCATCGTCCAGTACAGGAGATGGCGCAAGGCCCTTTATGAGGCTTGCCCTCAGTTGCTGCCCAGGGCCTGTAAGGGAATAGCCGTTTCCTTCAGGCAAGGAAAAGGTAAGAAGCCTCATTGCCTCCAGTTCCCATATCTCATCCCTGGAAAATGGGAGTAAAGACTTCACCCCTGGACCAGGAGGGCATTTCCTCAATCCTTCCATAAGGCTAGGGGTTAAAGAAATCTTGGGCATTGCTATGTCATATGCCTCAAGTATTGACTCGGCCACTGGCATGAGCCTGCCATCCTTGGCCATTCCCCTTGCCTCGAGCGGGGCCGCTATCTCTGGCTTTTTTCCTATATCTCCTTGGGCATTTCTGGCCACTTCGATCATGGATATGACCTCAGAACCTATGAACTTGAAATTGTCTGCCCATCCCTCGAAGTCGCCTGTGGCCACGGAGCATTCCCCTATGGCCTCATTGATCAGATGGCCTGCCTGGGTAAGGCTATAGCCTTCTTCTCCTTCCTCTATAAGCCCAGAAAGTATCAATTGTGCTAAATATTCGAGGTCTTCGTCGTTAAGCTCGTCTGCCACCTTCTCTAATTGCAAGCCCTGAGACCATTTATCCTTGAGCCTTTTCAAGAGCAAGGCGTGTCCCTTTGTTATGATCATTTGGAAATCCTCCTTTTTATCCCCTTCTTATGTCAAAAGAGAAATGCTTTGATTTGTGTGAGTTTGGTCATGCTGTTAGATGCAATCTGTAATGACAGATAAGCACTGTTCAGGAGATGTCCATACTCGGCACGAAAATCCTAAATATTTTGGATTGTGCAAATGGCCTTAAGGAGGCTTAAACTTGCAAGCTATTGGCCCATGTTGGCCTACCGCGAGTTCAGCATGTTTTTCGATAGATTAGAAGAGAAGACAGACTTAACCTGCTCCAGGGAAAAGAGCGCCGCCTTGAAAGACTGCTGCATCTCCAAAAGTTTGGGTATTAGCCAGGGCCTTGAAAGGATAGTCATGGTGAAACGGACAAAACTTATGTGTCCTGTCTCTGCAAGACAGGAAGTAATTGCTCCAGGTATGGATTGAAAAAGACTGTCTGCCACAGACTTGACTACATAGAGGGGCACGTCGCAAGATGAACAGGCACTTGCAATCCCGTATGCTTCCATGTCGACGATTTCAGCGCCAGTGGACCTATGAAGATCTGCCTTTTCAGAAGGTGTCTCCACAGCGGCGTCATGGGTGCAGAGCAGCCCTTGACGGAATTCCATACCCTGGGTTCTCAGCAGCCGGTTCAAGGCATCTTTTATAGGGGAATCGAGCTTAAGCTCGGAAGACCTGTGTATGACAGCCCTTGGCACGAAAAGATCCCCTGCCCTCAAACTCTCCACAAGTGCTCCAGCCACTCCGAGATTGAGGACGAACAGCGGATCGCTTTTCAACAGAAAGTGCGTTGCTTGCCGTGAACGCTCCTGACCCTGACCACATACGACAACCATGGCAAGCAGGTTCTCGAATCTTTCTGCCTTGGCAGAAAATCCACCCTGAGGACTCCAACCCAACCGGCCAAAAAGGGCGTAGGCCTCCTGGGGCAGGGCGACGACAACACCTACCACGTGTTTCATAAGAGCCGGGCCAAAAAGGTCTTTAAGATTACTTGCTTACCTCTTTCTTCCTGTACTGGTAATATGCCTGCCTCATGGAGACATAAGGATCTATGGCCGTTTCCTTGAAGCTTTCGTATTCCCCCAAACGGAGAGAAACATCATTGACAGTTTCCCCGGCAGATTTGCCCATGATTTCCCAGAAGTTCATGAAGTAATTTGGAGGGTTCATGTATCCATCGGCAGCCAGACCTATACCGTCTCTGACCGTTGAAGGGCCGATAAAGGGAATCACCAGATACGGGCCGTTGCCGAGCCCGTATACCGCCAAGGTCTGACCAAAGTCTTCATTGCTTTTTTCCACTTTATAATTGTGATATGCGGCGTCCCTGAAGCCCAGATATCCGCTCGTAGTATTTATGATGAAACGCGCTATCTCTTTCCAAAAGCCTGCAAATTTGCCCTGAAGTAGACAATTTGCTGCCCTGACAGGTGTGTATACATTTGAAAAGAAATTTTTCAGGCCCCTGCGGGCTGGCTCTGGCAACACCTTATTGTACACCTTGCAAACAGGCTTTATTCCCCAGAAGTAGAGTTTGTCGTTGAAATGATAAAATACCCTGTTTATAGGCTCCAAAGGGTCGGAAAGATCTTCTGAAGTCTCTTGACCAGTCCATTCCTCCAAGTATGACTCGTCCTCGGTCATATTTAAGGAGTTCTCGTCAGATGGGGAAATAATTTGTTGTGGCTCTTGGCCAAAATCTGATTCTGCTGCATACAAACCATGAACCTGGTATGCAAAGAAAAAAAGCAAAGAGAAAACCAGCATGCGCAGCACAATATTTTTGATCATTTCATACCTCATTTACAAACGCATTCAGGAATAGTAAAAACACTGAATTCGAATTCATTTTTGTTCATGATATTATGATTACAGATTATGGGCAAGTGCCTTTTTCTGATGGCCCTTTCCCTAATTATCGGCCCTAATTTTGAAAAGGATTACAACTCAGAAATTTTTCAAATATACTATACAGTTGCATCCAGAAGGCGTGGAACAAAAACATGCTACGTATGGATAGATCCAATGGATGATGCTGCCCATGGAGGAGTTTGGCAAGTATGAAGGCATTAGTTACAGGCGCTACAGGCTTTGTGGGTTCAGCCGTAGCCCGCTCGCTCGTTCAAAAAAACTTCTCGGTCAGGGCGCTGGCCAGGCCGACATCTGATCTTTCCAATCTGGAAGGACTCGATGTGGAAATAGCATATGGCGATCTCACTGACCGAGAAAGCCTCATCCCTGCCCTAAAGGGCTGCCAAGTGCTCTTCCATGTTGCTGCAGATTACAGGCTTTGGGTTCCACGACCGGAAGAAATATACCGGAATAATGTGCAAGGCACCATCAATATTATGGAGGCTGCACTTCAAACAGGCGTGGAAAGGGTGGTGTACACGAGCAGTGTAGCCACCCTTGGCCTGAATCCAGACGGCAGTCCTGCTAATGAAGACACACCTGTAAGCCTTGACGACATGATAGGGCATTACAAGCGGTCAAAATTCCTTGCAGAAAAAGAAGTCAAGAGGCTAATAAGGGAAAAAGGCCTTGAGGCGGTCATAGTAAATCCGTCCACACCAGCAGGCCCCAGGGATATCAAGCCCACTCCCACAGGGCGAATGATCCTGGAAGCCGCCCAGGGCAAAATGCCTGCCTACGTGGATACAGGGCTGAATATCGTCCATGTTGACGATGTGGCCAAAGGCCACCTGCTGGCCCTGGAAAAGGGAGAGACAGGAGAACGCTACATATTGGGCGGCGAGAACATGAGCCTCAAAACCATCCTGGGAATCATAGCTGAGATAACAGATCAGCCCCCACCAAGGATAAATTTGCCACACAACCTCATCCTGCCCGTAGGCTATTTGGCAGAGGCCTGGGCCAAGATTTCTGGCAAAGAGCCCATGGTTACTGTAGATGGGATAAAGCTTGCCAAAAAGAAGATGTTCTTCTCCATAGAAAAGGCCAGGAAAGACCTTGGTTACACAGCACAGCCTGCCCACAAAGCACTTGAAGACGCAGTCCGTTGGTTTGGGTCCAAGGGCTTGATCTGAACCAGGGCTGAACACACATGAAAAGGACCGGATACATACTTTTTGTTGCAGGTCTCAGCGCCTTTGTTGCCATATTGCTCTATTATGGGATCGGCGATGTTTTCAAGGCCTTGAGGCTTGCAGGCTGGGGCCTTTTGCTGGTATCGGCATCCCATGCGGCACCCCTCATCCTCGATTCCATAGCTTGGCGCCTGTTGTTTCTGTGCAGCCCAAAGCCTCCATTTCCACTACTTACAAAGGCCCGCTGGGTAGGTGAATCCATAAACTCCCTGCTTCCTGCTGCCCAGGTGGGAGGGGATCTCGTAAGGGCCCGGATGCTTGCGGTAAAGGGCTATCCAGTTTCAGAGGCAGGAGCTAGTGTGTTTGTGGAAATCACAATAGCACTGGTCACCCAGCTTGTATTTGCCATAGTTGGAATTGCCCTCCTCCTGTACCTTGGCCAGAGGAGCCTTATCAAAGAAACAGCCTTTGCAGTGGCGTGCATGAGTATCCTTGCATTGCTCTTCATCATAGTCCAGAAAAAGGGATTTTGGGGCAAGCTCTTAAACTTCATGTCTGTGATTATCAGCAAGGACAAACTGGAAGGCTTCGCCATGGATGCAATGGCTCTGGACAAGGCCATATCAAACCTGTACAGCCACCGGGCGATTATAATTAAATCCTGTTTCTGGCGGCTTGTAGGTTGGTTTTCTGGGGCATTAGAGGTCTGGATAGCCCTCCACTTCATGGGGGCCAAAACTGGTGTCCTCGATGCCATTCTTCTCGAAAGCCTGGGGCAGGTAGTTAGAGGGGTGGCCTTCTTGGTGCCAGGTGCCTATGGAGTACAAGAGGGTGGCTTCGTCCTGCTAGGCAGCGTTGTAGGGCTTTCTCCAGAGTTATCCCTTGGAATGTCACTGGCCAAACGTTTCAGGGAGCTGTCCCTTGGTGTCCCTGGCCTGATCATGTGGCAAATTGATGAAGGCCGTCTTATTCTTAAAAAGAAAAAGGATAAATAGACATGAAAAAGATCCTTACTGCCGTATTGCTAAGTTGCTTTGTCATGCTCCAGGCTAGCCCTGGACTTGCTGAAGATGCCCGGGGTTCCAACGATGGAAACACCACGGCTGTCCAGGTGGTAGAAGGCCTACACCAACTTTTGCTCAAGGCCATGAAGACCGGCAAGGACACATCATGTCCTGAAAGGTTCAGGATGCTCCAAACCTATATACTGAAATCCTTTGATTTTCCTTTGATTTCCAGGATAGTTCTTGGCCGCTATTGGAGGAAGATGGATGAAAAAAAACGCCATGAATTCGTTGAGGCATTCTCCCGCATGACCATTGCAACCTATGCGGAACGCTTTGACTCATATTCTGGGGAATCCTTTAAAACCAAAGGTTCCTCTTTGGATCCCAGGGGGCATCTAAGGGTTGAAACAGTACTGGTGAAAAAGGATGGTGAACAGATCAGCCTGGACTATACCTGCAGAAATACAGGAGGCCACTGGAAGATAGTGAGCGTTTCTGCCAGAGGCGTAAACGATCTTTCACTCAAGAGGGCAGATTATTCCTCATTCCTCAAAAGGCATACCATTGACGAACTGATCGCAAAACTCAAGGATCAGGCCCAAAAATGTATACCCCCAAAGGGGTCAAAAAGGTGAACAAATTCAACCGCACAAAGGCGGTCTTTTTTGACTATGGCGGCACTCTGGATGCCCCAGGCATTGCTTGGAGAGACCATTTTTATCCCATATATCTCGAAGTTGGCATAGATGTCTCGCCCCAAAGATTCGCCAAGGCCTTTTATGCGGCAGATGATAGTCTTGTATCAGAAAATCCTGTGCACATGAACCTTTCCGAGGTTGTTCAAGAACAGGTAAAAAGGGTGTTGCACCATCTGGGGGCCTATGACCAATCCATGCACCAACAGATATCCCAAAGGTTTCTTCAGGATACCTTTTCTTATGTGGCCAAGATAAGGCCTGTACTGGAAAAACTGAAGGCCTACTTTCAAACAGGAATCATTTCCAACAACTATGGAAATCTTGAAAATATTTGCAGGGAATTGGGGATCTACGACTTAATGGATGTCTTGGTAGATTCAAATATCATTGGCTATACAAAGCCCCACGAGAGGATCTTTCACTCAGCTCTGACTGCCATTGGAGAGGATGCAGGGTCTTCTGTAATGGTTGGAGATTCCATGAAAAGGGACATAAGAGGCGCAGAGGCCGCAGGCATGGCTGCGATATGGCTCGTTCCTGCGCATGGCGGATCAACTCCCATTGAACCACATGGATCGGTCACAGTGATTACAAAGCTCGATGAGCTGCTCAATATCTTACTTACTTGAAAACACTAGGGAGGCAGGATGGAAGGCGGAATAATAGCAGCAGGGCTTGGAAGCAGATTTCAGGAAGCAGGCTTTTCTGTGCCAAAACCCCTAATTGAACTTGGCAATAAACCCCTTTTGGCCTGGACCCTGGACCAGTTTATAAACGCTGATATCAGCAAGATACATATCATATTCCGTACAGCCATTTGTAAAGAATGTAAAACCTTCCTCCTTTCAACTTATCCGCAGATCCAATTCACCTTCGTATGCAAAGACACACAAAGCTCGGCCGAAAGCTTTTTGACACTTTTAAAAAGCTGGGACGAAAACAAACAGGTGCTCGTGACAACCGTTGATTCCATATACCGCCCAGGGATGTTGAAAAGATTAAGAGAACAAGGAGAACGTGGGCCTAAAAATGCCCTCTATCTCGGGATTACTTCTTACATAGAAGATGAAAAGCCTTTGTATGTAGATATAGACAGCACTGGACTCATAAGATCCCTGGGAAACCATGAAGGAGCTTATGTCACTTCTGGGGCCTACCTACTTCCCACTGGCTTTGCCAAAGGGAGGGACCCTTCCAGATACAAGGCCCTCAGGGCCTTTCTAAAGGAGATCGTCTCCCATGACCAGATCACGTCATTTGGCATAAACTTGGGCAAGGTCTTTGATATAGACCGGCCAGAAGATCTGGACTCGGCCCAAGGGGTTTTGCAAGGTGCAGTCTAAAACATGCATGATTGTGCCTTCATGCACATACCAATAGGTTCTGTCTCAGCTTGACAAGCACATCCCATTGGGATACAAGGAGTACTCATCAAAATAGGGGATGTGTCGTTTTCTCACTTTTTTTATTCAAATCGTTGAATTACCATAAGGGATAATAATATCCTGTTCTCAGGCCAAAAATCTTAAAACACACTATACGGAGGAACTACATGAAACAGGCAAAAAACCTTACAGTCTTGCTGACTTGCGCAGTATTGCTGCTAGGCACCTATTTGAACACCAGCGTAAAGGCTCAGGAAATGAACATCGTGATAGACAACATGCCAAGGGTCATTGGGGTGGGCATTGGAATCGTGCCCGATTATGAAGGCTCTGACGATTACACCTGGGGTGCAGCACCTTTTGCAAAATTCAAACTGGAAGACCATGAACAGTACCTGCTGATAAAGGCATACGAACTCCAGCTGAACCTCCTGGATCACCCTTGGCTGCGCCTTGGCCCTTCACTCAATTACCACTGGGGCAGGGATGACGATGTCGAAGACCACTATGTAAAAAAGATGAAGGAGATCGATGGAACCGTAGAGGCTGGAGGCTGGTTTGGCGTTGAATTCACAGACAGTACAAACCCAAGGAAGCGCTTTCTTGCCGACGTGGACTTTTTGACGGATATCGGCAATGAGCACGATGGATACACCATATCTGGCAATGTCAGGGGCTGGTATCCCCTTTCTCAAATGTTTGATGCAGGTCTTGGTTTCACCATGGTCTATGCCAGTGATAATTACATGAAGACATATTTTGGCGTAAGCCCCAAGGATTCGGCGCGCTCTGGCCTCCCTGTGTTTGATGCAGACAGCGGAGTCAAGGACATCAGAATCAATCCTGTTCTCGTAATGCACCTCAACACGAACTGGCATGTTGCCGCAGGCATACAGTACAGGCGCCTGCTTGGTGATGCTGACGACAGCCCTGTAGTGGACAAGAGGGGTTCGTCCAATCAATGGATAAGCGGGCTTGGGCTTGCATATAGCTGGTAGAAAAAATAAAAGGAGATTACATCATGAAGGCACTGAAAAGACATATTCTGATGGTATTCGTACTGGTCTTCGTGCTGGCCACTGGCAGCGCACAGGTTTTTGCCACTACTGCTGCCGAACTAAACCACGAAGCCTTAAAGGCGCTTCATCAGCTTTATAGCGAATCCCCGGCTGCTGCCAAGCTTGGAAAGACAGCCAAGGGTATCCTGGTCTTCCCAAAGGTCTACAAGGCAGGCTTTATTCTGGGAGGCCAATATGGAGAAGGGGTACTTATCGTCAATGGCAATGTTGTGGGTTACTTCAAGACCATGGGCGGCTCATACGGACTCCAGGCTGGTGCCCAGGCCTTTGGATACGCCCTGTTTTTCATGACTGACAAGGCACTGAAATATCTTTTGAATAGCAGTGGATGGGAAATAGGCGTAGGGCCAAGCATTGTTGTTGTGGACAAGGGTGCTGCCAAAAGCCTTACGACCACTACTGGCAAAGATGACATATATGCCTTTTTCTTCAGCCAAAAGGGTTTGATGGCAGGCCTTGGATTACAGGGTAACAAGATCACAAAATTCCAACCAGAACAGTAGGATAAAATAAAGTTCCTGTTTCCGGACAGCTCGGGGTTCGACTCACGCCGTACCGGAAACAGGAATGTCTGTCAGGCCGTTATTGTCTGCTGGTCCTTATTTGTGCTTTTCCATACCCATACCTTTTACTGGATCCATTGCAGCGCCTTTGCCCTGCCTGGCGCGTTGTCCGGCAGCCAGTTCTGAAGGCGTGATGCCACCATCTCCATTGGCATCCAGATCGGAAAAGCTTGGGGCTGTTTCCATGCCCTTGACCTGATGACCCGCAGCCTTGAGTGCAGCTTCACGTTTTTCACGCACTGTCTGGAATTCCTCTGCAGAGATAACTCCATTTCTGTCCATATCATAATCTGAAAAGGACAGAGGGCCAGGAACGCCCAAATCGGCTGCCTGGACCTGCATGGTAAATCCCAGAGCTACTGCAGCAAATGATGCAGCTGCCAAAAACGACTTTTTTAACTTCATACACTTCCTCCTTGAAATCACGATGTTTTTTGATGATCAGTATGCATGCATCTGATTGCTTCATTATCTCCTACCGCAACTCTTATGCCACATGCATAGCACCCATACAAAAAGTCCATGATTTCATAATGTTACAATGCCTGCTCCTCGGGCATAAACAGCCTGACCCAAGACGTTTCAGATTTTTGCAAGTGGATTGGATCAAAAGGTGTCGGGTTTTTACAACAGCCACTTTAACGATCCTGCTCGAAAGACCTTTATGGATTAGCCAAGCCGCACGATCAGACAAGGCCCTTGCTTACGATTCGGATACACCTATCAAAAGAAAAGGCAGCAGTCCCTTTAGGAACCGCTGCCTCTATGTTGGCCCAATTGCAGCAAAAGCGGGTTACAAACAGGTCCTCTTTCTCATACAAACGGTAATAGCAATAAGGAGCACCAGAAGGGCTGCTCCAACGCCATCTAGAGCCGGGACGTTTACAGGCAGTTGCACGGCAGCTGCCGATGTTATTGCCACCTGACCATTTCCTATATCATCGTCTATAAAACCATCTCCATCTGCATCCCAGTAACCCCTTGTCTGGTTTTCTGCAGACCGAGTATTGTTTACGAACCTTGTCTGGAAGACGATGATCACCTCGTTTGCAGCCTCTTCTTCATCGGCAGCTCCCTGGTCTGGGCCAATAACACCTTCCCATATTACCTCATTGTTCGTGGCATCATACTCGCATCTGGCAGTCGATGAGGACCCCATAGGCGTACAAGAAAGCGTGCCTGGCAGATACTGGGTATTTTCCGGTATGGGATCAACGATCCTAACCCTGTTGGCCTCTATGTTGCCACTGTTTATCCATACCTGACGCCAGGTAACAACGTCATTTCCTTCAAAAACCCCAGTCTTTATGGCAGAAGGAGGGTCAAACACGTGGGCTGCCGAGACAGTGATGTCTGTTGGATCGTCATTTCCTGTTTGGCCATCTCCACAGTTTTGTGCAGAAGATGAGCAGTCTGTGCCATCATCAGTTCCAGGATCATCTGAGACAACACTTGTACCACTGCTGTCTGTAGCCGTTGCCTGGTTGGAGATCACAAGGCCTGCAGTAGCATCAGGATCAACGGTCACGTCAAAGGAGGCTGTGACAGATGAACCGGCTGGTACTGTCCCGATATTTATCTCCACAGGAGACTGGGAGATTACTGCGCCCTGGCTGGTGTGGATACTGCCATTGACGACACTAACATGGGCTGGCACAGGGTCTGTGAGATGAACCCCTGTGGCAGCACTGCTTCCTGTATTCGAAAGCACCAAAACGTACCTAAAGCTCTCTCCAGGATTCAGGTATCCGTCATTGTTGACATCCCCTGTAAGCTGGATCTGCTTGGTGAGCACCAATGCGGGACTTCCAGACGAACCCGAAGGCACTACCACAAAGGTAGTCGGCTGGCTGCCGTCAGTCGGGTCAGGGTTTCCGTCAGTAAGAACCTCCGGCGTTTCATCCGTGGTGACTGTAGCCTGGTTGGTCATGGTGCCCGATGACTGTATGGTAGCCCTAACGGTAATCACCTGGCTGCCCCCTGCCGGCAGGGTATCGAAGTGTGCAGTGACAGTCTGGGATGGAGCCGTCCAGTCGGCATTGGTTACACTGCTTATCTCCAGCCCTGTGGGTATATCATCGGTGAAGCTCACGTTGTGGAGCTCCAAAGTGCCGGTGTTTATCAGATGTATAGTATAGGTTATCTCATCTCCCACGTTTATGGTGCCATCTGTGGGATCAACAGAATCATTTGTAAGGCTCACTGTCTTTTCTGCCCTTATACTTGCGCCTCCAGTTCCCCCCACGGGGATATCCGTCGGCTGATCGCCGTTCTGGTCTATTCCATCTGCATCTGTAGGCTCTGGAACAGACTGGTCGCTATCCACCACACCCTGGTTGGATATTATCACCCCTGCAGGTGTAGAATCATTCACCCGTACCCTGAACGTAATGGTAACGCTCTGGCCCGCTGCCATCTGGCCCAGAAGCACAGTCACCTCGTTTGCAGTGGTACCTCCAAAGTCGGCCATATCACCATCAAGGGCATCGGTCATTGGGGTGTGATCGACTGTTATCGTTCCTGGCACATAGGTGGTATTGGCTGGGATTGCATCTGAAAATACTGTGCCGGTTACGGCAGTAGAGCCGTTTACGAGCACCACCGTGTACTCCAGCACATCCCCTGAGGTTACACTTCCGCTACCATCTGCGTCGTCAAGAAGCGAAACGCTCTTTTGGGCATCGATCAGGGCAGAGGCGGTGGGGGTTACAGTAGCAGACGCATCATCGCAGTAATCGTTGAGACCACTTGGGCAATCGTCTCCTGTTCGACCGCTGTCAACCTCACCTGTAGCTCCTGAAAGGCTCTTCCAGCTCATGTGGATGACATTTTCGAGATCCTCGCCCACAAGGGCATCCATGTTCACCCTGGTTCTGAAGGTAAAGCTTGTCTGTCCTTCTGAGAGGAGCAGGGAGCTTATCCTGAACTCTATGTTTTGTCCATTTACCGTGACATCAGATGCAGGCAGAGAACAATCCACGTAGGTAAGGCCCTGGGGCAGATTGTCAGAAAGGACCAGGTCATGGGCATCTGCACTGCTTTCACTGGTGTGCCTGACTGTTATTGTAAATGTCACAAGGTCTCCAAGGGACTGGCTTTGTGGTGAAGCATCCTTCGACACCTCCAGATCCGGCTCGATGATATTTACCGGGATTCCCTGGATGCCGGGTGTTGCCGGGTCATGGTCAAAGTCCATCCTTTCGGTGCCGGCCCCGGTGTCATAGGTGAGGTATACCTCTGAACCGTCTGAGTGTTCTCCGTTTCGAAGTACGACTCCATCCTGGTTGGCAGGGATATTTTCGGCCAGGGCGACAATCTCCACCTCAACGTAATCGTCACTGGAGGATCCGTTTGACGGATTTGACACGTCCCCGAGTTCGAGGATCACTTCCTGTCCGGCCCCCTGGTTGGTGTCGTAGCCCGGATTGGAAAAGCTGATGCCTGAATTGCCCACGTGAACCGCATGGCTTACATAAAGCAGGCCGTCAGGCAACACGTCATGTATGGCAAGAGACGAGGTGGTACCTTCTATGATGTCTGCCCTGATGGTAAAACGTACCGTATCCCCGATTGCCAGGCTGGTCTTGTCCGCCTGCTTGTCAATTGCAAGGTCTGCGGCAACCAAAAGGGACTGGCTTGTCGATTCCTCGTAATTGTTGAGGTCGCTGTCGTTGTCATCGTCCACTGCCCCCGGGCCAGAGGAGTTGTCCCTGCCTCCGTCTGCGAGGCTGGTATAAGAGGCCCTGGTCTGGTTGTCGAGGCTCTGTCCAGGGGTAACCGTATCCATGAGCACTGCATCGAAGCTTATGGTAATGCTCGCACCAGGCGCTATTTCAAGGGCAGGAAGGGAAATGGTGTCGTTTGTATTCACGGTGGTGGTTATTGAAAGGCTGCCGTCTGTGGGCTCTGTAGTGGTGCCGTTTAAAAAGACAGAGCCCGTAACAGATACATGCCCGTTCGAGATATTGAAAAGCCCGTCCGGGAGAGTGTCTTGCCAGCTCACCTGATAGGCAGTCGTGTGGCCTGAGTTCTGGATCACAACCTGCCAGCCCGTGGTGTCTCCTGCATCAGAGCCCGTGGCCCCGGACGTTATCTGCTTTGTCATCTCGAGGTCCGGCTCGCCAACATGCACCTGGCGTGCACTGCTTTCCGGGCCAACGGTTATGGTGTTTGAAGGGTCTTCCGGGTCTTCATACCGGAGGGTTGCCGCATTCACCATTGCGGTTCCGTCCTGGTTGGAACTGATGTTTTTCACAACTGCCTGGTAGCGGATCACGATATCTCCTGAATTCTCTACGGTCAGATCCCCGAAGTCAAAGGTCAGAAGACCAGTAGAGGCATTATAGGTGAAAAATGCACCATTGCTTTCTGAAATCGGGCTGTTGGTGGAAGATGAATCGGGTGGCATGGTGATGGTAAGGCTTCCAGTTGTGAAATCGAGCCCGGAGGGCAACTGGTCCGTGATGACAAAACTGTTGGATGTGCCCCGGGGTACGCCTGTGGTTATTTCAAAAGTCACCATCTGGCCTATGGCATACCAATCCTGGTAGTCTATGATCCTCTTGGACAGATTGGGCTGTGACACGGTCACAGTGGCACTGCTTGAGCCGGAAAGATCATTTACACCGCCACTTCCTGTCCGCTCGCCGTCACTCGCACCTGGATCCCCGCTGGTGGCATCTCCTGTGCCATGGTCACCAGGAAGACTCGTGGTGGAAAAGGTGGCGGTATTGGTTATTTGTTCGGAATACTGGACGGTGGCCACCAGTTGGGCGGTATAGGTAACGGTTATGCACTCTCCCGGGTCCAGCCGGTCTATGGTGCCGCTCAGAGTATTGCCGGAAAAAGATGCAGTGA
>CAZOMT010000042.1:0-32418 GCA_964581255.1 uncultured Thermodesulfatator sp.
GAATATGATCCTAAAGGAAAAGTGCAACGTATAAAGAATCCCTTCCTGAGTTGACTGATGCTATTGTTTGAATTACTTTTTTAATTGAGGGTAATTCAAGCGGGTGTAGTGAGGTAAATGTATGAAAAGTACCATAACTGCCAGAGGTCAGACTGTGGTTCCTGCTCCAATCAGGAGGCGGTTCAAACTTGGGCCTTCCAAAAAGCTCGAGTGGATAGTTGAAGGTGACGTCATACGGGTTATTCCTGTTGATGCTGATCCGGTTTCAGCCTTCCGCGGGTCTGGCAGAAAAGGAATGGTCGCCAGGTTGTTGGAAGATAGGCGTAGGGAAGCCCGGCAGGAATGATAAATTATTTAATGGATACTTCCGCGCTCCTGACACTTTATTGTGATGAAGAGGGTGCTGATACAGTAGAAGATATTTTGCGCAGGGCAATAGCTGGAGAAGCAAGGGTTGCCATCTGTTTTATTAGCCTGTTGGAAATAATGTATAGGGTTTGGAGGGAAAGCGGCAGACAGGCTGCCCTGCTTGCCCGGGAGAAATGCCTTGCTCTGCCTCTTCATGTTATCGGGCAAACCGACGTGATATTGGAACAAGCAGCAGAAATAAAGGCGCTTAACCGGCTTTCTCTGGCGGATGCGCTGATAGCTGCCGCAGCACTGAGTGAACAAGCTGTGTTGGTACATAAAGATCCCGAGTACGAACGGTTGGATATCAAACAGTTAAAACTGCCATATAAATAGCTTGGATTGATGAAATCTAAATTGAGGCGAAAGCGAATTAAGAAGTAGAATTGTCATTGTACCATAGGGGATTACGACTTCACCAAGTTTTTTCTCCCTTTTGTCGCTTACGAGTATGGGGACATGGGCCGTTTACAGCCCCAAAGGGGTGGCGGCATGGACGCCGACGCGGGCAAACGGCCATGGAGGACCGTTTTTGCCCGCCAAGGCCCGGGCCTCCCACGCGCTGGGAAAAAGCGGCAACGGGGCGCCCTTTTCTTTGGTTCGTTTCTTTTGGACGAGCAAAAGAAATGAACATATTATGGGTTCACGGATGCTGACCCCAGACCGACCAGGCTGAAGATGTTTCTTTCAGCCATGCCCACACACGGACCTGCATGGCCAGATCTTTTTCAATCATACCTGAAGAGGCATGATTGGAACTCCAGATACCTTACGAATTTCAGGCGGGCCGTGTATGCCCGGTCCAGCCCTTGTGCCTTCTTCAGCACCTCGAAGTCACAGGAGATCTGGCCATAGAGGTCGGCGGTGACTGAAAGCCTTTTCATGAACTTATGCCTGAATCCAGCGTATCCATCGCTGTCCCAGATTTTCAGGATGGATTGTCCCTTTATACTGCCGAAGCAGAGCGTGTTGATCTGCACAGGCCTGCCCCTTGAGTATCGTGGAATTTTCGTCACAGGCAGCCCGAGGTACGGGCACGGGGACACGCATCCGTCATAGGAGATGTAGAGGTTTTTCAGCGGATCAGCTTCACACGCCGGCTGCTAGTCGGGCGAGAGAGGATAAAGCCTCAGCCGGATTCCTGCCGAGGAGGCGGCCCTTTTGGCTTCCTCCAGTATGGACTCGTATCTTGCGGCCTTGACCGTCTTTTCAAGATCCGGATGAAGGAGGGGCTCTCCCCATCCCTGCACTACGCGGCTGAAGGCCTCTGCCAGGGTCTTGAACATCTCAAAAGGCATGTCTCTGTTTCCCCAGCCGGTAAGATGTGTCCAGGGGCATACGATGCACGCTCTATTGAACCCATATGTTATTTTTATCTGCATCGATGTAAATTGACCTGTTACCGCAGCCAAATTTTTTCTTTATAAAGTTTGGTGCAGTGCTTAACATTTCATCTGACCAGGGGTCGTTTTTTATCTTTTCAGCCTTATATCGGTATGACAATATTTCCTGTTTTTTTAGAAAGTGCCTCGAGGAAATAGAGAGGAAAAAATATGCATCTTAGTAGATATCTTCCCAGGAAGCTTCCCCAAGAGATCTCAGGTCTCGCTGAGCTTGCAATGGATATGCGGTGGAGCTGGAGCCATGGCACCGATGAGCTCTGGAGGACCATCGATTCCGAGATGTGGGATTCCACAGGAAATCCGTGGTTCATCTTGGAAAGCATCAGCCAGGAAAGGCTTGAACAGCTTGCAAGGGACACGGATTTTCTAGAAGAACTCAACAGACAGCTTGAAAATCGCAGTAAGGCCCTGAAGGAGCCTGCATGGTTCCAGAGGACTCATGCCCATGGACCCCTTTCTGCCGTTGCATATTTCAGCATGGAGTTTGGTCTTGGAGAGGCCCTTCCAATCTATTCCGGAGGCCTTGGCATTCTTGCTGGCGATCATCTGAAGACTGCCAGTGATTTGGGCGTGCCTTTATATGGAGTGGGCCTTTTGTACCAACAGGGCTATTTCCGTCAGGCTATTGATGCCTTTGGCAATCAGTTGGAATTCTATCCATATAATGATCCAGTGATGCTTCCAGTAATGCCCCTCATGAACAAAAAGGGTGACTGGCTCCTGGTGGAGGTAGATCTTCCAGGCAGGAAGCTCGTATTGAAGACTTGGCAGGTGAGGGTGGGCAGGATCAGCCTTTTCTTGCTCGATAGTAACGATCCCCGCAATTCTCCTCAGGACAGGGGTATTACCAGCAAACTTTACGGTGGTGGTGAGGAGATGCGGCTCCAGCAAGAGATTGCCCTTGGAATCGGGGGGTGGAAGGTCCTTGAGGCAGTAGGGGTCAATTGCAATGTATGTCATTTGAACGAAGGACATGCCGCCTTTGCGGCCCTTGAACGGGCCAGAAGTTTCATGAGGCTTGCCGACTGTTCTTTCAAGGTTGCGTTAAACTGCGTAAGGGCGGGAAACGTATTCACGACCCATACACCTGTGGATGCCGCCTTTGACAGATACCCCGCCTCTATGTTTGACAATTATGCACGTTGCTACTGCCGCTCGCTCGATCTGGGCTTGGACGAATTCATGGCCCTTGGAAGGACCGATCCGGAAAATTTTGCAGAGCCTTTCAACATGGCCTATTTGGCCATGAGAAGCAGTCTTTTCATAAATGGAGTGAGCAAATTGCACGGCAAGGTGAGCAGGCATATTTTTGCAAATCTTTTTCCAAGATGGCCAGAAGCCGAGGTGCCCATAGGGCACGTGACAAACGCGGTGCATGTCCCCTCATGGGAGTCCCACGAAGCAGATCAGCTTTGGACTAAGGCAAGCGGTAAAGACCGGTGGTTTGGCACCCTGGAATCCATAGAACAGGGCCTTGGGCGTTTGTCTGATGAAGAACTGTGGGAATTCAGGGTGCAAGGCAGGTTGAAGCTCTTAGAATTTGTGACCAACAGGATCAAGTGGCAACATGCGGCATCTGGCATCGACGTTGAAACCAGCAGGAAGTATGAAAATGCCCTCGACCCCAATGCCTTGACGCTTGGTTTTGCCAGGCGCTTTACTGCTTATAAGCGGCCCAATCTCCTCCTTGAAGATCCAGACAGGTTTGCCCGTATACTCAATATTCCCCAAAGGCCCGTCCAGCTTATCATCTCAGGCAAGGCCCATCCCAGGGATCAGGTCGGCAAGGAAATGATAAGAAAATGGCACAATTTTATGCAGAGGCCCGATGTGATGGGAAAGGTGATATTCATACAGGATTACGACATGATTGTGGCAAGAAAGCTGGTTCAGGGCGTGGATGTATGGATAAATATGCCCCGGAGGCCGTGGGAGGCCAGTGGAACAAGCGGCATGAAGGTGTTGGTGAATGGAGGCATAAATTTGTCTGAACTGGATGGATGGTGGGCCGAGGCATATGCCCCTGATGTGGGTTGGTCTTTGGGAGATGGCATGGAACACGATGATGATCCCTATTGGGATGCCCATGAGGCTGAAGAACTATATCAGAAGCTGGAAGACGAGGTCATCCCCGCCTTTTACGACAGGGACGAGCATGGTATGCCGCGACGCTGGGTCAGCATGATGAAGGCCAGCATGATAAAGCTGACACCAGAGTTTTCCAGCAACAGGATGCTTCGACAATATGTGGAAGAATATTATATACCTTGTGCCCTTGCGTTCAGTCGAAGGGCTACTTCCAATGCCCGTATAGGACGTGAAATTCTTCAATGGCAAACAGCCATAGACGCCCATTGGAAGAATGTCTATTTTGGAAATTTCAAGATGGATTCTACAGACGACAAGTACATATTCGAGATTCAGGTCTATCTCGACGGTCTGGATCTGGACATGATTTCTGTGGAGCTTTATGCCGACCCCAAAGAAGAAGGAGGAGATCCAGAGATATGGCAGATGCACTTCCGTGAAAGGCTTACAGGATCTGTCAATGGTTTCTTGTTTGCAGTGGACGTTCCAAGGCAACGGAAGGCTTCTGATTATACCCCCAGAATAGTACCACATCAGAAAGAGGCGCTGGTACCCCTTGAAAATTCCAGGATTTTGTGGTTTAAATGAGCATAAGCTAATAATGTTTTGTGATCTTTTACATGACGAAGAGGGAACCTCTCGCCCTGTAAATTGCTGTTTCAGGCCAGATTTATAGTCGTTATAGCCAGTTACAGCTTGAGGTGCCTTTTGGGAGGCAGGGGAAAGGAGGCGGAGATGAAGGCTCTTTCACGTTGCGGTTCAGCATTGGTGGTACTTTTTTTTCTGGTTTTCAGCCTTGGTTCCACTGTTTTTGCATTGGATTTTCAAGAGTCATCCCAAAAATGGTCAGGCTCTGTTGAAATGGGCACAACAGTCGATGGCTCCTGTGCCCTGCATATCATAGGCGCCTATTGGCTTCCAAAGGAGATCGATGCCGGAAATTACGGCTCCTTTAAAGCAAGGGTAGAACTTGATCTTGGTCTTCTCGACAGCAGAGACACCACCATGGATGCAGGTTTTCAACCTGTACTTAGATATAGCTATGAAGGCTTTCAGATAAAGCCCTATCTTGATTTTGGGGCTGGGATACACTTTCTCAGCAGGGCCAATATAAGAGGCAGGCAACTCGGCGGAGCATTCCAGTTCTCTGTCCTTGGTGGTACAGGCCTGTGTTTCAACAACGGGCTAGAAATCGGCTACCGATTTTTTCATATATCTAATGCAGACATACACGACAACAACGATGGTAGGGATGAACACCTGTTGGTCCTTACCCTTCACTTCTGACCTGTAGGCTCCCGTTTGACATAGACTGCAATAAAAGCATGTGTAGTTTTTCCTTATAATTTGCTATAATTAAGGCCTGTAACAGGCTGTGGTTACATATATCTGAAAAGGTTTTTTTACCTAAGTAGAGTTCCTTGTTTGTTCTGGATGGATGGACTAGAAGGGGTGGTGTTTGCGGTTATTTTTCTTTGATTCCTTTTTATCGTGAAGAATTTCAACTTTACTGTCGATATATAGAAGTAAGTCCTTAGCATAAAAAATATACCAAGGGTATTTAACCTGGCATAGGTCGATTTGGCCACGTTTTTACCAAGGAGGGCAAAGAACATGTATCCATTTTGGGAGGTGCCGTTTTTCACCTCAGGCATCGTTATCGCCTTGATTGCAACCTTTCACATCCTTCCCTGCCATCTCGCTACTGGCGCATTCTGGTTTCTAGTCTATGTAGAAAGAAAGGCTGTAAGGGAAGGGCGAAGGGAACTTATGGAATTCGTCAAGCGCTATTCCATGCTCATTCTCATCTTTTGTTTTGTGATAGGTTCCCTTTCAGGTGTTGGTATCTGGTTTGCGGCAACAGTCGCAAGCCCCAGAGGCATATCTGGCCTGATACACAATTACGTCTGGGGCTGGGCTACAGAGTGGGTGTTTTTTATAATAGAGATAGCCTCCATCTATGTCTATTATTACACCCTTGGGAAAATCGACGATGAAAGTCACTTGAAGCTGGGTTGGCTTTATGCATGGGCAGCCTGGATAAGCATGATAATCATAACGGGCATCTTGGCTTTCATGCTGTCGTCAGGCAAGTGGATAGAGACAGGCGGTTTCTTTGACGGCTTCTTTAACCAGACTTATTGGCCTCAGCTCCTGACTCGCACCGCTTTCATGTTTGGTATAGCTGGAGTGTATGCAGTAATTGTTGCCAGCAGGCTAGAGAATCGCAAGGTGGCTCAAGAGCTTATCCGTACTGCGTCTCTGTGGGGAATCGCAGGGATGGCGGCTGGAGCACTGTTTGGTGCCTGGTATCTCTTCTCCATGCCAGCACATGCAAAAGAGCTAGGCCTTCAGGATGGATTGCCATATCTCAAACAGATGCTTTGGGCTGCCGCTGCCTGTTATGCTGTCGTATTTGCCTGGTTTGTCGTTGCTGGCCTCATAAGGCCAAGACTTGCCGGTCCTGTCTCTGGCGTCCTGGTCCTTTTCATTTTGTTTCTCGGAATAGGTGCTGGAGAAGGTTTCAGGGAGGGAGTAAGGCGCCCTTATATAATCGATCAGTATATGTACAGTAATCAGTTGATTGCAAGAGATCTTCCGGCCAAGGGCGTTGTCGCCGACATAGACAAATATCAAGAGGCTGGTTTTTGGAACAAATTGTATTTCAGGCCTGAGAAGGTGGATCTTTCCACAAAGATGGGAAGGATGCAGGCTGGAAGGCTGATAGCCCTTTACCAATGCGGTAATTGCCATGCCCTTGACAGGTTTGGCAAGATGCGGCCTCTTCCAGTACTGCTTCAGAACATAGCGCCAGAATCCCCAGAGGATATAGAGGGCTTTATGGACGCCGTAGGAGATTATCCCTTTATGCCTCCATTTGCAGGCAATGATGAGGATAAGGCAGCCATAGCAGAATATCTTTTTTCGATCATTAGGAGGTAGACCACATGGAACTGCAAACATATCTCAACAACATGATGGACCCAGCGGGTCTGCCTTTTTACCCCATTATATTTCAGGTGCTTCTAGTTCTTACATTCGCTCTCCATATCACCATGATCAACCTTGTGTTGGGCTCTACAGTGGTGGCTATATGGGAACTAGGTAGAAAGAATCCTTATGGCCTCAGGCTGGCAAAGGCACTTGGAAGGGTGATCACTGTGGGACTTTCCATTGCCATTGTGCTTGGCGTTGCGCCTCTCCTTTTTGTACAGGTGATCTATGATCCATACTGGTACACTGCAAACACCATGTCTGCCTTCTGGGCCATGCTTTTCCTATTGGTGGTAACCCTGGCATTCTATTCGGCATATGGTTTTTATCTTGGAAACAGGCGGGCAGCCATGGAAAACGCCAGTACCAGGTGGGCCTGGGTTAGCTTGGTGATGCTTTTAGTGGCCGGTCTTTTTATCCATATGCTCTCCATGGAACAGTTAAACGCCCCACTCTGGAAGGGATGGCTCGTGGGGCCTGACGGCACAGTCTCTGTGGCAGGAGGAGAGTTTCACGGTGTAAGCCTTGGCAGGCTGCTCCATTTTTTCATAGGTTCCCTTGCTGTCACAGGTGTCTTCCTTATGTTGTACCACTGGTATTTCAGGCAAAGGGCCGACTACGAGCAAGAATACCTGGTATATGTGTCTAAAAGGGGGGTCAGCATAGCCTTCTGGTCTTTGTTTCCTGCGATTGCAGCAGGTTTTTGGTGGCTAGGTACCGTGCCCCAGGATTTTCATTTCGTTGCAAATCCATTCTTTGTGCTCGGGGCAATCGCAGGTGTCTGTACCACAGCTTATATAGGTACTTCCTTCAACAAGCCTGCAGATAGGGCAATACCTGCAGCCATTGCCCTGTTTGCCACCATTTTCGTCATGTGTTGTGCAAGAGAGGGGCTGCGCATGGATTACGCAGGGCTCAATGGCTATTCCATATTCAATTATCATGTAAATCCAGACTGGCCCAGCACCATTTTGTTCTTTGCGACCTTTGTGGCAGGACTTTATGTATTGTGTTTCCCTGCAGTGGCTGCCTTTAAGGCAGGGCGCGTCCCAAAGGGCCAGGTGGTTACCCTGGACCCAGAACTGGGGAAAAAGGCGGTTCAGGTCATGGTGGTCTGGTTTGGCGTAGTGGCAGCACTCGGACTTGTTATCTCCCTGAAAAACGGGGCGTTATTCTAACAAAAACAAGGCAGCGGCAGGATAGCCGCTGCCCTGTATTCCTCCATATCCCTTCCAGATTGCCATTTCCCCGGTAAGTGTTTATTTTTTGCTCGAGTTGGTTCTTGGATGCCAACTTGTTGAAGAGTTTCATCCGCATCGCATGGAGACACGGTTATGGACAGCCAACCTTTTCATATAAAAGATTGTGCACTTATAGCACTTTCGAGCGGGATCGCCGTTCAGACCCTCAGGGAGTTCAGGGAAGGCCTTTCCCAGGCTCCAGCCTCCAGCATATATCATCATTTTTGGGGCCGGTTTCTTCAGCCTCGCTTTGACGAACCAGAATACAACAACGATTTCGCCGCATGGGTATATCACAGCCTTCACGAAAAGGCTCTGGCTGAAAGGCTCAGTGTAATAGACCCCACGGAGTTTGACGACATAGAGGGGCTTAGGTCGGAGCTCATAGACAGAGTCGAGGAACATCTGGACCTGACGGAATGGGTTCCTTGGTCCAAGGCGGACGAGCAGTTCCATTTCATCTATTCCCAGATCCTGGTGATGGATACTGGTGTATGGTTGGAGGAACCCAGGTTTCTGGCTGAGACAGTAGAAAAGATGTCCCTAGGTAGCATTTTTTATCATTTCATTGATGCAAGGAGGAGGACACCTGAAAAGATAGATGATTTTTCTGCTTGGCTCGAGGATATCGGCACTGAATATGAAGACCTGGTACAGGAAGTCAGGGCCATAGATCCCTATTTTTCATCTCTGAAGGAGATCAGGAGAGTGCTCTACCAGTGCTTTTCAAGTTTCTTTCAGGAGGACTGACAAGATGTCCAGACTGCTGAACGCATATGGCTCTGTTGCCGGAGAAGATGTCATTAACCACTTGTTGCAGCTTTCAAGGCCTCTTGAGGGTAAAAAGGTGGTGCACGTCAACTCCACAAGGGAGGGCGGTGGTGTTGCGGAAATTCTCCATAAGTTGGTTCCCCTCATGAAAGACCTAGGGCTCGACGTTTCTTGGGAGGTAATTACAGGGCAAGAAGAGTTCTTCAAATGCACCAAGGGGTTTCATAATGCCCTTCAGGGCCACAGGGTCTCCATAGGTTCTGCATTGCTTGAGATCTATGAAAAAACCAATGCGGAAAATGCCCAAAGGTTGGAGGAGCTTTTGCGGGAGGCAGATTTCGTCTTTATCCATGATCCCCAGCCGGCAGCCCTCATAGAGCACGTGGCAGAGAGGAGAGGAAAGTGGATCTGGCGATGCCACATTGATTGCAGTCGGCCGCATAGGCCAGTGTGGAAATATCTGCGCCAGTATTGTGCCCTCTATGACGCAAGCATTTTTTCCTTGCCGGATTTTGCCCAAAAGCTCCCCCATCCTCAATATATAATAGCTCCAAGTATTGATCCCTTGAGTGAAAAAAACATGGAGCTTTCAGCAGAAGAGATTGCAGCCGAAGTGGAGGAGTTTGGCCTGGATCCAGAGTTGCCATTGCTTGTGCAGGTGTCCAGGTTTGACAGGTTCAAGGACCCCCTTGGAGTAATAGACGCATTCAGGCAGGTAAGGCGCCATGTGCCTTGTCAACTGGTGTTGGCAGGAGGAGGAGCAAGCGATGATCCAGAGGGCCAGGCCGTATTG
The DNA here is from genome assembly GCA_964581255.1 of uncultured Thermodesulfatator sp. Lineage (GTDB taxonomy): Bacteria > Desulfobacterota > Dissulfuribacteria > Dissulfuribacterales > QOAL01 > QOAL01. The sequence continues at coordinate 9,699 of CAZOMT010000042.1, forward strand.
GATGAGGTATTGGTGGCTGCTTCTGGAGAGCCACACATACACGTGCTCGTCTTGCCTCCTGACTCCCACAGAAAGATAAATGCCCTGCAGCGCTCGGCAGATATAGCCATCCAGAAGTCGACTCGCGAGGGCTTTGGGCTTACCGTTTCAGAGGCCATGTGGAAGGGCAAGCCAGTCGTTGGGGGAGACACAGGTGGAATACGGATTCAAGTCATAGATCACTATACAGGGTTCAGGGTGAGAACACCTGAAGGGGCAGCGTTGCGCATTAGATATCTCCTCTATCACGGAGACAAGAGACTTGATATGGGCAGGAGGGCCATGCGCTTGGTCAGGGAAAATTTTCTTCTTACCAGGCATTTGAGGGAATATCTAGCCCTGATGCTTTCCCTGATGAACGGAGCCGGGGACAGGATAGATATTTCAAGTGGTGGCTGCGTCTCCTGATTGTTCCAGCCAAGAACCTGACATAAGAAGCTGCCTCTTACAATTAAGCGTTTTGTCTCAAGAATAAGGCGCATGAGAAAATCACCAGCGGGCCCGTCGTTGATATTTCCAGGGTTGTTTTTCGAGGGTGACACAGTTATTGGCTAAAAAAGCGATTTACCGTGAAGATACTCAACAGTGAGATAGATATCAGGGGATTCTGGAAAAGGCTTTCTGCGGCCTCTCAATCAGTCCTGTTTCTCGACTACGATGGCACCCTAGCCCCTTTCAAAGTGGAGCGTGACGAGGCGGTTCCCTATCCCTGGGTTCCTGATTGTTTGAATGAAATAGTTGATGGAGGAAGGACACGTCTTGTCATAATATCGGGCAGGGAAGTTACCGCTGTGAGGAGGCTGTTGAAACTCAAGCACCCTGTGGAAATTTGGGGATGCCATGGCCGGGAACACTTGCTTGAAAATGGAGAGATTGAAAGCGAAAAGCTCCCAAGGGCAGCCAGGAAGGTGCTTAAAAACGCTCAGGAGTGGATTGAAGATCACGGGCTTTCTGATAATATGGAAGAGAAAAATGGTTGTCTAGCACTCCATTTCCGCGGAATGAAAAACGCCACGGCAGGCATGGTGGAAAGAAAGGCCACAAAAGCGTTAGATGCCATGTTGCCTGGTACGGGTATGGAACTTGACAAGTTCGATGGTGGAATAGAACTTCGCCTCTCGGGAATGGATAAGGGTCAGGCGGTTGAAAAGGTCCTGGCTGCCTATGAGAAGATACCTCCTTGTGCCTATCTAGGAGATGACCTTACTGACGAAGATGCCTTCAGGGCCATTAAGGGAAAGGGGCTTGCCATCCTGGTGAGGGAGGAATTCAGACCCACGCTGGCAGATATCTGGATAAGACCTCCAGACGAATTGAGAGCCTTTCTCGACCGCTGGAAAGAAGAAACCAAGAGGAAAATCAGATGACAGAGCAAGGCCCCAGACTTGTTGCCGTTTCCAACCGTTTGCCAATAAAGCTCGTCAGAGAGAAGGAAGGCTGGAAGGTGCAGCCAGGTGCTGGAGGGCTTGTTACTGCCCTGGCCCCGGTACTCAAAAACAGAGGAGGGGTCTGGATAGGCTGGTCAGGTGGTGAGGGCAAAGAGTCTGTCCTCTCGGAACTCCTTGGCCAGGCCTCCCGTATGAGCGGTTACGATCTCCATCCTGTGCCCCTCACCGCCCAAGAGGTTGAGGGATATTATTATGGTTTTTCCAATGAGATAATCTGGCCCCTTTTTCATGATCTCCAGACCAGGTGCAATTTCCGGCCAGCTTATTGGTATGAATATCTCAGGGTAAACAGGAAGTTTGCAGAAGTCATCTCGGGAACCATCGGACCAGAAGATTTCATCTGGGTTCACGATTATCACCTGTTCAATTGTGCCCATTTCCTTCGTGACATGGGGGTCAAGAACAAGATAGGCTTCTTTCTCCATATTCCTTTTCCACCTTTGGATATATTTGTGAAGCTGCCGTGGAGAAGCCAGGTCATAAAGGCCCTGCTTCAATACGACCTCATAGGGTTCCAGACAAGGCGGGACAGAAGGCATTTCCTGGATTGTGTTCAGCGGTTTTTCCCAGAAATAGGCATAGTGGGCCGAGGCTCAATCGTAAGACTGGAAGCAGGCAGCAGGGAGATAAGGGTAGGGATATTTCCCATAAGCATAGATTTTGCCTCTTTTGAGGCAGATGCCGCATCAAAGCAAGTTGCGGATTGTGCCTGGTTTCTCCATGAAAAATTGCCAGATCGTCAGGTCATATTGGGAATCGACAGGTTAGATTACACCAAGGGCATTCCAGAGCGGTTTCACTCCTTCCGTTCTGCCCTTAGAAGATATCCTGAATTGCGTACCAAGGTTTCCCTGGTGCAGGTTGTTGTCCCTTCCAGGGAAGAAGTTGGTGAATACAGGAGGCTAAGGGCAGAGATAGAGCAGTTGGTGGGGGCAATAAATGGAGAATTTACGTCATCTGGTTGGATTCCAATCCACTATCTCTATAAGAGCCTTAACAGGAGGGATCTTCTAGCCTATTATAGGCTTGCTGAGATAGCATTGGTAACCCCGCTCAAGGATGGAATGAATCTGGTATGCAAGGAGTATTGCGCCTGTAACCTCGAAGGCAATGGGGTCCTCATATTGAGTGAATTTGCAGGGGCGGCTGCCCAACTAAAAGCCGGCGCAGTTCTTGTAAATCCCTATGATGAAGAGGGGGTTTCAGACGCCATTTTCAGCAGCTTTTGCATGGACCCTGACGAGCGGAAAAGGCGTATGGTCAAGATGAGGCAGCAGATCAGAAAGAGGGACATCTTTTGGTGGATAAATACCTTTTTGCAAGCTGCATTTTCCAGGGATCTTGATGCCTTTCAGGAAGTGGATGAAGATTTTGCAGGCTTTTTTTATTGAATTGGCGCACGTGATGGGAAAATAAGGCGGCTTTTGGAAGTTGACAGAGGGGAAGAGGGATGAATGATCAGTGATGGACTCTTTGCCTTGCCGCTGAGGCAATCCATATCAAGCCTATTCCTGAGAGCACGAGAGCAGCCGGTTCTGAAAGGCCTGATGAGAAGAAATTGTTCAAGACCTGTAGGCTTGGAGATATGTCTGGCAGGATTTGCGGCTGCTTTAATGCCCCTAGTGCACCAAAGAGGAAGCAGCAAGCACAAGATGCGAATATCTTGGTGATGTTGAGTTTGTTCATTTATCTTTTCCCCTCTGTCAAAATTTTTTGCGCCAATTGTTTTATTTACTTTATTGTATATCAAGAAGCGTACCTAAATTATGGGCCGCCATTTTGTTTTTTATAGGCCCGTTTGGGCTTTAAACAGAGGATTTTTAGTGTGGTGGAAAAATTTTTCCCAAAAGGAAAATCTTTTCCGTAGAAAACTTTTTTCAGAATGAAACGAAGGGTCTTCCCTAGGACAGAAATCGCCTGCCAGTGCCGAGTTAAAAATCTTTTTTTTCTAAAAAGAGGTCTTAATATAGATGAAAAAGGAGCAGTCCCTTTCAATTTTTTGAAATCGTGTCATGAGAAAACTTATTACAGCTGTGACTTTCCCGTTGTTTCTGCCTCTGTCTTTCATGGCATGTAGTCCGTTTGCCATTGCCGCATCCCTGATTACCGGCTCTGGAACACCGTCTCACAGGGTCGCTCGTTTTTGGGCATCCTTGGTGCTCGGAGCAGCCGGGGTCAGGGTGACGAAGCAGATTCTGCATAAAGTTCCCACAGACAGGCCGGTGATCTTTGCATGTAACCATGCTAGCCTCATGGATATACCCATCCTGTATAAGGCACTGCCAGTGGAATTCAGATTCATAGTGAAAAAGGAACTTTTCAAGATACCCCTTCTCGGGTTTGCCATGAAGACGGCGGGCTATATACCTATAGATCGCGCCAGGGGAAGGGCAGCTCTCAAGAGCATGAAGGAGGCAGCCAGAAGGATCAGGGAAGGAGCTTCCATAGTGATATTTCCTGAAGGCACCAGAAGCCCTGATGGTCGGCTGCAGGAGTTCAAGGAAGGGGGCTTTATGCTGGCAGTCAGGTCAGGTTGTCCAGTTGTGCCAGTCGCGATTAGGGGTAGCTCTAAGATTCTAAAAAAAGGAAGCTTCATAGCCAGTCCTGGAAAGGTCGAGGTGGTGGTTGGCAGGCCCATTGAGGTTTCAGGCGGCTCAGGTGCCTCTGACAGAAAGGAGATTACCAGGCTGGCGCATGAACAAGTGGAACATATGTTGCGGTAATCGTTAGGAGGAAGAAAATGGCAACTTCTGAATTTATCTTGAAAAAAGGTTTCAAGTTTGAAGCCGACGACCTACTCCTCTTTTTTTATGACAAGGAAGAAGAGCCCCTCTTTTCAAAGGGCCAGGTTCCAGGTTTTCTTCCAGAGCCAAAATGTCCTGGAGAAAAGGCTAAAGGCGTCACAATAGCCGCTGGAACTTATAGGAACAAACGTTACGTTGCTCGTGCAATAAGGCTCAGCGATGAGGATGTCAGCCCCGAAGAACTGTTAAAAAGGGCTGTTTCATCTGCCATCTCCAATGCAGAAGAAGAAGATCTGAAGAGGGTCGTGATATTTCTTTCAAGGGCGAATCACAGCCTTATTGGCCCATGTCAGGAGGCTGCCCTGCTTGGAGGTTACAGGTTTGACAAATATTTGGAGAAGAAGGCAGAACCTTGTCCCGTGCACTGTGTGCTCGAGGTCAATCCAGGCCCTGATGAGAAAAAGGGCTTGAAACAAAGGGCCGAAACGTACGAATGGGTCAATTTTGCCCGGGACATTCTCAATGAGCCACCAAATGAGATTCAGCCAGAATCCCTAGCTGCCATCTTTCAAGCAGAGGGGAAAAAGGCCGGCCTCAAGGTGACTGTGTGGGATGAGAAAAGGCTGAAAAAGGAAGGCTGTGGTGGCATTCTGGCAGTGGGTAAGGGGGCTTCTTCCAAACCCAGGCTGGTAATTGGGGAATATAGACCAAGAAAAGCAAAGGGCTACCTGTGTCTTGTGGGCAAGGGAGTCACGATGGATACAGGTGGATACTGTCTGAAGCCAGCCAAATCTCAGATAGGGATGAAGTACGACATGGGGGGAGCAGCCATGACCTTTGCGGCCGCTTGCGCTATGGCAAGGCTGAAGATTCCCATGCGGGTGACGGTAATTACACCCCTTGTGGAAAATGACATATCCTCCTCCGCCTTTCATACAACAGATATCATTACCATACGAAATGGCAAGACTGTCCAGGTAGACAATACAGATGCCGAGGGAAGGCTTATTCTGGCAGACGCCCTGTGCATTGCTTCGGAACTGAAACCAGACTGGATAGTGGATGCTGCCACGCTCACTGGGGCATGCGTGGTCGCCCTAGGTGAGGACATTGCAGGTGTTTTTGGATCAGACCGTCAATTCAATAGCACCATAGTAAAGGCTGGAGAAAACGTAGGAGAGTGTCTTTGGGAGATGCCGCTCCATATGCCATATATGGACCAATTGAAGACAACCATAGCCGATATGAAAAACATTGGCAGCAGGTGGGGCGGGGCCATTACGGCAGCCCTGTTCTTGAAAAAATTCGTTTCTGATGAGCTGAAGTGGTCTCACATAGATATCGCTGGGCCTTGTGTTAAAGAAGAGCCCCTCGGTTTCCTCGGGAAGGGCGCCAAGGGTTTTGGAGTGAAGACACTCATGGAATTGGCAAATATGCTACTTAGTTAAACAAGGTTTCAATATTGTACTTTCTCAAGTATTTCGCTTAGCGTGCAGGCCAATTCACATTTTACATTGTGCTGGTGAATACTTTCGAGACTTTCTGCTTCTATCACTATCTTAGAGTTTCCTGAAATTAGACCCTCAAATTGCCTTGCTGCTTCAAAGGCAGCAAGGCGAACCACGTCTTCTACGAATTGAGGCTCTTCATGGCTTTTGAGCACAAGTTCTGCCTCGTCTGGCCTTTTCAAAAGATCCTGGCTTATATGGAGGCAGGCCTTCAGGCAATCATACAGGTGGCTGAAGGACAGTTTTCTTTCCTGGTCTTCAACCCAAAGAGTCGTTGTGCAGCGTTGGGAATGGGTGGGCATTGGATGGTTATCCGCCTCTTTGAAGCATGCCGCATTGTAGACCTGGGTGCACGGGCAAGCTGTTATATGCGTTATGGAAAGGCCTATTGTAGAGAAGGTTTCGATCTGGCCGCCAGCCTTGTCTCCTAGGGTGTTGGTATATATATCGACACTTTCTGTGGATATCTCATTGCTTACAGATGTCCTGGTCACCAAAGGTATCTTTCCCTTTATGGAAACCGTGGCTTGGCTTCCCTTCTGCCCGGAAAGAACAAGCTGACACAATCTTTCTGAATAGTTTCTGATATCATCAAAGGGCTTGTCAAAGAGTGCCGAGATGGCGTGTTCCATCCTTGACATGTGGATTCCCCTGAACCGTCCTGGCAGATCCGTCATGATTTCGGCTTCAAAGGGCAAGGTGCCTTGAGGTAGCTGAATCCATACGGTTTTGGATGAGATGCCTACACTGTTCAAGGGCAGGGGAAAGGCTGGTTCCATCTCTGGGACATCCGTACAGGTATCAACCACTGCTTGGTGGGTAGCCAAAGGGATTGCAGGGGTTAAAGAAGCTTGTGCCTCTTTAGGTTTGTGTACCAGTCCTGAACGCTTTGCCATTTGTGTCCATCCTTTTTGGTCAAATAGAGAATGTTTTCGAGCCTTGAGACCTGGCTTTGTCTGCAGCCTGCTGTTAATGACGCCTTTTTCAAGCTTTTCACCATTACTTCAACCCATTTCCTATCAAAGTGGGTTCGGCAAAGACTACCATTATGGAGATGCCTCAATGTTATCACCTCTTTTACAAATCCAAAGGGGGCGAGCCGTGCAAGTTCTAAAAAGAAGAACCAGTCCTCTCCAGGACTTAAGGGTTTGAATCCACCCGATTTCATGAATGTCTCTCGTCTTAAAGCAAAGGCAGACGGAACAAGAAAGCACCATCTGAGAAGGGAGCCATAGGTGCAGCCTGAAGGGGGCGTGCCCTTTTCTGGGATAAAAAATCGATTACCATTTATTTCATCAAGGTTCTCAGTGATACCGTAGGCCACGTCAAAACCATTCCCAAGAGTATCCAGCAGAAGGCGGCAATGACCTTTCAGCCATATGTCATCAGAGTCTAGAAACATGAGAACCTGCCCAGAGGATATGCTAACGCCAAGATTCCGGGCTGGACCAGGCCCAAGGGGCCGCTTGGTATTTTGGATAGTTACCCTTTCTCCAAAGTGCCTTTTTATTTCCTTGGAGGTGCCATCTGTCGAGGCATCGTCTATAACAACGACCTCGATGGCCTCAATATCTTGTTTGAAGACAGAATCTATGGCCCGAACAACGAGATCCCTTCTGTTCCTTACGGGAATAATACAACTGATGGTGATCATGGTCTGCCAGGCGGAAATATCTCGGCAGCCTTCTTTATCCTGAAAGAAAGGCGATGTTCGATATATTTTTCCACCCTTGGTATCATCTCATCGAGATAGGCTGCAATATCTTGGTCCCTCGCTGTGGTCAGTGTCTGGCAGAAAAGGCATTTTCTTTCTCCTCCGCCAGTTGAAGGAAGCCCAAAATCCTCCAGGAAATGTCTGGAGATCTGTTCAGAGTCGAACTCTTCAAATAGGGGAAAGATGGTGTGAATGCCAAACCTTTCAGACATGGCTGCAATGCGTTTCATAAATGTTTGGGTCTGTTCAGGATAAAAGGATTGTTTTTTCGTATAGCCAGCAAGGAGAAGAGGTACGTAATTTAAAACACAATAAATGATGGCCCTTGCATGCATGGCAAGCTTGCAAGCAACACAAACAAGGTTTTTCCCATTGAAATGTGGCATGAGTTCTTCATACCTGTCGAGCCAGAGACCTTGGAAAAGCCGTCCCACGTCTAGCTCCATATAGTGTGTTAAAGGGATGTCTTCCTGGAGCGGGATCTGGTTTTCTAGAATTTTCCGGGCAAGTTCCAAGCGCTTGAAGGGAAGATCCGGGAACCGTCCCATTCCATTCAACATGTGGAGAAGATGGATGTCTCTTGCCTTTGGCACGTCGTTGATAGAACCGGCCATTGCCATGCCGTATAGGGCCAGGCTGTCTGAACCCCCTGAATACAATATGGCAATTTCTTGTTTTTCCATGTCTATTTCCTCCTGGACACCCGGTAATGGAGAAATATTTCATCAGTCTGAGCCTCTGGCCTACACGCCAGAAGTTCGAGCTCCAAAAAGGGGTTTCCCAAGGCTTCTTTGCCAGAAACCAAAGAAACTTCATCGTCTTTTCCTATGATTTTTGGAGCGATTGTTATCAATAGTTCATCCACTACGCATTGTCTCAATGCCTCGTGATTCAAGAAGCCTCCTCCTTCTATGAGGCAACTCTTTGCGCCCCGTTTAGCAAGATGATCCAAGACAGACGGAAGCAAAAGCATGCCCGAATGGCTTTCTGGTACAGAGATGATCTCTGCCCTGGTACCAAATTTTTTCTTGAGGGAGGCATTCTTGGCCTGGGTAGCGAAAATCAAAGGACGAGGTCCTGTCTGGAACATGGTTTTTGATGGAGAGATATTGCCCGAACGTGTGACAATGGCGCGTAGGCGTTTTTCAGGCAGAAGGCCTTCAGATGTCCTGAATTCTGGATCTCCCGCCCTCAGGGAAGCAGCACCAAGAAGCGTGGCATCTGTCTGTTCCCTGGCCTTTTCGAGGATACTTCTGTCCTTGGCACTTCCAAAGCCAGCAGGGGATATCTTTCCGCAGAGGGTTTGAATGCAGATCAAAATGGTCTTCAATGCCGTCCCATGAGAACTTGCCGGGTTTGTCTTGCAATTTCAAGTTCCTCGTCTGTTGGGGCCACAAGGATCTTTACTGGAGAATCCGTCTTGTTGATTGCAGTTATTTCAGGCAAGGGCTTACTGTTTTTTTCAGGATCTATCAATATTCCCATGTGTTCGAGGCCAGAGCATGTCTTTAAACGGATGAGCTGCGAATTTTCACCTATTCCACCAGTGAATATCAAGCAATCCACCCTTTGAAGGATTGCCGTATAGGCCCCAATATATTTTTTAAGGCGGTGGCAGAACATGTCTATGGCCAGCTCAGCCAAGGGATCCCCTTTTTTTGCCTTTTGGGTTATGGCCCTCATGTCGTTTTCTCCACATATTCCGAGGAGGCCACTTTCAAAGTTCAATACATGATCTATCTCTCTTATGTCCAAGCCTGCCACTCTAGCAAGATAAAATATGATGGCTGGGTCGATGTCTCCACTTCTCGTGCCCATTATCAACCCTTCAAGAGGGGTTAATCCCATGGAGGTATCTATGGAATTACCGTTTTTTATGGCAGTGGCACTGGCACCATTTCCGAGGTGGAGGGATATGCAGTTGATGTGTCCTGTATGAATGTTGAGAAAGGAGGCTGCTATCCTTGAAACATAGCTGTGGGAGGTGCCATGAAACCCGTAACGTCTTACATGGAATTTGTCATAAAGATGCCTTGGCAAGGCATAAAGAAAAGCCTCTTTAGGCATAGTCTGGTGAAATGCAGTATCAAAGACAGCCACCTGAGGGGTGTCTGGGGCAAGCTTCATGGCTGCTTCAATGCCTGTCAGATTTGCCGGGTTGTGGAGCGGTGCCAGTGGTATGAGTTTTCTGATGGTCTCCATGACCTCTTTGTCAACAAGGACTGGTGCCTTGAACCTTTTACCCCCGTGCACAACCCTGTGCCCCATTGCAGACAAGCTAGATATGTCTGTGATAGCACCTGTTTCCAGGAGCGTATCCATCATGAGGGTAAAGCCCTGCTTATGTCCGGTTACAGGCAAATCCCTTTCTATGTCAGATCCGGACAAAGGGTCTTTGTGATGAAAACTGCTCGTCTTCTTGCCGATGTTTTCGATTAGGCCACTGGCAAGGCTTTTCATGTCCTCCATATCAAACAGCTTATATTTGATGGAGGAACTTCCAGAATTTATTACCAGTATTTTCATAGGCCCTCCGGCAGGAATAGGCACCGGTAAATTTTTGGGCTCAAGAGGGGAAGGATCTATTTCTCCCTGAAATCAGGCAAACAACTGGGATCCTTGGCAAGTTCGCTAAAGGTTACTGAATTTAGGGTCTGTCTGAGCTGTTCTCTTGCCTTGTGCCATACCCGGTGTACTGGGCACTTGGGGCTCGCAGTGCATTGATTGGGTCTTGCAATGCAGTCATTGAGATAGATCTCTCCTATGATGGCCTCGATTACATCCAGCAATGTGAGTTTGTCTGGATTGGTGGTAAGGATAAATCCGCCCTTGGGCCCTTGTCTGATTTCTATTATCCTGGCCTTTTGCAGTTCCTGTGCTATCTTGGAAAGAAACTGTGGCGGAATTCCGCATCTAGCAGCTATCTCCTTTTTGCTTGTGAGAACGCCTTCTCCCTTGGCCGTCAGGTATAAGATACATCTTATGGCATATTCGCCTGCACGTGTTAGTCTCATGGTCTCCGTTTGTACTGTGTAATATTATTGAAGATTTTTTTTATCCTATTTTATGTAAGGTATTCGTCCGAGGCTCCACAGTCAAGTCTAAAGAAACGACAAGATTGATCAAAGGATACTGGAAACCCCCATTTGCATTCGTTCTTCACCGATCAGGAAAGTCTTGGTTCCCTCTATGGCTGGCAATAGCCGCCAGGAATGTTTGACATATAAAGAAGCTGAAATTAAACTTTTACCATGATCGTCACGGAGATTACCATGAAGGCCTTTGAAGACGGCCTTCACCGCACAAAGAGCGTGATATTGCCCTTTGGGTCAGTGGAAGAACATGGTTTGCATCTGCCGCTTGGAACAGATACCTTCCATGCCTATGAACTTGCAAAGAGTACTGCGTCCCTGAGGCCGGTTTTCGTAATGCCTCCGGTGTGGTACGGTCTTTGCCGTAGTACCAGCCAGCATCCAGGTACTGTTGGAATCACATCGCAGTCTCTGAGGGTTGTGGTCATGGATATTTGCAAGTCATTGTACAGGCAGGGGCTCAGGAATTTCGTCCTCATTTCCGGACATGCGGGGGGCACCCACATGGCCACCATACTCGATTCTGCCGATACCTTGATGGAAGAACTTCCCGATGCCAGTTTTGCAGTCCTGTCAATCCTGGACCTTATTTCGGCACTGCCTGAGGGAATGGTGGAGACCAAGGGTGATTCCCATGCTGGAGAGGTTGAGACCTCCCTCGTTATGTATTTGAAGCCGGATCTTGTTTCTGGTACGAGCCCAAGGGAATTCCCTGAATTTCCAAGGTATATTCTTGTGAGGAACAAGCGCCGGTATTGGCCAGGCGGAGTCTGGGGTGATCCTTCCAAATCGTCGTCTGAAAAGGGTAAGCTCATTCTCGAAAAGGAAGCCGAGCTCCTGGCCGAGCTAATCGACAAAATGGAAAGTCTTAAAGAGGAATAGATATGTTTTGGAACAAGGCTATATTGCTGTTGCTGATGATTACTGTGGTGACATTACTTCCTGCATGCCAGGGGGAGGCCGATGAATCCCATGCCCCTGATTTCACTCTCCTTAATCTTACAGGCAATACGGTAAATCTGTCAGATTACAGGGGGAAAGTGGTGTTGCTCAACTTTTTTGCCACATATTGCCCGCCATGTCGTATGGAGATGCCCGATTTTGTTGAACTCCAGGAGAAATATGGCAAAAAGGGTTTTACAGTCGTTGCCATTTCCGTGGACAATGAGCCTGAAAAGGTGCTTCCATCATTTATAGAAAGACTGGGACTCAATTTCCCAGTGCTCCTTGCCACCACAAAGGTCTTAAGGGATTACGGCAACATATATGCCTTACCCGTTACCTTCATACTGGATAGAGACCATAAAATCGTAAAAAAGATAACCGGCATGGTGAATCAGGACGAGTTGGATCCGATTATAGAAGACTTGCTCTCCCATACGAGGGCTTGACCATGTGATAATGATGAGTCAGGGGGAAATGTCTACTCCTGGCTCGCCCTCTTTTACCCTCCCTATAACGCCAAAATCCTGCCCATGCTCCTCAAGATGCCTTTTGAGGATATCCAACTTTTGGGGATGGATGGAGATGAGTAATCCTCCAGAGGTTTGGGCGTCGAACATCAAGACGAGCCGGTCAGGATCAATGTCTTTGGAGATGGTCACAAGCCTCTTACAGTAGTTTTTGTTGGAATAGTCACCTTCTGGTATCATGCCCATTTTGATGAATTCCAGGGCCTCTTTGAAGATAGGCACCCTTGCAGTCTCTATCTCTATGCGGCATTTGCTTGCCAAGGCCATTTCAAGCGCATGGCCGGCAAGGCCGAATCCAGTGATGTCTGTGGCAGCATGTGCGCCAGCCTCTTTCATTGCTTCACTAGCAACCTTGTTCAACTGTTTCATCACATTGATCAGACGTTTGAGGCTGTCATCAGGGAGGAGTCCAGCCTTGTGAGCTGTCGCCAATATGCCTGTGCCTATGGGTTTTGTCAGCACAAGTACATCTCCAGGCCTTGCTCCCCTGTTGGAAAAGAATTTTTCAGGATGCACTATGCCTGTTACCGATAGGCCATACTTTGGCTCCTTATCCTCGACGCTGTGACCACCGGCAAGAAGCGCGCCAGCCTCGTGTATCTTTTCGACGCCGCCCCTGAGGATTTCTTTGAGTATCTGTCCAGGCTGTTCTTTTAATGGAAAGCAAACGATATTCATGGCACAAAGGGGCCTTGCGCCAACGGCATAGATGTCACTAAGGGAATTGGCTGCAGCTATTTGGCCAAATTCAAAGGGATCATCCACTACTGGAGTGAAGAAATCCAGACTCTGAACAATGGCAATGTCGTCCGAGATTTTTATTATACAGGCATCTGCTGCAGACTCCATGCCAAGCAATAGATTGTCGTTGGCCGAAAGCGGCAAGGAGCACAAGATGTTATTCAGGTCCTCCGGACCTATCTTGGCAGCTCACCCTGAAGCTGTCGCCAAGCTGGTCAGTTTGATCTTTTTCTGTTGAGGATTGATGTCAGGCAATGGAATTGCTACAGGCTTGGCTATTTGCGCAACGTGGCAATCAGCCGGTTTGTCTTTACGAATATATCCAAGGCGTCACATATATTGAGAAAAAGCGCTCTGCTGGCATGTATTGCATCCACAGCAGCACCTTCTGGGCCGAGGACACATATCCCAAGGGCCGCTTCCCGCAACATGAGGGCGTCGTTGGTGCCATTGCCTATTGCAGCGGTCTTTTCCCTTCCGATCTTTTCCAGGAAAGACAGTTTCTGAATATCACCCCTGCCACTTTCAAGTTTGTGAATCTTGATGTCGGTATCCTGAAACAGAGGAGTGATTTCATCTACCGTCTGATTGGTATCTGCTGTCAAGATAAAGATGTTGAGAAATTGGGACAGTTCGCGGAGCCTGGGCAATACTCCTTCGATGAAATGGCCGTCCACTGTAAGGGTCCCGTTGAGATCGAGGATCAGGTTGGTAAGGTTGTAAAATATGCCGCAGGGAAGATCTACCTCAAGGTTTTTTATTGCTGCCATGATTTTCCCCAGATCATAATTGTGTTATCGGGTCTTTTCTTCTCTTTCTATTTTTGCCAAGAGGGCTTTTCTGACCTTTTCTGGCAGAAAGACCACTGCCCACTCAGCAGTCTGTTTCAGAACGGGTATCAGTTCCTCAGGCCCATCCCAGTATTGGTTCAGCACCTTTGCATCGGTTCTTAGCAGTAACCTAAGGAGGGCGAGCGCAATGAGATATACGTCATCTACGAGGCCCAGAAATGGAATCCAATCGGGCACGATGTCGATGGGATTTAGAAGGTAAGCAACCGTTGCCCCGAGTATGGCCTTGTCAGTGGTAGATACCCTAGGGTCCCGCAAGAGATTTATTATTAGCCTCAAAAATTTGGGTATATAGCCTAGGAAAGAAGAGCCGCGTATGTTTTTAGAATCTTGTGTCTTTTTCATCTGTTCAGCTTCTCTACTCTTCATGGTAGAATCGATAAACTGTCAAGGTTGTTTGTTGATGCGGCCCTCGGCAGCTATAAGATTGTTTGAATCAAAAATATACTATTTCATTTAGAAATTTAATATATAAATGTGAATAGTCAACTTTTTCGGGTATCTTGAAAAAGGCTGATTCAGCCAAGCATATTCACTAATATTGACAGGAGAATAGATATGCCCTCATTAAGCGCATTGTTATATCCAGCGAGTTATTTGAGATACAAGACAGCTGTGGCAGCCTCCATCTTTTTGGAAGAGGTACATGTCTTGGCACCGTCTGAAGATAGTATAGAGCTTGTGAGTGAGAAGGATGAGATCAACTCCATGCGAGTGGTGCCAGTGGTGGCAGCTCCTCTCGGAGAAAAGCTCGATGACTTTAAAAATGGTTTGAAGGCCCTTGAGACTTGGGGTGAACAGATGGGGCTTGGAGGAAATACGGGCTTTGAAACCCTGTACTCAGCTTTGATGGGCTCTCAAAACGAGGATATTCAGGGCATAATAGGCGCGATAAAGGGAGGCAACAAGGAAGATATCTTGATGGCCTCCCGTTTTTTTCTCAGGCTCTCCATGGATGCCGACCAGAGGATGGATCAACTGGACAAGGAGCTGGAGCAAGTAGAAATGGACGAATCACGGATATCCCAGTTGGTGGAAGGGTTAAGCGTCCATAGTAGGGAGGCGTCAACCACCTTTTTTATAGAGCCTCTTAACAAAGCCAAGGAAAGGCTCAGGGCCTGGATAAGGACCTTTTTTGCAGGTGGGAAAGTGGAATCATCGTGGCCCCTTGGGGAAAGCATATCCATAAAAGATATTATGGATTCCGCATATGAATCCTTGTCTGGGGGCCAACCTTGTGTCGAGGTGGCCAGGTTTCCCATGCCATTTCATCCTGAAAATTCTTGTGATCCCAATATCCCAGAAAAGGTGAGACCTGCCTTTTCCAAGCTGCTGGATTTTTTGCAGGAAAGAGCCATGGATAAGCCCTTTGAAGTTGATACCCATGAAGAGCTCACAAATCTCATCAAGGAAATTCAACAAACCTTGGAATCTGATTGCAAGACAAGCAAACGCAAGGGCGCAGCACACATGGTTGTTACGATCTATCCAGGCCATTCCTGGCAAGAGGTGCTACTCAAGGCAGCAGGCCTAACCGAGAAGGACGTGGATGATTGCCCATTTGCGCCCATTTTTGGTTCATTGTTCTTGATGTGAGTTTTTTTAAGATGGCCCTATCCCCGCCAGCGAGCTGGGAAAGGGCCATTGACGTTTCTATGTGTCGGCTCCTGACACCTAAGGAGAGTTGCGCTTCTTTTGTATGTTTGACATGTACTTAAGGAGCTCACTTTTTGAAGAAATGACCAAGGTGGTATCCTTTCTAAGGGCCTTCTTATAGGTTTCAAGGCTTCTGAGAAAGTCAAAGAATTCTGCATCCTGCTGGTATGCCTTTGCATATATTCTGGATGCCTCTGCCTCTGCCTTTCCCTTTATTTCCTTTGCGGTCCTGTATGCCTCCGAGGTGATGGTTTTGAGCTGACGGTCTTTTTCGCCTGCTATGCGTGCCGCCTCACCTGCTCCTTCAGCCCTGTATTGTTCAGCAATCCTTTTTCTTTCTGCTATCATCCTGGCATAGACCTTTTTTCTCACCTCTTCCACGTAGTTGATCCTCTTGAAACGGAAGTCCAGGATCTCTATGCCTAGGTCTTTTACCTTGGGAGCAGCCTGATACAGGACCTCTTTGGCGAGTTTTTCCCTTCCATATTTGATCTTTTCAAGGCCTTTCTCTCTCAGTTTGTTCTTATCAAGGCCACTTTCCACTAGCTCGATGAGCCGGTGGTTCGCAACGACATTCCTGGTGCCGCCATCCAGAATGTCGTCCAATCTGCTCTGTGCTATGCGCTGGTTCCTGAGCCTTTGAAAAAATAGGAGGGGATCCACGATCCTCCACCTTGCATATGTGTCAACCCATATGAACCGCTTGTCTTTGGTAGGGATCTGGTTGGGCTCGCCATCCCATGCCAGGAATCTCTTCTCAAAATAGTTGGCCTGTTGAATGAATGGCAGTTTCATGTGTAGTCCCGGTTCTATTATTGCAGAACCGATGGGTTTCCCAAACTGGGTGATTATAACCTGTTGGGATTCCTTGACAGTATAAAAAGTGCCACCAACAAGAGCTGCGGCAAGTATCAAGATAATTATGGAGATGCCTGAAAATATCTTCATGGTTTCACCTTCTTGTCCAGAGACAACAACGGAAGAATTCCCTTTACATATTCATCCACGATGATCTTTCTTGTGATACTGCCGTAGATTTTATCCATTGCCTCGAGATATAGCCTCCGTCTCGTGACCTGAGGGGCTTCTCTGTATGCCTGCAGGATCTCCTGGAAGTACTTAGCGTCTCCTTGCGCCCTGTTAATCCGGTTTGCCGCATAGCCTTTGGCCTCTTGGATGGTCTGAAGGGCTTGCCCCTTGGCCTTTGGAATAATCCTGTTGTATTCGGCCCAGGCGTCGTTAATCATTCTCTCCTTTTCTTGCTGCGCCTGATTGACTTCATTGAATGACGGCTTAACCGGATCGGGCGGGTTGGCATCCTGAAGGACTATCTGCTCTACAACTATGCCTGTTTCGTATTGATCACACAGTTCCTGAAGTTTTTTTCTGGCCTCATCTGCAATCTCTTGGCGTCCTGTGGTGAGGATATCTGTGACAGTTCTGTCTCCCACAACTTCCCTCATGATGGCTTCGTTCATGTCCCTGAATGTTTGTCTGGGGTCCTTTATCTTGAATAGGAACTTGTAAGGATCCCTTATCCTGTATTGTGCAATCCACTCCACTACAGCAACGTTGAGATCTCCCGTAAGCATCAATGATTCGTGTTCGAAGTTCTGGACGGAATATCGCGTGCGAACCCCAGGCATCTCTGTCCGGAATCCAAATTCTTCCTTTAGCTGTCTTTGTACTGGGACCTTTATGACGGTTTCAACTGGATCTGGAAGCTTGAAATGAAGGCCTGGCTGGGTCTCATCAATATATTTTCCAAATCGAAGCACCAGTCCAACCTCTTCTGGTTCCACGGTGTACCAGCAATTCCACAGGACAATAGCAACAAGAACCACTATCAGTAGTGGCCCCAAGGCCTTAAGTTGGTGTCTTGAGGCCCTCAAGTGCTCCAATGCCGGTGGGATTTGGGGTCTGTTCATGTCGTCCATAATTTCAAGGCCTCCTGAGTCCTCTCTAGCCTCTTTATCGCGGCCTGAGATCGCTGTTGTCTTGGAAAGAAGCGTTTGACAGGCTTAGATAAGTTAAGTTTTTTATAAACGAGTTGGATATGTCAAATTCTCATCTTGATCAATTGGCCAGATACAACTTAGCATGAAAATCACCAAAGGTTAAGAAAATGCAATGGGTGCTGTTTTTTGTTAGGGTTGCGGATCGTGCTTTTGTATAAAATAAAATCGCCTTTGCTACATTAGTCTGTTTTCTTTTTGGAGGCTCGGGGGTGTGCCTTTTCAAAGGCCTTCCTGAGGCTTTTCATGTCGAGGTGGGTGTATTTTTGCGTGGTAGCAACACTTGAGTGGCCCAGAAGTTCCTGGATGGATCTCAAGTCGGCACCTGCTTCCAAAAGGTGTGTGGCCATGGTGTGTCTGAAGACATGAGGGGTTACATGGGCATATATTCCCGCCTTCAAGGCAGAGGATGAGACTATGCGTTGAACACTGCGTTGGGAAAGGCGGCCTCCGTTTTTGTTTAAAAAAAATGCCTGTTCTTCGCGCTTAGACAGCCTTTTGATAAGGGTGTCTCTTTCTGGCAGATATCTCTCAATGGCGACCTTGGCATTGGAACCAAAGGGTATGATCCTTTCCTTTCTGCCCTTGCCCATTACCCTTACGGTATCAAGTGACAGGTTGACCTTGTCAATGTCTAGTCCTGTCAGCTCGCTGACTCTCATCCCTGTGCTGTAAAGGAGCTCCAATATGGCTCTGTCGCGAATGCTTTTGAAGTCATTTGCCATGGTCTCTTCTATGATGTGGACAGTCTGGCTGATTGTGAGGTTTTGGGGTAGAGGCTTGGATCTTACTGGAAACGAGACAGCCTCAGCAGGGTTGTAATGTACGATACCCATCCTGAAGAGATATTTGAAAAAGGCGCGGACCGATGACAGTTTCCTGGCGATGGATGTTCTCTTCAGCCCTTTTTTGCTCAATGCCGCAAGCCACTTTCGTACATCTTTCGTTGTGGGTGTCGTGTTTTCAGGTTTGCCTGGGCTTAGAAATTGCAGGAATTCATTCACATCACGTTTATAGGCAGAAATGGTATGAGAGGAGGCGTTTCTTTCTGCTGCAAGAAAATCGAGAAAAGAGGCAAGTGAATTGGTGAAATTCGTCAAGTTGTCTTGGTTCGAGGCCATGTTTTCAACAAGACATATTTTTGAGAAAGTAGAAAAATACCGAAAGAGGCCATAGGGTAAACTTATCCCAAAATGGGCAACAATGGAACCATTGGCTGAATAAGGGATTTTTGGGGCTCTTGTGCATGAAATCCGCGGTCCCTGGAAAAAGAAAGCAAAAAAATAAGAGAAAATGCGCTCCAAGCTGTCGAAACAGGACGCTACTTTGGCCTTAATGCAAGTGCCTGGTATTGGGAAAATCTTATACTCAAGGCTTGTCGAGAGGTTTTCTTCCCCACAGGAAGTATGGAATAGCTCCGCCTCTGACTTGCAATCCATAAAGTCTCTTCCCCCAAAGGCCATAAAAAATATTTTGGAAGGGCCTGATATCGAGGCCGTGGAACGTTTGAAAAAGCGTCTTGATTTGATGGATGGATGGTTCTTGACCATGCACGATGCCGAGTTTCCACCAAACCTCCTGAATATATCCCAGGTGCCTCCAGTACTCTTCGGGCTAGGGGAAAAAGACGTTTTGGGCCTTAAGTCAGTGGCTATAGTAGGCTCTAGAAAAGCTTCTACCTATGGGAAAAGGGTTGCAAGAGAAATTGCCTCAGGCTTGTGCCAGAGGGGTTGGACTGTTGTTTCTGGACTTGCCCTTGGTATAGATTCTGCCGCGCATGAAGGCGCACTTTCTGGAGGCGGCCCCACTGTAGCGGTGAAGGGGTGCGGGCTGGATGTGGTCTATCCTGCCAGAAACCGGGAGCTTGAGGCAAAAATAGCCGAAAATGGTGCTGTCATAACCGAATTTTTCCCGGGCACACAGCCTGAGCCTGGCAATTTCCCTACCAGAAACAGGATAATAAGCGGTTTGGGTAGAGCCATCATAGTGGTTGAGGCTGGCCCCAAAAGTGGTTCCCTCATAACTGCCTATCTTGGTATGGAGCAGGGCAAAGATATAATGGCAGTGCCTGGAAATATCTATTCCTACAATAGTATTGGTTGCCATGAGCTGATTCGTCAGGGTGCGGCCCTTGTCTCCTCCATTGAAGAGATCATGGAGGAGCTTGGAGAATTTTTTTTTGAAAAAGGGTTTGCCCAATCGCAGGATACGGTTAAAGTTTCATCTCTTTCTGAGGATGAACAATGTGTGGTTGACAAACTTGAGGCAGAGCCCCAACATATTGACGATATAGCAGCACATTGTGGCCTGCCAGTGGCATTAGTGAATTCATTGCTTGTCAGGCTCGAGTTGAAGGGCTTGGTTGTCAGCCAGCCTGGCAGTAAATACAGTATTAGATAGATACATGGTTTGAGTGTGGTATTGCATGAAAAAAGGACTTGTAATTGTTGAGTCGCCTACAAAGGTTAGGACAATAAAGAGATATCTTGGCAAGGATTATGATGTCATGGCCTCAGTGGGGCATGTGAAGGATCTGCCACGAAAGCGTCTTGGAGTGAACAAGGAGAAGGACTTCTCTCCAGAATACGAAATCATCAGGGGAAAAGGGAAGATAATCAAGCAGCTCAGGTCTGCGGCTTCCAAGGTGGAAGATATCTATCTGGCACCAGATCCTGACAGGGAAGGTGAGGCTATTGCCTGGCACATCGCCGAGGAATTGAGAAAAGGGCGCAAAAATGGCAAACGTTTTCACAGGGTGCTTTTCCATGAGTTGACTAAAAGGGCGATTAAGGATGCTCTTCAATCTCCTACCAAGCTCAATCAGAGCAGGTTTGAATCCCAGCAGGCAAGGCGCATCCTCGATAGATTGGTCGGGTATGAACTTTCGCCTCTGTTGTGGGACAAGGTGCGTCAAGGCCTGTCTGCCGGAAGGGTTCAATCTGTTGCTGTCCGTCTTGTTTGTGACCGTGAGAGAGAGATTCAGAGTTTTGTTCCAGAGGAATATTGGGATATTACTGCCAAGCTTCAGGGGCCTGTTCCTCCGGCCTTTGAGGCAAAGGTGATAAAGGAAAGGGGCAAAAAGCTCGAGATAAAGGATGAGGCCAAGGCCAAGAAGGTGGCTTCCCTATTAAAGGATGCAGACTATAGGGTAGCAGACGTAAAGAGGGTCGAAAGGAAAAAGAATCCGCCTCCACCGTTTATTACTAGTACACTTCAGCAGGCAGCTGCCAGGCAGCTGGGCTTTTCAGCCAAAAAGACAATGATGCTCGCCCAAAGGCTTTATGAAGGAATGGATCTTGGCAAGGAAGGTCCTGTGGGCTTGATAACCTACATGAGGACCGATTCCGTTCGTCTTTCATCCGAGGCCATAAAGGAGGCAAGGGCTTATATAAATAAGGCTTTTGGACAGGAATTTGTGCCTCCCAAGGGCAGGCAGTTCAAAAAGGGAAAGCTTACCCAGGATGCTCATGAGGCAATCAGGCCAACATCTGCGTTGCGTACTCCCAAAGAACTCGCCCCCTTTCTGGAACGGGATCTTTTGAGGCTTTATGAGCTTATTTGGAAGAGGTTTCTTGCTTCCCAGATGTCGCCAGCCCTCTATGACCAAACAACAATAAATATAGAAGCCGGGCCATTTCTTCTGCGGGCAGTGGGCAGTGTCATGAAGTTTGAAGGCTTTTTGAGGCTTTATGAAAAGAAAGGAGATGACGACACCATAGAACTGCCACTTCTTGAGGAAGGTGAGGTACTTGATCTTCTGGCGTTGGAACCAAAGCAGCATTTTACCCAGCCACCGCCAAGATATAGCGAAGCCAGTCTGATAAAGGCCTTGGAACAAAAAGGCATTGGAAGGCCTAGTACTTATGCGGCCATTCTTTCCACCATACAAGACAAGGAATATGTGAGGCTTGAAAAAAGGCGTTTTTATCCCACAGAACTGGGATTTCTCGTGACAGACCTTCTCACGGCACACTTTCCAGAAATACTCGATACGGACTTTACCGCCGAAATGGAAAAAGGGTTGGATCAGGTGGAAGAGGGAGCTGTGTCGTGGGTCGATCTTCTCCGCAGATTCTATACCACATTTTCACAGCGTCTGGAAACTGCGAGACAGAATATGGAATCCGTCAAGGCCAATGGTGTAGCCACTGAAATAAAGTGTGAAAAATGTGGTTCTCCGATGGTCATCAGATACGGTAAGACCGGGGAATTTCTGGCATGTTCGTCATTTCCCGAGTGTAAACACACCAGGAATTTCAGCAGGGCGTCAGATGGTTCTATTCAAGTGGTGTCGGATGAGGCAGAGCCGACAGAGCACGTATGTCAAAAATGCGGTAGCCCCATGATAAAGAAAAGGGGTAGGTACGGAGAGTTCCTTGCGTGTTCTGGCTATCCCGAATGTAAGAACACCATGCCAATCCCCACAGGGGTGCCGTGCCCCAGAGAGGGTTGTACAGGGATGCTGGTGCAAAAGGCCACAAGGCGGGGCAAGGTCTTTTATGGCTGCAGCAACTACCCAGCTTGTGACTTTGCTGTTTGGGATAAACCGGTCAACGAGCCATGCCCCGACTGTGGTTCATCTTATCTCCTGGAAAGAAAGACAAGGGCAGGAGACAAGGAGTTGAAATGCCCAGTAAAAGGTTGCGCCTTCAAAAAGTTGCTGAAATGATAGAACAAAATTAACGGGTTATTTGTTGCTCCTGTTTTTTTAAAAATTTTTAAAATTTCTTCTTGCACATTGATGGAATCTGGGCTATAAATCGCAGGCCTTGCTGATGAGGCGAGATGACTGCGGCACGATTGCCCAAAGGGACAATGGGCCATAAAAAGTCGCTGCTATCATCTCTACCTCGGCCCGATGAGAAAAGCGGGTTGACAGCAAGGCGCGAAATAGTTATAATTTTTATCGCTCTTTTGAAAAAGCCGATCTTTGAAAACTGAATAGCGTCTGGCGGGTGCCAAACATAATCAAAGCTCAAGTGGCCGAAAAATCGGCTTAAACAATTTAAACTTGAGGGTTTGATCCTGGCTCAGAATGAACGCTGGCGGCGTGCCTAACACATGCAAGTCGCACGAGAAACCTGGTCTTCGGACCGGGGAGTAGAGTGGCGCACGGGTGAGTAACGCGTAGGTAATCTACCCCTGAGTCTGGGATAACCTCGCGAAAGCGGGGCTAATACCGGATAATATCAGCAGAAGGGATTCTGCTGATCAAAGGTGGCCTCTCCTTGGAAGCTACCGCTTGGGGATGAGCCTGCGTCCAATTAGCTTGTTGGTAGGGTAATGGCCTACCAAGGCTACGATTGGTAGCTGGTCTGAGAGGATGATCAGCCACACTGGAACTGGAACACGGTCCAGACTCCTACGGGAGGCAGCAGTGAGGAATATTGGACAATGGGGGAAACCCTGATCCAGCGACGCCGCGTGGGCGATGAAGGCC
>CAZOMT010000043.1:0-100618 GCA_964581255.1 uncultured Thermodesulfatator sp.
GCGGACAATGTCTATTTTCCGCCCTGATGCTCTTCAAAACTTGCAGGCTGCAAGGTTTGTGTAATAATACTTCATTCATGGAAATATTATTACACATATGCTGCGGGCCTTGCTCGATGTATCCTGTAAAGGTACTCAAGAAAAAGGGGATCAAGCCCACGGGATTTTTCTTCAACCCCAATATTCATCCCTTCATGGAACTCGAACGCAGGATAAATGCCCTTGACACTGTATCCAAGGCCCTGGATTTTTCTGTAATATGGGATACCAGTGGATATGGGCTAAAGACGTGGTTGAATGCCCTCGAAGGAAAATTTGACTTTGAACAAAGGTGTCCTGTCTGCTATGAAATGAGGCTTGAGAAAACAGCCAAGATGGCCAACAAGATGAATATCCCGACCATCTCCACCACTCTTTTATACAGCAAGTACCAAAAACACGACGTCATTTTGGAGACAGGAAGAAGGGCAGCCAAAAGACACGGAGTGGAATTTTATTATGAGGATTTCAGGAAGGGATGGCAGGAGGGCATAGATGCCAGCATTGAACTTGGCATTTACAGACAGCCCTATTGTGGCTGTATCTTCAGTGAGGCGGAGCGGTATTCCAAAAGGATGGATAGGCTTATGAAAAAGCTCAAGGGCAAGACCAGAGACTCCTTAGAAATGCTAAAGGAGGGAGGCATAAAATGAGTCCCTTTAATGAACTTGGCAAACTTTTGCTGTTTGTGGGTCTCTTCATGGTCATTGCAGGCCTCGTTCTCGTTTTTCTTCCCAAGATTCCATTCATAGGAAGGCTTCCAGGAGACATTGTCATAAAGAAGGGCAACTTCACCTTTTATTTCCCCCTGGCAACCTCTATCCTGCTTAGCATCATCCTAACCATTTTATTTTCCATCTTCCGCAAATGAAGAGACGTAACCTTTTAAAGAACGCGTTCTTTTGGCTACTTGGCGCAAGCCTTTCCTGGCCCCTTTTTGCATTTGTGCAAAAAAAGCGCTACCGGCCACCAAGGGAACAGAGGATTTCCAAGAATCTGAAATGTGGAGAATTTGTGGTAGAGCCGGAATTTGTACTCTTTGAAACCGGAAATGGACCTGTTGCCATTTCGAGAACCTGCACCCATCTTGGCTGCAGGATAAACTACCTTGAAGACAAAAAGATCTTCCTATGCCCCTGTCACCAAAGCAGATTTTCCCAGCAGGGGAAATACATATCTGGGCCTGCCAAAAAGGATCTTGGCACTTACAAAGTTGCCAAGATGGAAGATGGCCAAGGGTTTATAGTGTATCTTCCTGCATGAAAGAGATCACCTATGGACAGATAGCACTGACATGCCTCCTGCTATCCCTTGTAACGGGGTTTGTAGTGGGCTACCAGTATGAAGTGTCAGCCCCATTCATATCCACAACTGCCATTGAGGCCACCCTGCCTTTTGGATGGTTCTGGCGCTCGCTTCATTTCTGGACTAGCCAGGGTTTTGTGATCTTCCTCTGCCTCCACAGCTTTGACACCTGGCAAGGGATGAACATAGGGCAAGGCAAACGGCTCAAGATACACTGGACCATAATTACCATTACAATCCCCCTCGGCATACTCGCACTCTTTTCAGGATATGTCCTCAGATTCGATGGAACAGGACAGGCTGCAGGTGCAATTGCAGAGCACCTCCTTCTTGCTGTGCCCTGGATTGGAAAGGCGCTGAACAGACTCTTCATGGCCATAGGCAGCGAAGGCTTGAACAGGCTTTACGTGGTCCACATCCTTGCAGGTATTTTATGTTGGGCACTCGGCACATGGTATCACACCAGGACAGTTCGGATAAATTTTGCTTCCTTCGGCCTGACAACACTGTTTTTCATTGTGTTTTGCATGTTCATTAGGGCACCCATAGATCTTCCCTTGAGCCATCTGCACCTCATTCATGGCCCCTGGTTCTTCCTGGGCATACAGGAGCTTCTCAGACATTTCAGCCCCTTGATAGCGGGGATACTCTTTCCTGTAATACCTGTAGTGACTGTAGCTGCACTGCCTTGGATCAAACGAAAGGAGAGTGCCTATCTCATACTTCTCATGTGGACTTTTGCCTATGCTGGGGTTACCTTGGTAGGCATTTTGAGGACAGGTTGATGGATTCAGCAGTCTTGGCCACCATAATTTCGTTCATTCTCCTGGTGACTGGCATAGCCGGCATGATACTGCCTGGCCTTCCAGGAGCACTTCTAGTATGGCTCGGCATCGTAGCCTACGGCTTCCTCAATCCCCACGTCCACTGGACCATGACCTTTTTCCTGTTGGAGGGCCTGTTGGCCCTTTTGACCTATGTCGTGGATTATCTTGCCACAATCTGGGGAGTAAAAAAATTCAAAGGGACAAAGGCAGGCGCCATCGGGGCAGTCCTTGGGATGTTCTTTGTATTCATCTTGGGGCCTCCAGGTCTGATAATCGGACCTTTTCTCGGTGCTGTGACTGGTGAGCTTGTTGCCGGAGGTGAGATGCGCCAGGCTCTGACTTCAGGCTTTGGAACCTTTATTGGCTTCCTTATTGCGACATTTATACGGCTTCTTATATGTGGAATCATGATAAGCTGGTTTGTGGCTAAGGTGATAGCCTCCATTCCCCACCATTCCTTGCCCTTTTAACAAGCCCTTCTGCCTCGACATGCCTTTTGTTACAGGCTGGTTCTAAATTCCATCGCCTTTTTAAGGGTCATCTGGTCAGCATATTTCAGATCGGTTCCCATAGGTATACCGCATGCTATTCGTGAAGCCTTTACCCCTGTTTCCGTAATCACCTGAGAGAGATAGTTTGCCGTAGCCTCTCCAGCAGCAGTGCTGCTTGTTGCAATTATCACCTCTTCCACATGCCCACCCTCAAGTCTTGAAAGAAGCTCCTTGATCTTCAGCTGTTCAGGCCCTATGCCTTCCATCGGCGCTAACACACCTTGCAGTACATGATAGACGCCTCTAAAACAGCCTGCCTTTTCCATTGCCAGGACGTCCCCAGGTTCCTCTACCACGCAGATCAATGAAGCATCCCTCTTGGGGTTGCTACAGATTGCGCATGGGTCCTGTTCCGAAAAGGTGTAGCACCTGGAGCAAAGCCCGATCCGCTCGTGAAGCACTCCAATGGATTCGGCAAGTTCCTGCGCCTGGGCTCGTGGCCACCTTAGGATCTGAAGCGCAAGCCTTGTGGCGCTCTTCTCTCCTATACCTGGCAAACGCTGAAGATTTTTTACCAGCCTCTCAAGGGCTGGAGGCATAGACATTTGCATATTCAATCAGAATAGCCCTGGCATCTTGAGGCCGCCTGTGATCTTGGCCATCTCCGACTCCACCATCTCCTTGGAACGGGTAAGGGCCTCGTTCACTGCCGCGACCACCAGATCCTGTAGCATCTCCACATCTTCAGGGTCAACAACCTCTTTTTCTATCGAGAGGGAAACGATCTCTGGCTTCCCATTAGCCACTGCCTTAACCATGCCCCCTCCGACACTCACCTCCACTGTCTTTTTGGCAAGCTCTTCCTGGGTCTTGGCGATCTTGTTCTGGAGGATCTGGGCCTGTCTCATCATTTCTTTCATATTGGGGTTCATATATCAATCTCCTGTCTTTTTCTTCCTGTACTTCCTGTTGTTATAAAAAGTAACATTGCTGATCCTGGCTTGGAAGAGGTTTATGGCCTCCTGAACCAAAGGCCTGCCAATGAGCTTTTCTCTCTTGCTGTTACCCTTGACATGTGAAGAAGTGCTGGAGCCTTTTGTATCTTTTTGACCATTTCTTATCATCTTGAAGGAAATGGTCACTGGCCTTTTGAAAAACTCCTGAGCCATGTGGTTTATTCTGTCACTATTTTCCCTGTCACAAAGCATCTCTCCTGTCACATCAGGGGGGCAGAAGACCTCAAGCTGGGATTCCCCGTGGATCTTGAGGCCCTTACAGGCTTCGAGTACGCTTCCTATGCTTGGCCGCTGCCTTTTCACAGTTTCTACGAAATCCTTCCAGGAATCCTCGATACCCCTGACAGGGCCAGGCAAGACAGGCTGTCCATCAGGTTGCTGCCCAGTAACTGCCTGGGAAGACGTCAAGCTCCTTGGGCCTACGGCTTCATGAAGATCGTCCCTGCCGATAGAATCTGGACCTGTAGGTTGGCCGGTCTGTGTTGCCTGTCCAGGGGAACATAGTTTCAGAATGCTTTTCACCTTGTCCATCAGCTCGTCAATGCCTGAAAATTCCTTCAGGGTGCAAAGCCTCATGAGCAGTATCTCGAGGCTCATCCTGGGATCGCTACTCTTGTAAATATCCTCCATAGATGAGGATAGTATCTGCATGGCATGAAGTATCTGATGAAAGGTGCTCTGATGAAATCTCTGCCTCAGCATGTCCAGCCTCTTTTTATCCATCTCCAGCAGGGAAAGGGCCTCAGAGGCTTCCAGTTTCTTTATTATTGCCAGATCCCGAAAAAATTTCAGAAGATCCCCTGCAAGCCTCTGGAGGTCGGCGCCAAGCCTGTATGCCTTGTCCAACAGAGACAGCACCGAGGTCATGTCTGCTGCCAAGATGGAATATGCCAGATTTTCAACGGTCTCGACTCCCAGTACACCAAGGGCCTCACAGACCTCTTCATAGCTCTTTGCCCCAAAGGCAGCCACTTGGTCCAAAAGGCTCAAGCTGTCCCTGACGCTTCCTTCAGCCTCTCTGGCCAACAGGACAGTAGCCTGCCTTGGAATGGCAAGGCCTTCCTTTTCCACGATCATGTCCAGATGATCCGCCAGCACCTCTTCAGGCAGCCGTCTGAATTCGAAATGTTGGCACCTGGAATGAATGGTTGGCGGAATCTTTCTCGGCTCTGTTGTGGCAAACACAAAATAGGCATGGGGAGGCGGCTCTTCCAAGGTCTTCAAAAGTGCGTTGAAGGCCTCTTTTGTGAGCATGTGGACTTCATCTATGATGTAGATCCTGAAACGGCATTGGGCTGGCTGGAAACGGATATCCTCCCTCAACTGCCTTATTTCGTCAATGCCACGGTTTGAGGCCCCGTCTATCTCATTCACGTCTACGTTGTGGCCTGCGGTTATCTGTCGGCAAATGGAGCATTGGTTGCAGGGGACCGGAACTGGGCCTTTTTCACAATTTAAGGCCTTTGCAAGGATGCGGGCCACAGAAGTCTTTCCCACACCTCTTGGCCCGCTGAAAAGGAGGGCATGAGCAACACGATCGTTTTTCAGCGCATTTTGAAGCGTCCTAGTCACATGGCCCTGGCCTATAACATCTTCGAAGGTCTGGGGTCTCCATTTTCTGGCCAGTACTAAATAAGACATTTTACACGCTGTGGAGTATCTCTAAAAAGGAAAACTATTAAAAGAAAAAAGATGATAGCCAGGCACCCCTGCGGCACACGAAGGGTCCCACTACCGTTGCTTCCTTCCGGACCTGGCGGGGTTCGCGGGATTTCGTTGCGCAGGACCCGGCTATCAAAAAGATCTTCTGTATATGGCGGAGAGGGTGGGATTCGAACCCACGGTGCGCTGTTAACGCACACACGATTTCCAATCGTGCCCCTTCGGCCGCTCGGGCACCTCTCCTGAATCTTACGAAACAGGGTTTAACCTTATACCCTTATTACCTCTTTTCAGTCAACAATAAAAGAACCAAAATATGGCGGAGAGGGTGGGATTCGAACCCACGGTGCGCCTACTAAGCGCACAGACGATTTCGAGTCGCCCCCGTTACGACCGCTTCGGTACCTCTCCGTATCCATGGTCAGAACTTATGCCCACTTTTCTGGAAAACTTGTCGGCTTCTTAGCTTCTATTGGCAAAAAATAATTATGGTGCCGAAGATATCAAATCTGCATTTCCAAGGCAAGAAGCGCGTTTGGCTCCTCACTGCTATGACTTACCTAACTCGTCCTTGCTTTCAGCCCTTGTAACCGCATTATATATCAGGGCAATAACCAGACCTCCAATGGCACCGTCAAAAAATGCCCAGACAGCGCCTATGATACCTCCCACGAAGCCTGGTTTGTATCCAATGTAAACAGAACCCATTACTTCCACAAACTGAACACACCAGCCAATGGCAGACACCCATCCAGCCAACAGAATCACCATCGACCAGGTAAGGCCCAAAGAAACAGCCAACGCCTTGGGATCTATTTTCTTCATTTCATTCTTCCTCCAGCCTGTGACCTCAACCCGCCGATGACTGCCTGCGTCTTTTAAAAAAATCCTTCAAGAGCTGGGAGCATTCAGCAGCAAGCACGCCTTCTGTCACCTCTATCCGATGATTTAAGCCAGGCACCTCATTGATATCCATCACTGAACCAAAGGCACCGCTTACAGGATCCCGGGCCCCAAAGACCACACCCTTGACACGCGCCCAAACCATTGCCCCTGCACACATGACACATGGTTCTAGGGTTGAAATCAGCCAGGAGTCGGTCAACCTGTAATTGCCAACCTTCCCGGCTGCGAGCCTAAGGGCCAATATCTCGGCATGTGCCGTAGGGTCATCGAGTGAAATGGGACAATTATGTGCTGAAGCAAGGATCTGCCCTGCCCCAGAAACCACCACTGCCCCCACAGGCACTTCACCCTTTTTCCAGGCCCTTATTGCCTGCAAAATGGCCTGTTTCATAAAAAACTCTGCCTTATTATCAGAAAATTCAAACATGGCTCTATGTCCTGCTCGGGCCTATGAGTCCTTGTTCTGCAAAGCTGAAATAACTTCCTGGGCCTCCAATAATGATATGATCTAAAACCTGAATATCAAGGACTCCGGCAGCACGCACAAGCTTTTCGGTTATCTCCTTATCTGCCAGAGAGGGTTCAAGGGAACCCGAAGGATGGTTGTGGGCAAAGATAAGGGAGGTTGCGTTCTTCAAAAGAGCCCTTCTCATCACTTCCCTTGGATAAACAGCTGTGACATTTGCTGTGCCCATAAAAAGCTCCTCAAGGTCTATGACAGCATTCTGGGGATCCAGAAATACCGCCACGAAGACCTCCCTGTCCTTGAAAGATAAGGCATGACACAAATAATCCGTCATGTCGGAGGCTGAACGGATCTGAGGCCTGCTCGTGAGCTGCTGCCTTAAAAACCTCCTTGCCACCTCATGAATGAACTTGAGGGCAAATATGTTGTTTGGCCCAACGCCTTTTATCTTCTGAAGCTCTTCTGATTCAGCCTCAAGAATTGCCGCAAGGGAACCAAAGTAGCCTATGAGGTCCCTGGCTGGGCCTTTGCAGTCCTTCCTCGGTGTCCCAAGTGCAAGGAGAACCTCGACGATTTCCTCGTCAATGAAGGATTCCAGGCCATAGTTTAGAAACCTTTCCCTCAGTCTTTGCCTGTGGCCCTGCGCCATATCAGCCCTGCTTTTCCCTTTTTATGCCGTATTTTTTCATCTTGTACCTCAAAACCCGCTCGCTGATCCCCAAAAGTTCTGCCGCCCTGGTCTGTACCCAATTCTTTGCCTTAAGGGCCTTCAGGATCTCCTCCTTTTCCACCTGCCTGAGCCTGGCCTCAAGATCCTGGCCCACCTCAGTACCTGGCTCAAAATCAACAGGTATATCCGATGCCTTTATTACATTTCCTCGGCAGAGGGTTACGAGCCTTTGAATAATGTGCTCCAATTCCCTGACATTCCCAGGCCAGTTGTATTTCACCAGTTTGTCCATGGCCTCTGAGGAAATGCGCACAGGTTTTGCCTGATATTTCTCCAAAAAGAGGTTTACAAGATCCGGTATGTCCTCCCTCCGTTCCCTGAGAGGAGGCAGGTGAATCTCAAAGACATTCAGGCGGAAATAGAGATCCTGCCTGAAGAGCCCCTGGTCGATCATCGTCTTGAGGTCCCGGTTGGTGGCCGCCACGATCCTCACATCCACCTCTACAGGCTGTAAGGCTCCAAGTGGGGTCATCTTCTTTTCCTGGAGCACCCTCAAAAGCTTTGCCTGGAGGTGCTCAGGAAGCTCTCCTATTTCATCCAAGAATATCGTGCCCCGCTGGGCAAATTCAAAAAGGCCCTTTTTGTCCCTGGCTGCCCCTGTAAACGCCCCTTTCTTGTGGCCGAAGAGCTCGCTTTCAAACAGGTTTTCAGGGATTGCGGCACAGTTCACCTCTACGAACTGATAATCCTTTCGGGGGCTCAGTTCATGAACGAGCCTTGCCATCAATTCCTTGCCTGTACCTGTTTCACCATAGAT
Source organism: uncultured Thermodesulfatator sp. (assembly GCA_964581255.1). Lineage (GTDB taxonomy): Bacteria > Desulfobacterota > Dissulfuribacteria > Dissulfuribacterales > QOAL01 > QOAL01. The sequence goes on from CAZOMT010000043.1 coordinate 8,200, forward strand.
CAAGACAGGCCAAGGGGTTGCCGCCACCCTCCTTGCAGTAGAAACCGCCTCTTTCATGGCCTGGCTTCTCCCAATAAAGGTGAGAGGGATCCTGCTGTCTTCTATCTCCTCACTCACCTCTTTCAGGTCTTCTTCTGTCTCCACCCTGGTCACAGCCGCCTCAACCTTTTGAAGCAGCACCTTGAGGTCCACGGGCTTTTCCAGGAAATCACAAGCCCCCAGCTTCATGACCTTCACGGCCGTATCCACCGCGCCGTATGCCGTGATCATAATGACCTGGACCATTGGGTTAACCTTCATGAGTTCTTCAAGCACCTGATCACCATTCATGTCTGGCATCCTGTGATCCAGCAGGACAACTGGGATAAATTCCTTCTTGAACGACTCTATGGCCATATGACCATTTTCAGCCTCTACTGCCTCAAACCCCTTCTCTTCGAGAAACTGCCTGATAATGCTTCTTTGGAGTGGTTCATCATCCACGATAAGAATTTTCATACGCCATCCTCCCCTGTTAAGCCCTCACAGGGAAACCCAATTCCATCACAAAGGTATCGTTTTTCAAACTGGCCCGTATAAACCCCTGATGGGCTGTCATGATGCGCTGACATATAGGAAGACCAAGCCCCGTCCCTCTGGTCTTCAATGTGAAATACGGATCGAAGATCTGCTGAAGCTTCTCTTCAGAAGGGACATTGCCCTGATTGGATATCCTAATGATCTGAAATCCGCCTTTAAGCAAAAACTCGATGACAATAGCACCTCCCTTGGGCTGGGCATCCAGGGCATTTGAAAGCAGATTTTCAAACAACTGATGGACAAGATGCGGGTCTGCCTCCACCTCTGTTTCCTCTTTGATCCTGAAATCCACGTCTATATCCCTTACCTTCCTGGTCGATTCGATACTAAAAAGGGCCTTTCTCAACTCACTCGATAGAAGAATGCGTTCTTTGGACGGCTTTAAAGGCCTGGCATATGACAAAAGTCCAGAGATTATCCTCTCTGTCCTCGACAGCTCTTCTTGTAAAAGGCTCAGCAATTTAAGGTGCTTGTCAGGAACGCCATCATGGTCCATAAGGATCTTCTGAATCCCCATGGACACACTGTTGAGGGGATTTCTTATCTCGTGGGCTATGGTTGCTGCCGAGCGGCCAAGGCTTGCCTCGTGGCGCTCTTGAAAAAGACGCTCCTCATACTCCCGCATCTTTTCCAGATATGCAGCCTGATGCCTATATAAAAGCCAAGTGACAATGCCCCCGGTCACTATGAGCACAGCAGAAAAAATCAGCAGAAGCGTCCAAATATTGCGCTGTCTCTGCCTGAGAGACGAAGCGTCCATGCCCAGAACAAGGACGTCATTTCCAAGATCAAACTGCACCCTGACCACTGGCCCAGTTGGCGTATCCACATATTCCACATCCCCCTTCTTGTCGCACACCTCGGGGCACCCCCACCCGTTTCGCTCACGGCACGCACTCTCCTTGTCTGTTACCTTTACAAATCTTACCCCAGCCAGGTGCGAAATCTCTTTAAGGGTGTTGTCAAGGCTTATCCTTTGCTGGATGTTGAGCACATTTGAGGCGTCTATTCCAGTAATGACACACACGTTGTTGTTACTATTGAATGGACTGTTGAGGACGAATACCTTGTTCTGCTGAAATAGCCGCAAGGCAGAAATGGATTTGCACAAGAAGCTGAAATTATTGCCCAGCCACCCGTGCCGGCTTTCTATGAGTTGCCCGCCATGCCTTTCCATTATGGTGATCCCTGTCAAGCCTGCCTCCCTGGCGAATGCCGCCAATTCTTCAGGCACAAATGGCTCTATGTGATGGAGGTAGCGGATGAATTTGATTTGACTCCTCAAAAACGAAGATATGATCTGCCTGGTGATCTTCCCGGCTTCAATGGCATTTTGGGCATTCAGTTTTATTATCTCAGCCGCAAGTCTTGCATGATCTCTGGCCTCGTCCAGAAAGACCCTGTCAAGGTATCTCGTCTGCCAGACGGCCACAGACACAGCCACGCCCAGTATCACCATAAAGGCTATGAGATTGGCCTTCCAAAGATTAGGAAAAACCGAATCTCCTTCTGGCCTGCCGCTTTTTTCAGCCATTACACAGGCTACCTGCCATGACCCCTTCCATGGCCTCTTCCCCTATGGCCACGCATTCCCTTGTGCCTTGATCCAGTGGCCTTTCTAAGTCTCTTCTTTATTCCAGTCATATCGTGCAATTGAGGTGTGCATATCTTTTCTGCGTTGATCACCCCATTGTCTTTGGTGGACACCCAAAGCCTTATATGGGACCCAGGTTTGATATTGCCAACATCTCCAGGGGTGGATATGGCGATGGATCTGTTTTCCCCACTGACACTGTCGCGGACAGTCACTATCTTTCCTGCCCTATCTATACTGACCACAAAACCATCCATCAATTCGGCAGCACTGGCTCGGTAGCCCCAAAACGACAAGAGTAAACACATTGCCATATATGGCCAGAGGGAGGCTTGATTTTTAGTGTTGAAAATCGTCATGGTGCATGTTCTTAGAAATTATTTCCAGATGCCTCATTATACAAATATTCACTCAAATAAACATTTCTATTCAAAGTTCTTTTATACAAAAAGGATACCATATCAAAAACCCTTTATAAATATTGAAGATTTTCCTTTTTTTCCCATCTAGCCCAATAAAAATGGCCCCATATAATCGACAAATTTGTCGATCATCAACGCTGCATTGTCGAACATACCGAAGACGACGCAGGCTTACTCAAAAGATAACCACTTGTTTTAAAAAGGAAAAAATGCGTGCTCAAATCTGGCACACTCCTTGAGTAATAAACTGCAAACGTAACACAAAGGAGAACAAAAATGAAAAAACAAAACGGATTCTTACTAAAAGGGGCGATCATAGCAGGAGCACTTTTCATGGCCATTCCTGCAATGGCTACAGATTATAACAGTTATAGCCTTCAGGAATTGTCTCAGATGAGAGGGACAATGATGAATAAGTCTGTAGAAGAGAGAAATGCCTTCAGGGATGCCTGGAGAGAAAAGATGCGAAACGCCACACCTGAAGAAAGATCACAGTACAGCAGAGGCAGATACCAAAACCGAAGCAACCAAAGCGGACAGTATGGCAAATACGGGCAAGGAAATTGTGATGGCACAGGCTATGGGCGGGGCCAAGGTCATGGCCGCGGCCGCAGATAAAAAACATAAGAGCATTCCAAAGACAAAAACAAGGAGGAAATGACAATATGAAATCCCTAAAGGACATCAGCATGATCATTGCGGCAACATGTATCATTGTTGGCGCAAACAACGCCGTGGCAGCAGGCTTTGGCAACGGCAACGGAAATTCTTTCGCGCCTGGACCCCAGTCCATGGTCTCACAGCTGCCCTTTGAAGAATTGAGCCAACAGGAAAAGGACGGCCTGGTCAAGATGAGGGAAGAAGAAAAACTTGCCCGAGACGTTTACATATACCTGAATGATCTGTGGCAAAATCGCGTATTTTCCAGGATAGCCGAGTCGGAACAGCGCCACATGGACGCTGTGGCTGCCCTCTTGGCAAAATACGGCATTACTGACCCAGTAAATGGAATGGGACCCGGACAATTCAATTCCTCTGAAATGCAGGATCTTTACAACAGCCTCACGGCAAAGGGAGCGACCAGCCTTGAGGAAGCCCTTCTCGTTGGTGCAACCATTGAAGATCTCGACATAAAGGATCTCGAAGAACTATTAAAGACATCCGACAATGAAGACATCTTGACCATATATCAAAACCTTGTGAAGGGTTCCAGGAACCATCTGAGGGCTTTTACCTCCCAGCTTTCCAATCTGGGAATAACCTATCAGGCCCAGTTCCTCACGCAGGAAGAAGTGGATTCCATAATCAAGAGTCCATGGGAAAGGGGACGGGTGGACAAGGATGGCAACTTGGTCTCTGGCCCCAGAGGCTTTGGCAAAAGAGGCCCAAGATCGGGAGCCATCAGGGGTTCCAGGACCAACTTCATTGATATGGACGGAGATGGCATCTGCGACAATCTGACCATTTAGATAAAAGAGCAAAGGAGGCATCTGCGCCTCTTTTGCTTTTTCTAGCTTACAGCAGCCCATTGATCTTATGCAATAATGACATATTCAGGGGCATAAAAAATTAAGGATTTGGCTTCAAGAACAGACGCAAGAGAAGAACAACTGCAGACATATTGTATTGATATTTCAGGATTAATTTTGTGTGTTTACAGTCAGTTAACAAAAGAGCGATTTACCTTGAAAGTACATGGAAAAATCACGTTTTCATTCTTGGAGGTGGCAGACATGAAACTGCCATGACCGTCTTTAAGGGCAACCTTTTAGACATGAGGTACAGAGAAACAAAAGGAAGGAGGATGTTATGAACAAGGACTTTTCTATACTTATCCTTTTACTTATTCTGATCGTTCTTCTGGGTTGCGCCGCCCAGTCTGGCTGGACGCCCACCATTGACACACCGATGACTGAATCCAAACCTGTCAAGGCGGTCTCCACCCAAAAGAAGACTGCTGCCCCCCATAAAAGGGTGGTGCATGTAAAAAAACCAGTGCGTACCGTAACGGCCCGAAAGGTCTACCATGAACAAAAACCAAGGATCATTCAGGCCGTAAACACGTACAGACCGCAACATACATACGCACAGGATCTCACAGAGTGCAAAATGCTGGCCCAGCAAGTGGCAGGATATACTCCTGAAGAAACCATCAAGGGCGGGCTCATCGGTGGTGCCATAGGAGCAGCTGCAGGGGCTGCTATTGGAGCGGTGCTTGGCCACGCAGGCAAAGGAGCCGCCATTGGGGCTGCTGCAGGAGGAATTGGAGGAGGTGCCTATCAGGGGTTATCGGCAGAGCAGAGATATAAACGGGCATATATACGTTGCATGAGAAACCGTGGCTACAGTGTCCTGAATTAGACGCTCACATGGATACGCTCTGACTCGTCAGGTTCGCATCCAGACAGTGGCGCACGGCCTTCAAGAGCTTGTCTGGATTAAAAGGCTTCTTGATCAGCAGGGCAGGCACACGGCCCTGCTGAAATTCAGAGATATCTGCCCTTGAACTATAGCCACTGCAAAACAAGATCCTCGCAGTGGGGTCTGTCTTCAATATCTCTTTCGAGGCCTTTATCCCGTCCATTTCAGGCATTACAACATCCATCAAGATCAGGCTGATTTCCGGAAACAATGAACGATAGATGGAGACGGCCTCTCGACCATTCTTGGCCATTATGGTCCGGTAACCATGGGGGCGCAAAATCTCGCAGGCCAGGTCTCTTATCAGTTCCTCATCATCCACAATAAGAATGGCCTCACTGCCAGAAAGCTTGCCATCGGATTCAGTCTCCCTTGAAACGTATTCCTTTGGCAGGGAAACCCTGAAGTAAAGCTCGAACAAGGTACCCTTACCAGGTACAGTCTTGACATCTATGACACCGCCGAGACTCTCCAAGATGCCATAAACCATAGCCAGGCCAAGCCCTGAACCCTTCCCCACCTCCTTGGTCGTAAAGAAGGGATCGAAGATCCTGTCTATAATGTCCTGAGAGATTCCCGTGCCTGTATCAGAAACAGCAAGCTTGACAAAGGCGCTATGGTTCGTGCGCCCCCTGAATGATGCAGGCAGCTCGTCCACGGAACAAAGACGGGTGGAAATACGAAGAGTCCCGCCATGGGGCATTGCATCCCGTGCATTGATACAAAGATTCAAGATGATCTGCTGAAGTTGAGATGCGTCACAGAGGATCTGGGGAACGTCATGGTCGAGATCGAATTCCAGCATGATGTTCTTTGGGAAAGAACTTTTCAGTAGGGCAAGGGATTCTTCAATTACCTCGTTGATCCTGCAAGTCGCATCCTCTTGAGGGGTTGTCTCCCTGCTAAAAACCAGCATCTTTTTGACCAGGGCTGCAGCCCTGAGACTCGAATTTTCTATGATCTCCACAAACCTAGCCAGGTCTGGCCTGTCGCCCACCTTTTCCTTTAACAGAGAAGTGAAACCTAAGATGCCTGTCAAAATATTATTGAAGTCATGGGCTATGCCTCCAGCCATAGTCCCGATGGACTCCATCTTTTGAGCCTGAAGAAGCTTTCTCTCCAATTCTTTCTGGCTGGTAAGATCTGTAACCAGAGCAAGACAGCCAAGCATGCTTCCATCATTAGGGTCCTGCACCGGGACGCTACTCATAAGTGCCGGGATGGGTTTGTTTTCCACAGATTGAAAGAGTATTTCTTCCTTGGCCTGGAGGCCTGAATAATTGGCCATCAGTAGTGAAAGGAGCTTTCTTTTTTCATCACGATCTGGCACAAAGTCATAGATCCGGCAGCCTGTAAGATCATCCTTGCCTATCAACATGTTCATCTTCCTGTTGGAAAATATCACAGAGCCCTCTTCATTGATGATCATTATGCCTTCATTAATATTTTCGACGATCTGCCTATGCTTCTTTTCTGACGTTTCAATCTGCCTGTAGAGATTGGCATTCTCTATGGCCATTGCTATATGATTGGCAAAACTTGTTAGGAAATCCCTGTCTATTTCCTTTATGAAGTCCTTGTCAGAGGTATTGTCCCCTACCATGATGCCCACAACCTGTCCCCTTACAGACATGGGCACGATCACGAAGGCCTTTGGCTGAAAGGCCTTAAGTAAAGGATTCTTCCTGTTTAACGCAAGAGTACCCACGTCTTCCACCAGGATGGGCTTTTGAGCCTGGGCAGCCCTAGCGATGATATTGTTCTTTTTGTCAATAGGGATGTGGTATTCTTTGAGTTTTTCCAACGTCTCATCGTCGATGCCTGCTGCATGGATGAGATTTAGCTTCCTGCCTTCCCGGTCGACCAGGAAGACGCCGGCTCTTTCGAGCCTGGCTATGTGCATCATGCGCTTTAGGACCTGGTCGAGCAATTCCTTGAGATCCAGAGTGGAAAGGATTGCGGTACTTGTTTCGTAGAGTGCCGAGAGCTGATCAATCCTGTTTTCCAATTCCTTATTAAGGGCATAGATCTTTTCATACTTTTCCTGAAGCAGCTGCTTGTCTTTTTCAACCTCACGGATAGACTCCCTGGCGATTTTCCATGGGGCCACCACGTGAAAGAACTTGCTCTTGAACCTGGATTGGGGTTTCCAAGAAATATGATATTCACAGAAGGGCTTCCCATCGAAGAAGCACTGTGATTCTTCCACCGTACAAGCATCACCTCCCCACACAGTGGGAATTGCAGAATATATCCCCTTGTTATAAAGGCAGAAGTCCCTGCTCAATTTCAGATCGCTGTTCCAGTGCAACTGAACCACTGCATCTTTCTGACTGAGGCTTATCAAGGAAATGGTCTTGGTCCTGTTGAATTTATCGTTGATGCGCTGGGCATAGCCGAGGATGTTCCTTGGGTTTCCAAATGCGTAGATAAATATCTTTTGGACATAGCCAAATCTTTTCTGCATTATGGAATTGTATCCTATCTGGTAGGCAATATTTTCATCCCCTAATATCTTTTTAGCATTTTCATAAAGCTTAATAATAACATTTGAGGATACCCAGTTGTTTGGGTCAGACAGAAATGCCTCTTTGTCTGGTATTCCATCCAGTACATCATCCAGACCCTTAAATAACTCCTTTACTTTTCCAGGTGCCTGTTCTTTGACATATTGGATAATGGCCAGGCAATTTAGACAGCTATTATGCTTTTCCATGTTCTATTTTTTTGGCCAGATACATATCGTCTATTTTTGAGGCGATATTGTATTTTTTTAGCGTTTTCATGGAATTATCACGAAATAAATCCCATTTTTGTCTTTTAAAAAAATTTTAATTCATATATGTATAATAATAAATAGAATTTTTGGCACTTATCCTGCTGCTAAAATGATTAAGATTTGATTTAAGGAGGGGCAAATCGACAGCAAGACAATAATTTTCAAGCCTGCTTAAAAAGCTGAATCTCATATAAGCAGGGGTCCAGAATAGCAGCCTGAAGATGCGTCCCTCCATTATGTTTCTCCAAGGAGGAAGCCATGAAACACCCTAATCTGTTCAAAAACATGGGCATCAGTCAATTTTTCCAGCTGCCGTTCAATGTTTACTTAGCCAGAAAACTACCACTTTCATTTCTAAGAACCTACCTCTACCTCTGGGGCCTCTTTTACATAATACTCAAAATACGCATGTGCGCCAACATAGCTACCTGCCTTTCCATAATCAGAAGTGGCAGAAACATCCCCATGCCCCTGGCGATCAACCTCTTAAGGGCTGTCTGCGGAGTATTTGAACACTATCTGGAAAAGATGGTGATGGCGTACCGGCCTCTTGAGGAAACCAAAAGGTATCTTCAGGACAGGCTCGTCATCACCAACAGGCATGTGCTGGATGTGCTGGCCAGGCAGGGCAAAGGTGCAATACTGGTCACAGGCCACTTTGGAGCTGTAGAATATCTACCCCTGGCTCTGGCAATGAACGGCTACAAAATAGCCATGATATGCAGGTTCAAGACCAAGAGCCTGAAAGAGGCCCTTGTCAGAAAAGCCGACAGGTTTGGTGTGTTACTTATTGACGCAGATGAACCAAAGGTGGCATTCAGGGCCTTAAAGGCCATAAAGGATGGGAGATTCCTTATAACCGAATGTGATGAGTTTTCCGAATGGCGTTTTCACAAGAACCAAAAAGTGGATGTATTTGGCCGGATAATGCCTCGGGACAGGACCCTTGATTTCTTCTTCAAAAAGGCAAAGGTCCCTGCATTCATGACATTGGTCCACAGGCAAGGGGACAGGTTCATGCTCACAGTCGATTTCCTGGCAGATGGGAACAAGTGTACCTCGGTTTCTGCATACGCATGGAAAAAACTTGAAGAGTATATTTCAAAATATCCGTTTCAATGGTATCAGATAAAGGGCGCATCTAAATTTATACTGGAGCATAGTATTGAGCCAGAAGCAATTGACAATAGAACGGGTCAGGATATACCGGGTACGGATACCATTTTCAGTCCAAGTTTCTCATAGCTTGGCAAGGAGAAGCGAGAGCCAGGGTTTTATAGTCGAGGTAGAAGACGCAGATGGATTAAAGGGGTTTGGAGAAGGCACACCGAGAGACTATGTCACTGGAGAAACGGTAGCGGCATCGGAAAATGCCGCTACGAAGCTGTCTCAGATCTTCATTGGGAAAACCTTTAAAGAGCAGAAAGACTTGTTGTCCTTCTTGGAAGAAGCTGGCAATGCCCGCCTTGCGATGGATCATCCCTCTGCCTTTTGTGCATTAGAGATCGCCGTCCTCGACCTTTTTGCCAGAAAAAGGAACGTGCCCCTGTGGGGACTCTTTGTGAAAAAGCCTGCTGTCGACTCCCTCACCTATTCCTCGGTCTTGCCATTGCTCGACCAAAACCAACGCTCAAAATTCCTCGGCCTAACTGGTAAATTGGGGCTGGATCATGTCAAGGCCAAGGTATCAAACAAGGATCAGGCCGTTGAACTTGTCCACGAGATATTTACCATCCTCGGCCCTGAAACAGACTTGAGGCTTGATGCGAATGGTGCCTTTTCATGGGATGAGGCAGTTCGGGCCATTGAAGATATACGAAAAATGGGCTTAAGGGTGTCCGCCTTTGAGCAGCCAGTTCCCAAAGGTGATCTGGACGGTCTTAAAAGGGTTGAAAAGCAATCATCTATTCCAGTCATTGCAGATGAATCTGCCTGCACATTGGAAGAAATGGGGACCATCATATCAAATGGCATCTGCTCAGGCCTTAGTATCAGGTTGTCGAAGTGCGGAGGCATACTGAAGTGCATAAAGGCGATAAAAATGGCCAAAGAGGCTGGTTTGTTTTGCCAGTTGGGTTGCCATGTCGGTGAGACCTCCATTTTGGCAGCTGCTGGACGGCAACTGGCATCCATCTGTGGACCGTTCAAATATACAGAAGGGAGTTATTCCAAATTTGTGCTAGGAACTGACATCACTGAGACTCCGTGTGAATTTTCCTTTGGTGGGCACGCAAAAATCCCTGTGGGGCCAGGTCTTGGGATAGACGTATCCAAAAACCTTCTAAGTTCTTGTTCTCAGTTGATTTCTGAAACAGTTTGATGCCAATCCCATCGTCAATCCGCTGAAAATTCTCCACGTCAATATGGCACTCGTGAAATATGCATAGTCTTGTCCTGCCCCTCATTCAAATCATTTGCGGGCTTGCTCTCCTTATAGCAAGCGCTGAATGGCTTACTAGTTCATCGGTAAAGCTAGCCAGGTCCTTGGGCATACAACCTGTTATCATCGGGCTCACCATAATTGCCTTTGGCACTTCAGCTCCTGAACTCTTCGTCTCTTTGCTGGCAGCCTTCGAGGGCCAACCTGACATTGCTGTTGGAAACGTGATAGGAAGCAATATCGCAAACATCGGGTTAATACTCGGGATAGGGGCCATCAGCCGTCCATTTTCCATTCCAGCAAGGATATCACGTATTGAATTGCCCTTTCTGACAATTTCAATCTTCGGGCTAACTGTAGCTTCGTTTCTTGGCAAGATAAGTCGTGTTACAGCCGCCCTATTTTTTGCCTTTTTCATCTGTTACCTCTTTTTCATTTGGCAATACAAAAAAGGACTCCTGGCAGACCGAGAATCTGGTGCAACCACTTGGGCTTTTCATGAAGAACCCAGATATCTACTGAGGGTTACAGTAATAGCCCTGAGCATGATTGGGCTAGTTACAGGCTCCAAATATCTTATAATCGGTTCTGTTGAAGTCGCCCGCTTCTTTCATTGCCCAGAACTCATTATTGGCCTCAGCCTGACTGCAGTGGGGACGTCACTGCCTGAATTGGCAAGCACACTCTCAGCAGCGAGAAGGAGGCAAGGCGGCCTGATAATAGGTAACGTTTTGGGCAGCAACTTTGCCAACACGTGTGCAGTCTTGGGGATTACCGGCCTTGTCAAACCAGTGCAGATCAATCACCAGATCCTCATTAGAGACCTGCCAGTCATGGCGGTGTTGACCTTGGTCCTGTTTCCCATAATGAGAAGAAAACGCATAAAAAGGGAAGAAGGTCTCTTGCTTCTTATTGCCTATTTCACCTATATTATGCTACTTTATCTGAAAAATTAACACAGTCACGTGCACTACTCGTTTGGCAAGTTTTTTTGCCCCTCTCACATCTAACATTTTCGTTGCACCAAATGGCTGTTTTTTGAAGATGTCAACTTAATTGCATTAAAACGATTAATATCATTATAGATGGCATTTTTATCGTTATAAAAAATTCTTGTTAAATCAGCCAAATACAACTCAAAAAGTGTTTTGGAATCAGCACATTAATCATGAAGAAACTTGCAAGCCAAAGAATTTATTATTAAAAATCATGACTTATAAAAATTGGGATGCCATGTCTTTCATAGACTCGTGCAAATTGAATGTGTTGCTCAATGGGCACGACGTCAGGATTTGGCAAGTTGGCACATCAGCCCTTGCCATGCCTGGGTCCAAGGTGTGTCAAGGGAAAACTGGCAAGGCTTTACAGACTTAGGGAGGGAATATAAATGCTTAGAAATGCATTGAGATTGACATTGATTATGTTGTTGGGCACTGTTTTTTTCTCGTCTCAGGCCTTCAGTGCTGGTTTCCAATTGTTTAGCGAACTTTCCGCCCGTGGAACCGCCATGGGAGGGGCCTTGACCGGCAGGGACGACATAGCCGAAGTGGCTTGGTTCAATCCGGCTGCATCTTCCATGCTCGATGGATTGAAGCTGTCCTTTGGTACAGCCCTGGTGATCCCCCAGATGAAGCTTGAGCACGACGGCACCCACGACGACATGAAGGACAAGGTCTACCCCGTGCCCCACGTGTATGCTGCACTGCCAGTGGCAGAAAAATTCGGGGTATCCATGTCTGTCAATGTGCCTTATGGCCTCACTACAGAATGGCAAAACGATTGGCCAGGCAAATATTACGCAGTCTATACGGAGCTACGTTGTCTCTACCTTTCACCAGCCCTTTCGTTCAAACCATATGATTGGGTCGCCTTTGGAGTGGGCCCCAATTTTGTATATGCTACTGCCGACATGAGAAGAGCCCTGACACCTCAGGTACCAGGGCTCAAGACCAACATGAAGGGAAAAGACTGGGGCTATGGATATACCCTTTCCATGCTCTTGAAACCCTTCAAGGACTGGAATCTTGGTGTTACATACCATTCCCAAATCGACATAGACCTTTATGGCAAGGCCAGGTACTCCATGGACCTGCCTCCATTTCCCGCATCCAACATGTGGCTCGACATCAGGCTTCCTCGCACTGTGACAGTGGGCATCTCCACCACAGCAGTAAAAGATTGGAATTTTACGGCAGATTTCGTATGGACGGACTGGTCATCTTATGACTCACTGGACTTTCAATATGAACAGGCCCCAGGAACCGGCCAACCGGGAGTCGTGAGTATCCCTAGAAACTGGGAAGATGCCTGGGCTTTCAGATTTGGCGCTGAGTACACCCTCAATGACCAGTGGTTGCTAAGGGGAGGATTTGCCTACGACCAGTCGCCGATAGACAACAAGTGGAGGGAACCAACTCTTCCCACCAATGACCGCTGGGCATTTTCCGTTGGTACAGGCTGGAACTATAAACATATTGGCGTGGACGCTGCGTACTGTTATGTGTTGGTGGAAAACGGAGGCACATCACCACTCACGCCTACCCTGGATGGCACTTACAAGGGGCAGGCCCATGTAATAAACCTATCTTTTAAATGGAACTACTAAGTTACGTAAAAGAAAAAGACCTTCCAATGACTCTGCCCCAGGTCATTGAAAGGTCTGCAGCCCTCTACCCTGAAAGAAAGGCACTTACAGCAAGGGAGAAAAGCGGCGATCGTAGCATCAGCTACAAGGAGCTCAAAGAACAGATAGACCATCTGGCATCAGGCCTTGCCGCCTTTGGGCTTAGCAAGGGGGAACGGGTTGCAATACTTGGACCCAACTCACCGGAATGGGCCAAGGCCTACTTATGCACAGTCAGATGCGGTGGTGTGAATGTGCCACTGGATTCTCTGCTCAGCAAGAACGAACTGAGCCAGCTCATTGCCAAGGCCAAAATCAAAATGGCCTTTGCTTCCCAGAAATTCCTGGACATCATAGCCGATGCCCAGGATGCCTATCCCAGCATAAAAACCGTCATATGCCTCGACCCACAGGCACAAGATCTTCCAGATGGCGTGATTACAATGGATGAGCTCAAAGATTCTGGCCAAAAAGCTCCTGCAACGTTTCCAGAAGTGGAACCAGAGGATGTGGCAGCCATCATATTCACGTCTGGTACAACAGGAACCCCAAAGGGTGTGATGCTAAGCCATTGGAACATTGTCTCAGACTGCATCGCCTGCTATTTAGCAATTGACATCAGGGAAGAAAGTTTCCTGTCTGTCCTACCAATGCACCATACGTTTGAATGTACCGCTGGCTTTATCCTTCCTCTTTTTTCCGGCTGTTCCATCACCTTTGCGAGGAGCCTCAAATCAAGATACATCATTGAAGATCTAAGGGCCTGTAAGGGCACAGTCATGTTGGGAGTGCCCTTACTGTATCAGAAGATGATGGAGGGCATAATCCGGGCAGTCAACAAAGCGCCTCGTCCAAAACGGTTACTCTTCAAGAGTCTTTGGAGATTGGTATCCACTGGAGAAAAGCTTGGCAACCGCAATCTTGGCAAGGTCCTTTTCAGGGGTTTCAGGAAAAAGGCTGGCCTGGATTCCATAAGATATTTTGTGGCAGGTGGCGCTCCATTGCCGCCATATATCCCAAAATTTTTCAGGCGGCTTGGCCTGGACATATTACAGGGTTATGGTCTTACAGAGGCAAGCCCGGTTCTCACCATCAACCCAACTGACGCACCCATTGATGAAAGTGCTGGCAAACCCCTACCAGGGGTATTGGTGAAGGTTGTAGACCCCAATGACGAAGGTGTGGGGGAACTGGCCTTCAAGGGCCCAATGATAATGAAGGGCTATCTCGACAACCCAGAGGCCACACAGGCAGCAGTAGACGAGGACGGTTGGCTTTACACAGGAGATCTCGGATTTGTCAACAAAGATGGTTACGTCTTTGTGTGTGGACGCGGGAAAAACCTGATAGTTACTGCTGCAGGCAAGAACGTATATCCAGAGGAATTGGAAAGCGCACTCAACAGAAGCGATTATATCCTGGAATCCATGGTTTATGGCCAAATTTCAAGCACCACCCAAGGGGAAAAGGTGTGTGCCATAATAGTGCCCGACCACGAATTCCTGGCCAGGGAATTCCCCATGAAACAAATTGGAGATGAAATGCTTCATGAACTGATCTCCAAAGAGGTGAGACGAATCAATAAAGAGATAGCATCTTATAAACGCATCAAGTCCTTCAAGATCATCAATGAGGAGCTACCGAAGACGTCCACCAAGAAGATAAAAAGACACCTCTTTAAGTTCTCTTCTGAATAACGACATTGCAATCCAATCCTCTGCTAGAAAACTTAAATGACCTTCAAGAACTGGCTGCAAAAGTCACGGACACCAATGTGCTGGTGGAAGCAGGGCCAGGCACAGGAAAGACCAGGGTCCTCACAGCCAGGATGGCCTGGCTCATAGCGCAAGGCTGCAAACCCCATGATATCCTTGCCATAACCTTCACCAACAAGGCCGCAAATGAAATGGCCGAAAGGCTCGGTGCTGCTGGACTCAGCGGCCAGCTGCAGATCACCACATACCATTCCTGGGCCTTCAACTTTCTGAAAGACAGGGTTCCAGACAGGGCCTGCCCTGTGGTCGTCACAGAAAACGAACAAAAAAGGATCCTTACAGAGGTTGCCCGTTCCGAAGGCTTCGATGGCAAGATAAAGGCCATATTCGATAGAATTCAATTTCTCAAACAGTCTTATCCCATTAAGATCGAGGAAGAGCCAGAAGATGTGCAACTTTTGTGGAAGCTCTATCACGACCGTTTGTCTGCCTACAACCTTTATGACTACGACGATCTGATTATTGCAGCCATTGACCACCTGGAGAGCCAGGGCAACAAGGATGAAAATGTCCTGTCATACTATCATGTCCTGATAGATGAATTTCAGGACGTGAGTCCAGCTCAATACAAACTTACACAGCTCATTGCCTCCCACGGTTGCCGGGTCATGGCCATTGGAGACCCGAACCAATCCATTTATGGCTTCAGGGGTTCGGATCCGGTATTCATGAGACGATTTGAAACAGATTTCAGCCCTTGCACCAGGATAAGCCTGACCTCTGCCTACAGATGCCCTCAAAGGCTCTTGGATGCTGCCAGAATAGTTCTGGCAGTAGAAGAGGCGCCTGTACTAAAATCACACAAGGGCCATGCTGGAAACATTACCTTCAAAAAGTTCCAAACACCCGAGAAAGAGGCAGGATGGGTTGCAAGGAAAATAGACCAGCTAAGTGGTGGAATAAGCTTTGAAAGCCTGAACCAAGGCATTGCTTCTGGCCAAGGCCTCAGAAGCCTTTCTGACATAGCCATCCTCTTTCGTATCAATAGAATTGGACAGATATTTGCCAAGGAGCTTGAAAAGGCGGGAATCCCCTATCAGTTTGGTGGAGCGGCAAACCCCTTATCAGACGAAAAGCTTAACAAGCTTTGGCACCTGCTAGAATTCATAGAAGGCCGCGACATAGATTACCATCTCTTCATGCTCAGGCCAGAGGAGCGAAAAAGGCTCCTGTCCCTCACCTCCAATTTGAAGAAGGAGATGAAGGCAATGGAGCCTTCCAACCTTCTAAAGACTGTATCAAGGCTGCTCAAATTTCAATATTCTACTTCCGAAGCTCGATTGCTCAAAAAGGCAATAAAGTGGCACCAAAGGGGAAGGCCTCTTTCTCTTGCCTTAAAGGCAGAACAAGACGTGTTAGATTTTCACGTGGAAGCAGTCTCCCTTCTTTCCCTGCACGCATCCAAGGGCCTCGAATTCCCTGTGGTGTTCATAACAGGCTGCGAGCAAGGCTTGATACCATGGGAGAAAGGAGATATTCAGGAAGAAAGACGTCTTCTCTATGTTGGCCTCACCAGGGCCTCCGAGCAGGTCTTTATCACCTGTTCAATGAGGAGACATCTCTATGGAGAAAAGATAGAGACACAGCCTTCTCCTTTCCTTGAAGACATAGATGAACTCATCTCCAAAGAAAAGGGCCACAGAAAAAGGCGGAAAAAGGCCCGCCAGAAAAAACTTTTCTGAACATTTAAAGATTTCCCCCTTTTGATAATCGAAAAGTTTTTTTATAAAGAAAGACAACAATAGCAGGACTTGCATATATATTATGGGATCAAAAATCCGTCAGTGGAGATATAACAATGGCTAAGATAACAGTTTCCGAAGTGGAACACGTTGCACACTTGGCACGTCTTACCTTTGACGATCAAGAAATAGAGGCCTTCACCAGGCAGCTCAATGACATCCTGGAATTCGTGGATAAGCTCGATGCCCTGGACACTTCAGATGTCGAGCCCACCACCAGGGCCATAGAATTACTGAATGTCTTTCGGGAGGATGAGGTAAAACCATCCCTTCCTGTGGAAGAAGCCACTGCCAATGCACCTTTGTCTGAAAAGGGTGCCTTTGTGGTTCCACGGATTATCTGACCTTCTCGGCTTTTTAGACGCTATATAATTTCAAAAACAAGGCCTAAAGACATGAACAACCTCACAGATATCACGATCTCAGAACTTAGAAGGCTCCTGGACCAAAAAGAGGTCTCATCTTTGGAGATAACCAAAGCCTACCTTGAACGCATAGAAGAGGCGGATAAAAGGGTCAGGTCCTACATCACCGTGACCAAAGAAAAGGCCATTGCCCAGGCCCAAAGGGCCGATGAGGCCATGGCAAAGGGAAAGGCTAGCAGCCTGACAGGCATACCCTTGGGGATCAAAGACGTCATATGCACCAAGGGGGTAAACACCACATGCGGCTCCAAGATGCTGGAAAGTTTCCGCCCACCTTTCAATGCGGCTGTTATGGAAAAATTGGAGGCCCAGAATGCGGTCATGCTTGGAAAGCTGAATATGGATGAATTTGCTATGGGCTCTTCCACTGAAAACTCTGCCTTTTTCCAGACCAGAAACCCGTGGGACCTTGATAGGATCCCTGGAGGCTCCAGTGGCGGAAGTGCTGCTGCCGTAGGAGCAAGGCTTTGTGCCGGCTCCTTGGGCTCGGACACTGGTGGCTCCATCCGGCAACCAGCCTCCCATTGTGGAGTAGTGGGCATGAAACCCACATATGGAAGAATATCGCGGTTTGGTTTGGTGGCCTTTGCATCGTCCCTCGACCAGATTGGCCCTTTGGCAAGGAGTGTGGAAGACTGTGCCCTCATCCTGGAGGTGATTTCAGGCCATGACCCCAGGGATTCGACAAGTCTGCCTCATCCTGTACCTCCCTATTCCAAGGCGTGCACACCTGGCCTTGATGGGTTCACTGTTGGCATCCCTGAGGAATATTTTGTTGAAGGCCTGGATCCAGAAGTGGAGAAGGCTGTCAAAGGCGCTATTGACTCTATGGCTTCACAGGGAGCCAAGATAGAAAAGATCCGTCTGCCCCACACCGAATACGCTGTGGCCACATACTATATCATTGCTACGGCTGAAGCCTCATCCAACCTGTCCCGATATGACGGTGTCAAATATGGATTCCGGGCCAAGGAATATTCAAACCTCATGGATATGTATAAAAAGACAAGGGCCCAGGGCTTTGGCCCTGAGGTCAAACGCAGAATCATGCTCGGCACCTATTGCCTTTCTGCTGGTTACTATGACGCCTTTTACAAAAAGGCATCACAGGTCAGGACCCTCATCATCGAGGATTTCAAGAAGGCTTTTGAAAAATGCGACTGCATTGCGGCTCCTGTTGCCCCGACAACGGCCTTCAGGCTTGGAGAAAAGGTGGATGATCCTATTCAGATGTATCTGTCGGATATATTTACCATACCGGTCAATCTTGCTGGGATACCAGGTATTTCTGTCCCATGCGGATTCGATTCCAAGGGGCTTCCCATTGGTCTTCAACTCATGGCAAGCCATATGCAGGAGGAAAAATTGTTTAAAACCGCTTACAATGTGGAAGCGGCCCTAAATTTGCAGGCACATTGGCCAGAACCTTGAAAAGGAGATATTAAGGTTTGCAGAGAATTCCCATAAAACTTGCCAAACCTGGAATGGTGCTGGCTAAAGAGGCGGTTACGCCAGAAGGCCAGGTGTTGTGCGGTGCTGGCACAGAACTCAGCCAGGAGGTCATAGCGAGACTGACGAAGCAGGAGGTTTTGACCCTCACTGTTGAAGGGCATCCTGTCCAGCTGCCTGGGGAAAAGGGCCTGGCTGAAAAACTCAAAGAGCTTGACCACAGGTTCCTGAAGGTGAAAAACGACCCTGTGCTCAAGGCACTAAAGATGCTTATTGGAGAATTCTGGGTGGTTCAGGAAAAGGGAGAGGAATTTCTCCAAAACCTCAAAAAGAGTAAAGCCAAATAAAGGAGCCTTTTCATGAACAAGGAGGAAATCCGTCAGAGGTTGAAAGATGTCCAGTCCCTTCCGACGCTGCCTCCGATAGTTTCAAAGCTCAACCAGATGGTTTCTGACGAGGATGTCACCGCAGTCAAACTGGGCAGAATAATCGAAAAGGACCAGGTGCTCACAAGCAAGCTCTTGAAGATGGTGAACTCCTCCTTTTTTGGTTTTCCACAACGCATCAGCACCGTATCCAATGCCATAGTGTTGCTTGGTTTCAACGTCATCAAGACCCTCATAGTCACATCTTCCATATTCGAGGTCATGCAGGCATCTGACATCGGCCTGTTCGAGCATTCCTTGGGATGCGCCACAGCAGCAGGGATAGTGGCGAAAAAGCTAGGGATAAAAAATCCGGAAGAGGTTTCCACGGCAGGCCTTATCCACGATCTAGGAAAGATAGTTCTCAGGGCTGAACTCCCTGAAGAATATGAAGAAGTAGTAGAAATCGCACGCAAACACGAGCAATATATGAGAGAGGTCGAAAAAGAGATCCTTGGAATCGGCCATGGAGAGATTGGAGGCATACTTGCGAGACAATGGAACCTGCCAGAACGCCTTGTCTATCCCATAGAATACCATCATAAGCCTGAGGCCTCACCAGACTTCAAGGAGGTTTCGGCCATCATCCATTTTTCCGATATATTAATAAGGGCCCTTGGCTTCGGGTTCGGAGGAGACCCCTGGGTGCCTCCCCTTGACCACAGCGCATGGGCTAGAATCAAATTTGGAAAAAGGGAAATGACCCATATACTCGAAGAAGTGGATGAAAAGTTGATGGAACTTCAGGACTTCACACTGGACATCCACAAGGACGAGGTGGAAACCACATAAGAGATATCAATGGCCCGCATTGCACTTGTTACTCCCGATCATTTCAAGAGGGCTGACGAAAGGCTGTGCCTGGAGGCACGGGGGCATACCATCGTGGCAAACCCCGACGTAGCCCGCTCTCTCGAAGGCATATTGGCAGACCCTCCAGACCTTCTAATAATCCAGAAGGGCTTGCATAAACATATGGACCAGGAGGTGATCCTGGCCCTCAAAAATAATCTCCAACTTGCCCTATTACCTGTCATCCTCATGGTCTCAGAAAGGGATCTTGCCATAGGACTAGATTGGGGCCACTATCCTGTCGATGATCTCATCTCTCAACACGCCTCCATAGAAGAAGTCGTGACCAGGATAGACCTAGCCCTTGCCAGGGCCAAAAGGGTTGCGGATAACAACCCCTTGACAAAATTGCCAGGCAACTCTTCCATATTGAAAACCATCCAAACCATGCTGGAAAGGTCTGAACCCCGGGCTGTGGCTTATGTAGATATAGACAACTTCAAACCCTATAACGACAAATATGGCTTTTCCAGGGGGGATGAGGTCATCCGGATGGTATCGCGCATCCTCGTCAATGTGATCCAGGAGCACGCCGGCCCAGATGGTTTCGTAGGTCATATAGGAGGAGACGACTTTGTCTTCATGGTTCCCCTGGACAAGGCTGAGACCATCTGTTCCGAGGTTTTGACCAATTTTTCTGCGCTCATTCCCCTCTTCCTGGATGAATCAGACCTGGAAGCAGGATACTTTGTTTCAAAGGACCGACAGGGCAAGACAAGGACGTTTCCATTGACAAGCCTCTCCATAGCGGTGGTCCCCTGTGAACCTGGACGCTACAGCCATTATGGAGAAGTAGCATCGGTTGCTGCAGCCCTCAAGAAAAAGGTCAAAGCCCTTGAAGGCAACAATTTTCTCATCGACAGGCGAACCCCCTGACAGCGAGATGAAATGCCCTTGAAATGCCTATTGGTCAATCCTTGGATTGCCGACTTTGCCGCCTACAATTTTTGGGTACGGCCACTTGGGCTTTACAAAGTAGCCCAATGGCTTGAAGCAAGGGGTGCCAAATTCCATCTCATAGACTGCTTGTCTCCATTCAGGGCACCAGGCAAATTCAGGAGACAGGTGGTTCCGTTTCCCTTGACCAAAGAGCTAAAGCTTGACAGGAGCTTTGCAAGGTATGGAATTTCCGTAGATCAGTTTCGGCAAAGGCTTAAAAGCGCAGGAAAATTCGATGCCGTCCTTGTCACCTCTGTAATGTCCTACTGGTATCCTGGCATTCAGTGGGTAATCGAAGAGATAAGGGATGTGTTCCCTGGAGTTCCTATTATCCTTGGGGGCATCTATGCCACTCTTTGGCCTGAACATGCTTCAAGGGTTTTAAAGCCCGATTTCCTATGCAAAGGCCCTGTTCAAAGCTACTCAAAAGAATTAGCCGATTTCCTGGGCCTTGCACCAGAACCTTCAAGTAGAGAAAAGGCATGGTATCAGCTTCCAGGCCTGTTTGATCAAGCAGATTATTGGGCCATAAGAACTGCAAATGGCTGCCCGTTCGCATGCTCATACTGTGCATCCCGGATAGTCTCTGGCCAATTTGCCCCAAGGCAGCCAGAAGATCTAGTCAAAGAAATCGTCTTTCTCCATTCCAGGGGAGTAAAACAGATCGCCTTTTATGACGACGCCCTACTCGTTGACTTCGACAACAGGCTACGGCCCATACTTGAAGCCCTTCTGAACAGGGATATATCAATGGTATTTCATACACCAAATGGCCTTCATGCAAGATTTATCCATAAGGAAGTGGCAAGGCTGCTGGCACAATCCAACTTTCAAAGCATACGACTGAGCCTTGAAACCACAAATCCGGCACGTCAGGCCTCTACAGGCGGGAAAGTCACCAATACCGATTTGGAAAAAGCGGTAAACAACCTGCTTGCGGCTGGCGTGTCCCGCTCCTCGATCGGCGTCTACCTCTTGGTGGGCCTTCCTGAACAGGATCTTGATGAAATAGAAGAAGGTGTCAGGTATGTCAAATCCCTTGGGATCAGACCATATCTTGCGGAATTCTCACCCATACCAGGCACCGCTGAATGGAAAGATCTCGAAAAAAAAGGAGTGGTGTCAATGGACATGGACCCATTGCTCACAAACAACACCCTGTTCTTCAGGCTCTTTTCAGGTTATGACATGGAAAGATACCAGGCGTTAAAAAGACTTGCCGCCTCTTGAACCAAAGAGATGGCATAAGCATTGTTGATTTTTCCTGTAGATGAGTACCTATGGCCTAGCCCAAATACCCTGTCCAAAAAGAGAGACCGGTCTTGCCCTTGAAAAAATAGAGGGTACCCTTATCCCCGGAAACCTCTATTTTCAAAGCCGTAAAGGCCTCATAGGAAGTTTTAGTAAAAACTTCGGTGTTAATATTGGTTCAGGAAATCCAGTTTGAACAAACCCGCTTCAAGTCTGCTGCAAGCCCGGGGGGCCTGGAAGGATTTTGGAAACGACTTGTAGCCTTACATGCCGTCGCCTGCAGACCAAACGCAAGGCACCAATGTATACTAAGTCTGTAAAAAGGTTATTACGTCCGCCAGCTCCTTTATGGTATAGGGCTTCAACAATGCAGCCTTAAAGCCGTAACTTTTGAAATTGGACATTACTGGATCATTCGAATAACCACTAGCCACAACGGCCTTTACTTGCGGATCTATTTTCAAAAGTTCCTCCAAGGCCTCAACGCCTCCCATACCACCTGGTATTGTAAGATCCATTATAAGGAGGTCCACAGGCTCGCCAGAATTTATTCTGCTTGCATATATCTCAATGGCCGCCCTTCCATCGGCAGCTTCTATAGGCTTGTGCCCTAATGTCCTGAGCATTTCCATGGAGAGGTCTCTTACCATCTGGTCGTCGTCCATCACAATGACAACAGCTCCCCCTGCCCTTTCGTGGCTGGCTTGGCTTGATCTTTCCTCTGTCTCGTGATCCTGATCTGTGCTAGCAGGCACCAAAACAGTAAACGTGGTGCCCTTGTCGAGGACCGACTCTACACTTACTGCTCCTCCATGCTTTGATATTATCGAATGGACAATGGCAAGGCCCAAACCGCTTCCTGTATGCTTGGTGGAAAAGTAGGGTTCAAAAATCTTGTCCATTATTTCTTCAGGGATCCCTTTGCCTGAATCTGTTATATCCATGCGGACAAACTTGCCTGGTGGCAGGTTGAACTTGGCAAGGACTTCTGGGTCTGAACAGTTGGAACAAGCGATCTCCATTCTCCCTCCGCGGGGCATGGCATGGATACTGTTCAACACCAGATTCTGAATCACTTGGCTGATCTGGCCCTTATCTATATCCGCCATCCAAAGATCGTCTGGAAACTCATACTTGCACACCACCTTGCTGCCATGCAGGACAAAATCCGCCGATTCCTTAATAAGCCCAGGGAGGGAGGTTCGCTTCTTTACAGGGTGCCCTCCTTTTGAAAATGTCAGGAGTTGAAGGGCAAGCTCGTGGGCCCTTGCACAAGCCTTTATGGCGTTTTCAAGTTGCCGGTATGGCTCTTCATCCGGGCTCATGGAAAGCTGGGCAAGTTCTATATTTCCCATGATTGCAGCAATTATGTTATTGAAATCGTGGGCGATGCCTCCGGCCAAAACACCCACGGTCTCTAACTTTCTCATCTTTAGAAGTTCCTGCTGGGTCAGCAGCTCTTCTGTAATATCCCTGAA
Source organism: uncultured Thermodesulfatator sp. (assembly GCA_964581255.1). Classification (GTDB taxonomy): domain Bacteria; phylum Desulfobacterota; class Dissulfuribacteria; order Dissulfuribacterales; family QOAL01; genus QOAL01. Next base: position 31,334 of record CAZOMT010000043.1, read on the forward strand.
GACCACCACTGCCCCGATTATGGACCGGTCCCTGTCGAAAATGGGAGCTGCGCTATCTGCAACAAACAAATCTGTCCCATCTTTCCGCACGAGAACGCAGTCGCGCTCAAGACAAACTATAGTGCCTGTCTCGATAGCCCTTCTGACTGGACTTTCCACCGCTTGTCCGCCCTTTTTATCCTGCAACTGCACGACTTCATGAAAAGGCTTGCCCCTGGCCTCCTCTTGACTCCAGCCAGTGATCTTTTCAGCCACTGGATTCATGAGCATTATCTTATCGTCTGTATCAGTGGTTATGACAGCGTCCCCAATGGATGCGAGGGTAACTGCAAGCCTTTCTTTTTCATTGAAGATCGCCTTTTCTGCTTCTTTACGCCAGGTGATATCCGTGGAGATCTCGATACGAACGAGCCTGCCGTCTGTCCAAGGGATCGCCCTGTCCCTGCATTCATACCACTTGCCAGTCCTGGTATTTTCATATTCCCATATGAAGACACCTGAAGGCCTGCCTTTTTCATCAAGGAGCTTTTCATTGGTGCAGAAGGAACAAGGGCCCTCCTGGCCAGGCTGAAGGGCTTCGTAACATTTTTTACCTGCTATATCGCCTGCCCATTTCTTGATCCTGTTGTTTACGAAAAGTAACTCGTAGCTCTCCATGTCGGCCACATAGACCGAGGCATCCATACTGTTCAAGATGGCTTTGAGTTGTTCAGTGGCCCTGTTGACTGCTGCATCCCTGGTCCTTATGGCCTGCAGTATACGCTCGAGTTCCCTGATGCCTTTTGTAAGCCCTGAGCCCAGAGTTTCTGCCTTTTCGATATCCCTTTTTTCAACGGCCGCCACCAAATTTTTCACAGGCCGTGAAAAAAGCCTGTCGAGAAAAAACCACAAGAGCACGAAGACTACGCCAGACATGGCGAGAACCGTAGACAGGTGAAGCAGCAAAGGGCCTTTCATGTGATCGTGGATTACATTCATGGGCAGGGAATAATAAATGCGCCATTGGGTTGGAATGGCAAAAGGCATGGACATGGCGAGATATTTTTGGCCCATGTATTTATATGTGAAGAAACCGTAACGGTCGGGCCTTGTCCGATCCGCCATCTTGAAGGCCAGGTTCTCCCTTGTCCTCACTATAGCCTCATCTGGATGGTAGATGGCTCGTCCAGTAGAAGATAACACGAAGATCACCCCTTGGGGCAAAATGGGATGCCTGGTGAAATATCTTATGGTTGGTATTATATCCACCAAGTCTTTCTCAATGATGAGGAACCGGTTGTTTTGTATGGCATAGGGGATGCCAACTACTGAATGGCCTGTAAGTATGGACTGGTAATGATGGGGCTTGGCATCAAACCCACTGGCGAAAACCGCGCTGAAATCCACACCAAGATAGGAACGGTATTTCTTAGATATCAATACCACCTTGCCCGAATCATCAAGCACATACCAGAATACGCACCTGGGATACCGTCTGATATCGTTTTCCGAAAAAGAGCTGTAGCCCTTTTCGAGCAGGGCCCTGGCATCCTCTTTGATGTCCTGAACAAGAGCATCGCAAAGTGTCCTGGTGCTAACGAGATCTGCCACGACCCCTAGCCTTGCCCGCACGGCCCTGGCGATGGATTCCATCAAGGAATTGTATTCCATGATGCCAGAAAACAACAACAAGATGGCTCCAGCAGGTATCGCAAAGGCCAAGAGTATCGAAGTCAGGCGTCTGTTGAGGGAATGAGTCTTCAACTAAATCTTCCCTTTTAGCACAAACTTGCCATTATGGATGGTCACCTCGAAGACAGGCCGTATAACGTCCCCATACTGGTCAAAGGCCACCTCACCCATGAGTCCTCTGTAATGTTCCTTCAGAAGGGCTTTGGCAATCTCAGGGCCTGTAAAATCGCTAGCCATCTCCATGGCCTGGGCCAGAACCATCATCAACTCATAACTGCCGGCTGAACGCGCATTTGCCTCTTCGTGGAAAGCCCGTTTCATCTCTTCCTGGAATCGTGCATATTCCTTGGTGCCTATCTGAGGGCTGATATAGGTGACAATGGAAAGGCCCTGGCCTGCCTTGGAGGCATATTTGATAAGTTCTGGTGTCTGCGCCCATATGGTTGCGATCCTCAATCCCTTGTACCCGTAAGCCGCAAGTTTCTGAAGCACAACACCTGCCATGGTCGCCTCAGTCAACAGCAAAATGGCATCTGGGTTATCAAGGAGTAGCTGATGGGTTATGTGGTCCCAGTCTATGACTGAGCCAGACTTGAATTTTACTTTAGAGATATGGCCGTTGAAATGTTTCTCAGTAGCCAAGGCATAGTCTGTCACAAAACCAGGATTTGCCATATCCATGAGAAATGCAACAGATCTTGCTTTCTTTTCTTGGAGTAGAAGGGCGGTCTTTTTCCCATAGACGTTGCAATCGACACAGGTGCGGAAAAACAAGTCTTTTTTCCCAGTGAGTCTGGCCGTGGCAGAACAGGCTGTAAGCAGTAGGATATCTTTGGATGTTACCACAGGATATGCTGCCAGGGTGGTCGAGGAAAGATTATGGCCTACAATGACAGGGACTCCTGCTGCAATGAGGTCCCGGTCTGCCCTTACAGCACCCTCTTTGGTGCCTTGATCGTCTCTTACTATGAGTTCAATGGGCCTGCCTTTTACGCCCCCGGAAAGATTGATCTCCTTAATCGCAAGAAGCGCTCCATTTCTGATATGTTCCCCTGAAGCGCCACCTGTCCCGCTGAGATTTACGGCCATGCCTATCTTCACAGGGGGCTTTGACCAATCACACGAAACGAGAAACAGGCAACAGAGAAACACCCAAGAAAAGGTACATGTGTTTAGGAAAAGATTTTGGGATCTTCTGTGTGAATCCTTCATAATTGACCAACTTTACCATGAATCAGCCCTTACAAAGGGCTCCTCGATACACCAATTCCAACGAAACAACAGGGATTCAAATAAATTGGCCCCTTCTAAAAATTGGGAATTTTGATTCAAGACAAGGCACATGGGAAAATAACCGGCAAACACCCTGTTGATATTGCCAGGATTATTTTTCGATCACAACGCCGTTATTGGACAAAAGGACAATTTTTGTAACCATAAGGAACTTAGCAACACATAAAGATTTTGATATGAATCTTATAAAATTAACACAAGGTGTCAATGTGAATTCGGGCGCCCAGTTCATTGTCTGCCTTGAAAGATTGTTTGGCCAGGCAGAATCGTCTTTTCCTGTGTTCAGCAATTCTTGGGGAATGTAAGCATAAATGTAGTACCCTCGCCCTTTTCAGACTTTACTGAAATCTGGCCGCCAAGCTCAGTGACTATTCTATGCACTATGGACAATCCCAGGCCCGTGCCTTCGGGCTTGGTAGTGTAAAAGGGGTCAAAAATCTTCTTGAGCTCCGATTTGTCCAAGCCCTCTCCATTGTCTGAAATGGTTATGTTTACACTTTGTCCCAAATACCTGCCTGAGATCTGGATCTTCCCAGACCTTTTAGGCAGTGCCTGAAAGGCATTCAGTAACAGGTTCAACATAACCTGCCGAAACATGTGGGGGTCTGCGGTGAAAGACAGCCCAGATGCCAAGTCCATCTGGATTTGCGCCTGTGCCAGGCTCCTCCTTTGCTGCAATAGCACCAATATAGAAGATATTTCCTCTTCCACCATTATCTTCTCCGCCTTGTTCTTTTCTGGTCGACCATAGAGAAGAAATGTGCTAGTGAGCCTGTTCAGCCTTTCCGTCTCCTTCTGGATTATCTCAACAAGCCTTTTGCCTTCAGGCAGGACGAGATCAGCCTGGCCAAGAAATTCTGCAGCTCCCGATATGGATGCAAGGGGATTTCTGATTTCGTGAGCAAGGCCTGCAGCCATTTCCCCTAGGGCAGCCAGCCTGTCTATGAGCTGAAGCTTTTCCTGGCGTTCTTTAATCTTAGTTATATCCTGAAAAATCAATCCATGGCCCAGGAAAAAACCTTCGTTGTCCGTTATGGCAAAACAAGAAAGCCCCAACACCTTATGGTCCCCCTCGCATTCCACCTCTATCTCCACCCTTGATTCAGGTGGGTTATCTTCGTAACAATGTTTGAGCACCTTCTGGCTTCCTGGGATAATTGCCTTCAGGGATTTTCCATAAGAGTTCTCTATAACCTTTCCCAAAATCTCCTGAGCCGCTATGTTGTAATAAAGAACGCTACCGCTCCGGTCTACGGTTATGAGGCCAGATTTTAGGCTGTTGGCCAAGTGGCGCTGTATCTCTTCGAGCATGAAGACGTCTTTTGTAGTGATTGACAGCCTTTCTTCCAACTGGTGAAGCCTTTTCGTAAGATATATGGCCAATACGGCCACTGTATTGAAGGCGCCCATATTGAGAAAGAAGGTGAAGGCGGCCTCGTTGTCGACTCCTGCCTGTTTCCAGGTGAGGATTGAGATCAAGGTGTAAAATAGTGTGCTCAATATGGCAGAAAGGCTCCCGATCCGTTCCGGGCTCAAAAGACAGGCCGTTATGATTGCAATGGAATAGAGAAACGTAAAGGGGCTGGCGAGGCCTCCAGTCAGATAGACTGTCACACTTGCCAGTAGCACATCCAGTACTGTTTGAACATTCTTTAGTGTTGAGGTCAGCCCCTTTTTTCTGTACCAGTAGATATAAACGGCAGTTAGAAAAAATGCGCTTCCCAACAATATCGACATATAGGTGACTGCCTGTGCCGTGGGGAAAGCGCGCGGAAAGACAAGAGAGGCTGCCAGAATCAACAAGAACAATACAAGCCTTCCTCCTGTAATGGACAGGAAGATCTTTTGGGTATTAGTTGATTTCATACTTTGAAAGCCTGTATCTGAACGACCTGAAATTCACTCCAAGGAGCTTTGCGGCTTCGGTCTTTCTGCCTCCAGTCTTTTCAAGGGCCTGTAGAAGCAGATCCTTTTCTATGCTCCCGAGGAATTCATCCAGGTTCATTCCATCTGCAGGGAGCTGAAACCTTGGCGCACCGTTGCCTTTTGCTGCAGAAGGAAAGTCTTGCGCATGTTTATGTTTTGCTATGTATAGACTTTCAGGAAGAATAAGGCTGGATGTGGAAAGGGCCACAGACCTTTCTATGATGTTCTCCAGTTCACGCACATTGCCAGGGAATGGATACTGGAGCAGGGCCTCCATGGCAAAACTCGATATGCCCTGCACAGACTTGCCCTGACGCCTGGCGTAGCGATCCAGGAAGTACTGTACTAGCAATGGGATATCTTCGGTCCTTTCCCTCAGTGGCGGCATCCGGAGTTGTATCACATTGAGCCGGTAATAGAGGTCCTCCCTGAAGTTTCCCTCCATGACCTCTTTCTCGAGATTCCTGTTAGTGGCTGCGATTATCCGACAGTCCACATCTATGGGAGAGGTTCCGCCAATAGGGATAAAGGAACGCTGCTGCACCACCCTCAGGAGTTTGACCTGGAGCACCATTGGAAGCTCTCCTATCTCATCCAGAAAGATCGTGCCCTTGTTTGCAATGGCAAAGAGGCCAAGCTTGTCCTTATCCGCGCCAGTAAACGACCCCTTTTTGTGACCAAAAAGTTCGCTCTCCAACAGGGTCTCTGGAATTCCTCCGCAGTTTACAACAACGAAGGGCTTATCCTTTCTGTCACCCAGATTGTGTATGGCTCTTGCGACGAGTTCCTTTCCTGTACCGCTTTCGCCAGTGATGAGAACGCTAGACGGGCTGGAGGCGATCCTTGGTATTAACTGAAATATCTTTAGCATGGCCTGGCTCTTCGCCACCATCTGATCCAGCTTATATACCTTGTCCTCTGTCTCTATTGGTTTGACTTTTTGATCTTGCCTCGAGGAGATGGCATTTTCTATCACCTCTCGCAGCTCCTCTATCCTGAATGGCTTTGTCAAATAATCCCAGGCCCCCTCTTTCATGGCGACAACCGCAGCATCGAGGGAGGCAAAGGCGGTTATGAGCACTACAGGCAACCCTGGATCCAAGGCCTTTATGCCCTTTAAAAGCTCCACTCCATCCATGCCTGGCATCCTCACATCTGTTATTACAAGGCTGTATCCACCTTTTTCCACCTTTTTGACCGCCTCCTCTCCACTTGCAGCAGAGTCCACCTTATAACCTTCCTTTGCCAGAAAGATTTCAAGAAACTCCCGGAGACTGGAATCATCGTCCACCACCAAGACCTTGGGCTTTGATTGGCTCAGGCCTTCTCCATTGAGATCACTATCTGATGCCAAAGAAGAGAGCATTTTTCCCCCTGTATCAAAAAATTTGTTTCCAAATCCCAAATGAAATGACAACAGGCCCTAATCACAGAAAAAATGTTTGAATGGGCCTTTGCACTTTGATTTATTTATCCTTATCGGAACTTTTATGACAAAAATTGACAGGGTACGGGCAAAAAGTGGCAAATAATTTTACCCGGCAAAAGAAAAGCTTTTGGAATATATTGAATTGCCTGAAAAAACTTGGCTAAAAAAACATAGCGACAACTACGCAGGCAAAGCCTCTGAATGAAAAGGAGCAAACAGCATGGCTACCAATCCTTTAGGCATCCAGTACCTCAAGATATTCATGGGGGTCGTCTCCGTCCTGAATCCTGTGGGTGCAATACCCGTTTTCCTGGGGCTCACTTCTTCGAGGAGCAACAAAGAACGAAAGACCATTGCAGGCGTTACTGCACTTTCCACCACTCTGATACTAATGGTGGCCGCTGTCTCTGGAGAAGCCATTCTAAGTTTTTTTGGCATCAGCATCTCATCATTCCGGGTCGGCGGTGGAATTTTGATCCTTCTCATGGCCATCTCTATGCTCCATGCAAAGACTAGCCATGCCAAACATACACCTGACGAAGCCAAGGAGGCTGAAGATATGGAATCTGTGGCAGTGGTGCCCCTTGCCATACCCCTCCTGGCAGGCCCTGGCTCCATCAGTGCTGTGATCGTCTATGCCCATGAGGCCAGAAACCTCTTCGAACTCTGCGCCCTGGGAATAGTCATACTGATCTCTGGCCTCATAGTATGGACAATGCTCAGGCTTGCAGTACCCATAGGCGCAAGGCTTGGAACCACAGGGATAAACATCGCTGTCAGACTCCTGGGCCTTCTGCTTGCCGCCATCGCCGTTGAGTTTATGGCCGCTGGTCTAAAGGGGCTATTTCCTGTGCTTTCTTAATGGAGCAAATGCAGTGAACCATCCTTCTTACATCAAGCTCGTCTTTACGGTGGCATCTGAAAAGGAACTGCCAAAGCCTTGGATCAATGCCTTGGGTTATCCAGTAGTGAAGTCAAAGGCTCTCCTTTCAGGAGGCCTGTCGAGGCTATCAAGCCAACACAGTGGACCAGGATTAGTCTTTTTGGTTACTGGAGTTGGGCCTGAAAATGCAAAAAGAGCAGCTGACGCCATAGTAAGCCACATGAATCCACTTGCCATAGTCAATATTGGGACATGTGGCCTCAACCAGAAAGACTATTCCTTTTGCAGACCTGGGGCAATAATCCTTCCTGCCCACACCATGAGTCCCTCAGGGCAATGTCTAAGATGCATAAGGCCTCCCTTTCCCTTGACAAAGAGCTTAAACATAAAGAGAACGCAAAAACTGCAAAGCCTTACCAAGCCCCTGCTCGGCCATGATCCCACCAAGGCCCCCTATGTCGACATGGAGGCATGGTTTCAGCACGACCTTTTCGCATTACACGAGATCCCTTTTTGCTCAATAAAGGTTGTTACGGATCTTTGTTCCCCAAGTACCCCTGGCACTTACAACAAACATCTTTCCAAGGCTGTTCAAAGGATTCAAGAATGCCTTTCATTCCTGGATCATCCTATAAAACCTACTGACATCTCCGTTGTCATTCCTGCCTACAACAGGGCCTGGTCCATCAAAAGGGCGATTCAATCAGTGCTTTCCCAGAGCAAGGCGCCCAAGGAGGTGATAGTGGTCGACGATGGCTCGACTGATGCAACGAAAGAGATAGCAAAAACAAAAAACGGCCATATTCGCCTTATCACTGTGGGTAAAAACCAGGGCGTTTCCAACGCGAGAAACATAGGGATCGCTGCGTCGAGGGGCAGCTGGATCGCCCTTCTGGATTCTGATGATGAGTGGGAAAGGGACAAGCTCCTTCACCACATCGAATACCTCCATAAATATCCCTTTTTCCAGATACTTCAGTGCGATGAGATATGGATAAGAAGGGGGAAAAGGGTGAATAAACGCAAATACCATGAGAAAAAAGAAGGATGGATCTGGCATCAAGGCCTTGAAAGATGCATGATAAGCCCCTCCTGCACTGTCGTAAGAAAGAAACTCATCGAAGAATTTGGCCTTTTCGACAGAAACATGGCTGCCTGTGAAGATTATGATCTATGGCTTCGCATCTCACGGCATCACATGGTGGGATTTGACAAACGCAAGGATGTCATAAGATATGGAGGCCACAAAGACCAACTATCCATGAGATATGCGGCCATGGACAGATTCAGGGTCTATGCCCTTATTAAGGCACTTGAGGAGGAAAAAGAAGCCTTCTTCATGGAACGAATCAGACAAGAGATAAAAAAGAGGCTCTCGATTTTAACACAAGGGGCCATCAAGCGTGGCAAGTTCTCCGATGCAACCATGTACCAGCGGATTACAGAAGCCCTTTTCTCTGGCCAACTGAAGGCTTCGGACCACCTCTTCCTTCTTGAGAAAAGGTGCTGAAAGGCCCCCATCTCCACTAAACGAGACATGTCATATCCTGGTTCCACGTGAAACCAAACTCTGCCAATCCACACCCTAGATTTACAACAGAAATGCTATAGCTATGGTGACCACACCAAAAAACAACAACCAGTATGCAGCGGATCTACCATTTTTGAAGCCTGCGAACCAGAGGCTGTAAAGGGCCTTCAAGATATTGTTGCTGCCTGTGGCTATGACGATTGCAGTGGCTATCTTGCCAAATCCTACCGCGTATTTGCCAGTAAGCAGAGAAAGCACGAAAGGATCGATATCTGCAAAACCCACAACAAAGGAAAAGGCATTGAGCCCCCACGAACCATAGTGTGTGGTTATGAACTGGGTCAGCACTATCATTATTACAAAAAGCGCTGCGAAGGCAAAGGCCGTGCCAAGCTCCAAGGGGTTTTTGTCCTCCATCTGAAGCCTGCCCTGCCTTTCCCCCTTGTTTCTCGCATAGGCCAAAGACACCGACAGGCATGCCAGTCCAAGGATTCCCAGAGGCAATAGCAGGGTCTTGGCAATATGTATATTGAAAAGGGCGGTTACCACTATGAGCCTGAAATACATCATTGCGGTGGCAGCTATAACAGCTGCCGTAAGGAGAGGAGAGCCCCCCAGCTCCTTGGCCTTCTTGGACAGGACCACAGTGACTGCCGTACTCGAATATAGCCCTCCCACAAGACCGGTGAGTAAGTACTGCCTATCTCCGAAAAAATACTTTTGGGCTATGTAGCCACCATAGGAAATACCGGAAACCACCACGACGGCAAGCCAGATCTTGAATGGGGAAAGTGGCACCAAAGGGATGACATTCTTGTTGGGCAAAAGGGGTAGGATCACTGCCGACAGAAGCACCATCTTGCCAAGGGTCTCAAGCTCCCTGGCATTTATGGAGGTACTTATATCGTGTATGGCCTGCCTAGCATTCAAGATAAAAACTGTCAACACAAAGAGAAGTGCCGGCATCCACAGGGTGTAATGCATACTCAAAGGCCCCATGCTGTATACCACCAGGCCCAGTAAGTACAAGAGAATGCTAGTCTTCTGATCCTGAAGTTTCCTGTGATAATAGAGCATGAACACGGCAGTAAAACCAAACAAGCCTGCGATATATACGTAAAAATTGGGATCCAGCCTGTAAAAAATGAACCCGAGGATACCTAAAAAGGTGTAGGTCCTGGCAGAACCTATGAAATGGGGTGACTCCTCTTCTTCTATCTGCTGGCCGTAGGTCTTTATTTCAAGGCCTAGCAAAAAACTAAACACGACCGTTACGGCAAAATGAATGAGATCTGGATTGTAGGAAAATGGTTTCATTGATGATCCTAAAAAGAGCAATTCCTTATCAACAGGCTTGCCTCGTTTCCATTGCTCAAAGAAGCAGCCACTTTCAAAAAATTTGGCAACTGGCTCAAAAGGCTGCCGACAAAAATGGTTCTCCCGGCACTTAAGTACCTAAGAAGATGCACGGAATATGAGAAAGAGTCAAGGTTAAGCCTTTTCAGAAAAAAGGCCCAAGAGCTTCTATGGGCTTGGCCTTGCGCAGTAATCTCTAAGCCCCAAATTCTTGATGTCGGAAAAAGCCCCCGCCCCTTTTTTCAATATATAGACAGTCACAAAAATATCAGCCAAGACTCAGAATAAATATGCTCCCGTCCTACTTTGGCAATGGGCCTGAAAGGATTTAAAAACCATTGGATTGAGCCCGTTACAGATTCTTGGGCAAACGCAAGGCTGCCAAAACTTCCATTTGGCGAGCGCAAGCCAGCGACTTTGAAGCGTTTCAGCACAGACTGTCCTTTATCTGCCACGGCCAAGCATTATCAATGGAGTCTGGCCCTCCCGAAACGAGCATCCAAGAGTCTTTGTCTCGCAGGCCCTACAAGATAGAGAGAGCCGGAAACCACAAGAAGGGCATGTTGCTCCAAGGCCCCCAAGATCTTATCGAGGGCCTTTCTCCAATCCTTTTCAAAAGATAAGAGCGCAGGATTACAAGGCGGTGCCAATGCCTTCCACTGTTCTATTGTGACTGGCTTTCTGGGTCCCTGTGGCTCTGTCACCACTATGGCCTTAAAAAAGGGGGCAAGCTCCTTCAAGAGGGCAGAAACATCCTTGTCTCCACCCTCGTCCGAGCACGCCCACAAGATATACATGGGGCGCCTCAGGGTCTCCATATCCTGGACAAAAGAAAGCATACTCTTCAGCGCATTTACTCCGGCCATGTTGTGGGCGCCTTCAAGAAGGACGAGAATGTCGCCTTTTTGCAAAAATTCGCTTCTGCCTGGCCAAAAGGTACTGGCAAGGCCCCTTTTCAAGGCATCCTCACCAATTTCAAACCCTTGCCTGGCCAACTCTTCAAGTGAAGCCAAGGCGACAGCCGCATTTTCAAGCTGATGCCCACCCAATAGGCCAAAACGAAGCCCTTCCATCCTGAGATCAAGACCAAGATAATCAAAGGCGAAATGGGCCTTCTCCTTGACCTTAAAATCCGTGCCAAGTCTCCTCAAAGGGGCGTTCCGGCCCTTGGCCACTTTGGTGATAACAAAATCTGCATCCTTGCAGAGACGGCCAGTCACAACCGGCACCTTTTCCTTAATGATCCCAGCCTTTTCACGCGAGATATCAGAGATTGTGTCTCCAAGATAGGCCTGGTGTTCAAGGGCGATATTGGTGATTGCCGAAACCAGGGGGGTTATGACATTTGTGGCATCGAGCCTGCCACCAAGACCTGTTTCCACAATGGCAATATCCACCTCCTTTTTTGCAAACCACAAGAAGGCCATAGCCGTTGTGAATTCAAAATAGCTCAATTCAAACCCCTCTTCCACCAGGGTGGCCACATCATTGATAAGGCCTGTAAGTTCCTCGTCTGTTACAGACTCCATATTGAGCCTGAACCTTTCATTCAACCTGACAAGATGGGGAGATGAATAAAGGCCCACCTGAAAACCAGCCTCCTGAAGAACTGAAGCAAGGGCTGCACAGACAGATCCCTTGCCATTTGTCCCGGCGACATGTATGCATGGATAAGAGGCCTGGGGTTCTCCAAGGGCCTTCAACACGGCATTTATGCGTTCCAGGCCGAGCCTGAAACCATGAAACTGAAACTTGTCCAGGTAGGAAACAGCATCTTCACGATTTGCAAATGGAGGTTTCACTCTTCTACATCTCCCTGAGCTTCGGTCAATAATGACAACGAGAAAATAAAGATACTTGGAAAGAACAATCTATCCCATTAATCTGTCTTGAAAAAGGGCTGAGAGGGAAATACGGTCTTGAGCCACCTGTGGGAAGCCCTCTGTTATCCTGAAGAATTTATGAGGTTTGCAACATCTGGAAAAAAATTCATGGGCAGAAACCATCTTTGCTTCTTTGCTCTCTTATTTTCCCCTTTTATCCTCTTTGCCCTTTTGGCGTGCCAGCCTCCTATAGGGCATTCAGGCTTAGGGAAGCAAGGATGTAAAAGGTGCCATGATATAAGGCTCGATCCGAATCACTCTTTTGCGTGCACCAGTTGCCACCGCGGCCAGGCCAAAGGCTATGTCAAGGATCAGGCCCATAAGGGACTGGTCCGACATCCAGCAAGCCCGGAAAATGCCAAGATCTTCTGCGCCAGATGCCATGAAAAAGAGTACCTTTCAGCACAGGCCTCTATCCACTATTCACTAAAAAAGGAGATAGGAAAAATCTGGCAGGCCTTCTTTCCAGGGGACATGGCACCTCCCATCAAGGCCATCAGGGGAGTTGAAAAGCCAGATACCAAACGGGCCATAATCATGGATGCCCTGGCAAGGCGCTGTCTCAGGTGCCATGTCTATTACCAGGGAGAATCCTATAAAGGCACCCACAGGGGCACTGGATGTGCAGCATGCCATATGGATGTAGGCCGTACTGGCCACCATATCCTGAAAAAGCCACGCGAGAGAAACTGCCTGTCATGTCACTACGCAAATTTTATAGGCTGGGACTACGAGGGCAGATTTGAAAAGGATTACCCTGAAGACTTCAGGGCGCCCCTTTGCCAGGGACGTCATATCCCAAGGCCCTACGGGGTTGAGTGGATACACATGGAGCCTGACGTCCACAAAAAGGCAGGAATGACTTGTCTTGATTGCCACGATTCCCAGCCCTTTCACAAGACGGCAAAGAAAAAAACGCCTTCTGCAAGTTGCATCAGGTGCCATATTCTGAAAGTAGATATCGTTGGCCACAGACAGGAGGACATACCAAGGGCGAAGTGCAGTGTATGCCACGCGGTATGGGGAGTATTGGATCTTGGAAGAAACCTGTTGAGACAAGATGAGCCCGACCTTGAAGAGTGGCAATTTCTCAAGGTTGAAGGTAGCAGTGAAATAGAAACAATCCTTGACCGTTGGGCAAATTCTGCCACTCTACCGCCCTCTTCTGTATTCACGATGACCGACAAGATAAGCGGCAAACCCTTTCCTGGTCTCTGGTTTGCGGCCTTCGAACAGCGCAGATGGGCTCCAGTAGTTCTTGGGACAGACAGGGAAAACCGCATTTCTGTCATAAGGCCCCTTCTAGATCTATCCATATCCTACGAAAACAGTGAAGAAGAAACCATCTTCGATGCCATCAAACCTGGCCCAGAAGGGCCTGCATCTTCTACCACAACAGTCAAGATCGTGTATCCGTCATATATCCAGATAAGACCTCTGCCTAAATCATATCTGTGGCTGCCCTATCACCCCCACACCATAGGAGAACCAGATGTCTTTCGAACCAGATTTGTTCAAACCCTGCTGGAATCCAAAATATCGCCTTGACCCCGCAGATCGAAACACCTTTATGCATCAAGGCCCATGCACGTCCTGATAGTATCATGGAGCCTCTGCCTAAATAATCTTATCTTGCCCTTAGAATCAGAAGAATCAAACGGAAACGTCCTGTTGGACAAAAGGATCACCATTAGATCTTGGTCGAGATCTATCCAGAAGGAGCCACCGGTATATCCCAAGTGACCTATGCTGTTTGGAGAAAAGAATCTTCCTGCAGACGAATCGGTGGGAGAGGGTGAATCAAAGCCAAGACACCAAGTGCTTCCAGCAGGGATACCCCTTGTATTGATGAAAGAGCGTAGTGTTCGCCTTGACACAGGAAAGATTTCATCACCCTCCCGATAGGCCCTCGTCAATAGAAGCAGCAACCTTTCTACAGCTTCCAGGGTGCCAAAAAGGCCTGCATGACCAGCCGCCCCTCCCAAAAGCCATGCATTCTGATCATGTACTTCACCCATCAGTATCCTCTTCCGTAAATGGCAAAATCCCGTAGGGACAGCCCCTTGTGCAATATGGTTTGGGCCTTTTTGCCATGACAGGCCCTCTAGCCCGCACGGAATGAATATCTGCCTCGAAGCAAAATCAAAAAGGTGACTTCCGGTTATCTTCTCCACAATCCTACCCAGGATCATATAGCCCAAATCACTGTAAACAGCCCTAGACCCAGGCTCATAGGCAAGGGGTAAAGAAAATATCAGCCTGCATGCTGCCTCGATGCGCCTTGCATCTTGATTGAAGTGGGGCATGTATTTGGTGTGGTAGAAAGGCTCATGGGCCGGCAAACCAGATGCATGGGAGAGAAGTTGTTGTACCGTGATGGCATGCTTATCCCTTGGGACATTGTCAAAAAAGGAAATGAGCCTATCGTCAAGACAGAGCTGTTTTTTATCCACCAGCACCATGATTGAAAGGACAGTAACAAGCGGCTTTGTAAGAGAGGCCAGGTCAAAGAAGGCGAACCGGTCCACCTTCCCCGACCATGGCACATACGTCTTCCTGCCTGCATAATGGCGCAGCAGAGATTTAGCCTTATGACAGACAGAGATAGCCGCGCCAGGGAATAACCGGTTGCCAATGGAGTCGTTCACTATCTTACTGACAGGCTCAAAATCAAACATCATCAATTTGCTTGCAAGTCATCCCTGATTTATTTACCTTGAAAATTATAATACCTTGCCTATTGAAGGCATAATAAAACAGGAGTGATTCATACTTTCATGAAAAAAGATTTGATGGGTAAAGTGATATTGTTCTGCACGATCTTTCTTCTCACTGTGGGCAGCCTAAGTGCATGGGCAGTCCCCGACAAGTACCGCAAATCTCCTGACCCGGTGGCAATCATGGCAGACGGTGTGCTGGTAAGGCCTCTTAGCCTTGTATCCACCATAGTCGGATCGGTTTTCTATGTAATAACCCTGCCATTCACCATACCGTCTGACAGCGCCGATTCTGCCCGCCAGCAGCTCGTGGAATATCCGGCATGGTTCACCTTTCAACGACCCATTGGAAACTTCGGTCACAGGTACCAGAGGGAAAACGTGGTGGAACAGAAAAGGGCACTGAAAAAGAACCTGGAAAAGAATAGTGAAACAGATACGCTCGAAGGTTCAAGGCCAGCTACACCTTCTACGCCAAAGCCTGTAGAGTAGAACCCTGAGCAAGGGCAGGGCTGTATTTTTCATAAGATTATGTTATGTTAGAAGCCTTCAGGATATTGCCTTTGCCAACAAGCGGAAGCGGAAAGGGCACTGGTGGCCCTCCCGGACTTCAAATCCGGTGTACGGGGTGAGAAGCCCCGTAGGTGGGTTCGATTCCCATGCGCTTCCGCCATTTCCTCACACCTGCCATTTGCCATTTGATCTGGCTGGCCCTCCGGCTTGTACTCATTTGGCCTCATCCTCTTTTCTGTCTTCAACTCCAGCCTCGGCAGGCGTCTTTTCACCCTTGAGCCTCTTTGCGGCTTCTTCGTCAATGGATCTTATATGGAGGTCACGTTGTGGGAACGGTATCTCTATTCCACTTTCGTAAAGAGCAGAGTAGATCAAAACTAGAAATTTCGAGGTAGTACGCCTTGGGCTTAGAATCCTTGGCCCCTTAAGCCATACAAGGAGCATGAAGTCGATGCTGCTATCGCCCATACCAGTCATGATTATCCTCGTATTTCGTCTGGGAGAAGTATATATCTCTCTTATGCCACTCTTTTCCACAGCAGCAAGTACCACCTTCATCACCTGTTCAGGGTTTGTCCCATAGGCTACCCCAAATGGAATCTCAAAGCGGCGAATATCGTCGTTCATGGTCCAGTTTACCACCCTGTTCTGGATAAGATCTTGATTGGGGACGATCACATCTATGTTTGAGTTGGTATTAATGGTTACAGAGCGCATCCTGATATCTCGAACCCTGCCCCTGAGATTTTGATCCAGCTCTATGAAATCCCCGATCTTTATACTCCTTTCGAAGAGAAGAATGATCCCTGAAACAAAATTGGCTACTACATTCTGTAGGCCAAAACCGATACCAACTGAAAGGGCGCCTGCTATCAAGGCGATGGAGGAAAGATTTATCCCAAGGACATTCAAGGCAAAGAAAAACCCAACGAATATTATGGCATAATAGCCAAGATTCGAAAGCAAGGTCAGAGTGGAGGCAGTAAGCGTCCGGTTCTTGATGGACAATTTGTGGATATTTTTCTTGTAAAACTGACCGACCCAAAACCCTGTGGCAAATATAAAAAAGGATATCAGGAGCTTGAGAATACTGACAGGAGTGTCGTTTATTACAAAGAAAGGGGCGTTTACGCCATGCCAAAACTTTTTGAGCAGATCTCCGAATTCCTGTGCTGTTAGACCGTGCAGGGTACGAGCTGTGCCAAGCACAGACCTGTCCATACTCTGGAGCAGCACAGACATATCAACCCTTAGGGCATCCCCTTCCTTTATGGTATCTGCGAGGTCAAGTAAGGAATTCCCCACGGAAAATACCTTCTTTTCCTTTCTCTTGAGATAAAAACTGTACTTCAAAAACAGCCACTTGAGCTTTTCCTTGAGAAGATCCTGCCTCTTAAGCTTCAGTCCATCGATGGCAGATGCCGCCTTTTGTGCCTCTGTCTGCCTGCCCAGGAGATTTAGCCGGTCACGCTCGATCTTTTGCTTATAAATGGCTATTTCTATCTTGTTGAGAGAGTCATCCAAGGATTTCATCTGTGACCTGATCTCCTGGAGATCAAAACTCACGTCCTTCAAGGCATCGACAAACAAGGTCGGAGCCTGCTTCATCGCCTCCTGGAGGCCCTTGATCTTCTCTCTGTATATGGCTTGGCCCTTTTTGTAAAACGCGTATTGAAGCTCGAGGGTGGGGAGCGATCTATCGTCCCTCTTGGAAAGGGCAATTTGTCTCTTTAAGATCTTGAGCTCCTTTTCTGCCTCCCGAATATCTTGCAAAAGCTCTGATTTCTGCCAGGACCACTCCACGAATCTCAGGAACAGGTTGGCATATTCATCTTTATTCCTTGGTGGTGAAAGGACAATCTTCATATCCTTTCTGGTTTTCAAAAGATTTATGATCTTTTTTACAAGAAGCTCTTGCATAACAAGATCGTCATCCTTTGATTTTGAGCTGCCGATCCGCTTCAAAAGATCCTGATAAAATGAGATATCTCCTTGCACTATGGTTCCATTCAGATCTGCTCCTGTGCAACTCGCTATATCAAGGGTGAAAAGACAGGCGACAAAAAGTAGAAGGCCCAAAAAGGCTGTACAAGATAATTGGGATTTGTTCATGACATCTATTCCTTAACCGATTCCAGTTTGATGGCTTGCCTTTAGGGGTTTAAAAATTGGGAAATTTATTCCAGGATCATATACATTGAGAAAAGAACTTCTGATATGGTATCGAAATTTCGATGATTATTATCCCTTGCCTGGTTCCTGGCATTTTATTGCCTCCGTTCAAAAACCACCACACTTCGGGGCTTTACAACGTAGCGGATTTCTGCAAAGGGCTTTTGCATAGGGGCCCTGATGATATCATGAGGGATCCTTCTCGACGTATCCACACACAGATACCATTGCCCTTTATTAAGAGCTGGAAGATCCATTTCGAGCTCTTCGTCCTCTTCCATATTAATCATCACGTGCAAATCCTCTTCTCCGTCTACCTTGCCTGCGAGGGTAAACGCTAAAAAACGAGCTCCTGGATCATTCCAAGGTGGTCTGTCCACTTTCAAACCATGCCAGGAAATATCGGCAAATTCCATGCCTTCCCTTTTCCGCCCCGTTAGAAAATGGCGCCTCATCAAGCAAGGATGGCGCTTTCTGAAGGCTATTATCTCGCGGGTAAACCTGAGCATCTCGGCATTTTTTTCCATGAGATCCCAGTCCAGCCAACTGAGCTCATTGTCCTGGCACCAGCAGTTGTTGTTGCCCTTTTGGGTCCTGAGGGCCTCGTCTCCAGAAAGGAGCATTGGCACTCCTTGGGAAAGAAAGAGGAGGGCCATAAAATTTTTAGCCTGCTTGAGCCTCAATTGCAGGATCTTCTTGTCGGTGGTTTTGCCCTCAACTCCATAGTTGAAACTGAAATTTTCATCTGTTCCGTCGCGATTTTCCTCCCCATTTGCCTCGTTGTGTTTCCTGGAATAGCTGACGAGATCGTTCAGTGTGAACCCGTCGTGGCAGGTTATGAAATTGATGCTGTTGAAGGGGTGCCTTCCACTCGGCTGGTAAAGATCACTGCTACCTGCTAGCCGTGTGGCCACTTCGCCAACCAAGCCTTTATCGCCCCTGACAAACCGCCTCATAACATCCCTATAGCGTCCATTCCATTCCTGCCATCTGTATCCAGGGAACCCCCCTACCTGATACAATCCACCCGCATCCCAGGCTTCTGCAATGAGGGCTGCCTTTGAAATGCCCTGACAAAACTCCAGGCTCCATATCACTGGGGCATGGTGCATCGGGTTCCCGTCCTCGCCCCTGGCCATGACACTGGCCAGATCAAATCTGAAGCCATCTATCTGGAAATGATTGATCCAATATTCCAGACATTCGACGATAAAAAAGGTGACCTGGGGATGATTGCAATTCAGGGTGTTGCCGCAACCAGTAAAATCTTTGTATTTTCTCTTGTCTTCAGGGTCCAGATGGTAGAATTCCCTGTTCGATAGGCCTTTGAAGTTGATAACAGGTCCATCTTCACCCCCTTCTGCCGTATGATTGAAAACAACATCCATGATTATCCCGATACCTGCCCTGTGAAGCTCCTTTACCATGTCGCGGAATTCATTCAGGCAAGTTGAGCTGCACGGATCTACAAAATAGGCAGGATGAAGGGCAAAATAGCTGTGGGGGCTATAACCCCAATAATTCTTCAGGCCTAGCCTCCTGACTCCAAGAGGTACGTCTTGTTCATCAAAGGCCATTATAGGGAGCAGTTCTATATGGGTTATTCCAAGGTCCGTGAGGTAGGGTATCTTTTCAACAATTCCAGAAAAGGTCCCAGGATTGGATACGCCTGATGAAGGATGCCGTGTGAACCCCTTTACGTGCATCTCGTAAATTATGGATTTGTTGGGGGGGTGGTCTGGCATTTCCACCCCTTCCCAGTCATAGCCATCAAGGGGATCTGGCACAACTGCCCTGATGGGTTTGGCCTTTACGTCCACTTTGGCCTGTTCCCGCTGCCAAAAACGGTCAAAGACGATTCTTGCACAGGGGTCCAGCAATTCCCTTTCCTTGTTGAACCTGAACCCTGACACAGCAGTGTCGTCAGGGCCATCGGCGCGCCAAGTGTACGCCATCCCTGGCCTGGCGCCTTCAACAAAGATATTCCAGAAAAAAAAGTCCCTGTTGTTTTCTGGATCGAGCCTTAATACCTCGAAAGGCGCCAAGGCATCCATGGATTCATAGAGAAGCAGCTCCACTGTGGAAGCATGCCGCGAAAACATGCTAAAATTTACACCGTTGGCCTCACAGGTAGCGCCCAATGGAAAACGGCGCCCTGGCCGAGCCTTGATTTTCTTCATATTCCTTCTTGTCTGATGTTAACGACCTTGCCTCACAAATTTAGATTCAGCAAATGATAAACAAGAAGCACGGCGTACACAACAATTACCAATGGAAGAGCCGCCTTGGCTGAAGGCCGTTTATAGTATATGGAGAGTATACAGATACCAGGGAATGTTAACAGCATCTTGGCGACCAGGGCCATAATATATTGATTATTATTAAAAAATGGGGCAAGAACCGGATTCAACTCCAAAATACCACGGGCAGTCTGAAAAAGTGTCAGATAGTAATCCAGAAGTGATAAAACCCACAGAACAAGAATCCCTGCAGCTGTCCGTGGCGGTACTTCACTGTGAAGCCTGTCATGGAACCTGCAGAGCAGAATGCGTCCAGGCATGCTATTCTCCCCCCTTGAAGTAGCGGCCCTGAATCCTTCCTCACGGGTTGTCCTGATCCAGGGCCTTAAAAACCTAACCGCAAAGATCTACTACATGACAAATGGGAACCTTTTTTCTTCTCCTCTTCGAAAAAGCCCACAATCTATAAATATATCAATAAATATGCCTGTTTGGCTCATTTTGTCTACATGTTTCCCTTAAAAAGCCTGTGTTTCCCTGGTCATGCAAGAAATAACTGAAAACATTTTCCCTGAACTGAGAAAACTTTTTCCATTTGCACTTTCTGTTTCAAGCAGCGCTGAACATTGGTTCCTTGAAATTCTTATGGTTCTTCTGCCAAAAGGGAGCCACAAGGAGATATGGCCTTGAACAATGGATGGGCATAAGCAGAGACAGGTTTTTGAAACCAGTCGAATAACAGGAGGGCTTGGCCTCAGGTGCTCATATACTGGAAGGATCTTTTTATGGCAAAAAAGTTGCTTTATTTAGTTATAGGCTCAAAAAAGGGAATTTGTGGAATATTCATGAACATTACTTAACTAACTGAAATTCCAGGAGAAACATGATTATGGAGCTGGCACAAACTGTTTGTAAAAACATACAACCACATAAAAAAATCCGCAGGATAAAGCCTACGGCATCGGATCTGAAATTTGATTTCAGCCTGTCGAGAACAACCATCTGCAACCAATGCTCTTCAAGGCCAGTTTGTCAGATAGCAGCCCTGTTGAACATCCCCGTGATGGACTGTACCTATTTCTCGCACGAGCAGCTAAACTGATTGTCCACTTGACGTTTGTACAATTCTTATCAACCGTACCTCAAAATGGTACGTCGTCTTCTATTGGCGGCTCTGGGGGCTGAAGGTCCTCTCCGCTACCTTCTGCGCCAGACGCTCTTGATTCAAGCATCTGAATGTCCCTGGCAATGATCTCCGTGGTCCACCGTTTGTTGCCATCTCTGTCTTCCCAGGATCTTGTCCTTAGCCTGCCTTCTACATACACCAATCGGCCTTTACTAAGATATTCGCTGCATATTTCTGCAAGCCTTCTCCAGGCCACAATCCTGTGCCATTCTGTTTCTGATTCCCACTGATCTCCCCGCTTAACTGGAGAATCAGTGGCCAGGCTGAAATTTGCCACAGGGGTACCGTCTTGGGTATATCTTATTTCCGGATCTGATCCAAGCCTGCCTATCAACATCACCTTGTTGAGTCCTCTAGCCATCCTTAATACTCCTTGAAACGAGATTGAATTATTATATCACAAATTTGAATTGCCCCTTGCCCAAAAGGTCATGAAGGTGAACTATGCCCACAAGCCTTCCATCTATTCCCACTACTGGAAGCACTGTTATAAGGTGATGCTCCATGATGGCAAGGGCGTCTGCAGCCATGGCATCTGGCATAACGCTCTTGGGATTTCTGGTCATTATATCATCCACCGACCTGCTTCCTACATCTGGGTAGCGAAGCATTGCCCTTCTCAAGTCGCCGTCAGTCACAATGCCTACCAAGGCCTCTTCGCCATCGAGGACAAGGGCTGCGCCGAGCCTCTTACGGTCGATCTCTTCTACTACCTGAGCCATTTGGCTGCCTAATTTCACCATAGGTATCTTATCTCCAGTCAGCATGACCTGCCGAACCGAAACCTTCAAACGCTCGCCAAGGGTGCCCAGGGGATGGTTTCTCCTGAAATCGGTCGCGCTGAAATGTCTCAGCTTTAGCAGAACCACTGCCAAGGCGTCTCCTGCCGCCAGAGCTGCAGTGGTACTTGCGGTTGGCGCAAGCCCAAGGGAACACGCCTCCCTGTCGACCCCTGTATCCACCACACAGGTCCCGGCCCTGCCTAGGGTGGAGTCCTTTTTGCCCGTAAAGGCGATAATAGGGATCTTTCTCTCCCTGAAAGCAGGAAGAAGCGCATTTAACTCCTGGGTTTCTCCGCTGTTTGAGATTGCTATGATGATATCCCCAGCCATGACCATGCCCAGATCACCGTGCATGGCCTCCACTGGATGAAGGAAGATGGCTGGCGTGCCTGTACTTGCAAGAGTTGCCGCGATCTTTCTGCCTACAAGGCCCGACTTTCCTATGCCAGTAACAATCACCCTACCCTGGGTCTTCAGGATGAGTCGAACCGCCTTTTCGAAATTTTCATCCAACCTCTCCTTGAGCCTTTCAAGGCCCTGGATCTCTATGGCAATAGCCTTTTTCCCAGCCTCCAATATGGATAAGGACGCGATCTTGTTATGCTTCAAGACTGAATTTCCCCACCTGCTCATTGATCCCGGTCGGGTATTTGCCATTGAAACAGGCCATGCAGAAACGGTCGGAATTGGCGCCCGATGCCTCGACCATTGCATTGATACTCAAGTAGTGCAGTGCATCAAGCTCGAGAAATCTTCTTATATCCTCTACGCTTTGCTTTGCAGCAATCAGTTCCCCCTTTGTGGAAAAATCTATGCCATAAAAACAAGGGAACCTGGTTGGTGGGCAACTCACCAACATGGAAATCTCCTTGGCCCCAGCATCTCTTATGGCCTTTATCCTGGTGCGGCTAGTTGTCCCCCTTATAATGGAATCTTCCATTATGACGACACGCTTACCCTTAATGGTGTCTTTTACCGGGTTCAGTTTTATCCTGACACCAAAGTCCCTCATGGACTGGCTGGGCTGGATAAATGTGCGGCCCACATAGTGATTTCTTATTACGGCAAGCTCCAAAGGCATACCGGCAGCCTGGGCATAACCAACGGCAGCGTAGTTGCCCGAATCTGGAAAGGGCATGACGAAATCCGCATCCACAGTGATCTCCTTAATAAGGGCTGCCCCAAGGGCCTTTCTGAAGGCATAGACATTTCTGCCAAAGATGTTGCTGTCGGGCCTGGCAAAATAGATAAACTCAAAGATGCAATTAGCCCTCTTTTCAGCCTGGACTGCAGCAAAGGAGCGAAGCCCATTATCGTCGATGATCACCACCTCACCCCGCTCAACATCCCTGACAAATTTTGCCTGAATGAGATCAAGGGCACAGGTCTCAGATGCAAGTACGTAGGCGCCATTGTTCATGCGCCCGATACACAGTGGCCTAAATCCCAGAGGGTCCCGGAAACCGATAAGGGCCTTCTCTGTAAGCATAAGTACCGAATAGGCGCCCTTTATTATGTTCATTGTCTGATAAATGGCCTCATCTATGCCCTTTCTCCACGACTTGGCCAGAAGATGTATAATGATCTCACTGTCCATGGTGGTCTGAAAGATGGAACCACACGCCTCGAGTTCCTGCCGGATCTGACGAGCATTTACCAGATTGCCATTGTGCGCCACAGCCAAGGTACATCCAGCATGATTCACACAAAAGGGCTGGGCATTTTGGAGTACAGAGGAACCTGTAGTGGAATAACGCACATGCCCTATGGCCAAATGGCCCTTGAGCTCCTTGAGCCTCGACTCCTGAAACACCTCACTCACAAGGCCCATTGCCTTGTATTCATGGACATTGTTGCCGTCAGAGGAAACTATGCCTGCGCTTTCCTGGCCCCTATGCTGCAGGGCATAAAGGCCAAAATAGGTGAGATTTGCCGCATCTTCGTGGCCATATATGCCAAAGACACCGCATTCTTCCCTGGGCCCCCCTGAAAACCTTCTCAGTTTCCAGAAATCAGAACATCCAGCCGCCTTAATTTCTTTAAGATGATGGTTCATTGTACTTTGAATAGTATTCTTGCAGAGGCTTCACATTCAACTTTTGCTGCTTCAGGGCAAGGATGGCCTGCACGGCAGCCCTGGCCCCTGCTATTGTAGTAAAATAAGGTATTTCTAGCTCCAGGGCTGTGCGTCTCAGATGGTAAGCATCGGACAAGGTGCGCTTTTTCCCGCTGGGCGTGTTTATCACAAGGTCTATCTTCCTGTTTTTCATAAGATCCACGACATTGGGACGCCCTTCTGAAAATTTCAATACGGTCTTACACTTTACTCCGTGTTTTCTGAGAAAATCGGCTGTGCCACTGGTGGCAAGGATCTTGAAGCCCTCCTTTTCGAGTGCCTGTGCAGTAGGAAGAACTGCCTGTTTGTCTCCCCTCCTTATGCTCAAAAAGGCAGATCCTGCAGTTGGAAGGCTCTGACCTGCTGCAAACTGGCTCTTGGCAAAGGCCATTCCCACATTCGTGTCTATACCCATTACCTCGCCTGTGGATTTCATTTCAGGGCCAAGTATGATATCCACTCCTGGAAACTTCCTGAATGGAAAGACCGACTCCTTCACAGACACATGGGCCGGCTCAGGCTCCACTGTAAAACCCAGATCCTTGAGCCTTCTGCCCACCATCACCTTTGTAGCCAGCTTTGCCAGCGGGATTCCAGTAGCCTTACTCACAAAAGGTACTGTCCTGGAGGCCCTGGGATTCACTTCAAGGACATAAAGCCGGTTGTCTTTGACCGCAAACTGCACATTCATGAGGCCAACGACATGAAGCTCTTGGGCCATGGCCTTGGTGGCCCTTTTAATCTGTTCCAGCATCTCCTCATCAAGCCTGTGGGGGGGCAAAACACAAGCTGAATCACCTGAATGGATGCCTGCTTCCTCCACATGCTCCATAATACCGCCAATGACTGTCATCTCCCCATCTGAAATGGCATCTACATCCACCTCTATGGCGTCCTGCAGAAACTTGTCGATGAGCACAGGATGACCCTCCGACACATCCACAGCCTCTTGCATGAATTCCTTGAGCCCCTGGGGATCGTAAACTATCCTCATGGCCCTGCCCCCAAGCACATAAGAAGGCCTGACCACTACCGGATAGCCTATCTCTTCTGCTACGGCAAGGGCCTCTTCGAGGTTATACGCAGTACCATTTGCAGGCTGCACAAGCCCCAGCTTGTTCAGCATCTTTTGAAAACTCTTCCTGTCTTCCGCCCTGTCGATACTCTCAGGACTGGTACCAAGGATCTTGGCTCCCGCCTTTTCAAGGGGTACAGCCAGATTCAAGGGCGTCTGCCCTCCAAATTGAACTATTAGCCCATCTGGTTTTTCGATTTCAACTATATGAAGGACATCTTCCAAGGTCAGGGGCTCGAAGTAGAGCTTGTCAGAGGTATCGTAGTCGGTGGAGACAGTCTCTGGATTGGAATTGACCATAATGCTTTCTATGCCTTCTTCCCTGAGGGCAAAGGAGGCATGAACGCAGCAGTAATCGAATTCGATCCCCTGCCCTATCCGATTCGGTCCGCCGCCGAGGATCATTACCTTCTTGTTGCTGGTGGGCCGAGCCTCATCCTCTGATTCATAGGTGGAATAATAGTAGGGTGTGTACGCCTCGAACTCGGCGGCACAGGTATCAACTAGCTTGTAAACGGGCCGTATCCCCTTTTCAAAGCGCAGTCTTCTAATCTCCTCTTCCTTACTGTTCGTAAGGTGCGCAATCTGAAAGTCTGAGAACCCCTCCCTCTTCATGGCCCAAATGTCCTGCAATACCTCTGGACCTTTTTCTTTTATGGCGTTTCCTTCCCTCCTAATGCGGTCTATCTGATAGATGAACCAGGGATCTATGCCAGTAAGCTCACAGACATCCCTTATAGACAATCCAAGATCAAGGGCCAATGGGAGATAGAAGATTCTTTGAGAATTGGGGGTCCTGAGCTTGTTTTCAACCTCTTCGATATCTGGCAGGGCTCCCGACTTGTCCCACGGATCCTTGCCGTCAAAACCCAGGCCGAAACGGCCTATCTCGAGTGAGCGGAGCCCCTTTTGAAGGGCCTCGCGAAATGTTCTTCCTATTGCCATGGTCTCACCCACGCTCTTCATGGAAGTGGTGAGATAATCCTGGGCCTCCTGGAACTTTTCAAAGGTCCAGCGGGGAATCTTTACAACACAATAGTCTATTGTTGGCTCAAAGGAGGCCATGGTCTCCCTGGTTATGTCGTTTGGGATCTCGTCAAGAGTGTAACCTACTGCCAGCTTGGCAGCGATCTTTGCTATAGGGAAGCCCGTTGCCTTGGATGCCAGTGCGGATGAACGGGACACCCTTGGATTCATCTCGATGACAACCACCTCCCCATTGTCAGGGTTTACTGCAAACTGGATATTGGAGCCGCCAGTTTCTACCCCTATCTCCCGTATTATGGCCAGTGATGCATTCCTCAAAAACTGATATTCCCTGTCGGTAAGTGTCTGGGCAGGGGCCACGGTAATGCTGTCTCCAGTGTGCACACCCATTGGATCGAGATTTTCGATACTGCACACAATGACCACGTTGTCCTTCTTATCCCTCATGACCTCGAGCTCGAATTCCTTCCAGCCAATCACCGACTCTTCCAGCATCACCTCGTGAATCATGCTCAGATCCAGCCCATGCTTGCATATGGCCTTTAGCTCATCGAGATTGTAGGCGATCCCGCCTCCGCTGCCACCTAGCGTGAAGGATGGGCGTACAATTACAGGAAAGCCAATATCCGCAGCAGCGTCTATCGCCTCTTCAAGAGATCTTACTATGGCACTTCTGGGGATTCTCAGGCCAATATTTTCCATTGCCTCCCTGAACTTTTCCCTGTCCTCCGCCTTGTGAATCACGTCGCGGCTGGCCCCGATCATCTCGATCCCAAGGCGTTCCAGTATGCCAGAATCCGCTACTTCAACAGCAGTGTTGAGCCCAGTCTGGCCTCCGAGGGTAGGGAGTATGGCATCAGGACGTTCCTTCTCCAGGATCTTGATTACCACCTCAGGGGTGATGGGCTCCACATAGGTCCTGTCTGCAACTTCTGGGTCTGTCATTATTGTGGCAGGGTTTGAGTTTACCAGCACCACCTCAAAGCCTTCCTCCTTCAGGGCCTTGCAAGCCTGGGTGCCTGAATAGTCAAACTCACATGCCTGTCCTATGACAATGGGTCCTGAACCTATAATGAGAATCTTTTTGAGATCTGTTCTTTTTGGCATTTATGTACTCTGAGATTAAATTTTTAGCCGGCCATCAGGGAGACGAAACGGTCAAAAAGATAGCGGGAATCGTGGGGGCCAGGTGCAGATTCAGGGTGATACTGCACGGAAAACGCTGGCAGTTCCCTATGGCTGATGCCTTCAACTGTATTATCATTGAGATTGATGTGAGTGACTTCTACGTTGGCAGGCAGGGAGGACTCATCTACTGCAAATCCATGGTTCTGGGCAGTTATTTCAATCCTGCCGGTGCCAAGGTCCTTTACTGGCTGGTTCCCACCCCTGTGGCCAAATTTAAGTTTATAGGTAGAGCCCCCCATGGCAAGAGAGAGAATCTGATGCCCCAGACATATGCCAAATATGGGCCTCTTGCCCACAAGGTCCTTGACTGTATCTATAACATGAGTGACTGCTGCAGGATCTCCAGGCCCATTGGACAGGAATATACCGTGAGGCTTGCATGCCATTAGCTGTTCAGCCTCCACATGGGATGGAAAAACCACGCACTGGCAACCTCTTTCACTCAAGAGCCTGAGCTGGTTGAACTTAAGCCCACAATCTATGATTGCCACCCTGAATGTGGACTCTTTCCAGGAATCAAGCCTCGCAAGCCGCTCTTCTGAAAAGTCGTCAAGCTCCAGGATCTTTCCCCTTTCCCAGACGTAAGGCCGTGTACAGGAAACTGCCGAGGCAAGATCCATGTTCACCAGGCTGGGTACGGCCTTGGCCTTTTCCACAAGGCTTTCCGGCTCGAGATCCTCGGTAGAGATGACAGCCCTCATTGCACCAGCCAATCTTATGTGCCTGGTTATGGCCCTTGTATCTATCTGCTCTATACCAAGCACTCCGTGTTTCTTGAGATAACCTGCCAGGTCGCCAGTTGCCCGCCAGTTGCTATAGTCGGATTCGTATTCCCTGACCACAAAGCCGCTCATATGGATGCCAAGGGACTCCTCGTCTTCGGGATTCACGCCGTAGTTGCCAATAAGCGGATAGGTCATGGTAACAATCTGGCCTTTGTAAGACGGATCGGTAAGGATCTCCTGATAACCAGTCATGCTGGTATTAAAGACCAATTCGCCCTGGGTTTCCCCGGGGCCTGTAAAGGATCGCCCTTCAAAGATACGCCCATCTTCAAGGGCAATTAATGCCTTCATCAAAATTCCTCTCACAATCTGCAAAGATGCAGGAAAAATTATGGGATTTTGTCTGCCTTTTCTCTAATTGCAAAAGGCATGAGCACTATAAACTTGCCCTCTTGGTGCGTCAATAGAAGCTGAAAATGAGCAAAATCTAGTATGCCAAAGATTCCAGCAGCCCTTGGCCTGCAAGTTGGATACGAACAAAGGGCCGTATCAGCCTGGAGGCCAAGTCATCTGTCTACCACCTATTAGGTGAAGGTGTATATGATACACCTCTTGTCCGCCATGACGGTTGCAATTTATGACTGTCCGATATCCATTTTCAGCCAAGTTTTCCATTTCTGCCACCTTTTTGGCAGCAAGAAACAGCCTTCCCATGAGTTCAGCATGTTGTTCTTCGAGCTCGTTTAGTGTTGATATATGCTCTTTCGGTATGATAAGGACGTGAACCGGCCCTTGGGGATTGATGTCCCTGAAGGCGAGAACATGCTCATCCTCGTAAACAACATCAGGCCTTATTTCTCCAGAAACCATCTTGCAAAAAAGGCAATCAGACATGGTATAGCTCCTTGTTTTAAGAGACTGAGAACCAACTATAGGCGCCTGCAAAGGTTCCCTAAAAATCACGCGAAGGCCTTCCAAACAATCTCAACAGGCCTATCTCCTCTGAACAGGCAAGACTTTTAAATAATAATATGTCAATATGGGGCCGGGCAAGGTATTCTTCAGAGGGGACAGTAGGATAACCGAAATTTGCGATACAATTTCTTTGAACTGAAGGCTGCCTCGAGAAGTTCAGGAATTTTGATTCAAAAGCACGGCGCATGAGGAAAATAACTGCATATATGTTGCTGATATTTCGTGGGTTATGTTTCGAGTGCATGCTGTCGTTGGACAAAAGGACAATCTTTAGAGGTAGTGAAACGAGCGAAAAAACAGTCGTTCATAGTCGATGCATATCAAGGGCATAAAAGTCTCCAGGGCACTTGCCCTCATGTTTCCAATGGGATTTGCCTCTGGCCTTCCCCTGGCCCTGTCGGGCGGCACCCTACAGGCGTGGTTGACAGTGGCAGGCGTTGACATAAAGACCATTGGCCTTTTTTCGATTGTTGGAATCCCTTACACCTTGAAGTTTGTCTGGTCTCCAATCATGGACCGATTCAACATCCCGGTCTTTGGAAGGAGGCGAGGATGGATGATCTTGTGCCAGATTTTACTGATATTGGTCCTCTGCTGTATGGCTGCCTTAAATCCCTCGAGCCATGCGGCTGCCATGGGCCTGGCTGCCATCATCTTGGCCTTTTTCTCCGCCTCCCAGGATATTGTTATAGATGCCTACAGGACCGACAGCCTCAAGGAACAGGAAAGGGGCCTGGGTGTAGGCCTAACTGTTACTGGATACCGGATTGCGATGCTTGTTTCTGGTGCCGTTGCCCTGATCCTTGCTGATTACATAGGCTGGCGCCAGACCTATCTTTGCATGGCAGGGGTAATGGCTGGTGCAGCTCTTTTCACCTTTTTGGCGCCAGAGCCAAAAATCAATGGCTCTCCTCCAAGAGATTTCAAAGAGGCGGTTATCGAGCCACTAAAGGACCTGTTTTCCAGAAAGGCAATATTTGCCTTCATGCTCCTAATCGTCCTTTATAAGATAGGAGATGCCTTTGCAGGCACCCTGACAACCGCCTTCCTCATCAGGGGAGCAGGGTTTTCCCCCACTGATGTAGGCACTATCAACAAGGGGCTCGGACTTGCAGCCACCATCATTGGAGCCATGGCAGGAGGCGGCCTTATGACGAGGATGGGACTTTACAGTTCTTTGATGCTATTTGGCATCTTGCAGGCCATATCAAACCTTGCATTCATGGCCCTGGCCGTGGCTGGAAAGAGCTATCCGTTAATGATAGGAGCCGTGGGGCTTGAAAATATCTGTGGCGGCATGGGCACGGCAGCCTTTGTGGCGTTTTTGATGGCCCTTTGCAATCACCGTTTCAGCGCTACGCAATACGCCATCCTTTCTGCCCTTGCGGCAATAGGCAGGGTCTTTGTAGGGCCGCCGTCAGGCGTCCTGGTTGCCTGGGTCGGTTGGCCAGAATTCTTCTTTTTCACATTTCTTGCCGCGCTTCCAGGCCTTTTTCTCCTTTATCATCTCAAAAACCCTATCAATGCCCTGGAATGAAATGATTTGTCGGCGTTGGCTCTAGCCTGTCTGTACGCGATGAAAATACCCGAAAACAGGTTCTTCCGGCATATGAGCACTCAAGGCCTGTCCCCAAAGGTCTGCCCCCTATGCAACCTTGGCTCCTGTATATCCCGAATCCAGGTATGTACTTTTACCAAGGCTTTTCTGGCTATTATCCTTTCTGCAACCTGACCAGCACCTTCTTTAAGATTTCAAAACCTTGTTCACCTATCTGCTGGACAGCACATCAAGCCTTATTAACGGCCTTTTCAGTATGTATCTTATGATATGACCGGCCAAGTCAAAAACCTTGTCGGAATTGTCTATTATTATAGAATCGGCACTGATCTTTATGCCCGCAATTGAGGCGAGGGCCTTTTCGGTCCCTTGAACCGTTTTTGCCTGCCCAGGCACCCTGTCTTCTGACATCCACCTGTTCATGGAAGACGCCAGCTGTCCGCTTCTGGCATAAGGCGCATCGAGCAGGATGTTTACACACAAAGGCCCATGGCGCCTGAAAACCCTTGCCATTAGCGACCAGGCCTCCTTGGTCTGCTTTGACTGCCGAAACCGCCTGAAGATCCCGCCTGTGTCCCTGACGAAGCCATCATCTGCCAGGACCAAAAGGGCGCCCTTCATGGCATTCTCCAGTGTTATGATACAATTGTAACCATCTACGATCAGGCGTTGCCCCCTTATATCGCTCACCCTCACGATCTTTGCGCGCCTGGCCTGTGAGACCTGCCTTGTGAATACCGCCCTGTAAAGGATGTTTCTTTCGGCAGAGCTTAGCTGATAGCGGTTGCCAACAAAATCAAGGGCTGATTTCCTTGGATAGTTCCTCGAAAGGAGGAATCTAAAATCCGTAGCAGCCTGCCTCAGTAGCCTCTGCCTCAAGGCACCTTGTCCTATGCGAGCCGACCTATCCAATTCACTGCCCCTTTTCTGCCTTCAGCCCCTGTTCAGATACCAGCATCCCATAAGAATATGCGGCTTCTGTACTATCTTAACCCCAAATCGGTTCTCCAAAACGCAATTCATCTCAAAACACGGCTTCAAACTTGCAGTCGGTATGGCCAAGGTTTATGTTTGCCATATATAAAAAAGTTACCGAAATAATTAGAGGTACATATCATCAGATAAATAAGGACTGAATTCCTCTATTAAGAACTATCATGAAAATTTTAATATATCCCCATGAAATACTAAAAACAAAGGCAGAACCTGTAAGGGAAATAAACGGCAAGCTCCAAAAACTGATCGACAGGATGATTGTCAAGATGTATGAAGCGGAAGGGGTGGGCCTTGCGGCCAACCAGGTGGGTCATCCCATACAACTGATGGTGATGGACACTACTCCATCTGAAGAAGGTCCCCATCCGGTGGTACTCCTCAACCCTGTTATAACCGCAACCGAAGGGACAGCTACCCATGAAGAAGGGTGCCTGAGTGTGCCCAACTATTCTGCCAAGATCACCAGGCCGTCTAGGGTCGAAGTCAAGGCATATGACAGGCATGGCAAAGAGATACGGCTCGAGGGAGAAGGGCTCTTGTCCAGGTGCCTTCAACACGAAATCGACCACCTCAATGGAATTTGTTTTGTGGACAGGTTGAGCCCTTTGAAAAAGAGCCTTTTTCGCAAGAAATGGTCAAAGATAAGGCCAACGGAAGAAGAGGAATGATAAAAATGAGCAAGTCGCCAAGATTCCGGATCGTGTTCATGGGAACACCTGAGTTTGCCGTCCCTCCACTTGAAACCCTCATAAATGGCCCGGATGAAGTTATAGCCGTAGTATCTCAGCCTGACAGGCCCAAGGGCAGAGGCAGAAAGCTTTTGCCAACGCCAGTGAAGGAAGTGGCACAAAAAGCAGGAATTCAGGTCTTTCAACCCAAAAAGGTCAGGGAACCGGAATTCCTCGAAACACTCGAGGCACTGGAACCAGATCTCATAGTAGTTGCAGCGTTCGGCCAGATATTGCCTCAAGCCTTGCTCGATATACCCAAGATCATGCCCATAAATATACACGGTTCCCTCCTGCCAAAATACAGAGGGGCAGCGCCAATCCAATGGGCCTTGATAAATGGCGACAAGGAAACAGGCATCACCATCATGAAGATGGATGCCGGCATGGATACTGGCCCGATGCTCCTTAAGGGGGCAATTCCAATAGGAGAGGATGAAACATTCGGCCAGCTCGTGGTCCGCATGTCAGAACTTGGGGCACAGCTTCTTGAAAAGGCCCTTGAAAAGCTTGAAAAGGGAGAGCTAACCCCAGAGATACAGCCAGAGGATGGGGTGACCTATGCTCCCCCCATAAAGAAGGAACAGTATCATATTGATTGGACGCTTCCTGCTCACAAGATTCATGGCACCATCAGAGCATTTGACCCGAAACCAGGGGCCTACACCTTATTCGAAGGGCAGCGCTTGAGGCTGTATGCACCGGTAGTGCTCGAAAAAGATTCCTCTATTGAAGAGCCTGGCACTGTCATTGAGGCCTCACCTGAAGCAATCAGGGTGGCCTGTGGAAAAGGTGTCCTTGGCATCAGGCAGATACAGTGGCCAGGAAGAAAACGGCTTGATGTGGATGCCTTCTTGAGGGGAAGACAGATCCCGAAGGGCTCCCTTTTCCAATAGGCCATGAACCAATCAGCCCCAAGAAACACCTGTCTTGGCAAATAAAAAAAGGGACAAAGTAATCCGCAGGCCCCGAAAGGGCACCATAGAAGGACCAAGGATAGCAGCTGCATCGCTTCTTACACGCTGGTTTTCTGCAGAACCTGGCAGGAGGCCAAACCTTGAAGAGTTAGCAGACTCCAAGATCAGGAAAACAGGCCTTTCCCAGCCGGATGCCGCCTTGTTCTGGGAAATGGTTTTTGGCACTGTGCGCTGGAAGCGCCTACTGGAGTGGCACCTTAAACGGCATCTGCGCAAAATTGGCAATCTGCCTCTTCCTGTGAAAATGGTGCTTTTGCTTGGCTGTTACCAGATTTTATTCCTGTCCCGAATCCCCTTTTTTGCTGCCGTTAACGAAGGAGTGGAGGCGGTAAAGACCCTAGGGCATCCATGGGCCAAGGGCTTAGTAAATGCAGTGCTCAGAAAAACAAGCTTGGCAGCAAAGGAGATCCCAGAGGGGAAAGAATTCTTTGATAGACGGTGTGGCAAGAACTTTCTAAATTGCCTCTCTGTCTTTTCTTCACATCCGCATTGGATGGCCAAAAGATGGCGGGCGCAGTGGGGCAAAAAGGAGGCCATTTCCATCTGCGTCAACAACAACATCCATCCGCCCCTGACTCTCAGGGTAAATACCCTCAGGATTCACAGAGATAGACTTATCGACCTGTTAAGTAAAGAAGGCATAGAGGTGCACAAAGGGACTGTTTGCCCAGATGCCCTTATCTTGAAAGGTTTTAGAGGCAGGATCGAGGGCCTGCCTGGTTTTGACCAGGGCCTTTTCCAGGTCCAGGACGAGGCGTCTCAAATAGTATCCCTCCTACTCCAACCAAAGCCAGGACACCTTGTCCTGGACATGTGCGCAGGCGTTGGAGGAAAATCCACACACATTGCTGCCATCATGGAAAATAAGGGGCAACTCACCTGTATAGACACCAACCTGGAACGTCTGAACAGGCTCGAAGAAAATACAAAGAGGCTCGGCATAGAGGTTGCCCAAGCCTTACCTGCCCCTGTATTTTTGGAAGATGTCAAGCCAAAGCTTGGCCTTTTTGACAGGGTCTTGGTGGATGCGCCCTGTTCAGGAACCGGTGTCATAAGGCGCCACCCTGATATCAAATGGAACAGGACGCCAGACATGATTGAAGAACTGATAAACTTACAGACTGAACTCCTCGAAAAGGCTGCAAGTTTTCTGGCGCCTGGAGGCCTGCTGGTCTATTCGGTTTGCAGCATTGAGAAAGAGGAAGGAGAAAGCATAATCCACGGTTTTCTGTCTAAAACCCCTTCTTTTTCCCTGGTTGGAGGCAGAAAACTTATTCCCAGTCTTCCCCAATCCCTCGTATCACAAGACGGCTGTGTCAGGATCATGCCTGGCCAGATGGGAATGGATGGCTTTTTTGCTGCAGCCATTCGTAGGCAAAGGCATCAATAAAGAAAGTTGACCCTCTAGGCTATAGGGGGTAGTTTTACACTTGATGTTGCTTTCATAGATATACATAAGCTGCATAAGCATCTCCTCTCCATGGAAAAAAACAAAAAGATTTGGTGATACTGTGAAGGACGACAGAGGTCTTTATTATTATCCATTGCTGGAAAATAAGAACCTGCGGATGTATGTCAGGCTCAACAAGGATGACATAGAATTCAGGCTTTGGGATCAGAGTGATGCATCTCTTTGGGATGAACATGGCTGGGTTCCCTGGACTGCAATCACCCAGGCTGCGGAACTCTACAAAAAGGAAGGCAGGAAGGGGGAGCCACCTACACACCTCTACGACATCGAAATAGCCATAAGGCTCCTCAAAGATTATGCAAGGCAACAGGAAGGTGGTGTGTGATGGCCCACGTTGAGTGGCACGAATTTTTCGGCACAGTCCCCCACAAAATGGCCCCCTTATTTGCAGAATCAGAACCTGTCTGGACTGTCCTGGACCGCCTCAAGCCATTCCTGAGAGGCACGATCAAGCCCAACCTACCAGAAGACATACAGTTGGGGATCCCTTTGGAAAACCCTATCGCCCTGCTACCTGGAGGCTGGCTGAATGATGGATTTGAAATCGTGTGCAACGATGACACAAAGGGCAAGATCCAGGTCTGGGTGGAAGGTGAAATGGTGAAGGAAGCGGCTGTCATCTGTGCTGGGGCTGTCTTTGTGGACTTTCGGGTGGAGATAGGTAGTGGTGCCATAATAGAGCCTGGTGCGCTCTTGAAAGGACCTGTGATCATCGGCGAAAACACAGAGATTCGCCAAGGTGCCTATCTTAGGGGGGATTGCCTCATAGGGGCAGACTGTGTGGTGGGCCATACCACCGAGGTCAAACACTCCATCTTTCTCGACGGAGCCAAGGCAGGCCACTTTGCATACATAGGAGACAGCATCCTTGGCAACCAGGTGAACCTTGGCGCGGGCACAAAACTTGCTAATCTGAAATTCGGACCCGGTTCCGTCAAGATCAGGTCTGACAGTGGAC
Organism: uncultured Thermodesulfatator sp.; assembly: GCA_964581255.1. GTDB lineage: Bacteria > Desulfobacterota > Dissulfuribacteria > Dissulfuribacterales > QOAL01 > QOAL01. The sequence continues at coordinate 66,670 of CAZOMT010000043.1, forward strand.
AGAGCCTTGACACAGGCCGGCGGAAGATTGGCGCCATTTTAGGCGACAGGGTGCAAACCGGTTGTAATTCTGTCACCAACCCAGGGGTGATCCTGGGGCAAGGTTCACTTGTATGCCCCAATGCTACTGTTAAGCCCGGTCTTTACAAATCCAGAACCATTATCACATAAGTTCCTCATTTATTGAAAAAGGAGAATTTGATGAAAAACAAAACCACGGCCATTCTTATTGCAGCATTTGCTGCACTTTGCCTTTTGAGTACCACCTGCCCTTCAGCTGATGCAAAAGAGAAAGGGGCAGACAAGGTTTTAGCAGAAGTTGGTGGCTTCAAGTTGACACTCAAAGAATTCAACGACCAGATCGCCTCCTTGCCCCCACAACTTCAGATGGCAGTTGCCAGAAATCCTCAACTCAAGGAACAGCTCCTGGACCGCTGGGTACAATTGACACTTATGGCCAAAGAAGCCCGGAGCAAAAACCTCCAGGATAAACCTGCTGTCAAAAAACGCATTCAGGACATGACCAACGCCCTCCTGGCCCAGGAATTCATGAGGGAAAACATCGAAGACAAGGTCAATGTTACAGACAAGGAAGTAAAGGCATACTATGAGCAACACAAGTCGGAGTTCCAGGAACCTGCCCAGGTACGCGCGCGCCATATCCTCGTAAAGGTGCCTGCCAATGCAGACAAAAAGGCATGGGCAGAGGCCAAAAAGAAGGCGGAAAAGATCAGGGCAAAGGCATTGAAAGGCGAAGATTTTGCCAAGCTTGCCAAGGAATACTCTGATGATCCTGGTTCCAAGAGCAGGGGCGGAGACCTGGGTTATTTCCAAAAGGGCAGAATGGTCCCAGAATTCGAAAAGGCTGCCTTCAGCTTAAAGGTCGGCCAGATAAGCAAGCCTGTAAAGACTACTTTTGGATACCATATAATAAAATTGGAGGACAAAAAGCCCAGCAGGCAGGAGTCTTTCAAGGACGTACAACAGCGGATCAGACAACAACTCACCAGGGAAAAACAGCGTAAAATTCGAGATGAAATCATCGCCAAGCTCAAAAAGAAATACCCTGTAGAGGTCCACAAGGATCTGCTCCAAACCAATGCCGCGGTATCAAAAAGTCCCCACGGGGGCAAGTAGCACTTAACCTTACTGTCAGTAAAACTCGTAAACTGGATGGCCAGATGAACCCGTCTGGCCCACAGTCAGAAATGCAAGAGGTAGCCTTGGAAAAGACCAGGGCTACCTCATTCATTTTTGGGATACCGTCTTCAAATGGCAACACCCCAGCATTTAAAAAAACATAAGTGGTTTTGGTAAGTTATAATATTTTCTTTTTAAAAACAGGGGTAAAAGCCTTTGCAATTCGAAAAATAAATTGTTACATTGGACGATTAGTTTTTTTGAATGAATCAGGTCCAATGATCAATTTGGGCGCTGGAGGAATTTAGTGAAAATCATTTTTGATCCAGATATACCAGCGGAGATTCAGCCGCAGATAGAGCAGGTTATCAAGGATTCTGTTGAGGGTAAGTGTGACTGCGGCTGCGATGAAATCTACGTTTCCCTTACCCGAGAAGATATGCTCGATGTGAAATGTTATGATTGCGGCACGAGTTTTTTTGAACTCGAAATAGAGATCGAGGACCAGGAAGAAACAATAGACGGCTGAGGGGTACGCCAGATTTAAGTGTTTCAGGGGAGGATCAGGGACAGATGTCTAAAATCAGGATTGCCGTAGCCGGAGTTGGTAACTGCTTTTCTTCATTGTGGCAAGGGATAAACTATTATCAAAAAAAATCGCCAGAGGACGCCATCGGCCTGATGCATTGGGAAATAGGCGGCTACAGGCCAGGAGATATAGAAGTTGCTGCAGCATTCGACATAGACAAACGAAAGGTGGGCAGGGACGTTTCCGAGGCAATATTCGCCCTGCCAAATTGTACCACTGTCTTCTGCAAGGACATACCCACGACTGGGGTGAGTGTCCGAATGGGCAAGGTATTGGATGGTTTCTCTGAACATATGGCCGACTATCCAGAAGACAGAACCTTTGTGCTGGCTGAGGAGCCAGAACCAACAAAGGAAGAGATTGTAAAGATCCTAAAGGACTCTGGCGCAGAAGTCTTTGTCAACTATCTGCCAGTCGGCTCTGAAAAGGCAGTGAGATTCTATGCTGATTGCGCCCTTGAAGCAGGCCTTGGTTACATCAACAATATGCCTGTTTTCATATGTAGCGACCCGAAATGGGCAAAAAAGTTCCAGGAAAAAAACCTCCCCATTGTAGGCGACGACATCAAATCCCAGCTGGGCGCCACCATCACCCACAGAATCTTGGCAAATCTTTTCAAGAGAAGGGGTGTAAAGCTCGAAAGGACCTATCAGCTGAATACTGGAGGCAATACCGATTTTCTCAATATGCTGAACCGTCACAGGCTGAAGTCAAAGAAGCTTTCAAAGACAGAGGCTGTCCAGTCTGTGCTGCCTCAACCCCTGGAACCAGAAAATATCCATATTGGCCCCAGTGACTATGTACCCTGGCAAAAAGACAACAAACTGGCTTTCATCCGAATGGAGGGCAAACTCTTTGGAGACGTGCCCATGAACCTGGAGCTGAGGCTTTCAGTAGAAGATTCTCCAAATTCCGCAGGGGTGGCAATAGACTCCATCCGTTGCTGTAAACTCGCCCTAGAGCGGGGAATCGGTGGCCCCCTCCTTTCAGCTTCAGCCTATTTCATGAAACATCCTCCGGAACAAATGACAGACGACGTGGCATTCAAGAGGACAGAAGATTTTATTGCCGGTAAGATAGAACGCTAAAGAATCTTTTTCGCATAATCCATCCTTGCATCCCCCTGCCACTTCGATGATGGCAGGGTTTTTTTGTGTCAAAAAACGGCCCACTTTTTGCCCTCCAGGCTTGACTGCTTAAAGAGAGTGCTTACCGTAAAGGTGAGTATGATTCTATTTGCCTTAAAACATTCATAAATTCAAGAAAGTTATAAAGGAGGACACATAAAATGCTTAGACCATGGTTTTCCCTGAGTGACCCTATATGGCAAGATTTTGACAGGCTCAATCGGGAAATGGAGAGGATTTTCAATGAAAATTATTTTACCACACCTGGCACTCAAGGTACCAGGGTGCCCATCCCAGCCGTAAATATTGGGGAAACCCCTGACAGGGTTCTCATATACCTGTTTGCCCCTGGACTGGACCCCGAAAATATAGACCTGACCATTGAGAAAAACATGCTCACCATTTCAGCAGGACGCGATACCTCAAAGGAGTTGGGTGAAGACTACAAGGTAACTGGCTACTACAGAAAAGAACGTTTCAGTGGCAAATTCAGAAGGGTCATTGCCTTGCCTGAGGGTCTGGACACTTCCCAGATAGATGCCAAATATTCAAATGGCATCCTCAATGTCTCCATAAAGAAAAAAGAGGAAGAAAAGGCCAAGAAGATAGAAGTGGCTGTGAATTGATGGAGATGGAAAAAAACAACAAGGAGGTAGGTAAAAATGGCAGAAGCAAAAGGAACTGAAATGGCAGTCAAGACTGAAACCAGGCCAGCCCATGAGCAGAAAAGGCAGCCTGTTGTGATGACTCCGCCAGTGGATATATATGAAACCGAAGAAGGGATCCTCCTTCTTGCAGATATGCCTGGTGTTCCCAAGGAAAATCTCGATGTGAATGTTGACAAAAACCTTCTCACCATAAAGGGCGAAATTGGGGATATCGTGCCCAAAGACATCACTCCCCTTTATGTTGAATTCAATGGAAAGGCCTTTGAAAGGGCATTCACCCTTGGACCAGACGTAGATGTCTCCAAGATAGAGGCCAGCATGAACGCAGGAGTTCTCAAGATCTTCCTGCCAAAGAGCGAAGAGGTGAAACCCAGGAAGATCGAAGTGAAGGTTGAATAGCACTGTTCTAGCGAACCATTAATTATTTAGTATCTGGCAATTCCACTGTTAAGGGATTAAATTAGGGGAAAATCGAAAAGATTTTCCCCTTTTTTTATGAAAGGGGATATGCGGCTGCACTTGGTTACAACTAACGACATTACATGTTGCAACAGAATAAAAAGCCTTTCAGGAAGGAGCAGATTGATATGAGTGAAACAGCCAGACTCATTGCCGACATGGCGAAACGGGCAAAGGCAGCTGCCAGAAAGGTTGCCAACCTGGGAACCGACACAAAGAACAAAGTTCTTCTTTCCACAGCGGAGCGTATCCTCGCCAACAGGTCGCAGCTCCAGGAAGAGAACAAAAAAGACCTGGAAAATGGCCAGGCCAAAGGCCTTTCATCTGCGTTTCTCGACAGACTCGCACTTTCCGACAAGGTAATCGACTCCATGGCCCAGGGACTAAGGGAGGTAGCAGCCCTTCCTGACCCAGTCGGCGAAGTGACAAAGATGTGGAAACGGCCGAATGGCTTGCTCGTTGGCAGGGTCAGGATACCCCTTGGGGTCATTGGGATGATCTATGAATCAAGGCCAAATGTCACCATTGACGCTGCTGGACTCTGTCTCAAGGCTGGCAACTCTGTAATATTAAAAGGTGGCTCAGACGCGATAAACTCAAATCTTGCCCTGGCGGCAGTACTTCAGGAGGCACTGGAAGAATTTCATGTGCCCCAGGATGCAGTTCAAGTAATCCCCACCACTGACCGCTCTGCTGTCACAGAAATGCTTTCAAGGGAAGAAGAGATAGATCTCATTATCCCTAGGGGTGGAGAAGGCCTTATAAGGTTTGTGGTACAACATTCCCAGATTCCTGTTTTGAAGCACTACAAAGGGGTATGCCACTGTTATGTGGACAAAGGTGCGGATCTGGATATGGCCAGACAGATCTGCTTTAACGCCAAGGTGCAACGGCCAGGGGTATGTAACGCCATGGAGGGAATGCTGGTCCACAAGGATGTGGCTGCCCAGTTCCTGCCTGCTATGGGAGAAGAGTTCAGAAAGGCCGGAGTGGAAATTAGAGGATGCCCCAAGACACTCGAAATCTTGACATTTGCTAAACCTGCTGCCAAAGACGACTGGGGCCAGGAATTCCTGGACCTCATCCTTGCGGTCAAGGTTGTAGACTCCATGGAAGAGGCCATGGACTATATAGACATGTATGGTTCCAATCATACAGAGGCTATTATCACCAAGGATTACCATAGAGCCAGGCGGTTTCTGAACGAGGTGGACGCCTCCCTGGTGCTGGTGAATGCCTCCACCCGCTTTAACGACGGAGGCCAGCTGGGCCTTGGAGCAGAAATCGGCATCAGCACGTCCAAGCTTCATGCCTATGGCCCTATGGGGCTTGAAGAACTGACAACGACTAAATTTATTGCTTTTGGTGACGGACAAATCAGACAATAAAAAGAAGCGCATTGGCCTCTTTGGTGGCACCCTCGATCCAATACATCTCGGCCACTTGAGAGCAGCCGAAGAGGTCTACGAAGGGATGCAGTTGGATGAAATCTGGTTCATGCCTGCCTCCAGGCCTCCCCACAAAGCAGCCAAACCCCTGACTCCTTTTGCCCACAGGATTGAGATGGTGAAGCTTGCAGTAGATGGTGTTGAACATTTCAAGGCAATGGATATAGAGGCCAAGAGGCAAGGTCCGTCTTATTCTGTGGATACCCTCGAGGAGCTGAAAAGCGCCTATGGCCCAGACCGTTCGTTCTTCTTCATTTTGGGCAGTGACGCCTTTCTGGAAATAGGCACCTGGAAGGATTACAAAAGGCTACCCCTGCTTTCAGAACTGCTGGTCATAACAAGGCCGCCTTACTCCATTAAGGATCTGGAAAGGGGACTCTTTAGGGCCTTCCCCGATTTCAAGGAGGCTGTCGGCGTCAGGGGTCTGTTTTTATCTGAGCATGGAGGCAGAATAAGGCTTGTTGAGATAAGCCGTCTTGATATTTCGTCAACGGACATCAGAAAAAGGGCGCGCACAGGGTTATCAGTAAGATTCCTGGTGCCCGAAAAGGTAAGGAGGTATATGGCTTCAAACAACCTATACGTTTCAATCAAGGGGAAACGGGCCGAAGACCCGGTTTCTGGCACAACTACAGGCATAAGTACAGTGAGAAAGATCTTCAGAGAAATCGAAAACAACAAAGGAGAAGACATCTGCATCCTGGATATGCGCGGGATCTCTCCCATAGCCGATTTCTTCGTAATCGCCCAAGGAAGATCCACAAAACATGTCCAAGGCATGGCCAGCAAAATGAGAAGAGCCCTTAGCAGGCTCAAGATCAGATGCCGAAGTGTGGAAGGGGAAGATGAAGGCAAATGGGTACTTCTGGATTTTGATGATATAATCGTTCATCTCTTTTATGAACCCGTTCGCTCCTTCTATGACTTGGAAGGTCTCTGGAGTGAGGCTCCAAGGCTATCCTTGGCAGAAGAAGCAGAACCGGCCCTGGAGGAAATAAATGGCTGACAATTCAGAGAAGATCAGACCTGTCATGCTCGTTATAATGGATGGATGTGGCTGGCGTGAAGAAAAGGATGGCAATGCCTTCAAACTTGCCAACACCCCTAACCTCGACATGTACCAGGGGAAATACCCATTTACTCTCCTTGAAGCCTCTGGAGAGGCAGTGGGACTACCTCCTGGCCAGATGGGAAATTCAGAAGTAGGCCATCTGAACCTTGGGGCAGGCAGGATTGTCTATCAGGAGCTTACCAGGATCAACATGGCCATAAAGGACGGTTCCTTCTTCGACAACCCAGTTCTCAAATCCGCAATGGAAGCAGTACGAAACGATCCAAAGGCCAGGCTTCACCTCATGGGGCTGGTATCGGATGGTGGAGTCCACAGCCAGATGGAGCACCTTTTTGCCCTCTTGAAAATGGCTGCCGACCACAAGATCGGAGAAAGGGTATGCGTTCACGCATTCATGGACGGCAGGGACACGCCTCCAAAGAGCGGCATTCAACATCTTGAAAGGCTCATGAAGGAGATGGAAAAGCTTGGCTCTGGCGCCATAGCGTCTGTATGTGGCAGGTACTACGCCATGGACAGGGACAAAAGGTGGCACCGGGTGGAGCGGGCGTATGAAATGCTCGTAAGGGCAAAGGGCCGCCTGGAAAAGGATCCAGCAGAAGCGGTGAAACACGCCTATGAACAGGGCGAAACAGACGAATTCATCACACCGATCCTCATTGAAAATGATATATGCCCCATAGCCAAAGGGGCCAAAGGACCCTTGAAGGATGGAGATGCAGTCATATTTTTTAATTTCAGGGCCGACAGGGCAAGGGAACTGACAAGGGCCCTCACTGAAGAAGGATTTTCATTTTTCGACGTACACGACAGGCCAAATCTTTCCACCTATGTGACCATGACCCGCTATGACGAAACCTTTGATCTTCCTGTGGCATTTCCTCCAGCCCGTCTAAAGAACATACTTGGAGAAGTGGTAAGCAAGGCGGGCCTAAGACAGCTTCGGATATCTGAAACGGAAAAATATGCCCATGTCACATACTTCTTCAACGGAGGAGAAGAGGAACCCTTCCCCCAGGAAGATCGGATTCTCATACCCTCTCCAAAGGATGTGCCCACCTATGACCTGAAACCTGAAATGAGCGCAAGGGAAATCACTGCCAAACTTCTAGAGGCCATTGACAAGGGAGTCTATTCCCTTATTGTAGTCAACTTTGCCAATGGAGACATGGTAGGACATACTGGAGTCTTAGAGGCGGCCATAAAGGCGTGTGAAGTAGTTGACGAATGCGTTGGTAAGGTGACGGAAAGATTCAGAAATACTGGAGGAGCTGTAATCATCACGGCTGATCATGGAAATGCCGAAATCATGAAACTGCCTGATGGCAGCCCTGCCACAGCCCACACAACAGACAAGGTGCCCTGTTACCTCGTCGATGACCAGCGCCTCAATGCCACCTTACACCAAGGCATACTGGCAGATGTTGCCCCTACGCTCCTTGCCATTATGGGTCTTCCAAAGCCCCATGAAATGACAGGTAAGCCCCTGTTTATATCCTGATGGAACAGCCTATTCTTTGTGCGCTGCGCAATGCCAGCCGTTATTACAAGGTAAGAAAGGGCTTTTTCTCTAGTGAAATTAGGACATTGAAGGCCCTAGAAAAGGTGAGCCTTGAACTAAAGAGGAAGGAGGTCCTTGGCTTAGTGGGTGAAAGCGGCTGTGGCAAATCCACTCTCGCACGGCTTATTCTCGGACTTGAACAACCGTCCGAAGGCCAAGTCCTTTTTGAAGGCCAGCCCATCCCCTTTGGCAAACCAGAGGCCATGAAGGCCTTTAGAAAAAGGGTTCAGATGGTGTTCCAAGATCCATTTTCCTCACTGAACCCCAAGAAGACCATCTTTCAGACCATCAGCCAGCCAATTCGCATCCACAAGCTCGTAAGGGATGAGGAGCTAAGGCAAGAGGTTCGAAGGCTTCTTCGAATCAGCGGGCTTGACACTCCAGGCATAGAGGACCGTTATCCCCACGAATTCAGTGGTGGGCAAAGACAGAGAATATGTATAGCCAGGGCTCTGGCCACCAGGCCTGACGTTATTGTTGCTGACGAGCCCACATCTGCCCTTGACGTATCGGTCCAGGCCCAGATAATAAACCTGTTGCTGGATCTTCATGAATCCAAAGGGATCTCTTGCCTTTTTATTTCACATGATCTTCCCTTGGTGGGATTTGTAAGCCACAGGATAGCAGTGATGTACAAAGGAAACCTGATGGAAATAATGCCAAGAAACACCTTTGATCTTGGAGGCAAAGGCCCCAAAGGGGGTTGTCATCCCCACCATCCGTATACCGAATACCTTCTCAGCGCTGTCCCTGTTCCAGACCCCAAATTGTACAGGAAGGGGCAGCCTTCACCGCCTCCAATCAGAAGAGATTCTGGCGCAAGTTCGAAACCCACGGACCAGAATGGATGTGTCTTTTCTCCAAGATGCCCTTTTGTCGAACAAAGATGCCTCGACTCCAGACCCGCCATGAAGGAGATGGGAAAAGGCCATTTTATAGCATGCCACAGGATTTCGGCTCTATTGAGAAAAAGGAGTCAAAAAAGAATATGAAATTCGATAGTTCTGTCACAGATCTTTTTGACTTGGAAATACCTGAACACTACGAAATACCAGAAATACTGCCACTCATGGCACTTAGAGACGTGATTGTATTTCCTTCAATGGTCATCCCCCTATTTGTAGGTAGGGAGTCGTCAGTTGCAGCCGTGAACGAGGCCCTTACCAATGACAGGCTTTTGCTGCTTGCGGCCCAGAAGGATGCCCGTATAGACAACCCTGACCCAGCCGACCTGTATGGAACAGGAGTCATTGCTGCAGTCATGCGAACGCTCCAGCTTCCAGATGGCAGGCTCAAGATACTCACACAGGCGCTCCTCAAGGGAAAGATCCTCGATTTTGTCCAAACCCATCCCTTTTTCCAGGTAAAGGTTGAACCCCTGGAAGACAAAATCGTAAAACCCTCTGTGGAAATCGAGGCCCTCATGCGCCATGTGAAGGAACAGGCAGAAAAATTGTTCAACCTTAAAAACATCTATACACCTGAACTGGGCTCTGTTCTAAGCACTGTAAACGAACCTGGAAGGCTTGGAGACATAGTGGGCTCCAATCTGAAGTTGCAGCCTGGAGAGGCCCAGGCCCTCCTCGAAATGCTCGATCCAGTGGAAAAGCTCAAAAAGATCTCAAGACTCCTGACAAGGGAGATAGAAGTGTCTTCCGTTCAGGCCAAGATCCAGTCTGAAGCCAGGGAAGAGATGGGCAGGACCCAGAGAGACATCTTTTTGAGAGAACAATTAAGGGCAATCCAGAAGGAACTTGGCGAGATAGATGAACGTCAGAAGGAGATAGACGAATATAAGGAAAAGATACTCCAGGCGGAAATGCCTAAAGTTGCCGAAAAGGAAGCACTCAAGCAACTCAAGAGACTCGAATTCATGCATCCGGATTCATCCGAAGCGGCCATTGTCAGGACGTATCTCGACTGGCTTGTGGAGCTGCCCTGGTCTGTCACATCCAGGGACAAGCTTAACATCAAGCGCGCCAGAAAGATCCTGAATGAAGATCATTACGACCTTGAAAAGATCAAGGAACGGATTATCGAATATATTGCCGTCAGGAAACTCAACAGGGCGGTAAAGGGCCCCATCCTTTGTTTCGTGGGGCCTCCTGGTGTTGGCAAGACCTCTCTTGGACAATCTATTGCAAGGGCGCTTGGCAGGGAATTCGTCCGCATCTCCCTGGGTGGAGTGAGGGACGAGGCAGAGATCAGAGGGCACAGGCGCACTTATGTAGGTGCCATGCCAGGACGAATAATCCAAAGCCTGAAAAGGGCGGGCACCAATAACCCTGTATTCATGATGGACGAGGTGGACAAGATAGGTGCGGATTTCAGGGGAGATCCTGCCGCAGCCCTCCTGGAGGTCCTGGACCCAGAGCAAAACCACGCCTTTTCAGACCATTATCTAGAGATCCCCTTTGATCTTTCCAAGGTGCTTTTCATCCTCACCGCCAACATACTCGACACCATACCCTCGGCCCTGCTGGACCGCCTCGAGGTATTGCGTCTGTCTGGATATACCAGTGAGGAAAAAAGGGCCATTGCAAGAAGATACCTCATCCCGAGACAGATCAAGGAAAACGGCCTTAAAACGTCCCAACTCGACATCTCAGGCAGGGCACTGGACCTTATCATATCGGAATACACAGAGGAGGCCGGCCTGAGGGAACTTGAAAGACAGATCGGGGCCTTGTGCAGAAAAACTGCTTGCAGGGTCGCAGAGGGGGAAAAGGGGCCATTTAGGATCACGGCAGGAAACCTGCACAAGTACCTTGGCCCACCCAAATTCATCTCTGATTTCATCAAGGAGGAAAGCCAGGTGGGGGTTGCCACAGGGCTTGCATGGACGGCCTATGGAGGCGAGGTCATGAGGATCGAGGTGCAGGCCATGCCAGGAAAGGGAAATCTTACCCTAACCGGCCTCCTCGGAGACGTCATGAAAGAATCGGCACAAGCAGCCCTTAGCTGGACAAGGGCCAGGGCCAAGGAGCTTGAGCTCGACCCCAAGATCTTTGATGAAACCGACATACATATCCATGTGCCTTCTGGTGCCATCCCAAAGGATGGCCCTTCGGCCGGAATCACCATGACGGCAGCCCTGGTTTCGTCCCTGTTGCAAAGGCCGGTGAATAAAGATTATGCCATGACAGGAGAGATCACCCTCACAGGAAGGGTGCTGCCTATTGGGGGCCTTAAGGAGAAGGCCATTGCTGCCTTGAGGGAGGGCATTCCATCTGTGATAATCCCAGAAAAGAATGAAAAGGATCTCGATGAGATCCCGGAAAAGATCAGGCGGAAACTCGATTTTCTGCCAGTGAGAAACATGGATCAGGTACTTGAGATGGTATTGCTTGAAAAGGCTAAAGGAAGAGGGGAACATGGAGAGGATTAAGATCAACAAGGACCGGCTGGCCGATACCTTTTTAAACCTGGTCAGGATAGACAGCCCCTCGAAGCATGAAGGGCGGGTTGCCAAATGGCTAAGGGCCTGGTTCAAGGACTTCCCAGGCGCCGTTGTTACTGAAGACGGCTCTGGCATCGAAACCGGCTCGGAGACAGGCAACATAGTCGTAAGGCTCAAGGGTAACAAGGAAGGGACGCCTCTTTTCTTCAATGCCCATATGGATACTGTAGAGCCAGGCACCAACATCAAGCCAGTCTTTTCTGATGGCGTATTCAGGAGTGACGGCTCAACAGTCCTGGGAGGCGACGACAAGGCTGCCATAGCCATACTGCTTGAGGCTGCAAACTGTCTCCAGGAAAACAAGATGGATTTTGGCCCAATAGAGATGGTCTTTACCACATGTGAAGAAATAGGGCTTTTGGGTGCCAAGGCCCTTGACCCATCCATATTGAAGGCCCGTGCAGGTTACGCCCTGGACTCCACAGATCCAGATGCCGTAATCAACAGGGCCCCGGCAGCGATTAGATTCAATATCGAGGTACATGGCAGATCAGCCCATGCTGGGATAAATCCTGAAAAAGGGGTCAATGCCATAAAGATAGCGGCAAAAGCAATATCCAAAGCGCCCCAGGGCAGAATAGATGCAGATACCACCTGCAATATTGGTCTAATCAAGGGAGGTACTGCCACTAACATCATTCCCGATCTCGTAGAGGTGCAAGGAGAGGTTAGAAGCCACGAAGCTGCGATGCTCAAAAGGATCCAGGATGAGCTGATAGGCTGTTTCTACAAGACGGCCGAGGAATACCACAGGCTAGACGAAAAACAGACTCAAAAGGCCAAGGAACCCTTTATCACCTCAACTGTTACAGACGATTACCCCTTGATGCACGTACCAGAGGACCACCAGGTAATCAAGACCGTACTCCAGGCTGGCAAGGCATTGGGACGGAAGCTCCATTTGGAAAAGACTGGGGGAGGCAGCGATGCCAACATCTTCAACCAAAAGGGGCTTTCCACAGTGATACTTGGGATTGGCATGCAAAAGGTGCACACAACAGATGAATTCATAAGGCTTTCCGATATGGTGGAATCAACTCTGCTGGTGCTTGAAATCATAAGAAACTGGAAATAGAAAGGACAAGGCTCCACAGGAAAGCTTTCTCCTTCCTTGGGCCTCGTCCTGTATCTTATCTTATATCCCCTTGTTTCAGTGCTTTCCTGGTGCCAGGGGCTTGCCTGCCCTTTCATAGGTGATGTATGCCTCAAGGGCTATCATCTTAGGATCATCAAGCTTAAGGGGCTCTCCTTCTAAGGGGTTTTGAATACACCAGTTTATCATGTCCCGCAGGGCCACGACCTTTCCTATCTGTTTCTGAAACTTTGGATATGTCTCAGGATGGGTGTTCGTGCCATTTGGGTGGCACATGTCACAAGACACGGTATTTGTGCCCAGCTTGCTGCTGTGAAACAGGGCATCTCCTTCTTTCACCACGGACATGAACTCTTTATTCCATTTCTTGAGATCCTCTTTTGTAAATTCATCTGCAAAAAGTGAAGCAGATGCGACCAGGGAACAAAACAGAACCAGCAACACACTATTTCTAAGACCTTTAGCCATCTTTTCTTCTCCTTGTTTTAATAATGTTCCTGAGGAGGAATCCTCTTTGCCGGGGCCTGGTACTCAACATCTATCGGATATCCAAGCCTTTTGTCGTACTTCAATACCCTGTCCTTGTTTTCCCAGAGCTTGTAATGGTTTGTCACCCTTCCATCATCGAGGTTCAGGACAGACCAGCCTGTTGCGTCCCTTTCATGGAAGGGATCGGCTCTATTCATCATCACAGTGAGCCTTGGCACCTGATTGGCCTTCTTGATGTAACTAACCGGGTATGGCCAGGGCCACGATGTGGACATCATTGCCTCAAAGGTGATGTTTCCAATCTGATTGTACAGAATCTGATGCACATGACCATGAAGTACAGTCACCTTCTGAAACGGCTTTAGGAGCGCCTGCACCTTTTCCGCATCATCAGTCCAGAAATTCCACGGCTTGAAAATCTTGTAGAGTGGGGAATGGGACATGACCACAATGGGGCTCTTTTTTGACACCTTGGCAAGATCCCTTTTCAGCCACTCTCTTTGCTTCTGCCCCACCATGAAGGGTGAACCATTGGGGTTGTCCAGCCTGGCCATGTTTGACATGCGCTCTTCAGGGCTCTTCCACTTTCCTATCCAGGCATCATAGGTGAGGATGCTATTTAACACCACAAAGTGCACACCCTTGTGATCAAAACTGTAATGGAGACTGCCCATCTTCTCCTGCCAGTATTTACCAAGATCCAGATAGTAATCATGCTCGCCTATCACCCACTTTACAGGGTGGCGAAGTCTGGACATGATCTCGAGGCCATGATCGAGCTCTTCCCTTTTGCCAAGCTGTGCAAGATCACCCCCATAGACCACGAAATCAGGCTTGGGCGACATGAAATTGCACTCTGTCACCGCTTTTTTTAGACCTTTATCAAAATTTCTCACAAACTGCGCCCCCTTAACATGGGTCAAATGGGAATCAGAAATATATGCAAAGGTGAAATTCCTGCTGTCTCCACTGCCCCATGAAAACTCGACAAGACTCAGGGGCAAAGTTGCCGCAGCAGCTGCGACGGCCGACCTTTTCAAAAAACTCCTGCGGTTCATCTTATTTTTCATAAATTCCTCCTTGGGATTACACATCATCGAGGACTGCCTTAAAGGGCCTCTGAACTATTTTTTCTCTTGGTATTCTGGGCTGGTCAGGGCCTTTAAGAATGCCAAAAGATCCGCCTTTTCCTGGTCGGTGAGCCTCAAGGGCCTGATTCCACTGTCCAACATGGGATTGTCTTCTCCACCCTGATCGTAAAGCTCAATCACCTCTTCCAGGGTCTCAATGCTTCCATCGTGCATATACGGCCCTGTTACAGCCACATTTCTCAGGGTGGGTGTCTTGAATCTGCCTATGTCTTCGAGATCCAAGGTGACTGCAAAGCGCCCAAGCTCCGATATCTTCTGGCTGCTCAAAATATCGTCGTCCAATGCTATTCCGGCCTTTTTGGCCTTTTTTACCTTTTTGACTATATCGAAGATCTCAGGCTCAATAAGCGAAAACCCAACACCGAGATTGTGATACTTATTGTCTGTGAAGGTGGCGCTGGTCTGCTCGATCCTATGACAGTCCTGGCACCTTGCCTTTGTGCGGTAAATCTGTAGGCCGCGGATAGCCGCTTCCGACATGGCATCTTTTTGTCCTCCATACATGTACCTGTCAAAAGGTGAATTTCCAGATACCAGGGATCTTTCAAAAGAGGCTATCGCCTTTACCACATGATCCATGGAAACCTGTTCCGCCTTTATGCCAAAGGCTTTTTTGAACATGCCAGGATACTCACGATCCTTCTTTATTGTCTCAACTATAGGGGCAAAATCCTTGAGGCCGTGTTCCACCGGGTTGACAAAAGGCCCCCTGGCCTGTTCCTCCAATGAAGCGGCCCTGCCATCCCAGAACTGCTCTTTATAATAGGCTGCATTTACCACAGTGGGAGAATTCCTTGTGCCCTTTAGTCCCTTTATCCCCTTGGCCACTGGCAACCCGTCTGTAAACGCCTTTTCTTCCATGTGGCACGTGGAACAGCCAATGGTGCCGTCTGCGCTGAAACGCTTGTCCATGAAAAGCTTCTTTCCAAGGGCCACCTTTTCAGGGCTCTGTGGATTGTCAGCAGGGATGGGAACCGGTGGAAGCCCCAAAGGTCTTTCCTGGACCGCCAGGGCTGACGAGGCAGCCACACATACTGACATTGCCAATAATGGTGCAATTGTCCAAAAGATTTTCATCATTTATTTATATTCCTCCTTGTCTTAATGGATTTGACAGCCCCTCACCTTGAAGCCGCCAGAAAATACAAACTTGTTCTTTTTTATTTTAAATAACTATATAAGAATAATTCTTACCAAAAACCCAAAAAAACACCCTTCTTTCAGGATCTTTCCTTTTTCAGACAGCTATTGCAAAGGCCTCTCAATTCGGCCTGTTGCACAAAGATCTTTCCAAAGCTCCCGGTCTCTTTTGGAGGAGAAGCGGCATCAAACTCCGGCCATTTGAAATCTATAATCTTCTTGCACCTTGTACAAATGAAATGGTGATGACTGTCTGTATCAGGGTCAAACCTCGCCTGATCATACAGCACGTGCACCTTCTTTATGAGCCCCAACCTTTCAAAGGTTGCAAGGGTCCTGTATATGGTGTCCAAGGAGATGGTCGGCATCCGCTTTTTCAGCCTGGCATAAAGTGCCTCGGCTGATGGATGATCCTCTGCCTCTGATATCTCCTTGAAGATTTCAAGGCGCTGTGGAGTCAGCTTTATCCCTGATTTTCTACAAATACTCCTCAATGTTTCAAGAGAAGCCCTCTTTTTATGAGCCATATATTCTGCACAATTTCGGCGTATTTTATTTAGCTATATTCTTAGTTAATAATAATTACGATTTAGGATACCCCTGCCGTTCTTTGTTGTCAACAGGAAGGTCAAAAAAGTTGTATGACGTCTCGGAGTCGCAGATACAGAACTGGTGTGGTCGTGACACCTAGACCATCTCCATCCTTTTCATGGTGACAGTGGCCATGAAATCAGCCTCCAGCAAAAAAATGGCAGAAGACCTTGGGCCAGTTTTGGCTGAAGCAATGTCTACTTGATATTTTTTTGCTCCAGCCCAGTGCCAAAAAAAGTGATTTTCCCCCTTGGTATCAAAACCCAAGGTGCCTATTCCCAATACATATGTCTTTGCAGGATCTAAGTGCCATGAGGCGCTATAACTTCCCTCATAACCTTGACTGCTTTCCCAGTGTCGATAATTCCACACACCCTGTGCAAGGGAGCCAAAGTGACTTGTAGAGAAATAAGTATTATCTGTTACCTCTATCGCGTCATAAAGCTTCAAATTGGGCCTTGATGGATCTGTATGGTCCAAAAGGCTAAACCCTAAGCGCCCTTTTTGTAGACTGGGGGCGCCTACTAAAAAAAATTCAAACTCCACAACCAACTGACTTACACCGCTAAAGGGTGCGGATACATTTATTATGGCACCGCTCAAGCCCTCCTCTGCCGGCCTTGGCGTATTGCCTGAAATGGCCTTTGACATGGGAGAGACCCAGTTGTTCTCCAAGGGGAGACGAACACCTGATTTAGTGTGATGAAATGCCATTACCGAGGAATGAAACAAAGCCTTTATTCAATCTGAAGACTTGGCATCAGATCCGCCACAAGGAGTTTCCGTTAGCCTTACCTGTAAAAAATCAAATCCAAAACATTATTTAAGTACCTGAAAAAAATACATGTTCAGCCAGGAGATGAAAATCACCCCACAGGGGTAATTATGGGGCAATTGAAACGCAAAAACTTCTTGGCCATAGCCAGGCGGCCTCAAAAATCAGAGATTTTGACTGAAGAAACGAGGCCCAAGAAAAAAATCACCGAAGACCTGTTGCTCCTGATATTTTGGGGATTGTTTTTCAACATCTTGACTCACAAAAGAAATTCGTCTTGACGCAGGAATAATTGACCCGACTTTTTGAATAGGCCATTTGATAATAGGCCTTGGGTACTCATATGCCGGCAGAACCTCTTTTTTGTATGCCTGACACGTGGTAAAAGGCATGAAAAAAGCATATTGGCCAAGGGGAAAATAGCACCCGTGAAACTCAAAGGTCTTTACGCCATCACCGACTCGAACCTCATTTCTCAAGATTCCATTGTCCAAAGGGTTTCAGAAGCCATTTTAGGGGGCGCTGCCATCATACAGCTTCGCGAAAAGGAACGAAGCGATGGCGAGCTAATGGAATTGGCATCGAGGTTGTGCCACCTCTGCAAAAAGCAAGGCGCAATATTCATCGTAAACGACAGGGTGAAACTTGCTCAAAAGGTACATGCCCATGGGGTACACATTGGCAAGGACGATTCAGATCTTTATACTGCGAGAAAGATGCTCCCAGATAAAATTATTGGGGTCTCTTGCTACAACAGCTTGCAAAGAGCCATAGAGATGGAAGAGGCAGGAGCAGACTACGTTGCCTTTGGCTCTTTTTTCCCATCGCCCACAAAACCCCAAGCCGTAAAGGCCCCTCTCACATTGTTACAGGAGGCCAGAAAGGTATTGAGCATCCCTATTTGCGCTATTGGCGGGATCACGCCTGAAAATGCTGCCCACGTCATTGAGGCAGGGGCACACATGGTGGCTGTTATCAGCAGCCTGTGGAAAGCGCCAGACATCAAAGAACAGGCACAAAGATTTGCCAGGCTCTTTGAAAAGCGCTCTTTTTGACATCTTGCAGTTTAAGGGTTATTTAGATCATCTCCAGATCTTTTCCAAAGGATCTGAAACAAGACGTTCAGGAGTATCAATGAAAATGAAAGAAAAAGTGCAAAAGGCCTTGGATCAGGTACGCCCCATGCTTCAACAAGACGGGGGTGATGTAGAGCTTGTGGACGTGGATGAAGAGACAGGGATTGTAAATGTCAGGTTGACAGGGGCCTGTAAAGGCTGCCCCATGAGCCAGATAACCCTGAAGGCAGGTATAGAGCGCTATCTTAAGAGCGAGGTGCCAGAGGTTTCATCAGTAGAGGCTGTAGAGTAAGGATCAATGATGATAAGGGCTGCCTGTATTTATGGTTGCAGCCCTGTATAGCTGCTCCAGCAGAATAAGACGGGACATCTCGTGGGTGAATGTCATCCTGGAAAGACAAAGGGAAAAATTACATTCGTCAAGAAGCCTCTTGGCCAGCCCGAACGCCCCTCCTATGACAAAGGCAATGTCTCTATCCCCCAGCTCTTCCCTTTCTTTCAAGAAACTTGCAAACTCCCTGGAGGACAGGTTTCTGCCATTTAGATCCAAGGCTATCTTATAACTATTCTTT
Source organism: uncultured Thermodesulfatator sp. (assembly GCA_964581255.1). GTDB lineage: Bacteria > Desulfobacterota > Dissulfuribacteria > Dissulfuribacterales > QOAL01 > QOAL01. The sequence goes on from CAZOMT010000043.1 coordinate 85,080, forward strand.
GGCAAGGCCCGGTTCAAAAACTGGGCCTCCCTGTCCATGAGTTCTTTTTTCCTTTTCATGGGGCCCTTGGCCGCCTTTGTTGGCAGGAGTTTTACTTGATAGTAATTTCTTAATTTCTTAAGATAAAAATCCAGGCCGTCCTGCAGCCATCTTTCTTTAGTTTTACCCGGCCAAAGGAGATAAATTTTAAGCATGAATGCCTCTCAAGACATCAAAGATCTTCTGAAATCAATTCCCAAGACAGACAAGATACTCCAGGATCTTCCTGTGGACATCCCTTCCGCCTTAAAACTAAGGGTGTGCCGTAGGGTTCTGGATGACCTGCGCCATTTGATACTGTCTGGCTCCCTGAAAGACCTTGGCGCATTATCCATGGATTCTGTCACAAAAAGGGTCCAAAGGGAACTTGAAAAGGCCCTGGAGCCTTCTCTCAAACCCCTTGTCAATGCCACAGGCGTGGTAGTCCACACCAACCTTGGCAGATCCCTGCTTCCTGAAGAGCTTTTCAACTCCATGTTCCAGATTGCTGTTAATTATTCCAATCTTGAATACGACTTGGAAAAGGGAAGGCGCGGCAGCCGTTACAGCCATGTGGAGGAGATCCTTTGCGAACTCACAGGAGCCGAATCCGCCTTGGTGGTAAACAATAATGCTGCTGCTGTACTCATAACCCTTGAGACCCTTGCCAAGGGCAAAGAGGTCGTGGTCTCCAGGGGAGAACTAGTGGAAATAGGCGGTTCATTCAGGATACCCGACGTCATGGCCAGAAGCGGTGCCATACTGAAAGAGGTAGGGGCCACAAATAGAACACATCTTGCCGACTATGAAAGGGCAATAGGTGAAAACACCGCTCTTCTGATGAAGGTGCACCAAAGCAACTTTGCCATAGTGGGCTTTACCCTTTCTGTGTCCATGACAGAATTAAAGGCCCTTGCTAAACGCCATGGCCTTCCTGTAATAGAAGACCTTGGCAGCGGAAACCTCATAGACCTCCGCCCTTACGGATTCATCCATGAGCCCACTGTCAGGGAATCCCTAGAAGCAGGCGCAGATCTAGTCTCCTTTAGCGGAGACAAGATGCTTGGAGGCCCCCAGGCTGGCATCATCGTTGGCAAGAAGAAACTCGTTGAAAAGATAAAGAAAAACCCATTGAACAGGGCTGTACGCATAGACAAGCTCACCCTTGCCGCACTTGAGGGCACCCTCAGGATCTACAGGAACCCTCAAGATGCCCTTTCCCGGATCCCCACCCTCAAGATGCTCTCCATGCCCCTTGAGGAGACGAGGCAAAGGGCCCAAGGCCTTCTTGAGGCCATAAGGGCAAAGGGGTTAAAGGCCATTGAAACAGAAAGCTGCGAAACCGTATCCAGGGTAGGCGGAGGCGCCCTGCCCCTCCAGGATCTCAAATCCACTGCTGTCGCTCTTGAAGTAAACCGTGGGGGCCATGAAAAGGGCTCCATTGTGGCTGCTCTTGAAAGGGAGTTGAGGAAAGGAGACCCGCCAGTAATAGTAAGAATAGAAGATGACAAGATCCTTCTTGACGTGCGAACCATAAAGGATGAACAGTTTCCGATAGTGGCCGATTGCATCCAAAAGGCAGCGGCAAGAATAGGTCTTGTTTAGCCAGGCACCAAAGAGCAGAGGCATTCGCATGAAACCTCTTGGCATAATGCTCCACCCCCTGGACCCCCTGAGAATCGGTAATGAAACAATAGAAGAGCTAAAGAGACTCTTGCCCTTTAAAGAGGCAAGATTTTTACCATGCCCCCAAGGACAAGATCTGATTTCTATACTTGATCATATACCAATGTCTGCCAGGCAGAGGGAACGGGCTGAGAAAAAGATCCGCTTAAAAACCGGCTTTTGGGATAGGGTGGCGCAAAAGGCCGTTGTGCCCTTGGTAACTGGCCAGGATGGGAATTGTCTTGGACTTTTCGAATTCTCAGCCATTCCAAAGGACGTTTCTCCTCAAGAGGCAGAAAGGACCCTGGGCCTCATGAAAACACTTCTTGGGGACAGGCTTTATCTGTCAAAGCTTTCAAGAACGTTGTCCCAAGGAGACGCACCCCCCAGGTATCTTGCAGACCTTGCCAACACATGCGATGGCACAGGCTGTGACATTATCCAATTGAGCTTTCACAAAAGGGTGCCAGATATACACGAGGCCAAGGCTGTGATAAGGCGCGTATTTTCAAAGGGCGAAATCGAATTCTGTGGGCGGAGTTGCTCAACCTTGTGGTATGCGCTCCACGATGGAGGGCCCATCGAATTCTCAGATGGCATAAGGCAGCTTGCCCTTCTTTTTCCAAAGATGCGCTTGTCCTATCGGGCCATACTAGGACACACGATTCAAAAAGACCATGGGCATATCCTGGACTTCCAGCACCTGGCCAAGGGGCTGGCGAGTGCGGTACTTATGCCCTCGGCACTTGAGGAGATAAGGCAAAAAACCAATGCCGACCTGAGAAGCACGATCTTTCGTCCCAAAGGCCTGAGGCTCACCGCCCTCTCCTGCTGCGTGATGGTAAGCCTCGAGTCCATTTCTGCGGCAAAAAGGTTGAAAGAAACCCTTAACGACAATGACCTTAGATGCCAGGTCTTTGAAGCAGGGGCAAGATGCCTCTTGCTCCTTTTCAAAAGGCCAGATTTAGGCCAGGGGCAAAGCCTTCATAGCTGGGCCCAGGCCTTGTCTAAAAAGCTATCAAATGGTGCCAGCACCAGCATTACAGTTGGTGTTGCATGCGCATCGCAATCTTCGGTGTCTAGAAAATTTACCCCATTCTACGCCCTCCTTGCACTGCTTCACGCCCACCTTCTCGGAAAGGGGAAAATGGCCATCTTCGATCATGTCACCCATAATGTCCACGGGGACCTGCTCCTTTCATGGGGGGACATCAGAGGCGCTTGCAAGGCATACAGAAAAGGACTCAAGATCAATCCCTCAGACACCAACCTGCTTAATAGCCTGGGGGTTTGTCTCGCTGATCTGAGGCGCATAAAGGAGGCCAAAAGCTGCTTTCACAAAGTGCTCGAATCTGAGCCAGACAATTTCATGGCCCTTTACAATCTGTCTGGCATCAACCTTGACTGCGGCAAGCTGAAAGAGGCTGAGAAACAGGCCCATAAGGCCCATGAAATGGACCCCCACAATCCCGCCGTGCTCCTACGGCTTGCAAATTGCTGGATAAAACAAAATAGATTCCAGGAACTCATGGAACTGCTCTGGCCCGAGATCGAAAAAAGCCAAACCCCTGCACTCTCCCTCCTAAGGATATGCGGCCAGGCGGCCCTTGAAACAGGACGCTGGCACGAGGCCAAGAAACTGCTGACGAGATGTTTGAACAAAAAAAGAAACGATCCCCTCTGCCTGGCGTTTCTTGCCAAAGGTTACATGCACTACGAGAATGACATGGATACGGCGGCAAGGCTGCTGAATGAACTCCCCCAAAAGGCCCTTGAGAGCAAACCTGTAAGGGAAATCTGCCTCGAGCTCAAAAAGACCCGGCAACACCATGGCCAAGTTTAAAATGGGCATGTTTATTCACTTGACAAACCCGCTCCAGGCAATAATAATTGCCAAACCTGACAGAGACTTGCCGAGGTAGCTCAGTCGGTAGAGCAGGGGACTGAAAATCCCCGTGTCGGTGGTTCGATTCCGCCCCTCGGCACCAGGAAAATCAAAGGGTTATGGCCAAGTCTGTAACCCTTTTTCTTTCTCTCCACAACTTGCCCTGTTTCCGTCAAGGCATACGCCCAAATCTTACATCTCTCTTGAAATGATATCCGGGTATGCTTGAAGACGGTCAATGCATTTTTATTTCCGTAGCCCTCCCATTTACGAAAAGAGCATGATTTGGCCGTTCCCTGTTGCTCACTTTGATCTTTTTAGAAGCCCACGGCCAGCTGCATGGTGAAAATAAGGTGGTCTTGCACACTTCCGTTTGTCTCTTCCATCTGGTCAATGGAAGTAAGATCTACAGCCAATTTATTGGCGTGTCCTTTAAAAAAGTAATTAAGCCCGCCACCATAAATGTTGGTCGCTCCACCCCCTTCTGGATCGATCCTCTCAAAATGAAAATTTGGCTGAAATTTACCAAAGGCAAGTTGCAGGGGCAGAAGATATCCTCCCTTCAAGGAATAAATAGATGCGTCTGTGCCCTTGAGAAAATGGGTGTACGGTAGGCTGTTTGGGCCATTGTTTACATGGATAAATGCAGCCTCTAAAGTGACTGCTCCCATTCCAGGTTTAAGCCCCTGATCCCAATGGATGTCGAAGGTATATGCTGAGTAGTCCTGCTCATTGTTTGAAGAAACAATCCGAAGATCGTTTTGAAAGTCTACCCCTGCACCAATGGTCAGTATCCTTTTCTTTCCCAAGTAGGTACCCTGGTTGAACCATTTGGTCTCTGGTTCCATGAAGGCCCAACTGAGCCTTCCTGCAAAACGTGGATGGTTTGATGGGTTTACCTTATCGCTGTATACGCCCTGTGCCACCATGAGACGGTATTGGAGTCTCTTTTCAAGGACGTTGCCCCACAGGCACACGCCGTCGTCTCTTCCAACTTTACTTGGATAGAAGATACCACCTCTTATTCCCCCTTGGCTCCAGTTCAAGTCCAAGTTGAGAAGAGTCTTGGTGGAAGTGGTGCCATAGTTTCGTGTCAAAGGCACGTACATTCGACCTATCTGGATCTTAAACACATCTTGCCATGGATTTAAGGTGATCCATCCATCACGAAGCACGAGATTGGCGCCAAGGCCCAAGCTTGGACGCCTTTTCATATAATCCTGGCCAATGCGGTCGCCTGCCAAGTGTACAAACAGGGTGAGCTTTTGGAATAGATCTGCCTTGCCATAAAAGTAGGTACGTCTTAAAAGTGTGTCATATATACCTGAGTCTTGTTTCCCGTCCCGGTTCGTATCTCGCGCATCACTGACGCTCTGATACCATACCTGGCCCCAAAAGCCTGCCTTTAGCGAGACACCTTGGCCCTTATAGATTTCAAGGCCAGATGCCTCTGCTGTCAGAAGGCAAAAGAACATGGCCAGAACTAAAGTGGATTTCATCATGGTTCATACCTCCTAAAAGGTTAAAACCTTGTCGCTTGCCTTTACGAGTTCATACAGCCTCTTCTGCGTAGCTCTCAAATGCCTTCCTTCCTCCACGCCGTGGAGGTCAAGACACTTGCCTCAAGCCAACAAAGTGCCTTCTGACAATGTAAAGACCTTAGCGAGATGGTTTATGGGAAACTGCTCTGAGTCCAGTGCCTGGTATCTGACAGATGGGCCATTTAGAAAGATTGTAACCTCATCCATGCCTTCGAGCATGAGATTAGCGAGCCTGAAACAATTCCAGATGATTTCAGGATTGTCCTGACAAATAATCATGGCTACGTGCATAAACATGTTCCTCCTTTTTCCTTTTTCTTCCTAAGAAACGGGATAGATCATGGACCAAACGGCCTTGAAAACAATCCATTTAGCCTATACAGACAGCGGAACAAGACCTTGGCCAAAGGCAGCATTGCCGATCTATCTTTCCCGTGGGGTTTTTGCTAAAACCAGAGCCTCACTCCAGTCATGAATCTTGTGACATCTCTTGGCTCGCCATCTGCCCTGGCGATATCACGGCTGCCACCTGTCATAGTTTTCCAGCTTATGCCTATATAGGATGCTATTTCGCGTCTTACTTCGTATCTGAGCCTGCCGCTAAAGCCCAGGCTTGAAAATCCTGGTCCTATCCCAAGGCCCTCTATCTCGTTAAGGGAAAACAAGGCGTCAAAACGGGGTTGAAACACAATCCTCTGGGTAAGATAGAGGTCATATTCAGCCTCGATGTCAAAAAGGACCTCCCCCCTGTTGGAGATGCGGAAATTGCTATCAATCTCAAACACATATGGAGCAAGCCAAAAACCTTTCGTCAGCATCTGGGCCATGGGTTCCTTTATAGCCAAAACCGGCCCTCACATTCCAGCATGGAAATAAACATGGCAATAATTTATTATTATACTAATGATTTTAATCAAATCAAAGAAACGATTAGGGTTTTGGCAAAAATGTAGGGTCTTCTGGTACGTGAGCAGCAAGGCCGAACCCTATATTTAGCGAGCATAAGCGAGGGGCTTTGGAGTGTTTCAGCAAAGCCAAGCCTTAGAAACTGTTGAGAATGAACGGAACTACAACAATACCGATGTGGACAAGGCAGAGCTTTCCTGTTACTCCCTTGGTCTCAACCAGATAACCTTTCTCTATCCTTGTTCATGACCATTTTCAAGGCCATATCTCCCCAGGTATTCTTTTGCCGGAAGGACCAAAATTTGTTGTTGGAAAACCCATCTGTGAAAAAACGGAATGTTTTAAGCTACCTCGCCCACAAGATCGTAATTGTGGCTACGGGTAATCTTCACGCCAACGATACTTCCAGGAGTTGCGCTGCCCCTATTTATATATACCTGCCCATCTACCTCTGGGGCCTGAAAACGGCTCCTGCCGCAAAGCAGAAGATCCGTCTCCTCGCAGAGGCCATCTATGAGCACATCAATGGTCTGGCCCACAAAGCTTGCGTTTATCTCTGCCGATATATGGGCCTGTAATGCCATTATTTCGTCTCTTCTCTCTTTCCCTATCTGGGCTGGCACCTTCTCTTTAAGGCCAAAGGAGGGGGCATCCTCTTCATCAGAATATGCAAAGCAGCCCAGGTGGTGAAACCTCCACCGCTCTATGAAATTCCTGAGCTCGATAAAATCCTCTTCTGTTTCACCAGGAAAGCCCACCATCACCGTGGTCCTCAGAGATATTTCCGGCAAGTATTCCCTGATAAGCTCCAGGGTCTTTTCAAGGTGCAATTGATCATATTTACGCCCCATTGCCCGCAAAATATTGGAACTTGCGTGTTGTATGGGCATATCGAGATAAGGGCATATCCGGTTGCTATCCTTGATGATCCTTAGCAGCCTTTCATTGATTCCATGAGGGTAGAGATACATGAGCCTGAACCAGGGGATGCTGGTCCTTTCAAGTAGAAGTTCCAAGAAAGAGGCCAGATCCCTTTGGCCACTTTGATAGGCGGTAAGGTCCTGGGCCACAAGGGTGATCTCCTTTGCACCAGCTTCATAGAGCACGTTTATTTCATCTACAATCTCTTCTGGAGGGCGGCACTTGATAGGTCCCCTTATCTTTGGAATCAGACAGTAGGTGCACCTATTGGAACAACCCTCTGATATTTTTACATATTGCTGCCAGGGCCTACCTGTCGATATCCTTGGCGAATAGGCCTCTGGGCTCGTTGTTCCAATAGCAGGCACCTTTTTCTTAAGGGCAGTGGCAATAAGCCTGGCGGTTTCATGAGGGCTTAGATAAAAGGAAAACTGATCCACTTCCGGCAATAGATCAACAAGTTCCTCCTTGTACCTTAAGGGAAGACATCCCATCACGGCAAGGAACTGGCCCGCCCCCTTGCGCTGTGCCACTTCCAATATGGCATCCACTGATTCAGACACTGCCTCTTCTATGAAGGAGCAGGTGTTCACAAGGATGAGATCTGCCTCTTCTTGTCTATCACAAAACCTGATTTCCCCCATATCTGCCTCAAGGGCAGCCAGGGCATATTCGGTGTCTATGAGATTTTTGGGACAGCCAAGGCTTATTACAAACACCCTGACTGGGGCTTCGGCCAGAACCTTTTCAGCCCTTGAATGGGATTTCCTTGACACTTCGGATGCGATTTTTCTCATCAAGGAGAATTATCTTGGAGGACGCCCTTTCAAGCTCAGCATCATCATAAAGGCCATAGGCAGCAATAATAATGAGGTCTCCAACACATGCCTTTCTCGCAGCAGCTCCATTGATGCACACAATACCTGTATCAGGCTCACCTTCAATGATGTAGGTGTCGAACCTTTCGCCATTGTGAATATTATAGACCATTACCCTTTCGTGGTGCAGCAAGTCTGCCGCATCCATGAGCCTTTTGTCCAGGGTAAGGCTTCCCTCATATTGTAGTTCTGTCTGGGTCACCGTTGCCCGGTGGACCTTTGATTTCAGCATGGATCTCAACATAGCTTCTATTATTGAATTTGACCTCTGGTTCGGGTGTTGGTCAAATCACCGTATTGTCAATGAGTCTTGTGGATCCTACAAACACCGCAAGGGCCACAAGCAAGGGCCGCTTTACCCTTTCAACAGGCTCCAGGGTCTGTGGATCACCTGTAAAGATATAATCAATCTTGGTAAAAGGAAAGGATTCGATTTTCTGCCTGAGTGCCTGTTGTATTGCACCACAACTTTCAACACCCTCTTGCACTAACCTTGTGGCCAACTCCAAAGCCTGAAACAGACACACTGCGGAACGCCTTTCCTCCTCATTCAGATAGGCATTCCTGGAACTCATGGCAAGCCCGTCAGGCTCCCTGACTATGGGGCAGCCTATTATCTCCACAGGCATATCAAGATCCCTGACCATCTGGCGGATTATCTGAAGCTGCTGAAAATCCTTTTCTCCAAACACGGCAACGTCTGGCAGGATTATATTAAAGAGTTTTGCAACAACCGTGGCCACGCCCCTGAAGTGGGTGGGCCTGGACCTTCCACAAAGCCCTTCGCTCAGGCCTTGCACCGTGACCCATGTCCTGTGTCCCGGCAGGTACATCTCTTCTTCCCCTGGGATAAAAATGGCATCAACCCCGCACCTTTCTGCAAGGGCCTTGTCCCTCTCAAGGTCTCTGGGATAGGAATCAAGGTCTTCACTGGGAGAAAACTGGGTGGGGTTGACAAAAAGAGAAACCATCACCCTGTCTGCACGCCTCTTGCACTCTTCCATAAGACTCAGGTGGCCCTGATGAAAGTAGCCCATAGTGGGCACCAGCCCTACCACAGAGGATGCTTCCTTCCACTGCCTCACCAGCTTCCTTGCGTCATCTTTGGTCTCAACTACCTTCATTTGCACTCTTGCTCCATAGAGCAAACACCATCATCTCCCGGGGGCAAAAGATCGAGATCCTGGCCTGGGACTGGTATCAGCTCCTTGGCCCTTCCGCAAAAACATTTCTCCTTGATATACTTGATAATGGCCCTATCTCCCTTGATAATGCCAAAACCTGTTTCAGTCTCCTCTATGATAACAGGAACAGAATCGATGCCAAATAGCTTGAGGGCCAAGATGTTGATCTCCGGCCTGTAATGGTCGAGGGGCAGAAGACCTGGAAGAAGTTCCCTGTCGACCTTGGAGACGGGATTAAAGTGTATCTCGCAGCTGACACATCCATGAAGGGCATCTAGCACCTTTTTGCAATGGGGACAGTTTTCTGAAAATATGAGATATGCGACTGATACCGGGCTTGAACAGGTCTTTACTGCATAGGTGCCAGAGTTGAGGCTCACATTTCCCGCGTAGGGAAGCTTTATGACGCTGAAAAAGGAGATCTCTATGGCCACGAACAAAAGGCCTGAAATAAACAGCCTCGGCCTATACAAAAGGGCCATCAAGAATACGATGGCACAAATGGTCAGGCAATAAGAACAGAAAGTGCGTGCTATAAATATTTGAATGCTAAGCAGTATGCCCTCAGAAACAAAGCCGCACAGGATCAGAATATCTAGCAAGCGTCCAGCTGGCGCTTTATCTTTCTTCAAGAGAAGGGTAAGGGCCAGGATGGCGACGAAAAAGGCTGCTCCAGTAATGTTCACGATAAAGGGGCTAAGCCTGATGTAGCTCTCCACCAGACTGCAGCCATCGTTGAAGCAAAGCTCCTGGCCCCTCAGGTGAAAGAAAATCTGTACGGAGGTTAAGGCAAGGCCTACAAGGCCCAAGGCCCTTATGGAATTTAGCTGCAGTCTTTTCATTTTTTTATTATCTACTACGGGATATCTTTACGAATTGATTCGGCATTTAACATACTTTTTTTAAACAGTCATGACAAACAAATCAGACAAGGCCCTTCCTTCGTTGGTTTATGCCAATTCCAAGGGGGAAATCTTCGATTACCCAGGACTCAAGATGGCAGGAAGGCAAGGCTTCACCTTTGTGCGCGTAGACCCTCGAGACCTCATTCCCCTGCCAGAAGGCAGTGAGCTATTTGTCCTTCCTGACACTATTCCCATTGCCTGGGACCCTCAACAAGAAGACTTTGTCCATTTTCAGCCGGATCCAGGCCTGGGAGGGGGACAGGTTAGCGCTGTGGCGGCCTTCATGGCTCCAGCCTATACCCAAAGCCTGCTGCCTGCATTCAAAAAAGCCCCCAAGGCCCTGCCCCTCCCCCTTTTTGCATATACTGCCGTAGGCTGGTGGAAAGGCAGGTTCTGGGTGGCAGGCTTTAGAAGCGACAAAGACAGGCGCCAGGACATCAAGGGCTTTGACCACCAAAAGGTGAGGAAAAATACCCTGAAGATCATGGGCCAGAAGAGGGGAAACAGGCTTATACAACACCTTGGAAAGTGCAGCCTCACCTACGGCTGCCCAGCCGCCAAGAATCTGTTTCTTGGAAGATATGAGGCCCCACTGCCTTCATCCCCGTGGTGTAATGCCCGCTGTCTAGGATGCCTTTCTATGCAGGAAGAAGGCGGCCCTCCGGCAACCCAGGACAGGATAAATTTTACACCAACAGAAAAAGAGATCGCGGAAGTGGCAATTATGCACCTTAAAAGGGTAAAAAGGGGGGTGGCCAGCTTTGGCCAAGGCTGCGAAGGAGAGCCCCTCACGAATGCGCCGCTCCTTGCAGACTCTATCAGAAAAATTCGATCACGGTGCAAAACAGGCACCATAAACCTCAACTCCAACGCCAGCCTCCCCCAGGGTGTCCAAGAGTTGATAGAAGCAGGCCTCGACAGCATAAGAATAAGCATAAATTCTGTGAGAAAGGAGTATTACCAGCCATATTACCGGCCCAAGGGCTACCGCTATGAAGATGTCTTGGAATCTTGGCGCCTGGCAAAAGAGGCAGGCATCCATGTGTCCTTGAATCTCTTTGTCATGCCAGGCCTCACTGATTCCAGGGCAGAGGTCCAGAGGCTTTCTGAGCTTATAGGCCATTATGGCCTTGACCTCATACAGCTCAGGAATCACAATATTGATCCAGACTGGTACTTGGAACGCATTGGCTTTCAGGACGATCCGAGGTGCATGGGCATAAAGGGTATGATGAAATATCTCAACAAGAGATTTCCTAACCTGAAATTTGGCTATTTCAACCCGCCAGTCAAATAATAAAAAAAGGGGGCAAGCCGTGACAGCGACAGTCGACCTGAAGGAAATCCTCTCCCTTGTGGAAAACAAGGTTCAAGGCCCCTTGAGGGATTGCGCCATAGAAGGGATTAAGGCAGGATTTGAGGCTGGCACCTTTGCAGGGAAACGCTATGGGGCCTCCCACGACATTTCCTATAAGGGTGAAATAGACCTCGTGACTGAAACAGACATCGAATCTGAAAGGATCATAAAGGAGCGCCTTGAGGATGTGGGAGAGGCTGAAATAATGGCAGAGGAAAGCAGCCAGGACTCATCCCTCAGGGATGGAACTTTCTGGATTATAGATCCGCTGGATGGCACAACCAATTTCGCCCACGGCTTTCCGTTCTTTGCTCCTTCCATTGCCTATTGCAAGATAGAATCAGGCAGGTTCCAGCCTCTTTTCGGCTGTATATTCATCCCTTGCCTCAATGAGCTATTTTGGGCAGTCAAGGGGATAGGCTCCTATCTCAATGTCAGCCGCATCACTGTTTCAACGGAAAACAGGCTTTCAAGGGCGCTTCTGGCAACTGGCTTCCCCTATGACGTTCATCAAAATGCCAGGGACGTGCTTTCGGCCTTCCAAGGCATGCTCATAAGGGCCCAGGGAATACGGCGGGCAGGAGCTGCAGCCATCGATCTGGCCTATGTAGCCTGCGGCAGGTTTGAAGGCTTTTGGGAAATGAAACTAAAGCCGTGGGACACAGCAGCAGGCCAGCTCCTCGTAGAAGAGGCAGAAGGCATGGTGACTGGATTCAGGGGGCAAGGCTATGATCCTTTCTTGCCTGAAATAATCGCCTCTAACAAACTCATCCACGGCCAAATGGTGGATATACTCAAGGCGTATTCCAAGAAGAGATGACTACTTACAGATTCATCAAATGCCCCAAATGCGGCGCAAATATAAGGCTCTATGCAAACCCTGTCCCCACGGTGGACATAATCATTGAGATAGGAAACGAAATCGTACTCATAGAAAGGAAAAATCCACCCCTGGGCCTTGCCATACCTGGAGGATTTGTGGACTATGGAGAGCGAGTTGAAGATGCAGCAGTCAGGGAGGCCCTGGAAGAGACCGGCCTTGAGGTGAACCTAAAATACCTTGTTGGAGTATATTCGGACCCATCAAGAGACAAGAGGATGCATACCATTAGCACGGTGTTTGCCGCAGAGGCAAAGGGCACGCCTCAAGCAGGAGACGATGCGGCCTCGGTCCTCCTTGTAGACCCTGAACACATCGATGCTCCCATGTGCTTCGACCATGCCCAGATCATAGAAGATTATCTCAAAAAAAGAAACATTCTTGCCAGAAAGGGCCTCTAAAGAGAGGAAAAATAAGAGCCTATTTCTGCACTACCAGCTTATTGCCACCAGCCTTTTTGGCAGTATAGAGGGCTTGGTCCGCATCTGTGATGAGCTGCCTGGCAAGGGCCTCCACATCCTCCCCCTTGCCGAGCCTTGCGAGGCCTAGGCTCAGTGTCACAGATTTGACGTCTTCGTTCTGGAAATTCGTCCTTATGCGCTCTGCTATGGCCTCTGCCTGCTCCTGGGAAGCATAGGGGACGAGCACGGCAAACTCGTCGCCACCAAACCTAAAAGCCATATCTACATTCTTCCTGGTGGATTTTTCAAGGGTCCTGGCCAACACGTTTAGGATGCGGTCACCCTCTTGGTGGCCATCTCTATCATTTATGTCCTTGAATTTATCCAGATCCACCATCAACAGAAAGAGAGGATAGTTCTGGCGCAGGGCGCGGGCTGCCTCTTCCTTTATCTTTTCATCAAAAAAACGTCTGTTATAAAGGTCTGTGAGGCCATCCCTGATGGAAAGGCGCTTCAGGGCATGCCTGAGCTGGCGCTCCCTAATGACCCTGTTGAGCTTGGCCTCTATCTCGTCGAGGGAAAAGGGTTTTTGAATGAAATCGCTGGCCCCGGAATAGATGACGTCGGTATAGGTGAAGTTTTTTGTATAACCTGTCATGACCATGACGTCCACATCTGGCCACGACTGCTTCACTATCTTTAAAAGCTCCAAGCCGTCAATCTGGGGCATTATAAGATCCGTTATGATGACAGTAAAATTGTGGTCTTCGAGAAGCTCCAGGGCCTTTTTCCCATTCTCTGCTACGTCGTGGTCAAAACCCTTCCTTTCAAGGAACTGGCTCAAAAGGTCGCGTATGGATGCATCATCATCGACAATGAGTACCTTTTGAGGCTCCTCCTCCAATTTTATAAAGGGAAGTCCATTTATATAGCTGGCCAAATCCATAAAAAAAATATCTCTAATGCATTAAAAACAAGAATATATTTCAACTCTGTTAATTCATTTTCAAATTTTACGATAATTAATCAACTTTATGTGAAAAAACAACAAGACAACAGAAAAAAATCCTATTCAAGAATTAAAACGCATTCATAATTCATTATTCGGTTCCATACAGGCTCGACTTTATAGTCATTGGCACAAATACTCCTTTGCCAAATCGAAAAAATAGCCACTGGCCCAAGATCTTTATGAAAAATCAAACTCTAACCACCTTTGTGGCAAGCTGCATCGAAGTCACTATGTCCAGCATATTGGTAGTCTGACCTACCTGTTTTTCCTTGAGAAGGCCAAAATGCTCCAAACAGGTACCGCACACGAGTATGTCAACACCAGATTTTTCCAGCGCCAAGAGCGGTTGAAGCACTGGAGAGCCTGTCACTGCAAGCCTTACCCCTCCGTTTACCAGCACTATTCTCCAAAGGTCCTCACCCATCTCCTTGAGAGTCAAAACAAAATTCTTCATAAGGGCCCTGCCAAGACCTTCGTCTCCAGTGCCAAAGACATCTGTGGGCATAAATACCAGCACCTTCTGGCCAGCTGAACCATTGGCAGCGGCCCCATCATGGGTGATCTTGCAAGTGCCTGGCGCACCAGTTATGTATGCAGAGCCATCACGGGCCTGCCTTATGGTCACTGACCAGCCCTGGCTCTTAAAAAAACGGGCCACATTTTCCCTGGAGGCCTCATTGTCCACCCTTATTTCAATAAGCTCGTCTGGGAACTGATCCACAAGATCTTTTGCAATAAGAACTGGCTGGGGACAGGCTATTCCCCTACAGTCTCGCTTCTGCATTTCCTCTACTCCATGTGTAATACGAAATTCTATATGTGAAAATTAACCGATTTTAAAGGCAAAGGTAATTTTGTCCAGCCCAAAAAATTGGCATGTTCGCTTCGTTTGTATCAAAAAAATGACACCCAAAACTCATTCTATTCTCACCCTCTATTGCAATGCTTGAGCCAGGATCAAAACGAAGGGGGGCTTCTGCCACCAAGAACCACTTAGGTGTATTGATATGGATACAGATGCCTTTAACCCGGCATGGCCTGAAATCCTCAATTTCATTATTTCATTGTTTTCAAGGCAACATCAACATCAAAATAACCCCTCTGAACTCATATCCTGCAGAATAAGCTTTTTCCCCATCCATTTTCTTCATAAAAAACAAAATTTTGGCTCATATTGTGCTTATCAAGATTCATAATAGCTCCCCTTTCATTACATGCGGTGGGAACAACCTGATTTGCAATGAAACAAAACAACTTCCTTGAAGGTATCAAGAAGCCATGGATGCCCTATGTGTGTCCATTTGCCGTATTCATGCTCTTTACAGGGCTTGGCCAGTATATCCCCTCTATGTCCTATCTCTTCTATATAGCCAAGACTGTAATTGTGGCCATTTTGCTCCTTTATTTCAAAAAAGACTACCAGCAGGATCTTTCTGGATATTTTGATCTCCAGATATGGCTCGAATCCATACTGGCAGGAATTGTAGTGCTTGCAGTATGGATCCTGTCTGAAGACGTCCTCCCAACCATTGGCGACCCGTCTGGTTTTAACCCTGCGGCCTTTGGCCTTTCCAGGCCTTCCGAGACTGTAGTCCTTGCCGTCAGGCTCCTCGGGGCAGCCATTGTAGTACCGATAATGGAAGAACTCTTTTGGCGCTCCTTCCTAATGAGGTATTTGATAAACCCAAACTTTCAGGCTGTAAGGTTGGGGGCCTTTACCTGGTTTTCCTTCCTGAGCGTCACCGTCCTTTTTGGCCTCGAACATTACCGGATCATCCAAGGCATTATAGCTGGCGCCATCTTCAGTCTCTTGGTTATACGCCAAAAGAGCGTTAAGGGCGCTGTAATATCCCACAGTGTGACGAACCTGGGTCTGGGTATTTATGTCATGTCGACTGGCAACTGGCATTTCTGGTGAGAAAGCCCCATATAATTCGACAAATTTGTCGAAACATCACACGCGATTGTCGAAAAAAAGATTTTTTT
>CAZOMT010000044.1:0-82730 GCA_964581255.1 uncultured Thermodesulfatator sp.
AGATGGTGATGCCTGGAGACAATGTAAAGATAAAGGCAGAGCTGATCCAGCCCATAGCCATGGAAGAAGGGTTGAGGTTTGCCATCAGGGAAGGCGGCCGCACTGTAGGGGCTGGTGTCGTAAGTAAGATAATAGAATAGATTAGGAATACTTTAACATGCGAGACAAGATCATTCTAAGATGTACAGAGTGTAAGAGGCGTAACTATACCACTACCAAGAATAAGCGTACTACGCCTGATAAGCTCGAGCTGAAGAAATACTGTCCTTTTGATAGGAAGCACACGATTCATAAAGAAATAAAGATGAAGTAAAAAATGCAGGCCAGTAGCTCTAATGGTAGAGCACCGGACTCCAAATCCGGGTGTTGGGGGTTCGAGTCCCTCCTGGCCTGCCACTGTATTTTCATGAGGTCATACAGGGTGATAAGGTGACAAAGAAAAAGGTTAGGAAGATCAAGGCTGCCACTCCTGGGGAAGTAAAGAAGGCAACTGAGGATACAGGAGGGAAGGCGAAATCGAGCGCCAGTGCTGGCACAACGGCTGTCAAAAGGCTTGAGCCCCAGGCGGAGCCTGTTGGAAAGATTGCTGCTATAAAGCAATTTCTGACAGAAGTAAGGGCAGAGCTTGATAAGATCACCTGGGCCAACAGAAAGGAAACCACATCTCTAACCATTGCAGTTCTGGCTATTACCATCTTCTTTTCTGCTTACCTCGGGCTGGTGGATATAGCCCTGTCCAAGCTTGTAGGTACCCTGATCAAATAAAGCAATTAAAGGCAACTAAATGGCACATAAGTGGTACATTGTTCATACCTATTCAGGTTTTGAAAACAAGGTAAAAGCCTCTCTTGAAGAGCGTATCAAGCAGTATGGAATGCAAGACAAATTTTCTGCCATTGTGGTGCCTACTGAAAAGGTTGTCGAGGTGGTCAAGGGAGAAAGGCGTACATCTGCCAGAAAGGTGTATCCAGGTTATATCCTAATAAAGATGGATTTTGACAAGGAGACATGGCATCTGGTTCAAGATACACCAAAGGTGACAGGTTTTGTTGGTGGACAGCACAATCCCGTTCCCTTGCCGGATCATGAGGCCGAGAAGATTATCAGGCAGATGGAAGAGCGCTCTCTTAATCCCAGACCCAAATATGACTATGAACCAGGGGACAAGGTGATAGTTACCGAAGGGCCTTTCGCCAATTTTACCGGTGTTGTAGAAGAGGTCAAGCCAGAGAAGGGCAAGGTTAGGGTCCTGGTATCTATATTCGGTCGTTCCACGCCAGTTGAATTGGAGTTTGGTCATATCCAAAAGGCAAGCTGAGCGCAGTTTCTTTATATATCTAAGGAGTAATTTGTTATGGCTAAAAAGGTAGCTGGTTATATAAAACTACAGATTCCTGCAGGGCAGGCAAGTCCTTCACCGCCAGTAGGGCCGGCATTGGGTCAGCAGGGTGTCAATATAATGGAGTTCGTCAAGGCGTTTAATGCAAAGACAGCTGATCAGGCAGGGATGATTATTCCTGTGGTGATTACAGTTTATGCTGACAGATCCTTCAGCTTTATTCTCAAGACACCTCCTGCATCTGTTCTTTTGAAAAAGGCGGCTGGGATAGAAAAGGGCTCTGGCGTTCCAAACAGGGAAAAGGTTGGTACAGTCACCAGGGCGCAGTGTGAAGAGATAGCCAAGACCAAAATGCCAGACCTTACGGCAGCAGATCTTGATGCAGCAGTAAGGACCATAGAAGGTACTGCTCGCAGTATGGGAATAGAAGTAGTCGATTAGTAATTAAGGTGGAAAGCCATGGGTAAACGAGGCAAAAAATATCAAAAGGTAAGGGAGCTTATTGATCCCAACAAGAAATATACATTGGACGAGGCCATTCAGAAGGTCTTGGAGTCACATTTTGCCAATTTCGATGAAAGTGTTGATGTGGCCATAAATCTTGGTGTTGATCCTAGAAAGGCGGATCAAAACATAAGGGGTTCTGTTGTCCTTCCGCATGGCACGGGGCGGACAGTCAGGGTCCTGGTGTTTGCCAAGGGTGAAAAGGCCAAAGAGGCAGAAGAGGCTGGAGCCGATTTCGTAGGCGGTGAGGAGCTGGCAGAAAAGATCCAAAAGGAAGGATGGCTCGATTTCGATAAGGTAGTGGCCACGCCCGATATGATGGCAGTGGTGGGCAAACTTGGCAGGATCTTGGGGCCAAGAGGCCTTATGCCAAATGCCAAGACTGGCACTGTTACCTTCGATGTGGGAAAGGCTGTAAAGGATATCAAGGGCGGCAAGGTGGATTTTCGTGTAGACAGGGCTGGAGTGATTCATATGCCAATTGGAAGGGTTTCATTTGGACCTGAGAAGGTCAAAGAAAACTTTTCTGCAGTGGCCGAGACGATTCTCAGGATGAAGCCTGCTTCAGCAAAGGGGACCTATGTAAAAGGTGCGGCATTATCCACGACAATGGGGCCTGGTGTTAAGCTGGATCCCACAGAGCTTAAGAGCGCAGCAGCCTAAGTCTGAATTATAAAAGTATTTTATGACCTGCCCCTAAACAGGTGAAGGGTTTAAATCAGTTGAATAGATGCGTCCCCTGAGGGGCGCTCAAAAGTCAAAGACAGTAGGTACCTGGTGTTTAATGAGACCATTTTTTCAGTGTCTCACCTACCGAGGCCGGAGTGACCTCTGCTTTGGCAGTAAATAAACTGTCTATGGCAGAAAGGGGGGATAAAATTGCCACTTAATAAAAGTCAGAAAGAAGCCCTGGTGGAACAGCTCAAAGACAAGTTTTCCAGGGCAGTATCCGTAACTCTCGTGGATTTTCCAGGACTTACAGTGTCCCAGGCCAATGAGCTCAGGGCCAAGTTGAGGGACGCCCAGGGAGAACTCAAGATCTCCAAGAACACGTTGTTCAGGATTGCTATAAAGGGTACAGAATCTGAGCCCTTGCTTGACTCGTTTCGAGGCCCTAATGCGGCAGTATTTGCATATGATGATCCTGTGCAAGTCGCCAAGGTTCTTATGGATTTTGCCAAGGACAATGAGGTGCTCAAGATCAAAAATGGCATCTTGAATGGCAAAATGATGGATGCATCTGGTATCGAGGCATTGTCCAAGCTGCCTACCAGAGAGGTGCTTATTGCTCAGATGTTGTCAGTCCTTGTTGCCACACCTACGAATCTTGTCCAGGTGTTGTCGGGAATACCAAGGAAGCTGCTATACGCACTCAGGGCCATAGAAGAGAAAAAGCAGTGATATTGCCGTTCGTGGCGCTGAATTTTGGAAAGCTTAATATCAAAAGACCAACAAAGTTTTAATATGCAGGAGGATCATTAGAAAAATGGCTGTAACTAAAGAGGAAGTAATAGAATTCATATCCAATATGACCGTACTCGAACTTTCTGAGTTCATTAAAGAGCTAGAGGACAAATTCGGCGTATCAGCCGCTGCGCCAGTTGCAGTGGCAGCAGCAGGTGCTGCTCCAGCAGGAGACGCAGGTGCGGCTGAAGAAGAGAAGACCGAGTTTGACGTCATCCTTACTGATTTTGGAAGCCAGAAGATCAAGGTCATTAAGGAAGTCAGGGCAGTAACTGGCCTTGGCCTCAAAGAGGCAAAGGATCTTGTAGAAAGTGCGCCTAAGCCTATAAAGGAAGGCGTATCCAAGGAAGAAGCCGAAAAGATAAAGGAACAGATCGAGGCAGTAGGCGCAAAGGTAGAAATCAAGTAAGAGAAGCCGTTTTGTTAATACCAGGAGGCCCCAATGGTTTCTGGGCCTCCTACCCTTTAAGTTTTCACAGTCACCAGTAGTCAGCATCAACATCCAGGCCACCTTGAGGCATCATCTATGTTAAGTATTCAGAATTTTCCTTTGAGAAAAGATTTTGGCAAGGTAAAGAGGGCGGTTGAAATCCCCCACCTAATTGAAGTTCAACAAAAACCCTACGAAAAATTTCTTCAAAGGGATATAGCTCCTGAGGCCAGAAAGAATCTTGGCCTTCAGGCAGTGTTCAAGAATGTCTTCCCTATTAATGATTTTACAGGCGCCTCCTCCCTGGAATTTGTTCAATATTCCATTGGAGAGCCCAAATATTCCCAGGAAGAATGCCTGGCCCGGGGCAGTACGTATGAAGCCCCTGTAAAGATCGTAATAAGGCTTTTGTCCTATGATGTGGACAAGGATACTGGTGTCCAGAGTATCAGGGACATCAAGGAACAGGAGATCTATTTCGGCACCATTCCCCTAATGACCCGAACAGGTACTTTCATCATAAACGGTACAGAAAGGGTGGTAGTGAGTCAGCTTCAGCGGTCTCCAGGTGTCTTTTTCGATCATGACAAAGGCAAAACCCATTCGAGTGGCAAGCTCCTTTATTCCTGCAGGGTGATTCCTGTGCGTGGCTCCTGGCTGGATTTTGAATTCGATCCCAAGGACATCCTGCACGTGAGAATAGACAGGCGCAGGAAGTTTCCTGCCACCATATTACTCAAGGCCATTGGTCTTTCCACAGACGATATTCTCAGGGAATTTTATGATTGGGATACCTATTATCTCGAAGGGAAACTCATATACAGGAAGGTCGTGCCAGAGCTGTTGAAGGGACAACGAGCTACCATGGATGTCCTGCATCCAGAAACAGGAGAGGTGCTCTTAAAGAGGCATAGAAAATTTTCAAAGACCATGCTCAGAAGGTTTGCCGAATATGGCATTGAGCGCATACCTGTCACAGAAGAAGACCTTGTGGGGAAGATTACTGCAACAGATGTGGTAGATCCTGCTACAGGAGAAATCTTGATTCCCAAAAATACCAGGCTCAGCGAAGACGATCTGGTGCTCATGCGTGACAATGGGATTACAGAGGTCCAGACCCTTTTCATTGATGGCATACGGGTCAGCTCATCCATGAGGGAGACATTGCTCAATGACAAGGTGGAGACTACAGAAGACGCTGTGCTTGAAATATATAGAAGGCTTAGGCCATCTAGCCCGCTGATTGCAGAGGTAGCTGAAAAGTTTTTTCATTCTCTGTTTTTTAACCCTGACACCTATGATTTGTCTGAGGTTGGACGTTACAAGTTGAATCAGAGGCTTGGTCTTGACGTGCCCCTTTCCCAGCGTGTCCTCATCCCTTCTGATATCGTTTCCATAGTGAAAGAACTCATTCATTTGAAGGATACCCAAGGGCCTGTGGACGATATCGACCACCTTGGCAACCGGAGGGTTCGTTCAGTGGGTGAACTCATAGAGAACCAATACAGGATTGGTCTCGTCAGGATGGAAAGGGCGATTAAGGAGCGGATGACTCTTCAGGAGATAGAAGCCCTCATGCCCAACGACCTGGTGAACCCCAAGCCTGTCACCTCTGTCATCAAGGAATTTTTTGGCTCCAGCCAGCTTTCACAGTTCATGGATCAGACCAACCCCCTGTCGGAGATTACCCACAAGAGGCGCCTTTCTGCCTTGGGGCCAGGGGGGCTTTCCAGGGAGAGAGCAGGCTTTGAGGTAAGGGACGTCCATCCTACCCACTATGGAAGGATCTGCCCTATTGAGACTCCAGAAGGCCCCAATATAGGCCTTATTGTCTCCCTTGCCACATTTGGGCGTGTCAATGAATATGGTTTTATCGAAACCCCATTCAGGAGAGTTAAAGACAGAAAGGTCACCAATGAGATCGTTTACATGACTGCATCTCAGGAAGATGGCGAGGTGATATCCCAGTCGACGATAAAGCTGGATAGGTCTGGTCGTATTGTCGAGGATTTTGTAGGTGTCAGGAAGCAAGGTGAGTTCATAATGGCACCGGCCGAGGAGGTTACAGCAATCGACGTGGCGCCTAATCAGCTTGTAAGTGTGTCCTCAGGGCTTATCCCATTTCTGGAAAACGACGACGCAAATAGAGCGCTTATGGGCTCTAACATGCAGAGGCAGGCCGTGCCCCTTTTAAAGTGCGAAGCGCCTATCGTGGGTACAGGCATAGAAAAGCCAGTGGCCAGGGATTCAGGTGTTACCATTATTGCCAAAAGAGACGGGTGGATTGAAGACGTGGACGCAAATCGTCTCGTGGTTGCCTATGAGGAAGACAAGGATTCTGGCAAGCCAGTGGAAGTGGAGATCTTCAAGCTGATCAAATACCAGAAGTCGAACCAGACCACAACCATGAACCAGATTCCCATCGTGAAGCCTGGCCAAAGGGTAAAGAAGGGGCAAGTCCTCGTGGATGGAGCCTCCACGCATATGGGGGAGCTGGCCCTTGGCAAGAATGTTGTTGTGGCCTTCATGCCTTGGCGCGGATACAACTTCGAAGACGCCATCATAGTAAGTGAACGCCTAATCCAGGATGATGTCTATACCTCGGTGCATATCGAGGAGTTTGAGGTAGAGGCAAGGGATACGAAGCTTGGCAGAGAAGAGATTACAAGAGATATTCCAAACGTAGGTGAAGATGCACTCCGAAACCTTGACGATTCAGGCATAGTCAGGGTGGGGGCCGAGGTGAAGGCTGGAGATATCCTTGTGGGCAAGGTAACCCCAAAAGGCGAAACTCAGCTTTCACCCGAGGAGAAACTCCTCAGGGCCATATTTGGAGAAAAGGCAGGAGATGTAAAGGATACCTCCCTGAGAGTGCCGCCAGGCGTTCAGGGTGTGGTGGTAGACGCCAGGGTCTTTTCGAGAAAGGGTATAGCCAAGGATGAAAGGGCCAAAAAGATAGAAGATCTCGAGATAGCAGCAATCATGCAAGATCAAGAAGATGAGATCAATGTGATTAGGCGTACCACGCTCAAAAAGCTCGAACAATATCTCGTTGGCAAGAAACCTGCGGTTGTCATAAAGGATGCAAGGCACAGATTGTTGCTTGAGGCCGACAAGGAGATAACTGCTGAAGCGCTGAGGCGGGTTCCGCTCCATAGGTTGAGAGATCTCATTTTGCAGGGCAGAAGTTCCGTGGATCCCTATGTTACCGAAATCCTCGACTGGTATGAGTCTGAGATAGATCGGATCAAGGCCCACTTTGAGGGCAAGATAGAGCGCCTTAAAAAGGGTGATGATTTACCTCCAGGGGTCATTAAGATGGTTCGCGTTTATGTTGCCATGAAGCGCAAACTTGAAGTAGGCGACAAGATGGCGGGCCGCCATGGTAACAAGGGTGTGGTTTCCAGAATAGTGCCGGTGGAGGATATGCCATATTTCGAGGATGGCACGCCAGTGGACATAATATTGAATCCACTGGGTGTTCCATCACGTATGAATGTGGGCCAGATACTGGAGATCCATCTTGGGTGGGGGGCAAGGAAACTCGGAGAACAGATAGCAGAGCTTGCAAGAAAGGCCGACATCGAGAAGGTGAAGGCCAAGATGTCCAAGATCTACTCTAAATCTGAGCTGAAGGCCCTCATTGCCGATTTGAGCGACGACGAGATCAGGGAACTGGCCATGCATCTTGAAAAGGGCGTACCAATAGCCACCCCGGTATTTGATGGTGCCGATGAAAACGTCATCAGAAAGCTACTCAAGGCATCAGGCCAGCCTGAGGTGGGCCAGGTCACTCTCTATAACGGTCTTACAGGAGAGCCATTCAAGGAAAAGATCACTGTTGGCGTGATGTATATGTTGAAGCTTCACCATCTCGTCTCCGACAAGATCCATGCCCGTTCCACAGGGCCTTACTCTCTGGTCACTCAGCAGCCCCTTGGAGGCAAGGCCCAATTTGGCGGTCAGCGCCTTGGGGAAATGGAGGTCTGGGCAATGGAGGCTTATGGCGCAGCATATTCCCTTCAGGAATTTCTGACAGTCAAATCCGATGATGTAACTGGACGTTCCAGGATGTATGAAAAGATCGTTAAAGGCAACAACTTCCTTGAGGCTGGGTTGCCTGAATCCTTCAATGTCTTGGTAAAGGAGCTTCAGGGACTCTGCATGGATATAGATCTGCTTGAGTAACGGCGAGTCTTGAATGGAAGCCTTTCGGGTATATTATCCAGATTTCTAAAGATTTCTAATAATCTTTTAACATTAAATATGAGGTCTATTTATGGACGATCTTCTTTCTCTATTCACCAAGCCAAAGGATCCACTCAATTTTAAGGCTGTACGTATTTCAATCTCTTCTCCAGAAACCATACTGAAACGTTCTCATGGAGAGGTGAAACAGCCTGAGACCATCAATTACAGGACATTCAAGCCTGAACGAGATGGTCTGTTTTGTGCGAAGATCTTTGGTCCTGTAAAGGATTACGAGTGTCTTTGTGGCAAGTACAAGAGGATGAAGCACCGGGGGGTTGTATGTGAAAAATGCGGTGTGGAGGTGATCCAATCCAAGGTGAGGCGTCAGAGAATGGCCCATATTTCCCTTGCCGCTCCAGTGGCCCATATCTGGTTTCTGAAGAGTCTGCCTAGCAAGATAGGCTCCCTTTTGGATCTAAGCCTCAAGGAACTGGAACGGGTCCTTTATTTCGAGTCTCATATAGTTATTGAGTCACAGCTTCCTGAGATCCCGGTTGGCATGCTCATGTCGGATGAGACCTACCAGAAGAACTACGAGCAGTTTGGGGACAAGTTTGAGGTGGGTATTGGTGCAGAAGCGGTTCACTATCTTCTGAGCCACCTCGATCTAGATGCCATTTCCATTGAACTCAGAGAAGAGATGCAGAAGACGCGGTCCGAGGCCAAGAGAAAGAAGTTGGGCAAGAGGCTTCGTGTAGTCGAGGCATTCCGAGGTTCCGGAAACAAGCCCGAATGGATGATTCTGAATGTGATACCTGTCCTCCCTCCAGACTTAAGGCCTCTGGTGCCACTTGATGGCGGTAGATTTGCCACTTCAGACCTGAATGATCTTTACCGCAGGGTTATAAACAGAAACAACAGGCTTAGAAGGCTCAAGGACCTTGATGCGCCAGATATCATAATCCGCAACGAAAAACGGATGCTCCAGGAAGCGGTAGACGTACTCTTCGACAACGGCAGGAGGGGCAGGGTGGTAACAGGCCCAAACAAAAGACCGCTCAAGTCCCTTTCGGACATGCTCAAGGGAAAGCAAGGCCGTTTTCGTCAGAATCTTCTTGGAAAGCGTGTGGATTATTCAGGCAGGTCGGTCATTGTGGTGGGGCCAGAGCTAAAGCTCCACGAATGCGGCCTTCCCAAGAGAATGGCCATTGAGCTCTTCAAACCCTTCATCTACAACAAGCTGGAAGAAAAGGGCCTCGTATCCACGATCAAGAGTGCAAAGAGGATGGTTGAAAAGGAGCTGCCTGAGGTGTGGGATGCACTTGACGAGGTGGTTAGGGAACATCCCGTGCTCTTGAATAGGGCTCCTACTCTTCACAGGCTTGGCATCCAGGCATTCGAGCCTGTGCTTGTTGAGGGCAAGGCCATTATGCTTCATCCACTGGTCTGTTCTGCCTATAACGCAGACTTTGACGGAGACCAGATGGCAGTGCATGTGCCGTTATCGGTGGAGGCGCAGGCTGAGGCCAGGGTGCTCATGATGTCCACCAACAACATCCTTTCACCCGCCCATGGCGGGCCTATCATCACGGCTACCCAGGATGTGGTCCTTGGCGTCTACTACATGACCAGGGACAAGGTCAACGCCAAGGGCGAGGGCAAGGCCTTCAGCTCCCTCGACGAGGTCATTCTTGCCTATGAGCAGGATATTGTGGAACTTCAGGCCAACATAAAGGTAATGATGGATGGAAAGCTGGTGGATACCACAGCTGGCCGCGTCCTCCTTTACGACATAGTTCCGGAAGAAGTGCCCTTCGAGCTGGTGAACAAGGTTATGAGGAAAAAGGACCTCGCAAGCCTCATAGACAAGGCATACCGGTTAGCTGGCGCCAAAAAGACCTGTATAATGGCCGATCGTCTCAAGAACCTGGGATACCAGCATGCAACACTTGCAGGCATATCCATTTCCATAAACGACATGCACATTCCTGCCAGTAAGCAGAGGATCCTCAAAAAGGCGAGGGAAGAAGTTGCAGAAGTGCAGCGTCAATATGCCGAAGGTCTCATAACAGACGGTGAAAGGTACAACAAGGTCATTGATATCTGGACAAGGGCTACAGATGAGGTCGCAAAGGAGATGATGAACGACATCTCCACAGAGTACTTTGAAACTTCCGATGGCAAAAAGGTTGAGGCGCCAAGCTTCAATCCTATATTCGTCATGGCGGATTCAGGGGCAAGGGGTAGTAAAGACCAGATCAGACAGCTTGCAGGTATGCGCGGACTCATGGCAAAACCTTCTGGTGAGATCATTGAGACCCCTATCATGGCAAACTTTCGAGAAGGTTTGAGTGTTTTGGAATACTTCATATCCACTCATGGAGCCAGGAAGGGTCTGGCCGATACTGCGCTCAAGACTGCAAATTCAGGCTACCTTACCAGACGGCTTGTGGATGTGGCTCAGGATTCCACCATAACCATACCAGATTGTGGCACCATCGATGGTATTGAGATAGAGCATCTCATGGAAGGTGGTGAGATCATTCAGCGTGTGGGAGAGAGGGTCCTCGGAAGGGTTGCCCTGATGGATATAGTAGACCCTGTCACAGGAGAAGTCCTGGTTGAGGCCAATCAGGAAATCGATGAAGAAAAGGTCAAGAAGCTTGAAGAAGCAGGTATATCCAATGTGGAGATCCGTTCGGTTCTAGCATGCCGTGCACCTTTTGGGGTCTGTGCCAAGTGTTATGGGCGCGATTTGGCTCGTGGCCGCATGGTTGCCCCTGGAGAGGCAGTTGGAATCATCGCTGCTGAATCCATTGGTGAGCCAGGTACTCAGCTCACAATGCGCACCTTTCACATAGGCGGAACTGCAAGTGGCAAGGTTGAGCAGGCAGAGATCAGGTGCCATGGAAGCGGCAAGGTCAAGTTTGAGCGCATCGTTTCCGTCGTCAATGCAGAAGGCCGAGAGGTAGTGCTCAACAGGAATGGAGAGATTTCCATAACCGACCCAGATGGGCGCGAGCGTGAACGCTATCCGGTGATCTATGGTGCAGAGCTTCTTGTCAAGGAAGGCCAAGAGGTGGAGCCAGGTACCAAACTTGCCCAATGGGATCCTTTTACAATTCCCATACTTACCGAGGTGGAAGGCAAGGTCAAATTTGGCGATATAATCGAAGGTGTGACCATTCAGGAAAAGGTTGATCCGGTGACTGGGAAATCCAGTAAGGTGGTCATTCAATACAAGGCAGCAGAATACAGGCCCAGGATCTCCATCAAGGACGAGCGTGGCAGGACCAAGAAATTGATCAAGACAAAGGGCGAAGCGCGTTATCAGCTGCCGGTGGGCGCCATTATAACCGTGAATGAGGGAGACATGGTGCAGCCTGGCCAGGCAGTGGCCAAAATACCAAGAGAGACCACTAAGACCAAGGACATCACAGGTGGTCTTCCCAGGGTGGCAGAATTGTTTGAGGTCAGGAAACCAAAGGAATATGCGATAATTTCAGAGATCGATGGTGTGGTCTCCTTTGGCAAGGATATCAAGAACAAGAGAAGGATTATCATAACGCCTGAATATGGAGAACCAAGGGAATATTTGGTTCCACGGGGCAAACATATCAATGTCCATGAAGGTGATTATGTGCGTGCAGGAGAGCCCCTTATGGATGGCGTGATAAACCCTCATGACCTTTTGCGGGTCAAGGGAGAAAAGGAACTGGCACGCTATCTTGTCAATGAGATACAAGAGGTATACAGGCTTCAAGGTGTCAAGATCAACGATAAACACATAGAGATTATTGTCCGCCAGATGCTAAAAAGGGTGAAGATCACAGGTGTCGGCGATAGTAATTTCATGCTGGGTGAACAGGTGGAAAGGCACCGTTTCGAAGAGGAGAATGAACGCATCCTTGCCAAGGGCGGTGAGCCTGCAACAGCTGAGCCAATGCTCCTTGGAATAACGCGTGCTTCCCTTACCACCGATAGCTTCATCTCCGCAGCCTCCTTTCAGGAGACGACCAAGGTGCTCACAGATGCATCCATTGCAGGCAAGGTCGACTATCTCAGAGGGCTCAAGGAGAACGTGATCATGGGCAGGCTTATCCCTGCAGGTACAGGCAGGGTCTTTTATGAGCAAAAAGAGAAGAGGAGAATGGAAAGGCAGGCTGTCTGATGTTGAAACTAAAGGTGTCTACGGAACGGGGCAAGGCTGATGCCCAGGGCAGGGCAAGAAAGGTGATAGTGCCTGAAGAGGCCCTGCCCATAGTAAAGAGGTTGAACGCCAAGTATCAGCTCGATTTCGAGTGCGTAAAGGTACTGGACAAGACCTTTTATTTTCTACATGTTGCTGATCTGACCCCGCTTCTTACTGGGCCTGTCTTTAAAAATGCTCCAGAATTTCCATTCTGGGTAAAGATATGGGAGGCGTCCTTGGTTCTTGCAGAATTCATTGCCAAGATGCCTCCAGACAAAGATAAGAGGATCTTGGAAGTGGGGGCTGGAATGGCGGTTCCAGGTATGGTGGCTAGCTCCTTTGGCCATGACGTCACCGTAACTGACTATGAAGATGAGATACTCGATTTTGCCAGGGCCTCTGCCATAATCAACAAGTGTCCTGATCTCAGATGTGAGCCACTGGATTGGTTCGAGCCCTCTGACCTGGGAAGGTTCGAGATCATCCTTGCTTCCGAGGTGTTGTTTCATAAGCGCTTTTTTCAGCCATTATTGGACGTTCTCGAAAAATATCTTGCTCCTGGTGGCGTCATATACATGTCCCATGAGGCAGATAGAGAAACCCTTCTACCTTTTTTCAGGATGTGCGAGGACAAGTTTAAGATAGCCATGCAGAAAAGGCATTTCAAAAGGGGCGACAAAGAATTGGACATACTTCTGACAAGGCTCATCAGGATCACCCATTGAGGAAGGAGCCTATCTTCACATTTTAACTTAAGTAAAGGGCAAGGAGGCTCTTTAGTCCTTTTGACCACTGGTTCCAGATGGCCCAGCTTGTGTCTTTTCTGTTGTTTCAAATCTCCCTTTTTCTATTCCCATCTGGAGAATTCTCGTATAAATATAGCTTTTAAATAGAAAAAATAAGTTCTCGCTGGTTTGTGATGGAGGAGCCATCAGGTGCTTTTTTGACGTCCTGAAGTGAGATCTTATTGCTTACCGTCAGAAACTGCTGGTCATCCTTGAGGGTCAAGATATGAGCAACCGATTAATCCTGAAGTATAGAAACCTGCCAAGACAGATTAAGATAGGCCTTTGGCTTGCGGCAGCACTTATTCTATATACCATCATTGGTTTTTGGGTCATACCCCCAGTTACCAAATACATCTTGGAAAGCAAGCTTCCTCAAGTGCTTCACCGCCCGGTTCATGTGGAAAAGGTCTATTTCAATCCATTCACCCTTGATTTGAGGATAGATGCCTTTGATGTCGGAAGACGAGACGGCAAGGCCCATCTGGCCAAGATAAAAGAGATAGAAGTCAACCTTCAGGCAATATCTGTTATCAAAAGGGCACTAGTGCTTTCGAGCATCAAGATCAGAAGTCCTCAGATCTTTATTTCACAGAATAAAAAAGGGGTATTCAACTTTAATGACATCCTGGAAGGCAGTAAGGAGGAAAAATCAGAGACTGAAAGCAAGCCTTTTTTGTTTTCTTTGAACAATATCGAGATATCACATGGCGAGGTCATCTTCCGAGACGAACTCAAAGGTGTAAGGCATGCAGTGAAGAATATCAAGATAGGCATACCATTTATCTCAAATCTGAAGACCAGGATAAAGATATATACAAAACCCTATTTTTCAGCAGTGATAAATGGAGCGCCAGTGGAGTTTAAGGGCGAGACAAGACCATTTGCGCAAGATCGCTCCACAAGACTCCATGTAAAGCTTAGCAAGCTGGATCTTGCCCATTACCTGGCGTACCTTTCAGATTTTATCGACTTCAAGATAGATTCTGGTTTCCTGGGAACGGATTTTGACTTGGTCTTCGTGATGGCTGAGGATGGCACCCAGGATATAGAACTTGATGGCAATATCACGGTCTCTTCACTATCCATGTCCAAAAAGGGTAAAGAGTTTTTAAAGGTCAAAAGGGTGAATCTGGCCTTTGCCCCATCCAATCTTTTACAGAAAAGGATATGGTTTTCCAGGATTTCTGTGGAACAGCCTAAATTAGAAATTCAGAGAAACGAAAGCGGCGTATTGAACCTGGCAACCCTCATACCTGCCAGGAACCATGAAAATGGAGAGAAAAACGACGCCGGAAAAAAGGCTCGGAAAGCAATGCCGCTGGATTTCCGGATTGCCAGGGCGGTTTTGTCAGATGGTTTCATCCATGTCAGTGACCATGCTGCTGGAAGTGGAACATTCGATACCAATATCCAGTCGGTAAATATTTTGTTGAATGGCTTTGGCACATTGAAGAAGGAGCCAGCCGAGGTTCAAGTGTTCTTGAATACGGGTAAGGGTGGTAAGCTGTCTCTGCAGGGAAAGATATTGGCAAACCCCCTGTCGGTTGACATGCACGCAGATCTGAACTCTCTTGATATACCCAGCTATGCGCCATATTATCAAAGGTTTTTAAACGCCAAGATTTCAAAGGGCCAGTCAGATATCTCCACCAAGATCAACCTCTCTATGAACGGGCAAGGCGGGCCCAGTTTGATGATCTCAGATCTTCACGTCTTGGTAGCCGATTTTGAACTAAAGGATCCTTCTGCCCCTGATGCATATCTTGTTCGTGTTCCATCTGTGGAGCTTTCTGGGGGGAAGATGGATCTTGCTGCAAGGGATATCAATATATCATCCATTTCCATAGATGGAGTAAAAACCAACGTCATAGTGGATAAGGCTGGCCAAGTTAACCTTGGCAAGATCGTAAAGGGATCAGATAGTGGAGATATCAAAAATGAAGATGCTGATGGCAAAGCCTTTCATTTTTCACTGGATGACCTCAGTCTGAAAAAGGCCAATTGCAGGTTTCAGGATTTATCGGGACCAAAACCTGTCCTTATTTCTGTGTCAGACGTTGGACTGAATCTTCATGGCATAGATAATGATCCAGCCAAAAGGAGCAGCTTTGATCTTTCTGCCCGTATAGGCAAAAAGGGTGTTGTGAGTGTCAAGGGTGGCACAGACTTTTATTTCAAACAGATTGAAGCTGCTATTGATATTAAAAGGCTTGGGCTCAGGCAGTTTCAAGGATATGTCTCCCGTTTTTCAAATGCGAGGTTGTACAAGGGGCGTCTTTATTTCAGGGGAAAGGTTGATGTGAAATCAGCCTCCAACGATCAACTTAGGCTTGCAGCCAGGGGAAACTGCAGCCTTTCTGGAGTCTCTATCCTCAGTCCTCATAACCATGAACCTGTATTTCAATGGAAAATGATAGAGGCAAGAGGGATAGATTTTCTGAATCAACCGTTCAAATTGTCTGTCAAAAAGGTGATCCTGGACAGGATGGCAGGAAATATCATCTTTGATGACAAGGGGAATCTGAACGTTCTAAATCTCATGAAAGGTGAAGGGTCTTCTCAGAACGGTACAAAGGCTCCTAAGCACGAGAAAGATTCGGCCCAGGACATCAGGATTCAGGTGGTTTCTTTAAAGGATTGCGCCCTTGAAATAGTAGACGATAGTGTGAAGCCACCTTTTGTCCGTTCCATCAAGCAAATAAACGGACAGATAAAGGGCCTTTCCAGTGATCCTAAGATGAAGGCGCAGCTTGAGATCAAGGGGCTTGCCGACAATAGCGCCTCCATGGAGGTAAAGGGAGAGATCAATCCACTTGCCAAACCTGTGTTTGCAGACCTGACCTTCAAGTCCAATGGTATTGGGATGACAAGGTTCAGCCCCTATACTGCCAAGTTCCTGGGGTATGTGATAGATAAGGGAAAGCTGTCGTCTGAAGTTCATCTCAAGATTGAAGACGAGAAGATCACTGCTGAAAACCGCCTGTTTCTAGACCAGTTCGATTTTGGCCATTCTATAGAGAGCAAGGATGCCGTGCATCTGCCTGTAAAGCTGGCAATAGCCCTTCTAAAGGACAGGCATGGGCAGATCAATGTGGATATACCGGTATCTGGCCGCCTGGATGATCCGAAGTTCAGCCTGGGAGGCGCGATATTAAAGGCCATAATAAATATTTTTGTAAAGGCTGCTACTTCTCCTTTTTCCTTGTTATCGGCTATAGCAGGGGGAGGGGAAGACATGCAACATGTGGTCTTTGAACCAGGCTCTAATACGCTTACCGAGGAGGCAAAAAAGAAGCTGTCCGGGTTGGCAAAGGCCTTGAAGGATCGTCCCTCCCTTAAAGTCGAGCTCACTGGATTTTACGATCCAGTGGTGGATGCCAAGGGTTTAAAGGAACTCAGGTTCATGAGGCTTCTAAAAAGCCAGAAGATGAAAGACTTAGAGGATGAGGAAAGGGAGAAGATCCAATCAGTTGATGACATAGGGATTGGAAAAGATGAATTTAATAAATATTTGAAAGAGGCATATAAGGACGCACCTTTTGACAAACCGCGCATGATAATTGGCCTTTTGAAAAAACAGCCTCCAGAGGTGATGGAAAAGATGCTGCGTGATCATATCAAGATTACTCAGGGTGACCTGGAGAATCTTGCCCTTGAAAGGGCCCAAGCTGTCCAAAACTATCTCATAGGGCAGGGTGGCATAGAGGCATCGAGGATTTTTCTCACCTCATCAAGACATGTTGAAAAGGGCAAAAAGGGTTCCATGGTGAAGCTTTCCCTTAAATGATCACCTGCGGTTGTTGGGTTTTGGTCTTGTTTTGGATCGTCTTTCTTGACTTTTTATCTAATGACTGATATCCAGCTTGAATATTTACCAAAATCCCTGATTATAATCTTTATGCACAAGCAAGGCGGCCTTTAAAAATCAGGAGTTTTGATTCAAGAGAACGGGGCGCATGAGAAAAATAGTCGCAGATATCTTTTTGATATTTCGAGTATTATTTTCCAAAGGCAACGCAGTTGTTAGACAAAAAGGCAATCTTTGAAGGTAGCCATAAATTGTTTAGGAGCGATCAAAGGATTCATGCAGGAAATAAAGAGCGAACAAGATCTTAAGGAGATTCAGGCTGAGGGATTGAAATGGACAGTCCAGCACGCCTATGAAAATAGTCCATTTTACAAAAGGCATTTTGATGCTGCCGGCATAAAACCTTCTGATGTGAAGGGCCTGGACGATCTCAGACACCTTCCTTTCATTGAGGCAGACCATCTCAGGGAGGGTTATCCGTTTCCCCTACTGAGCGTGCCTGTGGAAAAGGTAGTAAGGATTCATTCCTCGTCAGGAACCACTGGAAAGAGAAAGATCCTGGCCTACACCCAGAAGGATATCCAGGACTGGACCGACTTTTTTGCAAGGGCATACAAGATGGCTGGTATAGGGCCTCGGGACAGGGTGCAGATTGCTGTGGGGTATGGCCTCTGGACTGCTGGTGCTGGATTTCAGGCAGGTTGTGAACAGGTAGGGGCAATGGCCATCCCAGTAGGCCCTGGAAACCTTGAACTTCAGTGTAAGTTTCTTCAAGACATGGAGGCTACATGTTTGTGCTGTACTTCCAGTATGGCCCTTCTCCTTGGAGAGGAGATCAACCGTACGGGTATAAGAGACAAGATAAAGGTCCATACAATAATCCAGGGGTCGGAAAGATGTAGCGATTCCATGAGAAAGGCCATCTTGGAACATTTTGGAGCAAGACATCTTTTCGACATCACTGGCCTGACTGAACTCTATGGCCCTGGCCCAGGCATAGATTGCAAGGAACATGCAGGCATACATTATTGGGCAGATTATTACATCCTCGAGATACTCGACCCAGAGACTTTAGAACCAGTTGAAGAAGGCCAGATAGGAGAAATGGTTGTCACAACACTGAGAAAGGAGGCCACTCCACTTATACGTTACAGGACTAGGGATCTGACACGCAAGATCTCCGGCCCCTGTCCATGTGGAAGCATATTTCCCAGGCACGATAGGATCCTTGGAAGAAGTGACGACATGATAATCTTCCGTGGGGTCAATATCTATCCAGGGCAGATCGACGAAATCCTTTCAGACATGGAAGGGATTTCGAGCGAGTACAACATCCTTCTCGAACGCAGAAACGGCAAGGACTTCATGATAGTTAAAGTGGAACGGGACAGCACTGGTGATCCTGCTTGGGACGAGGATATACAAAGGCACATAGAGAAAGAGATTAAAAGCCAGATCATGGTTTCTGCAGAGATACAGATCGTTGATTACGGGGCGCTTCCAAGGTCAGAGAGAAAGTCAAAGAGGATATACGACCACCGGTAAGAGCATCCCGAAAGGATCTCGCTTCTTGGATATACCCACAAAAAATGTACACGGGTTTTTATGCTGGTCTTATCAGCTGAACCTTAAAAAGAGGAGGCAAAATACATGAAAAACGGAATGAGGATAAGCATTTTTACAGCAACCTTGATACTAATAGCTGCCAATTTCTCTGGGTCTGCTTTGGCGCAGAAGATTGTACTTACCTATGCAAATTTTCCCCCTGCATCCACGTTTCCATGTGTTCAGATGGAAAAATGGAAGACAGAGGTGGAACTGAGGAGTGCAGGAGAGGTCGAGGTCAAGACGTTTCCAGGCTCTACGCTACTGGGTGCGAAAAATATGATGGATGGTGTTGAAAGCGGCGTTGCTGATATAGGGGTTGTGGTCTTTGCCTATCAACCAGGGCGCTTTCCCTTGCTGGCAGGGGTCGATCTGCCCATAGGTTTTCCTGGCTCAAAGGTGGCAAATGCGGTCTTGTATGACCTCTATCAGAAATATCAGCCAAAGAGCCTTTCCAAGGTCAAGGTGTTGGCACTTTTTACCGCCCCACCCGCAGATATCATGTCCAAAAAACCCATCAAAACCCTGGCTGATCTCAAGGGATACGAGCTTAGATGCACTGGAGCGGGAGTAAAGCCTCTTAAGCTTCTAGGCGCAACACCTGTGGCAATGCCCATGTCAGAAACACCCGAGGCCCTGCAAAAAGGGATAGTAAAGGGGATCTTTTCTTCACTCGACATCTTGAAGGATTTCAACTTCGCTGAATCGTGCCGATACGCAACCATATGCCACATGCAGACAACCTCTTTTGCAGTTGTGATGAACATGAAAAAGTGGAAGAGCTTGCCTGAAAAGGTCAAGAAGATCATGGATGATCTTTCCCGTGAGCATTCCCTCTGGACAGGAGAATATATTGACCGTCATGTAAAGGAATCAACACAATGGGCAAAGAAGAAGTATGGAGAAGAAGTGATAATATTGAGTGATTCGGAATACAGACTCTGGCACAAGAAGGTTGAGCCCATCAAGGATGAATGGCTAAAGAAGACCAGGGCAAAAGGTTTGCCAGCAGATGCCTTTTTCAAGGATCTTCTAGATCTTAAGGCAAAGTATGAATCAGAGTTTGCAACCAAGTAGGATAGCAATTTGCAAAGGGCCTGGATATTTTCCGGCCCTTTTTATTTGTTGTGAGTAGAATAAATACCATACTTGTCGCTACAGCCTGTTGCGTGTTGCTTCTTACCATTTGCATAGCTGTAGTCAACATGATTCTTAGGCCTTTTGGCCATCCAATCACAGGTTCCTTTGAAATAATGGGATATGGCAGTGCCATTGTTACAGCCCTGGGCCTTGGTTACAGCCAAGAAAAGAAGGCCCATATCGCTGTTGACATCCTGTTCAAGTTGTTTCCTAAAGGCTTGCGTACTTGGCTCTCTCTTTTTGGATTCATCATTAGTGCTTTGTTTTTTGGTGCAGTCTCTATCAGGCTGTTACTATTTGCCCTGGACTTGAGGCAAAATGGGGAACTGTCAGAGACACTCATGTTGCCCTTTTATCCAGTAGCCATGGTAGTAAGCTTAGGAGTGTTCGTACTGACGCTCAATCTGCTCCACGACGCATTGAAACTCATGAAAAATCCAAAGTCACGGAGCTGATTCATCAAATGGATCCAGTCACTATAGGAATATGGGGCATCGTCTGCCTGGTCCTTGTCCTGTTTCTTTTCAATATGCCAGTAGGTTTTGCAATGGCACTTGTGGGCTTCGGAGGCTTTTCACTCGTAGTAACACCTGAAGCAGCACTTGCATCTGTAAGCACTGAGATTTGGCACATATTTTCATCATATGGGTTGGCTGTTATTCCCTTTTTCATATTCATGGGAAATATATGTTTTCAGGCAGGGGTAAGCGAGAGGATATACCGGACAGCTCATGCCTGGTTTGGACATGTGAGAGGGGGGATAGCAATGGCGACCATAATGGCTTGCGCTGGTTTTGCATCCATTTGCGGTTCCAATGCGGCTACAGCGGCTACTATGAGTGCAGTCGCCCTGCCGGAAATGAAAAGGCTCGGTTACGACAAGGCCTTGAGTTCAGGGTGCGTGGCAAGTGGAGCGACCCTTGGAGTAGTGATCCCTCCCAGTGTCGTCTTGATAGTAATTGGCCTGTACACGGGTGAATCCATAGCAAGGCTGTTTTTCGCAGCCGTGATACCAGGCGTGGTCTTGTCTCTGCTGCTAATGGCCACGGTCTGGCTGGTTTGCCTCGTGAGGCCAGACTGGGGCCCATCGGGAGATAAGACCACCCTCAAAGAGAAGATAAAGAGCCTTCCAGGCTCCATAGAAATGGTTGTTCTGTTCCTTCTAGTAATGTCAGGTCTGTATCTTGGGTGGTTTACGCCAACTGAGGCAGGCGCAGCAGGCAGTTTTTTTGCAATAGTGATAGCTTTGATAGGAGGAGGGCTCAGCTTTTCTGGTTTCAGAAACGCCCTGGAAGATACGGTAAAGACATCTGCGATGATTATAATGATTGTGGCAGGTGCCGTGATCTTTGGAAAATTTATGACCATTACGCGAATACCCTTTGAGGCGGCTGATTTTGTAGCTGGCCTGCCAGTACCCAGAGGGTTGATCTTGACCCTGATGCTTGCCATATTTGTCGTAGGTGGCGCTGTCATGGATGCATTAGGGCTTTTGATGATTACAATCCCCATCTTTTTCCCAGTGGCAAAAGGATTAGGATATGACCTGACGTGGTTTTCCATACTTATCACCATAATAACCACACTTGGTGCAATAACTCCCCCAGTTGGAATCAATACCTTTGTGGTGGCAGGAACAGCTAGGGACATCCCTCTTGAGACAGTATTCAAGGGCGTAGCATACTTTCTGCCTGCCTTTGTGCTTTGTATAATTATGCTCACGTTTTTCCCAAAGATGGCCATGTATTTGCCCTCTATAATGAAATAGCCTCCTTGACCTTTTTGTAACAGGTTGGTAAAACTTATCTCAATCGATATTTAGAGCCTTAACCAAAGAAGGGGAAATACATTGAAGGTCAGCATCCTTTCCATCTCAGAGACAGTATGTGTTTGGCGATGGTGGGCCTTTTGTGTAGACAGCAGTCCACCCTTCTGAGAAGTATCAGTTAAAAAAGCAGAAAGGCCGTGGACATAATCGGTTATGTCACACGGCCTTTTTTATTTTTTTGTTCCAAAGAATCTGTCTTTTGACTGTTTTGAAGGTGAAGCGAGATCTTAACCCTAACATAAATGAGCAGGGAGAACAGATTTATGGTCACTCCTGACCTTACAACCTATGAGAAGATGAGCAGGAATTTCAATATAATTCCTGTATTTCGTGAAATATCAGTGGACTATGATACGCCAGTATCCCTTTTTGACAAGGTGGCAGGTGGCGACTATTCCTTTTTGCTCGAAAGTCTCGAGGGTGGCGAAAGATGGGGAAGATACAGCTTCATAGGTTTTCGCCCCTTCCTCTTGGTCAAGACAAGAGGAAAAGAGGTGACTGTCGAGGACAGGGATGGCACCCGTACCCAAGAAGTCGAAAATCCGCTGGATTTTTTGCAAGGCTTGATGAAGAGGTTCGAGGTTGCCGAAGTTCCAGGTCTTCCCCGTTTTTCAGGGGGTGCTGTGGGTTACCTAGGGTACGATATGGTGAGATTTGTCGAAAGGCTGCCTGAACATCTGTCTGAGACTGCCGGCTTTCACGACTCGGCCTTTATGTTTCCAGAGGTGTTGCTCTGCGTAGATAACCTCAAACAATCTCTCAAGATCATAGTGAGCAGCGAAGTGGATTCAAGGGTGGCCCCTGAAGAATCTTATAAAAAGGCGTGTTCTCTGATTGAAGGCGTTATCAGGAAGATTAGAAGAGGCATAGACTATCCTGAGCTCGATATAGGTAATCTTTCTCGCACAAGGCTTCAGCCTGAGATCCCGAAAGAGCGTTTCGAAAAAATTGTCAAAAAGGCCAAGGAGTACATAAAGGCGGGTGATATCATCCAGGTTGTGCTCTCTCAAAGGTTTTCTGGACAGTCTCATATCCCCCCATTTGAACTCTACCGAGCTGTAAGGCGCATCAATCCTTCGCCATATCTCTATTATTTAAAGTTAGGAGACGAAGTTTTGGTGGGCTCTTCGCCTGAGATATTGGTGAGGCTCACAGGGGAGGAGATAGAACTTCGTCCCATTGCAGGCACACGCCCCAGGGGCAGGACTGTGGAAGAAGACAGGGCCCTGGAAAGGGAACTTCTGGAAGATCCCAAGGAAAAGGCAGAGCATGTAATGCTCGTAGATCTTGGCAGGAACGATGTGGGCCGGGTTGCAGAGATGGGGACCGTGAGAGTGAACGACTTTATGGTCATAGAACGTTATTCCCATGTAATGCATATTGTGAGCAGCGTCACAGGGCGGTTGAAGAAGGGCCTCGACATGTTCGATGTATTCAAGGCCTGTTTCCCTGCCGGTACAGTATCTGGCGCGCCAAAGATAAGGGCCATGGAGATAATAGAAGAACTCGAGCATGCGAGGCGGGGGCCGTATGCCGGGGCTGTCGGTTATCTCGGCTTTTCAGGCAGCATGGATCTTGCCATAGCCATCAGGACCCTTTGCCAGAAGGGGGATATGCTCTATCTCCAGGCTGGTGCTGGCATAGTAGCCGATTCTGTGCCTGAGAATGAATGGGAAGAGACCCTTAACAAGGGCAGGGCCTTGATGCGAGCCATAGAAGATGTTCAAACCCGAAGTTGAGCAGGTAAGATTACATGATACTGTTAATTGATAATTACGATTCCTTTACGTACAATTTGGTTCAGGCACTAGGAGAGCTTGGTGCGGAAATGAAGGTGATAAGAAATGACGAGATGGATATCAAGGCGGTGAAGAGGCTAAACCCATCCAAGCTGCTCATTTCTCCTGGACCGTGTACCCCTAAAGAGGCGGGTATATCTGTTGAGGCAATAAAGACCTTTGCTGGCAAGATCCCTATACTGGGCGTGTGCCTTGGGCACCAATCCATAGGGGCAGCCTTTGGCGCAAAGGTTGTTGGGGCTGAAAGGCTTATGCATGGCAAGACCTCAATGATCCGCCACGATGGAAAAGGGGTGTTCAGGGGCCTTTCCAACCCTTTTGAGGCAATGAGGTATCATTCGCTTATAGTGGACGAGGAGACATTGCCAAGGTGTCTTGAGGCCAGCGCCTGGTCTGAGAAAGATGAGCTTATGGGTATGCGCCATAAAGAATTTTTTGTTGAAGGTGTACAGTTTCATCCAGAGTCCATCTTGACACCCGAGGGCAAAAAGCTTCTAAAAAATTTTCTCGAAGCAGGTATGTCATCATGAGCAAGGCTACTCCCCAAAAAATAGTAGAGGCACTGAAACAGGCAGTGGATGGGCAGGACTTAAGCCGCGACATCATGCAGCAGGTGATGGAAGAGATCATGGAAGGGCTGGCTACAGACGCCCAGATAGGGGCATTTCTCACTGCTCTTCGCATGAAGGGAGAGAGCGTAGAGGAGATAACTGGTGCTGCCCATGTGATGAGACAGAAGGCAACCCGCATAGAGCCAGCATTGAAGGATGGCCAAAGCCTCTTGGACATCGTTGGCACAGGAGGAGACCAAGCCGGTACATTCAATATTTCTACCACTGCCTCTTTCGTAGTGGCTGGAGCTGGCCTTAAGGTGGCCAAACATGGAAATCGTTCAGTCTCATCGAAGTCTGGCAGTGCAGATCTCCTCGAAGAGTTGGGAGTAAACCTGGATGTGTCGCCCCAGGTTGTCACAAGGTGCATAGAAGAAGTGGGGCTTGGCTTTCTCTTTGCACCAAAACTCCATCCTGCCATGAAGAATGTGATAGGCCCTAGAAGGGAAATGGGGATAAGGACCATATTCAACATGCTGGGTCCTTTGACCAATCCCGCTGGAGCAGAAATAGAACTTCTCGGTGTCTATGATCAGAAGCTTTGTCCAGTAATGGCAGGTGTCCTGGGTGAGCTTGGAGCGGCAGGCGCCTGGGTAGTTCATGGGTACGGAGGGCTTGATGAACTCTCCATAGCAGGGCCGTCCACCGTGTCCCAGTGGGACGGAAAGGGTGTAGAGACCTTTGAGGTGGCCCCTTCAGATTTTGGCCTTTCTGAGGCTCCTCTCAGCGAGATTTCAGGGGGTATGCCCAGTGAAAACGCGAGGATAACAAAGGCTATTCTCCAGGGGCAAAGTGGACCGAAACGCGATATGGTGGTTTTGAATAGTGCGGCGGCTATCTATATTGCAGGTCTAGCCAATGATCTCAAGTCAGCGTCTGCCATTGCAATGGATAGCATAGATTCTGGGCGAGCCCTAGAGGTGATGGAGCAGCTAGTGGAGATGACCAACCGATCCTGATTGGATGAGATGTATCTGGTGGTGGGAATGAGATGACGATTCTTGATACAATAGTAGAAAAAAAGCGAGAGGAAATCCAGGGGTTAAAAAGGGATGGCATCAAAGAGCCGCCTATGGAACCAAAGCCGCGGCGTAGTTTCAAAGGGGCACTTTGCGCAACCAAGGAAATATCCATTATTGCAGAGGTGAAAAAGGCCTCCCCTTCAAAGGGGCTCTTGTGCCCTGATTTTGATCCCATAGCCATTGCCAAGGATTACGAGACGGCTGGTGCCAGTGCGGTCTCGGTACTTACCGACGAGCGGTTTTTTCAGGGAAGTCTTGATTATCTCTTCCAGGTGAGGGCCAATATTCATCTTCCAGTCTTGAGAAAGGATTTTTTAGTGGATCATGTGCAAGTGGAAGAGGCAGATATCTGGGGCGCAGATGCCATCCTTCTGATAGCGGCAATTTGTTCAAAGGCCCAGCTAATGGAACTAATGGAAAATGCCCAAAGTCGGGGCATGGACGTTTTGGTGGAGGTTCACAACGAAGATGAGGCAGAGATGGCATTGGGCGCAGGAGCTGACCTTATAGGTATAAATAACAGGAATCTCAAAGACTTTTCGGTATCACTCGATACCACGGTTGAGCTCAGGCAAATGATCCCCAATGATATTCCTGTGGTAAGTGAAAGTGGAATTGGGAGCAGAGATGATATTGAAAGACTGTCTAGGAATAATATCTCTGCCGTTTTGATAGGTGAAAGCCTTGTAACTTCCCCAGACAGGAAGGCCAAGTTGCAGGAATTGCTCTTGGGGTCAGGCGCCTGAGATGGATCTCGAAAGGTATTTGAGGCATATGTCTCCACCAAGGGTAAAGGTATGCGGGCTGACGGATCCATACCAGGCGACAACTATATGCGAGGCAGGGGTCCAGGCCATAGGTCTAGTATTTGTTTCCAAAAGCCCCCGCTATGTCCCAAAGGAGGATGCAAGGCAAATCATCAAGAAATTACCTCCCCTTGTGCAGACTGTGGGTGTATTCGTGGATGAGTCAATAGATGCTATCAAAGAAGTGGTGCGTTTTTGTGGTTTGGATATGGTGCAACTTCACGGGAATGAACCCCCTGGCTATTGTAAACTTCTTGCCCCAAGGGTTATAAAGGCGTTCAGGGTGAAGGATAAAATGGTGCTCGATGAGATTCAAGATTACAAAGGCGCAATAAGGGGCATACTTTTGGATGCATGGTCAAGAAAGGCTCAGGGGGGGACTGGGAAGGTCTTTGATTGGCAGATCGCACGCAAAGCAGTCCTCTTGGCAGAAATGCCGGTTATCCTCGCAGGAGGTCTTGCCCCAGACAATGTGGCAGAAGCGGTTCGTCTTGTGAGGCCGTGGGGCGTGGACGTGAGTTCAGGTGTTGAATCAAGCCCTGGTATCAAGGACCTGAACAAGGTAAGGCAATTTATGCAAGCGGTCAATACAACAGATTTTGGCTCATAGTAAGAAGGAATTAAATTTTTTTGGAGGGGAAGTTCATTGAAGAGACAGGAGAAGAGCATTCAAACTAGCAGTCCTGACAGACATGGCCACTTTGGTATATTTGGTGGCAGGTTCGTTCCAGAGACCCTCATGCCTGCTGTGTTGGAACTTCAAAAGGCATATAGCCAAGCCAGGAGGGACAAAGAATTCAAGAAAGAATTTCAGCAGATACTCAAGGACTATGTTGGAAGGCCCACTGCCCTTTATGAGGCCAAGAGGTTATCAGACGCCCTTGGAGGCGGATTCAGGGTCTTTCTCAAAAGGGAGGATCTTACCCACACTGGCGCCCACAAGATCAACAACACCATAGGGCAGATTCTCCTGGCTAAGAGGATGGGAAAGCGTCGTATAATCGCAGAAACCGGCGCAGGGCAGCACGGAGTCGCCACTGCTACAGCGGCGGCCCTTATGGGGCTTGAATGCGAGGTCTACATGGGCAGAAAAGATACTGTCCGCCAGGCCATGAACGTCTTTCGCATGGAGCTTACAGGAGCAAAGGTGATTCCTGTTGACTCAGGTACCAAGACCCTCAAGGATGCCATCAATGAGGCCATAAGGGATTGGGTGGCCAACGTATCCGATACTCACTACATCATAGGTTCTGTGGTAGGCCCGCATCCGTATCCTGTCATGGTCAGGGATTTTCAGAGTGTTATAGGGCGAGAGGCCAGGAGCCAACTGAAGCGCCAGACAGGCAGGCTTCCAGATGTGGTTGTTGCCTGTGTGGGAGGTGGCAGCAATGCAATGGGCATCTTCTACCCTTTCTCGAAGGAGCCAGAAGTTCGGCTCGTAGGGGTAGAGGCAGCGGGTAAGGGGACCGATACGAAATACCATTCTGCAACACTTACTTGTGGAGATCCTGGCGTCCTCCACGGCACCATGAGTTACCTTCTTCAAGACAGGTGGGGCCAGATAA
The DNA here is from genome assembly GCA_964581255.1 of uncultured Thermodesulfatator sp. Lineage (GTDB taxonomy): Bacteria > Desulfobacterota > Dissulfuribacteria > Dissulfuribacterales > QOAL01 > QOAL01. Next base: position 27,093 of record CAZOMT010000044.1, read on the forward strand.
AGGGGGCACATTCTGTAGCTCCAGGGCTCGATTATCCAGGGGTAGGGCCGGAACATAGCCACTTCAAGGATACAGGCAGGGCCGAATACCATACCATTGACGACCAAGAGGCCCTAGAGGGCTTTAAGCTCCTTTCAGAAACAGAGGGTATCATTCCCGCCCTTGAAAGTGCCCATGCAATTGCATACTTGAAGCGGCTTGTTGGAAAGATAGGAAAGGGAAGCATAGTGCTTGTAAACCTGTCTGGCAGAGGAGATAAAGACGTAGAGACAGTCAGGGAGATCTTTATGGGAGGGGCTGTAAAATGAATCGTATAGAACAGGTGTTCAAAAGGCTTCGTAAAAAGGGAGAAACAGCCCTGATACCATTTATAACAGCGGGAGATCCTTCGCTGGAGGTTACAAGGGATCTGGTTCTCGAAATGGATCGAAGAGGGGCAGATATCGTCGAGTTGGGGCTTGCCTTTTCAGATCCCCTGGCAGACGGTCCAACCATCCAGGCGGCAAGTTTCAGGGCGCTTGAAGCAGGCATGAATCCAGAGAAATATTTTGGGCTTGTCTCTGACATAAGAAGCAGATCCAGCGTCCCTCTGGTTCTCATGGGTTATTACAATCCAGTATTGAGGTATGGCCTTGAGGCCTTTGCCCAGGACGCTGCAAAGGCAGGCATTGATGGCACAATCATACCAGATCTGCCTTTGGAAGAGGCCGCTCCTTGGATCAAGGCATGCAGGTCCAGTGGCCTTGCCAATATTCTTCTTGTGGCTCCAAACACCCCTGAAGAGCGTATCAAGAGGATAGTAAAGGCTTCAAAAGGCTTCATTTATTATGTTTCTGTGCTTGGCATAACGGGGGCCAGGACTACTCTTCCTCCCGAGGTGTCCCAGGGGCTTGAGAGGGTCAAATCATTCACACGAAAACCAGTGGCCGTAGGCTTTGGTATATCGAAGCCAGAGCAGGTTAAGGCCTTGTCTGCCTCTGCAGATGGCATAATAGTTGGCAGTGCCATAGTCAGGCTGGTGGAAAAAAGTTTTTGTGCATCAGATGCAACTTCAAGGCAAGAGGCAGTTGGGGAAATAGGCGATTTCATAGAGTCGCTCAAAAAAGCCACTATATAGAGGAGGATTTTGTCCCTTTTAAGAGCCTTAAGAATAGTCTTCGACAGGACCCCGGAGGACACCCTTGACCTTTTTGAGGCCTTTCCCAGTCTCAGGCGCTTTTTTGAAAAACGAAGACTTCACGCTGTCATACGTACCTTTGGGGACCTCATCTTCACATTTATTATCATTGCAGGGCTTTTTGGTCCTCAGGAACCAGACCGGAACTGCACCCTTTATCTGTCATGGGGCCTTTGGTGGCCCACAATCGTATTGAGCTGGTTCTTTGTCGGAAGGATGTGGTGCGGTTTTTGCCCCTTCCCTGGAGTGGGGCGTCTGGCTCAAAGATTTGGTTTGAGCCTGAAACGTCCCATCCCTGGCTTTATCAAGAAAAATGGTCCGTTCATCTCGGTCTTTCTCTTGGCCATTATCATTTGGCTTGAAGAATCCACTGGCATAAAGGAATCGCCCAGAGACACAGCCCTTCTCATCCTTTCAATCATGGGAGGTGCCACCTTGATGGCTGTACTTTATCCAAAACAGGCATGGTGCAGGTATCTTTGTCCCATGGGCAGACTCCTTGGTGTGGGTGCGACCCTATCCATTATGGAATTTCGTCCCGACTTTGAAAAGTGCCGCACATGCAAGACATTTGCATGCAAAAGGGGAATAGGTGGAAAGGGGGGGTGTCCGGTATTTCTTGGCGCCTTTAATGTCAAGAACAATCTCGATTGCCTCATCTGCGGCCACTGTCTTAGCCTTTGCGACAAGGCGTCTCCCAAACTCAATCTCAGGAGCCCGTTTAAGGAATTGCTGCTTAACAAGGGCAGATTTGTCACCTGTTCTTTTATAATTCCTTTCCTAATGGGTTCACAGCTAGTCCGTTTTCTAGAGGCCAGCAACTATTCCATTGTGCTCAAGCAGGATTTCAGCAGCCTAAATACGATGGTCACCTATTCTGGCCTGCTGTTGATAGCCTTTTTTTATATATTTTTCATAATAAAACTTGGAGCAAAATTCTTTGGCCAAACGGAAGACGAGTTGTTTGGAAGATTTTCTCCTATGGTCCCAATACTCATACCAATGGCCTTCAGTGGTGAGCTCGCCTACAGGTTGGATTATGCCATAGCTGGTGCTCCAGAGTTTTTCCCCACGGTTGGTCGACAGTTTGGGTTGGATACTTTTGAAAGTTGGACATTTTATTTGCCCCCTTGGTTTCTTCTAGTACTTAATGTTTTTTTGATAAGTAGTGCTATTATGGCATGTTGTTATCTTTTGTATAGATTTGCAAGTGATGAGTTTGAGGGGCTGGTTCCCTGGTGGCGCAGCCTCCTTGTTGCTTTTCTGATCTTCTTGACTGGTGCAACCTACATTTTCTTCATGGCCAATATTTGATGCCTTAGTGCTTTTTGAAAAGGAGAGAAAAACATATGGAAGTCTTTGAAACGTCTATACCAGAACTGGAACTTATTCACAGGGGGAAGGTGAGGGATCTCTATGGCTTGGGAGATCATGTCCTTATGGTGGCAACTGACAGGCTTTCGGCATTTGATGTTGTGTTTCCCGATCCAATACCAGACAAAGGCAGGATCCTGACACAACTTTCCATATTCTGGTTCGATATGCTAAAGGAGCTCGTGCCCAACCACATTGTGGAAACAGATGTTGAGAAGTTTCCATCTCCCCTGGAAAGATACAAAGATCTTCTAAGAGACAGAAGTATAATCGTAAAAAGGGCAAAACCCCTTGCCATTGAGTGCATAGTTAGAGGGTATATAACTGGTTCAGGCTGGAAGGACTATCAAAAAAGTGGCAGCGTGTGCGGCATAAGGCTTCCAGAAGGCCTGAGGGAGTCTGATAAGCTGCCAGAACCTATTTTTACCCCTTCCACAAAGGCAGACGTGGGCCTTCACGACGAAAACATCACCCTTGAAAGGGCATCCCAGATCATAGGGAAAGAGAACATGGATCGTGTTTCTGACTTGAGCCTCAAGATCTATAAAACCGCCTCTGAATATGCTTTGAGCAGGGGCATCATCATTGCCGATACCAAATTCGAATTCGGCTTCATCAATTCGGATTTGTGTCTGATAGATGAGGTGTTGACCCCTGATTCATCCAGATTCTGGCCTCTTGATTCCTACGAGCCAGGAAGGGCCCAGGAAAGCTTTGACAAGCAGTTTGTGCGCGATTATCTGGAGTCTATAAAATGGAACAAGAAGCCTCCTGCGCCCCACTTGCCAGAAGATATAATCACAAAGACCAGGCAGAGATATCTTGATGCCTACAGCCGCCTTACTGGCAGGAAGTTATCGTGATTCTAGTGTCCATGAGTTGGCTCCTCCCCTATTTCCCAGGCCTCAGGTCGCTGCGATGATTTCTGTTGCCAAACACCGACGCCCTATTGGGATTGGCGCCATTGTCCTGGCTGTCTTCTGGCTTGTCTCGTGTAGCACTTCCCCTGTGGATGGGGCCCGCAGGAAAAGGGTATTTTGCAAAAGAGTCATAGACGGGGACACCATTGTGCTCTCGGATGGCAGAAAGGTGAGATATCTTGAGATCAATGCACCAGAAGTCGCACATAAGGACAAGCCTGGTGAACCCTTTGGAAGGGAGGCGGCCTATTTGAACAAAAGGCTTGTTGAAGGCAAAAGGATCGATATCCTTGTGGCTTCTTCAGTACCATACGATCAATATGGCAGGCTCTTGGCCCACGTATTTTTGCTAAATGGAAAACTTGTGAGTGAGGTGCTTTTAAAAAACGGTCTTGCCCACTGTTGTTTCTATCAGAAACCAGATCACTATGCCAAAAGACTCGTTGCAGCCCAAAGGTCAGCAATACTTTCGCACAAGGGCATCTGGAGTATAAAGCATCATGCTTCTGAGAAATATTACATAGGTAACAGGAGATCGCTAAAGTTTCACAGGCCTTGGTGCCCATTGGGCCAGAGCACAGCCCCAGGCAACAGGATCATCTTTAAGACAAGGAAAAAAGCATTCCTGAAAGGATATTGCCCATGCAAAAGATGCCGTCCCTGATAATTAAGGATCAGATATTCTTGAAACATGATCCAGGTTTTGGCCATCCCGAATCCCAGGAAAGACTTAGAGCTGTGTATCAGCGGCTTAGACAGACCGATTTGCAAGACATCATAACGGAAAAGAGGCCCAGGCGTGCCACAAAGGAGGAGTTGGCCTGGAATCATACCCGGTCGTATGTGGATAGGATAGAGAAAACGGCAGGTGTGGACCATTTCCAGTTAGACCCTGACACCGCAACTTCGGCAGATTCCTGGGATGCAGCCTGTTTTGCAGTGGGTGCAGGTTTTGAGGCCCTGGACAGCCTATATTCGAGACAGTTCAAAACAGCTTTTGCCCTGGTAAGACCACCAGGCCATCATGCAGAGCGTGATCATGCCATGGGATTTTGCCTCTTTAACAACGTGGCGCTTTCTGCCTATTACGCATTGAAGAAAAAAGAGGCCAAAAGGGTCTTGATAATCGACTGGGACCTCCACCACGGAAATGGCACACAGCACAGTTTCTACGACGACAGCCGGGTGCTCTATTTTTCCACTCATCAGTATCCATATTATCCAGGTACTGGCGCTGCAGGAGAAACAGGCTCTGGGGATGGAAAGGGGTTTACCGTGAACGTTCCCCTTTCTCCAGGTGCAGGAGACGAGGAATATGCCAGCATATTCAATTTGCTGCTGGAGCCTGTGACATTGGAATTTGAGCCTGATGTCATCTTGGTGTCAGCTGGTTTTGATGTCTACAGGGACGATCCTTTGGGCGGTATGGAGGTGACGGTGCCGGGCTTTGGTTTCCTGGCTGATAAGATTTGTGCGCTTGCGTCGAGATGTTCTGCCATAGGCCCCATTTTCTTCCTTGAAGGCGGATACAACCTGACAGGCCTTAGTGAAGGAGTGGCTGCTGCCATCAGGGCTTCCACGGCCAATTTTAACAAAGAGGAACAAAAAGTTTGTGAATATTTGAGAAATGCCGATAAAAGATTCAAGGAATTGGAATATGCAATAGAAGTTCAGAAAGAGTTCTGGAAAAACCTTTAGTCTGTTCTGAGGAAAAGGACAGGGCAAGTATGACAGAAAAACCCGCTGAAACAGAAGACGCGTGGAAAGACACCCTTAAAGATATTTGCGAAGTCGCCAGAAACTCACTCCACAATCTGGTTTCTTCAGGCACTCCTCCTCTTCCCCGTTGTTATCATCAGGAGTTTATTCAGGCTGCTGATATGCTCAATAAGGAAGAGATCCTTGAAATGGTGCGCAGCGATGAGGACAAGCAGGCGATGCGCTACCGCAATGTCATCCTTAAGGCAAAGGCTAGGATATCGGATGCAAAGAATATCCTTGCGAACTTTGAAGAGGAGGCCAAGAGAAATATCGCCAAGCTGGACAAACATATCGATTCCATCCACCTTCAGATGACAAATATGCCTGATGAACAGAAGGGTAATATTGAGGCCAGTGCCAAGGCCATAAAAGAGAGTAGCAAAGGCTTTATGGACAACATTTCAGGTGTGCTGGAGCAGATCAAGAGGCAAGAGAATATGTTGGTCTCTCTCGCAAAGAAAGTGCATGAGGACCCTCTCACGAATGTTTTGAACAGGAGGGCCTGGGAAAGAGATCTAAGTGAGTTCGCATCGGCTAACCAGGGCGGGGGCAACGAATCATCTTCGCTCCTCAGTTTGGTGATTGCAGATCTTGACCATTTCAAAAAGGTCAACGATTCATATGGACATCCTGTGGGTGATGCCGTGCTGAAACAGTTTGCCATGTTGCTCAAGAATCATTTTGAGGATATGGGGTCTGTTTACAGGTATGGCGGTGAGGAGTTTGGGGTAATTCTGCCTGGTTGCCCTGGAGAAGAGGCGGTTGAGAAACTGGAATTATTCAGGAAGAGATTGGGGAAGTCCTTGTTCATTGCAATGAATGGCCAGGTGAAGATCAAGGTATCAGCATCCTACGGTGTGGCACAGTGGACTGGCACAGAAGACATGAGAGATGTAGTCGCAAGGGCAGACCGTATGTTGTATGAGGCCAAAAAGGCGGGAAGAAACTGTATCAGGTTTCGTGATTCTTGATGGATTCTCCTGTATCATAGTGCCTTTTGGTAAAATTTTCGCCCCTTAGTCTAGGGAAGATCGTAACCCCATCTTCAAAATTCAGGTCCTTTGGCACCTGGGTTTGCATGCCCACAAGGCTTATTTTACCATCCTTTTTGCCAATGTTTGTATTGGTTCCTATGCTGACACCTATGTCGGTTATAACCTTATTCAGCCTGGCGCCAGTACCCACCTGGGTATCAAAAAAGAGTATCGAATCCTCAACATGGGCACCTGAACCTACGTGAACTCCCGGAAAGAGGATGGAGCGTTCAACATGTCCATCGATTCGTACACCATGATAGATCCGGGAATCCTTTACGTGGTTTTCCGAGTTGTCCCCACTGTCGATTATTGCAGGGCCCATATCTCTTATTGCCTCGTGGTCCAGATTTGTCCTGACACACCACTTTGATAGCTCTATCCTTGGGTGTTCTCCTATGAGATCCATGTTGGCACGCCAATATTCGTCAATGGTGCGGCAATATGCCCAGTAACCCTTGAACTTATAGCCATAGACCCTGTGGGCCTCAAGAAGAGCAGGAAAGATGTCCCTTCCAAATTCGTGTGAGTCGGCTAGTGCATTTACTTCGAGAATTTCCTTCAATACTTGATAATTGAAGAGATAAATCGTCATGGATGCCCACGAGGATATAGGCTGCTGGGGCTTTTCAGCATATTCTATCAGGCGGCCGCCCCTGGGATCGTCGTCTGCAATCTTGCCAAGGCCAAATCTTGAGGAGCCAGGTAGAGGCACATTTACAAATGCAGCAGTAACGTCTGCATCCATATCATGATGAAAGTCTATGAGGTCGTTGTAGTCCATGTTGTAGACATGGTCTCCAGATACTATGAGCACATGATCTGGCTGGTGGGCAGAGATGAAATCCAGGTTTTGATAAACCGCATCTGCTGTTCCTTGATACCAGTCTGAGGCATGAAGCCCCTTGAATGGAGGAAGGATGGTGATGCCCCTGTGCCGTCCGATCATATCCCATGATGCCCCTGTGCCTATGTGTTCCACCAGTGAGCTGGACCTGTACTGGCTAAGGATGCCCACCCTTTGGATGCCAGAGAACATGAGATTGCTCAAGGGGAAATCTATGAAGCGGTAAAGGCTGCCAAAGGGCACTGTTGATTTTGGCCTGTAAAAGGTGAGGATGCTCAATTCTCCAACCCTTCCACCGGCAAGTATCATTGCAATGGTTTTAGACATGATCTGTTCTCACCCCTTTGATCAGTCTAGGTGTTTCATGAAGAGTTTTATAAGAAGCAGGGTGTTGAATTCATTTGAAAATTTTTCAGGCAGGTTCTTTATGGGGATCTCAGCCCTGGCACTCTGCTTATGCCCTCCTGCAGGCCCATATTTTCCAAGGACCCTTTCCGCAAGCTTGCCTGCATTTTTCTTGTAACCATCACATCTAAATACCACAACAAGTTTTTCTCCTACCTGTCCAGAGACTATCACCCAACCGATGTCATGGACATGGGTAAGAAAATCCGCTATGACAACGAGGATATCTGGATTCCTGATTCTTCCTATGTGAACATATATCCTGTGCTTGCGAACCTTCAGGTTCAGAAAGGCTGTCTTGAAATATTTGAGCTCCGATCTCCTGATATCCGACTGTTCTATCTTGTTCAACCAGTATTGGTTGATCCGTTTAAACAGGTACTGAAAGCATGAAACGTCTGAAGTTGTTGCTTTTTTTGTGAAGTTGTGGGTATCCACCTTTATTCCGTAAAAGAGTGCAGTGGCCAGGGCTGCCGCAGGTTTGATGCGCGCAGATTTCAGATATTCACTCATCATGGTGCAGACAGCGCCGTATTCTTCTCTTATGTCAATGAAATCCGCACTCCAGCCCTCAGTCGGTGGGTGATGGTCAATTACAACGTTGAACTGAAAATGGGCGAATTCTTTTCTATGGGGCGGCTGGGAATCCAGCAGGATGAACTTCGAGTACTCTTCCTTTTTTGTGCCCCGCAAGGGATGCATCGGGATCTTGAGAATGTTTTTCATGGCAAGATTATTAAGCCGCTTTATCTGGTTAGGATGGACTATAGTGATCTCACTGACACGACGGCTCAGGAGCCTTTTGACCGCAAATGCCGAGGCCATTGAATCAGGATCGGCAACAATAACTATCAGTACCCTGTCTTCCCTCTTGAAAAGGCTAAGCAGATTTTTGAGCCTCTCCTTGTTGGAAAGTCTCTTGTTCTGCTTGTAGGCCTGGAGAATAGAAGACCCTTCTGATTCCGAATTCTGGGGCTTATTCATAAAGATGGCTACACCTCTTTAACATAAGGATAATTTGGCTATCATTTCACAGTCAAGAAGTTTTTTGGTGCGTGGCTTGGCCTTGAAGAAGAATCAGGGTCATTGTGTTTTTGTTGCCATGCATTGTGATTGGACAAAAAGAAACTATAGTGGACCCCTAAAATGAGACAGTGTGCTGAGGTAGGATTCACACTGCTGGAAAGGGGTGGAATGATGGTGAGAGGACGCCAATCCTTAGCTTTGACCATAATCTTGTTTGAAAGCCATAGAAAAAATTTCTCTTAATATGGCCGCGTTTGTGTCTTGACAGTAGGGTTCACTCATGTTTTACGGACAACATCTTCATAAAGAGGCTTTGGCGGTCTCTGAAAACGAGCTTATCTGTATCCAGGAATTTTCTTTCAGTGAGTGAATTACGAGGCCTTAGGAGATGAATTGAGCACTATAACCATGATAGATTTCATCAAAGCCTCAATTACCAAAGCCTGACGAAGTCTATAAGCTTTGCCCTTGCAGCTTGAGGATCAGAGTGAAGGCGGCCCAAGAATGCCAGATCAACACCGCAAAGATTGGGGGACCACTTCGTTTACCGCGATCAATCGGCGGGCTTTCTGACCATCTTGAAAAGTGTGCGAGCGTTTTTTGTTTTCATGATATATATGCTGTCTTGTCATCTGCCTCACTATAATGCTACAAAGCGGTACCAAAAAAGAAAAAGGGTTACGGCAGATCTGCCGTAACCCTTGATTTTCTTGGTAGCGGGGGGAGGATTTGAACCTCCGACCTTCGGGTTATGAGCCCGACGAGCTACCAGGCTGCTCCACCCCGCAACAGTGTGTTAAGTTTAATAATCATGATAGCTTTATTTGTCAATAACCGGTATCAAGATAACTGCAAGTCGCCGAGATTGGAACTTAAGGGTTTTAGTGGGAACAGGCTGTAAATGACACTTTTTTCCGTTTCTTCACCATCTGATTCAGCAGCTATCGTAATACTTGCTGGTGGAATGAGTAGCCGCTTCGGAAGTGACAAGGCCTTAGCCCCTTGGAATGACAGGGGCAGCATCTTGGACAATGTGATTGAAGCTGCTTATTCTTCCTGCAGCCAAGTCGCCCTTTCTGTAAAGGAAGCAAGTGACTATCCAGAAAAAAAGATCAGGAAAATCCCAGATGTAATAAAGGGTATGGGGCCACTTGGAGGCCTTTATTCTGCGTTCGTCCACTTGGAGGCCCAGTGGATTATGGTCCTTGCCTGTGACATGCCCCTCGTTGAGCCATTGCTTTTGAGGCATATGCTTGGTTTAAAGACATGGGCTCCGGCGATTGTCCCATATTGTAGGGGCAGGTTTGAGCCTCTCCATGCCATTTATCACAGGTCTCTATTGCCATTAGTGGAATATCTGTTGGAAAACAGGAGGTTGAAGATGAGGCAACTTCTCGATCCACTGCCCAAGTATCTGGTGTCTGAAGCAGAGGTTATCAAGGTGGCAGGGTCTCTGGAATGTCTTTCCAACATAAATACATTACAAGAGTTCAAGAGACTGTCTCCAAGGAACTTTTTCCAAAAGTAAAAATCCGTTTTTTTAATACTTAAAGTTGCCTGGTGTGGGCTTGTGGAATAAACTGCCTTTTTGCTTGCTTTTGTGATAAGAAGGCATCATTAAACCTTTAGCTGAAGAAGAGGAAACATGGGACTTAAACATATAGAAGAACGGATAGACAAGGCCCTTAAAAAGGGCAAGGCAGGAAGTGCCATACAGCCAGTCAGGCTCGAAAGGGACAGTACATTCAAGTTCAGGTGTTATCCTGGAGTCAGTTGTTTCACAAAGTGCTGCAGGAACATGAATATCATTCTCACACCCTATGATATAGTTCGGATGAAGCACCGCTTGGGCCTGAGTTCAGACCTATTCTTGCGCCTTTATACAGAGCCAGAACTGCTCGGAATTACCAGGGTCCCTGTAGCCAGATTGAAAATGCTCAAAGAGGAAGGGGGGCGCTGCCCCTTCGTTACCAAAGACGGCTGTCAGATTTATACCGATAGACCAGTATGTTGCCGTTATTATCCAATAGGACTTGCAAGCCTGAGGCAGTCGGAAAAGTTTTCCGGTGAGGAGGAAGAGTTCTTTTTCCTTGTAAAGGAAGAGCACTGTAAGGGCTTTGAGGAAGATACGGAATGGACAGTGGATTCCTGGCGCGAGGATCAAGAATCCGACCTCTATGACCGCATGAATCGGGATTGGATGGAGCTTCTTCTGAGGAAAAAATCCTTTGGTGAAGAGACCGAGATGCCTGAAAGGGCCAAGGAACTTTTCTTCATGGTGTCTACCAATATGGAGAGGTTCAGGAGTTTTGTGTTTGAGAGCAGATTCCTCGACACCTACATAGTGGACTCTAAACTCCTAAGAGAGATACTAGAAGACGATGTGGCACTCATGAAATTTGGGTTCGAGTATCTGAAGGTGGCAATCTTTGGTGCCGAGTCCGACATGGTAAAGCTCAGGGAAGATATCCTGGATGCCACTGTCAAAAAGATTATAAGGCGCAGGAAAAAACGGCGTCGCCGGCTTCAGCGTCTCGCCAAGGGGCGCAAGTAAGTGGTTACAAGTGAAAATAGTCTGCCAGGATCTGTCCTTTTCATACCCAGAAAGTGATCATCCACTATTTTCAAACCTGAACCTATCCATAAAAGGAAGTGGTTTTTTCTCCTTTTTTGGCTTTTCCGGTTCTGGGAAAAGCACGTTAGCAAGGCTTATTGCCGGGCTCCTGTCTCCAGATTCAGGCCATGTCATCAGAAAAGATCTGGCCAAAGGGCTTTTTTCTTACAATACCGAACGGCTTCCAGGGTGGCAGACAGTCGAAGAACACTTGAAAAATGTGGTTTCGCCAGGCTGCGAGGCCCTTTTGGAAGATCTTCTCTCAAGATTTGGGGTAGAGGAATTCATGGAGCACAAGTTTCCAAGGCTATCCATGGGGCAGAAAAACAGGGTGAATCTCATAAGGTATCTGGTTCAGGATTTTGACCTGTTGATAGCCGACGAGATCCTGGCAAATGTGGACGAGCCTTCGAGAAACAAGATTCTTGGTTACATAAAAAGCCATTTTCAAGACAGGACGTTCATATATATTTCCCATAATGCAAGCGAGGTGGCCATGTTTTCAAACAGGGTCTTTGTCCTGCCACAGGCTGGTCCTCAAGGCATAACAGAGTTGATGGCAGTGGATGGCCTTGACGTCTCGTCTCACAAGGATGCCCAAAGCGTCCATGTGGAGGAAAAGGTCTTGGAAATACTGAAGGCTTCCTCAAAAGGACACTGGCAGAAGGATTCATGAGACTTGTACAGTTTGTAGTAATATTTTTGGCAGGCTTGCTGCTTCTCATGGCAGTCAAATACATGGCAGGCCTTTCGGATTATCTCATACCTCCACCCCATGAGGTCGCATCCTTGATTCTCAAGGGAGGGGGAGATTTTCTGTTTCCTGCCATCAACACAACCCTTGTTGCAGTAGCTGGTCATTTTCTGGCCATATTGCTCGCTGCTGTAGTGGCCTTTTTGGCCCGCACTGGCTCAAGATTTTCAAATATGGTGCGGACTGCTGCCTATAATTTGCAGGCATATCCTGTCGTAGCCATAGCCCCCATAGTATTCATCTTCCTTGGAGACGGCCTTGCATCAAGGCTTCTAATAGCATCCCTTATATGCTATTTCCCCCTGCTTTTGAGCTTTCTTGGCATATTTTCTGATCCTGTAGTGGATGTAGAGCATTTTTTCAGGGAGACAGGCAGGCTCGATTCTATTACCGAGCTTGCCATCAGGACCTTTGAAAACTTGGACAAGATCATTACTGTTATTGCTGGCAGCGCAACCCTGGCCATGGTTGGTACCATTGTGGCAGAATTTCTTGCAGCAACCAATGGGATAGGATATGTAATCAGAAAAGCACTCTACCAAAATAATCTCGCAGCAATATTGGCAAGTCTTTTCTTTATTGGTCTTTGCTCTTCCCTTTATCTGATGGCAGTGGAAGCTGCAGGAGGTGTTGTCAAGTCACGGCTTTTGAGATAAGAAGGGCCTTCTTGAAGCTATTCTATCCACTTTCCAATCCTGTCGAACCGGGGAAAGAACCGTTCCGAATCCCAGCTCCAATAGATGATAAAGGCCTTACCCTTAACATCTTTCACAGGGACAAAACCCCAGAAACGGCTGTCAAAACTCTGGTCCCGGTTGTCACCCATGACAAAAAGTTTGCCTGGAGGCACCTTTATAGGCCCCATGTTGTCTCTGGGTTGGACGTTGCCAGGGATGATGTTGGGATCAGTATGTTGCACTCCTGGTGGCTCATGATACAATTTGCCATTTACATAGACCTTCTTGTTGACGATCTTGACAGTATCTCCTCCTACGCCAATCACCCTTTTGATAAAGTCCTTGTTCCTGTCCAATGGGAAGATAAAGACGATTACATCTCCATGAGCTGGTGCCTTTCCTGATATCAAGGTTGCCCTGTTAAAGGGATTTTTCACCCCATAGATGAATTTGTTCACCAGAATATGGTCACCTATGAGCAATGTTTTGATCATGGAGCCTGAAGGTATCTTGAATGCCTGAACTACAAATGTGCGCACGAAAAGGGCAATGACTAAGGCTATCAGGATGGCCTGGGCGTATTCCTTGACGAGGGTAAGCATTTTGCTGTCTGGATAGTTGTCTTGAAGTTTCATGGCAGCAATGTTAGTCCCACTTGGAAATGTACGCAATAAGTAAACCGAAAAGAAGGTACTTGCGGCTGATATCAATAAAGAATGCGTTTGGTGGGGTCGGCTATACCTTTAAGATGCTCAAAAAGGCCTCCTGGGGAATTTCCACAGAGCCTACCTGCTTCATGCGTTTTTTGCCTTCTTTTTGTTTCTCAAGAAGCTTTCTCTTTCTTGTGATATCTCCACCATAACACTTCGAGGTGACGTCCTTGCGCAAGGGAGGAATGCGTTCCTTTGCAATGATCTTGCTTCCAATGGCTGCCTGGATCACAACCTCGAAAAGCTGCCTTGGTATTATCTTCCTCAGTTTGGAGACAAGGTCTCTGCCCCTGTAGTAGGCCTTTTCCTTGTGGACAATCACCGAAAGGGCATCCACTGGCTGTTTGTTTATGAGGATGTCCATCTTGACAAGATTTGCAGGTCTGTAATCCAAGAATTCATAATCTATAGAGGCATAACCTCTAGTGATGGACTTTAGCCGATCATAGAAATCAAGGACGATTTCATTGAAGGGAAGCTCATACTTGAGAAGCACCCTTTCGGAAGTGAGATAGGTCATGTTTACCTGTCTTCCGCGTTTTTCATCGCAAAGCCCCATTACAGCGCCTACGAAATTCTTGGGCACATATATCTCCATCTCTACAAAGGGTTCTGAAATGCTTCGAATCTTTGCGGCCTCAGGCATTTGGGCAGGGTTATGGATGGTGAGTTCTTCTCCAGTTGTGAGCTCAATTTTGTAGGCTACGGCAGGGGCCGTGCTTATGAGCGAAAGTTCAAATTCCCGTTCCAGCCGCTCCTGAACAATCTCCATGTGGAGCAGGCCAAGAAATCCACACCGAAAGCCAAAACCCAAGGCAGCTGAACTTTCAGGTTCGTAGGAAAAGGCAGGGTCATTGAGCCACAGTTTTTCCACTGCCTCCTTAAGTTGATCATACTGGCCTGGATCAACGGGATACAGGCCGCAAAACACCATTGCCTTCACTGGTTTAAAACCTGGCAGGGGTTTGGCAGCAGGTCTTTTTTGTTCAGTGATGGTATCTCCTATCCTGATGTCCCTGACGTTTTTTATGCCAGCCACTAAAAAGCCCACTTCTCCAGCTGAAAGCTTGTCCACATCCAGGGCCTGCGGAGTGAAGACGCCAATTCTTAGGGCCTCGTATTTTTGGCCGTCTGACATCATCTTCAGTGCCATACCCTTCTTCAAAGAGCCTTCTACGATGCGCACCAGCACGATAACTCCCTGGTAGGGGTCGAACCATGAATCAAAGACCAGGGCCCGAAGCGGTTTTTCAGGATGGCCCTTGGGAGGAGGAATCTTCTTTATGATGGATTCCAAGACCTCCTTTGTTCCAATGCCCTCCTTGGCACTGGCAAGAACGGCATCTGAGGCATCTAAGCCAATGATGTCTTCTATTTCCTGGGCGACCCTTTCCGGCTCTGCACTAGGGAGGTCGATCTTGTTCAGTACTGGTATTATCTCCAGGTCGTTTTCCATGGCAAGGTATACGTTTGCAAGGGTCTGGGCCTCAACCCCTTGGGTTGCATCCACCACCAGCAGTGCTCCTTCGCAGGCTGCTAGGCTTCTTGACACTTCATAGGAAAAATCTACATGGCCGGGAGTATCGATGAGGTTCAGGAGATATTCCTTCCCATCTTCTGCTTTGTATGTGATGCGGACGGTTTGTGCCTTGATGGTGATGCCCCGTTCCCGTTCCAGATCCATCTGGTCCAGGAATTGCTTTTTCATCTGTCTTGAGTTCACACTGCCCGTGTATTCCAGGATTCGATCTGCAAGTGTGGATTTGCCATGATCGATGTGGGCGATAATAGAGAAGTTTCTTATGCGGTCTTTTTCTATGGTCATAGGTGTAAATTTACAGTGAAAGATTTCTTGTTGCCACTATTCAATATCGGTCCAGCCGATTCAGGCAATCAATTGAAAAACATTGCTGGTATGGGAAGAAAAATTTCTCTGGGATTATGCAGATTCAGGTCTTGTAATCATACTGTTCAATTTTTTTTAAACAAGTCTTTTTAATTTGCCTTAAGAAAATTGTGGTTGAAACCGAATAAAAGAGTAGTCGGTGAAAAAGGGAGCAGGAATCTGGAAACAATTTGAAATGAATATGAAAAATTTTAAAATGACAAGCCTGTTCAAGAAAAAGGAAAAGCCCACTTTGGGCATAGACATTGGGTCGCATACCATCAAACTAGCTGAATTTTCAGGATCAGGCAGTTCCCGCAGCCTCAGGAGGGTGGGCAGGGCCCTACTTCCACCAGGGGTCATTGTGGATGGTTCCATCAAGGACCATGACACTGTGGAAAATGTTTTGAGAGACCTGATCTCAAACTGTCAGCCCAAGGTGAAGAGGGTGTCGACCTCCATCTCAGGCTATTCAGTCATTGTAAAACGAATACGAGTTCCATATCTCAATGAAAAGGAAATAGAAGAAAACCTCTTGATAGAGGCTGAAAAGTTCGTCCCTTTTGAGATCGATGATGTCTACATCGATTTCAGCATGCTCAAGCAAGACGAAGGGGAAGGGGAAGGATCAGACATATTCCTCGTGGCAGCCAAGAAGGAGATCGTGGATGCCTATGCTGGCCTTCTCGAGGCCATTGGGCTGATACCTGCGGTGATAGATGTCGATGCCTTTACCCTGGTGAATGCGTTTGAGATGGCCTTTGGCGATGTCTCGGAGCCTGCAGTTCTTATAGACATAGGCGCTAGCAAGACAAATTTGAACGTGATTCAAAATGGGATGCCCGTCTTTGCCAGGGACATGGCCATAGGCGGGGAACAACTTACCGAGGCGATCCAGGAAGCAACCGGCCTGAACCGGGACGATGCGGAGGCTGCAAAGATCTCTGGCACGAAGGACAAGGTGCTGGCAGAGGAGATCAGGCAAGTCGTTATGGATATGGCCAATATGTGGATCGATGAGATAAAGAAGGCCATCAATTTTTTCAAGGCCAACGCCAAACCTGAGGAGTTTCCCACACACGTCTTTATAAGCGGTGGTTGCGCCTTGCTCACTGACATAGAGAAACAATTTTCCAAGGGGCTTGGTATAGAGGCCAAGAAACTCAATCCCTTCTCCAGCATTGAACATGCAAAGGAAATTGATTCCGCCTACTTGAGTACGGTTTCACCACAAATGGCCATAGCCAGCGGCCTGGCAATGAGGAGTGCAGAATAGTGATTGCCATAAACCTTTTACCAGTCAGGGAATGGAAAAAGAAAGAGGCTGTCCGGCAGCAGGTGTCCATCTTTCTCCTTTCTATTGTTTTACTGCTGTGCCTGCTCTTTGCAGTGGGTTTCGGGATTCAGGGAAAGATTTCTTCCCAGCGCGCCGAGCTGAAGAGGCTCGAGGCCAAGAAGGCCAGGCTGGCCTATGTGAATGATAAGATCAAGCAGGTACAAGAGAAAAACAAGGAGATAGAGACCAAGTTCAGGGCCATCGAGAAGCTTCAACAGGGGCGGACATTGACAGTCAGGGTGCTGGATGAAGTTGTCAGTTCACTGCCAATAGACCGGCTCTGGCTTACAAATCTGGATCTAAAGGGCAAGAAATTGCAGCTTTCTGGCATTGCCCTTGACAACCATACGGTAGCCCTGTTCATGCGCAGGCTCCAGTCGGCTTCAATATTCAAGAAGGTCAAACTGGGGACGACTCATCGTAAGAAGGTGCAGGGCCACGATCTAATGGAGTTTGATCTTGATGTTCAGATTGCTGAATCATGACAACAGTTAATTAAGCGAGCAGACAAGGTGAAAGTAAAAAAAGCAAATTTTCGGATTCCACAACAGTTGTTTGATACTGTTTACCGGATGCCAGCATGGCAAAAAGCCCTGGTTCTGGTGGCTTCCTGGGCTGTGCCCCTCGCCCTTTTCTGGTTCCTGTTTTTGTCGGCAAGGATGGGGGAGATAGATAGCATCTCCAACAAGATCCCGAAACTCAAGCAGGAAATCGCTCTGCTTGAGATAAAGAGCCAGCAGCTGCCAAAGCTGGAAAAGGAGTTGAAGGCCATGCAGGATATCCTGAAACAGGCAATGAAACTCTTGCCTGAGAAAGAGGATATCCCTTCTGTCCTTACAGAGATCTCCTCTTTGGGGAACGAGGCGCGTCTCGAATTCCAGGCCTTCAAGCCAGGACCAGAAAAGCGAGAAAAATTTTATGCCTCTATTCCCGTGACCTTGGAATTCAAAGGGCCATTTCACAATACAGTGGTCTTTTTTGACAGGGTTAGCCGCATGGCACGCATCGTTCATATCAAGGATGTCTCGATGGGTAATGCCAAGGAGAGTTCCCAGATATGGAGCCAGACCATGGATAAAAGCAGCGGGGATACAGGCGCGGCCAGCCAAGAACAAACTTCAGACAAGGCCTCGGGCACAGACGGTTCCGCAGGGGTCCAGAGGGGTAGCAACTGGGTCATCCAGACTAAGTGTACAGCAGCTACGTATCGCTTTCTCACTCCTGAGGAGCAAAAGGCAGCTAAGAAAAAGAAGAAAAAATGATGACATATCTAAAGGACAAAATGGACATGTTCTCTGTTTCTTTCGTCAAGGTCTTCTTGATGCTTCTATCCTCGTCACTCATATCCTTCGGGCTATTTCAGGGCACCTGCCAGGCCCAGACTGGTCCGGCAACCATGACCCAGGCAGAGGCAGGGGCAAAAAAGATTGCTGAATACGAAAAGAGGCTGAGCAGGCTTCTTTCCCCTGTGGCTTACCGTTATAGCCCAGCTGGAAAGCCCGACCCGTTCAGGCCATTTTTCAGGACAGCTACTTCTGTCCGAAAGGGCTCATCCAAGGTGGCCAAGAACAAGAGGCCCTCTAAGTGTGCCACTCCACTCGAGTGTATGGACGTAGGGCAGCTAACTCTAGTTGGCATAGTCCAGGAGGGGGATGGCACTGCCATTGCCATGGCTCAGGATGCCTCTGGCATAGGTTATACCCTCAAACCAGGAATGAGAATCGGGTATCAGAAGGGAAGGGTAGTGGCAATAGAGAGAGAAAAGGTGGTTGTTAGGGAAAAGGTAGAGGACTTAAAGGGCAAGTTAAAATATCGAGACAGGATTTTATATCTTCATCCGGAGGAAAGCGATGAAGCTGATTAGGAAAAGGTTCAAGAATATCCCGGTATTATTGTTGATTCTGTTGTTTGCTGCTTCAGGATTGCAGCCGGGAGGGAGTTGTCTGGCTGCCAAGAAGGAGAAGGAAGCCAGCTCGGATGTGAATTTTTGGCTCAAGGAGCTTAAGGACCGTAAGCCGACAGCCAGCACAGCCAAAGGAGTTAGGTTGGCAAAGACCGAGACAAGCATTTCTCATGCTACTTCTGGCAAGTCTTCCATAAACTCCAAGAGGGTTCGGAATGCCAAGGTTGACAAAGGCCCCAAGAAGATCAGTGTAGATTTTTACAAGGTGGATCTCCATAACGTATTCCGCCTGCTTGGTCAGGTGAGTGGAAAGAACGTGGTGGTGGACGAAGGGGTTAAAGGCACCTTGACCTTGGCCCTGGATAATGTCCCGTGGACCTTTGTTCTTGAGGTTATAAAGAACTTGAAGGGGCTTGAAAGTATCGAACGCAATAACACCATCATGATTTATCCAAAGAAAAAGTCCATCGAATGGGCAGGTGAAAATGGCACTGGCGGTACTCTTGAGACAAGCCCTGCAGAGATTGAGGTTACAGGTAATCTCGTCTCCAAAAAGGCCAAGAGGCTCTTGGTGGACGAGAAGAGGAAGTCCAAGACACCTCTCAAACAGATCGTCCAGGCTGAAAAGTTGATCAAAAAGGCTGCCTCCCAGGAAAAACATGGCAACCTCATGGGAGCATACGAGAATTTGAAAAAGGCATCCGCACTGTGGCCAGACAACTTACAGTTGAATAGAAAGCTTGCGGCCATGGCCTTGCAGCAGGATGATCCCCTTTCTGCCTTCAATTATGCCAAAGAGGCCTTGAAAATAGACAGCAAGGATGGAGAGGCTGCTGCCATTGCGGCGGTTGCCCTGGCACGTCTCGATAGAGTGAAAGATGCCAGGGGTTATTTCGAGATGGCAATTTCAGAAAAGCCCACTAGGGATACCCTTTGGAATTACGCAGTATTTTCCTTTTCTCAAGGAGACTACAGGCAGGCACTGAGGCTGATCAGCCGTTTGGAGGCCAATTACAAAGTTGACCCTGATATCATCATGCTGAAGGCTCAGTGTTATGAATATCTTGCCAAGACGCCACAGGCAATTACGGAGTACAAGACTATTTTATCGGCAGGTCCAAGTGTTTCTGCCGATATGATCAGTTTTGCCCAGTTGAGGCTCAAGGCCCTGACAGGATCAGGGTATTCAGGTCAGTAAGGGAGGTTAAAATGGCACTTATAAATAGATCTGGGCATGAGAAGATGAGGCTTTGGTTAATTTTTCTCACTATACTTTTTGGCCTTTCCATTCAAGGCTGCGCCCAACATAGTATACAGAATGGAGAAACAGCCCAGGCACCTGTGAAGTCTGAACCTGCAAAAAAGGCAAAAGATTCCTCTCTTGCAGCACAGCTCAAGGCCAACAGAATGATTGCTCCTAGCACTGGGCTCACAACTGCCAAACCAGCCATCAAATGGAAGCCTTCGTATAGTCTAACCCAAGTTCACGTCAGCTCTGAGGATGCAAAACTGCCTGATATGAAGGTAGGCGCCAATATCAACAGCAAAAATGGCAAAGTGCCTCTACATACAGTAATAAGGTCTCTGGCAGACCTTAAAGGCATGAATGTCAGCTGGTCGAGCGATGTGAACCAGGAAGCCTTGGTCAATGTCAACATAAAGGCAGACAGCAGTTTTTGGGATGCATTGAATGATGTTTTGCGGCAGGTTGATTATTTCTATGAATTTGAGAATGATACGATAATTGTCAAGTACAAGGATACACAGAGATTTCATATTACCAGCCCCTTTCTGACAGGTAGTTATAGAACAGCTGTGGGAGGGGATTTCCTCGGAAATGCAGGGGAGGTGGAAACAGGCCTTCAGGGAGAGTTATCTGTAGAGCACAACGACGACAACATAGATCTTTGGGCGACCATACAGGAAAATATCAGCCGGATCCTCGATCTAGCGACATTAAATGTCCCAGAGACAGCCTCAGACAATGAGCAGGACATGGAGAGGATCAGGCGTCTTTGCAGGCAGCGTTATCCTGCAAATCCCGCTAGACAGGCTCTTTGCGTTCAGCAGCAGCAGGCAGAAACGCAGCTTCATAACAACAATAATAATGGCAACAACTCCCAAGGTGGCCAGGGAGATGAAGTAGCGGCTGGTACTGGGCGTGGATCCAGAGAAGGATTTTATTTCACTATTGATAAACCCCTTGGAATAATCACTGTTACTGCTCCACGCTCCATACTGGAAAAGGTGAAGACCTATGTGGACAATCTCCACGAGGCACTCTGCAAGCAGGTGATCATAGAAGCCAAGATCATCGAGGTGCAGTTGGATGACTCTTCAAGCAAGGGTGTGGACTGGAGCCAGCTCCTCAAAGAGTCTCCCTTCACCTTCAGCATGACCTTTGGGAAAAATGGTCAGATATATCCCACAGACGGGATCAAGTTTCTCGAAAGCGTCACCATGACACGTGCACCATTTGACCTCGTTCTCAATTTTCTGGACGAGTTTGGCAACGTGAAGGTGCTGTCAAATCCGAAGCTTTCTCTCCTCAATGGACAGCCTGCCATGATCACAGGCGGCAGGACCACTAGATATATAGATTCAGTCACAACGGTAGTGGACAACTCGGCTGGAGGAGCTACTACTTCATATACCATAAAGACAAAAGACATCCTTTCAGGCATAGGCCTTGGCGTGATAGCGAATATTGAATCGGATGACGAGATAGTTTTGCAGCTCACACCCGTAAATAGCCGTCTTGCCAATATCACCACCAGGGAATTCGGTTCTTTCATGACGGGCTACGCAGAAGTGGATCTTCCCGAGGTCAACTTGAGGGAAATGACTACAATGGCCAAGGTAAAGAGCGGGCAGCTTCTTATCATAGGAGGAATAATCGACGAGACATCTGGTACCGAAGGTAACAAGGTACCAATATTAGGAGATATTCCACTCATAGGTTATGCCTTCAAGAGTGAGACGAAATTTACAAGGAAACGCGAGCTGGTGATTCTCCTGAGACCTCAGATAGTGGAGATATAAGCCAGAAGCCATAATCTTCTCTTCAAAACTCCAAAAACCTTCTCCTCTCACAGGGCCTCTCGAGACATTGTTTCAAGAGGCCTTTTTTAATCTTTCCAGCTAATTAGCAACGAAAAATTTGTCACTGCCTTAAACTTGTTCATGTGTTAAAATTAAGCACCAAATTTATTTTAAAAGGATTTTTCATGCCTCTGGATCGCCTTCTAAAATATTGGGCTTATCAGCTCATTTGGCCAGAAAAGGTCATAAAGGTAAAATATCAAGCCTTTAAGCAGATTCTTGAGGCGGACAGGCAGGCTCACCTGTTCATCGCAAGGCTTGAAGAGATCTATTACAAGAGGTTGCAAGTAGATTGCTCTCAGGTGGACATGGTTTACCAGGAACTGTCTGAAGCTGTGGGCGAAATGGTCTCTGGTCTCATGGAGCTTGCACCTGGCAAGTATGACAATCTGAAAGACTATTACAAAAAGATAGATTTTTACTGCAAGCTTCTCCTTACACCCATGAACTGGCAGCCAAATGGGCCTTATCTGTTTTTTGCCGGTTCTGAGGGCGCAGATGAGAATCTTCTTGGAGGTAAGGGCGTAAATCTCGATTTTCTCCAAACAAGGCTGCAATTGCCAGTGCCCGATTTTTTCATCATTACCACTAATGCCTTTTGTCACTATTTGGAATCACATTTCATGATTCCCAAGATAATGGCATGTCTAGGGAAGATAGATATAAGTGATCCAAATTCCATAGAAGAACAGTCGGCCAAGATATTGGCCATGTTCCGTGAAGCAGCTGTGCCCGAGGCCATTTCATCCAGCATAGAAGACGGCATGGATAAGGTATTTGGAGCCCGTGATTCCCTGACCTTTTCAGTTCGAAGCAGTGCTATTGCCGAGGACAGGGAAAGTTCCTTTGCAGGCCAGTACGAGACCATGCTGGATGTGGAACCAGGAAGAGTGGTCTCTGCCTATAGAGAGGTCATTAAGAGCAAATACAATCCTAGCCCCCTCTATTACAGGATTAAAAAGGGATATTGCGACCTTGAGACCCCGATGGCCGTCATAGTCCAGAAAATGATGGATACAGTCGTGGCAGGCTCTGCATATTCCATTGATCCGGACAGACCAGATGGAGACTATCTCCTGATTTTTGCCGCCACTGGTCAGGGTGAAAGGGTGGTTTCTGGCACTGTTAACCCAGAGGTAATAAAGATAGACAAAAAAACGGGCAAGATCCGTATCACTCAAGGAGAAGGCAGGAGGCAGGTCCTTTCACTGGAACATGCCGAAAAGTTGGCAGAATGGCTTCTCATCCTTGAAAAACATACGAGTTCGCCTGTGGATATGGAATGGTGCCTTGATAAAGCAAGTGGTCTTAGAATTCTCCAGACCAGGGCCTTGACCGTTTCCAAGTTCAAAGAGCCTCAGGGCCATGGGTTAGACTTTGAAGGGCATAAGATCCTTTCCGAAGAGGGAGTTGCTGCCTCGACTGGCTGCGGTGCTGGCCGGGTCCATAAGATCTTTGGCCATAAGGATCTGACCTCTACTCCACCAGGGGCCGTGCTTGTGGCCACACATGCACCTGCGGATTTTGTGGAGGTCTTTGAGCGTGTTTCAGCCATGGTCACAGAACACGGAAGTGCAGCGAGCCATTGTGCCTCTGTGGCAAGAGAGCTCGGAATACCCTTTGTATGCGGAGTAAAGGACGCCATGGAAAGATTTGCACAAGGGCAGCCCATAACAGTGGACGCTGACAACCTCCGAATCTTTGAGGGTATAGTTGAAGAGTGCAAGAGGAGGAACAGGGCCAAACCCAGATCACTAGTTGACGAAGGGCCACTTTTCAAGAAACTTGAGCAGCTGATAAAGATGGTCTCCCAGCTTTCTCTTCTGGACATTCATAGCAGCCGGTTCAAGCCCGAAGGCTGCAGGTCCATCCACGACGTAATAAGGTTTGTTCATGAATGTGCCATGCGTGAGATGTTTTTCATAGGCAGGGAAGGCGCATCTGGGACCCGTGGC
The DNA here is from genome assembly GCA_964581255.1 of uncultured Thermodesulfatator sp. Classification (GTDB taxonomy): domain Bacteria; phylum Desulfobacterota; class Dissulfuribacteria; order Dissulfuribacterales; family QOAL01; genus QOAL01. Next base: position 50,573 of record CAZOMT010000044.1, read on the forward strand.
GCCAGACATTTATCGAGTGATCTTCCCCTTGATTTTTATGTGTTGGATGTAGGGGGTGGTTTGAAAAAGGGCGTATCAAGCCAACCAGAAATAGGTATTGATCACATAACTTCAAAACCCATGCAGGCCTTTTGGAAGGGCTTGTCCCATCCATCTGTCAAATGGTCTGATATGGAACATTTTGCATGGGAGGATTATGACGCGGTCGTACTTGCTGGTGGCATGGTGGATACGAAGACAGAGGCACTTTCCAGTTATGCGGTGGTAGCTGCTGATTATATGAATCTCAATATTCGTTTTGGTTATCATTTTGTCCAGATTGATGCGTTAGCCACACATTCCCCAGACAATAACTATATCAATTTCAGATTTTCTGGAGGGGGAGGCAGGCTCGAAGGCAGGCTCCTGAGGGCGGATTTCATTTCAGGGGTTTTGAGTCGTCTGGGATTTAAGACCATTCAGACGGGTGAACTGGTAGATGCAAGGCTTAAACATGCTTCAGCTCAGGAGATCCTTTCCCTGTTGGTGAATGTAGGGCGTCTGGTGGGCGCAACCAAGTTGATGGATTTGTATCTCACTCCAGATACTGATATCGACGAGCTAATAAAAGATTTTCTGGCAGGACGATCCGATTTTTCCAGGTATGGTGAGGACGATTTTTCTCATGAAAAGTAGCTATGAACTCACATGGATAACCCCAAGCCTGGCAGTGGGATATGCCCCCATGTCCTACGAAGACCTTGAAGAGATAAAGCGGGCTGGGATCTCGGCAATTGTCAATCTTTGCGGCGAGTATTGCGATCTCCACGAGATTGAAGAAAAGGCAGGCTTTGATGTCTATTATCTGCCTATCCCAGACGAGCATGCCCCAGACATGGATGCAATGGAAAAGGCACTCGAATGGCTTGACGAGGCGATCTTTTTGGGAAAGAAGGTTCTGGTTCACTGTAAACATGGAATAGGAAGGACTGGAACCTTTGTCACCGCATATCTTTTGAGAAAAGGCCTGGGATACAAAGAAGCCAGCAGGCTAATGAAGGATGCACGGTCAACGCCGAGCTGCTGGAGTCAATGGCGTCTCCTAAAAAGATACGAAAAGCACGAAAGACCTCTTAGCATTAGAGAGCCAAGGCTGGAGTACAAAGAAGGGGTTGATCTTTCAGTATATTTTTCAAAATATGAGGAAATCATTCATCTTGTGGAACAAAAGACGGCCGCGAAGGGAAAAGGTAGATGCGGCCTCGAAAGGAATGACTGTTGCCACGAATATTTTGAGCTCTTCTTTCTTGAGGCACTGTATCTACACACCGTGGTAAATAGGCGTCTTAAGCTCAATGAGAGAAAGCAGTTGATAGAAAGGGCCAACAAGGTGCTAAAACAAGAGAAGGGTATCAAGGCAAGGCTATCGGGAGGGTCAGAGGACTATCTACGCGAAATAGAAAGGCATTATAAGAAAGATGGCATTATCTGTCCTCTTTTTTCCAATGAAAGGTGTGCTCTTTTCGATTTCAGGCCTGTCAGATGCAGAGTTTACGGAATAGCCATGGCAAAAAACGATGTTGCAAAGATATATGACCTTATTTTTGACATCTCCCGCATGTTGTTTTTTGCCCTTTCGGGCAAGTTTCTTCAAAGGGGCATGCTCAAGTTTTCCTGTTCCGAGGTGATCTCCGGCAGGTTCATGGAGGCATATTTCCGGTACGCCACCAGGAACGAAGCTGCTGATGGTGCCCCCGACATCCTCCATTTCTCATGAATCCTTCCGAACCAGCCAGCAGATTCAGGATATTTGCAATATGTCCTCCGGGTCTTGAGGGAATCTTGTTTAGGGAGCTTGCCCTACTTGGGATCACAGGGAAAAAGGTGGCAGGGGGTGTGGAATTTCAAGGTGATCTTCTATCCCTATATTCTGTGAATTTGTGGTCCAGGGTGGCAAGTCGGATTCTTCTAAGGCTGGGCAATTTCAGGCTCACGTCCCTTAGAGACGCTACCGACAGGGTTGCCAGATATCCGTGGGAATTATATTTGGCAGATCACAAAAAGATCAGGATCAGGGCCTCGGCACACAAGTCCAAAATCTACCATTCTGGCGCACTTGGCCAAAGGGTCTTGAAGGGTATTTCCAAGAGGCTTGGCAGACCCATCCATTTGGTGCCTGAGAAGGCTGGCAAGAAAAGCCCACTGGTCTTCGTTCGTATGTTCAAAGACCGTTGCCAGTTAAGCATAGACAGTTCTGGAGAACATTTGCACAAAAGGGGTTTCAAGAAATTTACAGTCCGTGCTCCCATCAGGGAAAATCTGGCAGCGGCAATGCTGTTGGCTTCCGGTTGGGACAGGAGGGCAATGCTCCTGGACCCATTTTGTGGTTCTGGCACCATTATTATGGAGGCGATCCTCATGGCATCTGTCATACCGCCAGGCAGAAGGAGATCTTTCGCCTTCATGCAGTGGAAAAACTACGATCAGGGTCTTTGGAGCCAGCTTCTCAGGCGTTCAGACAGGCTGGCTATTGAACCAAGGGCAAAGATTGTTGGGCTCGACAAGGATGTTTCGGCAGTTGAGGCCTCTGTGATGAATCTTGAAAATGCAGGGCTTTTTGCATTTTCCCAGGTGATGCATGGGGATATCTCGGCCTTGGAGCAGTTGAAGGGGGAGGATAAAGGCTTCATCGTGACCAATCCGCCGTATGGCAGGAGGCTTAAGGAAAATTACAGCCTCACGGGCCTTTATGCCAGATTTGGTCAGATCTTGAGAAACAGATTCCCCAATTGGAAAGTAACTATTGTCTGCCCACAGGATGCGTCATCCCTGCGCCGTGCCCTTGGTCTTCCCCTGAAGCCAATAAGCCGCTTCCCTAATGGAGGCATACAGGTGGATTTGCTCTCCTCTCTCACAGAATAACGCCATTTGAGATAAGCTTTTTTTGCCTGTCTATATTCCTTTCCTGGAAATCTCGCCCAGGGAACGGCCATTTTAGTTTCAAAGAACAAGAATTTTTTGTTGAAACAGCCGTTTACTTTGAAATTGACATAAATTGTCACTTGACAGGGGGAGTTGTTTCCCAATATAGTGGTAGCAGGTGGGATAAAGTGGTAAAAAGGGGTAGAAAATAAATGTTTCGGGGCAGGTCAACCCACAATCTTGATGCAAAAGGCAGGCTCAGCATACCTGCCCGCTTCAAGGACATATTGAAGGCCAAATATGACATGAAGCTCATTGTGACCAACCTGCCATCTTGTCTTGCCGCCTATCCCTTTGAGGAATGGAAGGCTGTGGAAGAACAGTTCAGCAAATTTCGTTTCGGGCCGCCAAAGGTTCTTGCCTTCAAACGTTATCTTCTTGGGGCGGCCATAGAATGCACATTGGATGCACAGGGCAGGATATTGTTGCCTGCTGGCCTGAGAAAGGAGGCCAATATCCAGAAGGAAGTCGTGCTAGTGGGTATGCTCAATTATTTTGAAATATGGAGCAAGGACCTCCTTGAAAGCCAGCTTTCTGAGACAAGGGATAATTTTGACACCATCAGCGATGATATCATTAAAGAATTCGGTATTGGAATCTGAACTTTCCAGGATACACAGGTCAGTCATGACCCAAGAGGTCATAGAGTTCCTGTGTCCATCTCCTGGTGGTGTTTATCTCGATGCTACTGCAGGGATGGGGGGGCATTGTGAGGCAATCTTGCGTAATGAGCCACGCATAAAGAGGCTCATAGCCATGGATTGGGATCAAGAGGCCCTTGCCATAGCCAGGGAAAGGCTCAAGGAGTTCCAGGAGAAGATCAAATTTTTTCAGGCCAACTTCAAAGATATGGATGCTGTCCTCGCGGAAGAGGCAGAACCAGGCTTCAATGGAATCGTTATGGATTTGGGCCTTTCTTCTTTCCAGTTGGATCAGAGTGGCAGGGGGTTCAGCTTCATGAAGGATGAGCCACTCGACATGAGGATGGATAGATCCGGTACGGTCATGGCCTCGGACATGGTCAACAGTTTGCCAAAGGAACGGCTTGAGGAGCTTATCAAGGTCTACGGAGAAGAAAGGTGGGCTGGAAAGATAGCAGAAGCCATAGAAAGAAGGAGGCAGGAAAGGCCAATCTTCAGTACTTCTGAGCTTTCGGACATAGTGAGCAAGGCCATTCCGCGGCGCTTTCATCCCAGAAAGATCCATCCAGCCACTAAGACGTTTCAGGCCATAAGGATTGCAATAAACCGGGAATTTGAGAATTTGACCCAGGCCCTGGAAAAGGCGCCAGATTGCCTCCTGCCCGGGGGGAGGCTGGTGATAATCAGTTTCCATTCCTTGGAAGACAGGATAGTGAAGCATCATCTGAGAAAAGATCAAAGGCTCGAGGTGCTCACAAAAAGGCCAATTGTGCCAAAGACAGGAGAGGTGCTTTCGAATCCCAGGGCGCGAAGCGCCAAGCTACGTGCTGCGCGAAGAGTCGTAAGTTAGACGGAGGTGAAATATGACAACCAAATCAGCAACACTCAGGATGCCCCAAAGAAGGGTCTATTCACCTGTAAACCGGAGAAGAAAAAGGACTCGGCTGATTTCTATGCCTGCTACCTTATCCTTGAAGGCAGTCGCATCTGTATTGGTGCTGGGCCTCTTTCTCGGGCTTTCCTTCATTACGAGCTACAAGATCCAGGCAGTTGCCAATGACATGCGGATGTTGGAGGAGCGTTATTCCACACTGCTTCAGGAAAATAGCATGCTCACAAAGAAGTTTTCTGCAATGGCCAGCCAAGACAGGCTTGCCAAGATAGGTAAACGGCTCGGTCTTCACCAACCCGGTGAGGATCAGATCGTCACATTACGTTAAGACACCTGATTAGAAATTTGTCAGGGGCAGGTTATCAAAAAAGAGGCGATAGGGAGTTGACAAAGAGGATCTTCATCCGCATTCTGTGTTTGATCATCAGTCTCATCTTTTTTGGACTGGTGTTTTCAGGATGTTTTGGAGAACGGGTCCCAGAAGGAGACAAAACGGAGGCCGGTCTCCATCCTGCCCCTGGCAGTCTTGTTTCCGATGCCGTCCTCACAAAGAGACTTTTGCAAAGGCTTCCCATTGTGGACAGAAGCGGTTCCATCCTCGTTGTTTCCAGGGCAAACTCGGATGGTTCCATTGTACGTTACAGGCCTTATGGAGATCTTGCCCTGCCTGTACTCGGTTATCTAGACAGTTATGGCAGAGGGCTTGATGGCATAGAATACACCTATGACAAGGTGCTGATGTCTAATAGCACCAGCCTTGATCCAGGGCAACATGAGGCACTTGAGCTGTCGCTTGACAGGAAGATACAGGCCCTTTCCGAGAAGAACCTCCGCTGGCAGATGAAGAGATTGAAGGCTTCAAGGGGCTGCCAGATCGTTATGGATCTGCAAACAGGCCATATAATAGCAATGGCCAGTTATAATGATGGAGAAAAGGCAGGCAAGGGGGCACTCACGAGTAATTTGGCCTTAGAGGACGGCCTGGATCCCTGGGCCTTGGTCGTAAATCTTGCGTGGTTGAGAAAGATAGACAGGGATCTTAGAGCAGTCGCGGACCAGCCCGTTGAGGAAGAAGATGGAGCAAAAGGTGACGCATCCAGTGAGAAGCTGGTCAAGGGGCCGTGGCACTGGCTTTCCATAGGCAGTAAGGGCAAGATGTGGACGAGGATCAGCCAGGATGATTTGGAAGAGTTGTCCATGAACGGCACCATGCTTCGACAGCTCATCAGGCTTGGAATGGGGCAGTCCACAGGCATAGACCTTCCAGGGGAGAAGCAAGGCGCCCTCCCAGTTTCCCTGTCAGACAACATGACAACCATTATCGATTCAGGAATAGATGCCTCGCCAATACAACTTCTTTGTACGTTTTCGTCCATAGTCCAGGGTGGAAAGCGGATCCATCCCAGAATTGGCCTCGTCGGTGAAAAGGATGATTCCGCGGTGCATCAGAGAGTATTGTCGTCTGATGCCTTGCAGGAATATCTCGAGATGATAGGAGACAACCATGGCCCTTCAATAGCATCTGTAACTGAGAAGACTTACCGAGATGGTAAAGGATACGAAGTGATGGGCATAGGCATGTGGCCAGCAAAATCTCCCAAGATAAGTTATATTACCGTACTAGATAACGCTAGGATAGATCCAGAGAGACGGCGGGGTACCCTGGGCCGGACAGCCTCGATTGCAAAAGCAGCAAGCCTGCTTCCCCGCCCAACAAGGCTTGCCACTAATATGGCTAGCAGGCCTATACATGAGTTGGTGGCAAGGCAGACTCGAGGCAAAGCTGCCATTGCGCTATCTTCACGTATGCCAGATTTGAGAGGTAGGTCTCTTAGGAGCGCACTGGAGGCAGCCAGCCAGCTCGGGCTTAAGCTGGAGATCAGGGGGGCCGGGACTGTACGTCACCAGTTTCCACTGCCTGGCTCCAGAATAAAACGAGGCAGTAGGTGTGTCATTGTTTGCCAGAGCTGAGGCTGGATTAGGAAGTAGCATGAGGATAACAAGCGCATTTTTTTGACGTTCATGGGGAAGATGCCGGTTCTTTCTGGCTGGGACACGCGCGTCGTCTTTCCTCTTTTTTCGGTAATCTCATTTTTTCAAAAAGACATTTAAGGATTGACCAAGACTGTTTCTATGCAAAAGAGCCTGTTGAGCCTGTTGCAGGGTGCGAAAGATATCGAAGTGGTAAAAGGGCCAGTGGACGAGTGTCTGGTCACTAAGGTGGTGGCCGATTCCAGGCAGGTTGGATCCTCGTCCATGTTTTTTGCCCTGCCAGGTTCCAGTGCGCACGGTATCTCATATGTCAAAGAGGCAGTGGATCGCGGGGCATCGGTAGTGGTAGTGCCGGCAGATTCTGTGGATGTGGTGGCAAGAGACATCCCTCAAGGGGTGGTTTTGCTCAGCTCAACCAATCCCCGCGTAAGCCTGGGATACATGGCAAGCGCCTTTTATGACCACCCGAGTGACAGGATTGATGTCATAGGTATTACCGGGACCAACGGCAAGACCACTTGCTCTTTTCTGCTAGAAAGGATTCTGTCGTGCAGCGGTGCCAAATGCGGTCTGTCAGGCACCATTGTGCAAAAGATAGGTGCCAAGGCCTCTACATCGCTCCTAACCACTCCTGACGCCGTATCCTTTCACGGTTTCCTTTCTGTTCTAGTGAAAGAAGGGGCTAAGTATGCGGTGACTGAGGTTTCTTCCCATGGCCTTGACCAAGACAGGGTGGCTGGATGCAGATTCAGGGCGGCCATATTCACAAATCTCAGCCATGATCATCTCGACTATCACGGAGATATGGAGAGCTATTTCAAAGCCAAAAGGCTACTCTTTCAAAAATATTGTCCAAGAGATGCCATAATCAACCTGGATGATTCATGGGGCAAGAGATTGTGGGCGGAATATGACGGCAGAAAGCTGTCCTACGGTTTGTCGGAAGAAGCAATGGTCAGGGCGGAAGATTATCAAATCGATGCCTCTGGGATAAGGGCCTTCATCAATCTTAAAGGCCAAACCATAGCAGTAAGATCCCCTTTTATAGGTCTTCACAACCTTTATAACATACTGGCAGCAGCAGCCGCTGCGCTTTGTCTCGGCATCCAGCCAGAAAAGATTAAGGAAGGCATAGAATCCTTGAAGGCGGTGGCAGGCCGCTTAGAAAGGGTGGCTGCACCTGATGGTGTCACAGCCCTCGTGGATTATGCCCACACCCCGGATGCCCTGAAAAACGTGCTCGAATGTCTGAAGGGGCTTGCTACAAACAGGCTTCTCACCGTGGTGGGTTGTGGCGGAGACCGGGACAAGACCAAGAGGCCAGAGATGGCTAAAATCGCTTCCGAGGTTTCAGATCTTTGTATCTTCACTTCTGACAACCCACGAACAGAATCTGCTGAGGCCATCATACAAGACATGTTGAAGGGGTTGAGCTCTGCTTCCAGGAAAATGGTGAAGGTGATAACAGACAGGAAAGAGGCCATTTTCTGGGCTGCCTCACAGGCCAAGGCTGGTGATATTCTTTTGGTTGCAGGAAAGGGCCATGAGGACTATCAAATCATCGGGCAAAAAAAATTGCCGTTCGATGATAAAAGAATATTGGAACAAGCCTTCAAGTCTGTTAAATCTCCCATCATGGAGAAACGGGATTCTAAAAATCTCCTTTGTCTTGATGATGTACGCCAGGCAGTATCAGGGCGGTTCTTAAAAAAGGGTGGAGAAACCTATTTTTCGTCAATCAATACCGACAGCCGAAGAATAAGGCCTGGCGAACTCTTTTGGGCACTCAGGGGAGAGAATTTTGATGGGCATCAATTCGTTGTTGACGCTGCTGATAAGGGGGCGGCAGGCGCTGTAGTGGAGTATGTCCCACAGGGGTTGCCACATGATTTTCCCCTCATCATCGTGGAAGATTCCCTTAAAGCCCTTGGAGATTTCGCAAGTTGGTACAAGGAATACATAGGCTATAAAGTCTTTGCTATTACAGGAAGTTGTGGAAAGACAACCACTAAAGAACTCATACTCTCCGTTCTCAAAACCCGTTACAAGTCTTCTGGAACCAGTGGCAATTTTAATAACTTGATAGGGCTGCCTCTTACGATGCTGAGTGTCGCTCCAGGCACAGAATGGGCGGTGTTGGAGATGGGGACGAATTTGCCAGGCGAGATAGAAAGGTTATGTCAGATAGCAAGGCCAGAAGCCGGCCTTGTTACATGTATAAGGCCTGTGCACCTTGAAGGTCTTGGAAGTTTGGAGAATATAGCCACAGAGAAGACCGCCCTTTTCAGAAATATTCCTGTATATGGCACAGCTGTCATTAACCTTGATGAGCCGTTGATACGCCAACATCTTGCCGAGATCTCCTGCTCCAATCTGGTAGGCTATACATTTAGGAAAGAAGGGCCGGAGGTTGGTGTTTCGCAAGTGGTCAGGCTCGTGGAACTTTGCCAGGACTCACAAGGTTTGAAGCTTAAAGTCTCATTACCTTCAGGAGATATCAGTATCAAATCAAGGCTTTTCGGCAAGGTGAACGGCTCAAATATTCTTGCTGCCATAGCAGCTGGTGTTGCTCTTGGCGTAGATGCTGCCTTGATAAAGCAAGGGATCGAAAGGGTTGAGGCTCAAGGCGGCAGGCTGAAAATGGAAAGGCTATCTGGAGGCTGGATTCTTCTGGATGATTCCTATAATGCCAATCCGTCTTCAGTGAAGGCGGCTATAGAGACTTTGGGGGATGCATCTACTAATGAAAAAATGACCTTGATGCTTGGAGACATGTTAGAGCTTGGCAGTGGATCAGAGGGATTTCATCGGGATGTTGGTACCTTTGCTGCCGGATTCAATCCAGATCTCATCATTACAGTTGGCCCACTCGCCAGACATATAGCAAAGGGGGCGCTGTTGGCCGGTTTTTCCAAAGAAAGGCTCTTTTCCTTTGATTCCACTGATACACTCCTATCCTGGTTGTCCCAGGAGCCCAATTTTTTGTTCAATGGATCCAGGCGCTCGGTGCTGGTAAAAGGCTCGAGGGGTGTGCGTCTTGAAAGGGCAGCTCTGTATATAAGAGAACGATTTGAAAGGGAAGACTGATGCTTTTTCATCTTCTTTATCCCCTGCACGAATATTGGGCTGCATTCAATGTATTTCGTTATATAACATTCAGGACCATCTATGCAGCGGTTACTGCTCTTGCCATCACCCTTTTTCTCGGGCCGTGGTTTATCAGGAAGATCAAGGCAATGCAGTTTGGACAGGTAGTAAGGGACGACGGTCCCAAAAGTCACCTTCAAAAGACTGGAACGCCAAGTATGGGTGGGATCTTGATAAATGGGGCCATCATAGCGGCCACCTTGTTGTGGGCAGATTTGGCAAACATCTATGTGTGGGGGGGATTGATTATTTTGGCAGGTTTTGGGGCAATAGGCGCAGTGGATGATGTTTTAAAGATAAAGAGAAAGAACAGTGCCGGTCTTTCTGGGAGATGGAAATTGATGATTCAGGCCGCCCTGATATGCTGTTGTGCCATAGTCTTGTGGTGTCATGGGAATTGGGATACCCATTTGAGTATACCCTTTTTCAAGAATGTCAGGCCAGATCTTGGTATTTTTTATATCTTTTTCGCATTTCTGGTAATAGCTGGATCTTCAAATGCAGTAAATCTCACAGATGGCCTGGACGGCTTGGCTACTGGACCTTTCGTGGTTTCGGCTGCAGTCTACACCCTGTTTTGCTATTTGGCTGGCCATTCAGGTTTGGCCCGCTATCTGCAGATATTCTATGTGCCAGGGGTTGGTGAGCTCGCTGTCTTTTGTGGTGCAATGGTGGGAGCTGGCCTTGGATTCCTTTGGTACAACAGCTATCCAGCGGAGATGTTCATGGGGGATGTAGGCTCTCTTGCCATGGGAGGTGCATTAGGTGTTGTTGCAGTGCTTTCCAAACAGGAGATACTTCTTGCAATAGTAGGAGGTGTGTTCGTGGCTGAAGCCGTGTCTGTGATGATGCAGGTAGGTTATTTCAAGGCGACCAAGGGCAGGCGTATATTCAAGATGGCACCTTTGCATCACCATTTTGAAATGCTTGGCTGGCCTGAACCAAAGGTCATCGTCCGTTTTTGGATAGTATCAGTGTTATTAGGACTTGTAGCCATTAGCACCTTAAAGCTCAGATAGGGGTTCCATGACGGTTGCTGGCAAAAGGATAATGATTCTTGGAATAGGAGAGGCAGGCCGGTCTGCCGCAAGGTGGCTCCATGGCCAGGGGGCCCAAATTGCGTGCTGCGACAGCCTGCATCCAAGTAAATGGCCAGTAGAGTTTTGCGAGTGGTGTGATCAAGAAGGCATACGCACCCTGGATGAAGATGCTCTCTATGGCGAGAGTTTTTCAGATTGTGACCTGGCTGTGGTAAGCCCTGGTGTTCCGCCAAGGGGAAAGGCTGTCAGATATTTTGTGGATGAAAATGTTCCGGTAATAGGTGAGCTTGCCCTCGCTGTTTCTTTCTGTGATGGGAGGCTCATAGGAATCACCGGCACCAACGGAAAGACCACTACCACCTCCTTGACAGCTCATATACTTTCTTGTGGGCAGATACCCAATGTAAAGGCTGGAAATATATCTCCCCCCCTTTTCGATTTGTTGGACAAGGATTCAAAAGATACAGTTGCAGTTCTCGAGATAAGCAGTTTTCAGCTGGAGTATTTTCCAACTGTCTGGCCTGAGTGGTTGAGACGCCCACAGTTTTCGGCAGCAGTTTTTTTGAATCTCATGCCTGATCATCTGGACAGGCACAAATCCGTCGAGGAATACGGCAGGTGCAAGGCCAGGTTGTTCGATTTTCAGTCAGGGGCCGATTTGGCAATCCTAGGTCCAGGGCTCAAAGGCCTTGTTGGCAAGATTCGCGCAAAAGTCTTTTCCATATGCCCTGAGCGGGGCAATCGGATAGGAGGTTACTGGAACCAAAGAAAAGACAGGCTTGTTATGAGATTTTCAGATGGCCATTTGGAAGATTACGATCTTTCTTCCTGGAAGCTTAAGGGCGAGCACAATATCCACAACTTGATAGCCGCTGCCGCATCTGCAAGATGGGTTGGGGCAAGTTCAGAGGCGGTGCAGGAAGGTCTTGAAACCTTTGATCCGCCTCGATTCCGGTTTGAGCACACAAGTACCCATGATGGGCTGATATTCATAAACGATTCCAAGGCCACAAATGTTGCGGCCCTTATTGCAGCCCTCAAAGCCCTTGAGGGTAAAGTGACCCTCATTGCAGGAGGCCGAGGCAAAGGCGAGGATTTTAGTCGGCTTGCAGAGTACCTAAAGGGTGGAAACGGCACAAAAAAGGGTGCAAGGCTCGAAAATGCCATTCTTATAGGCGAGGAGGCTCACAGGTTGAGAAATGCCCTTGAGCCTCTTGTGAGACAATGTTTGATAGTCACAGGTAAAGATGGAAGAGAGACTCTGAGGCAGGCAGTCGAACTTGCAAGATCCATAAGCGAAGCCGGTTCCACTGTTCTTCTTTCACCTGCATGTGCAAGTTTTGACATGTTCTCTAGTTATGAGGAAAGGGGCATGGTGTTCGACAGGATCGTTAAGGGACTAAAATGAGCGGAAAGAGTTTTTCCAACATGGATACTAAGATAGACCCTGAAAGGGTACCATCTTTGGCCAATAAGTACAACTGCGTCATCAAACTCGTCATAACAGGAGGGGGCACAGGGGGGCATGTGTTCCCTGGTGTAGCCATAGCAGAGGAGCTTTCGGCACGGTGCGACCTTAGCTGTCTTTGGATTGGCACAGGCAGGCCTGTGGAGAAAAGGGCTCTCAAGGCCAAGGAGTGGGGTTACGAGATCCTTCAAGTAAGGCCCCTTAAGGGAAGAGATCCATTGAATCTTTTGGGATCTTTGCTCCATCTGCCAGTTTCAATAGTTAGGGCCGGCTTGATACTTAAAAGGTTCAAGCCGGACGTGGTTCTTGGCGTTGGAGGATATGTATCCGGGCCTGTGCTGGCCGCTGCAAGCTTGATGCATATCCCAACTGTCATCCACGAACAAAATCTTCTGCCTGGCCTAGCCAACAAGCTTGCCTCAAGGTTTGCCAACAAGATATTCACAAGTTTTGAAGCATCTAAATTACATTTCAAGAACAATGCCATCGAATGCCTGGGCAATCCTGTCAGAAGGCAGATATTAAGACAAGGCACCACTTCATCAACGGCTAAACCTAGGAATGGGGCTCTTCACATCCTCATACTCGGGGGAAGCCAAGGCGCATCTGGCCTTAACAGGCTTGCTGCATCTGCCCTCGAGATCCTCCAGCAATCTGGTCACAAATTTCAGGCAATTCATCAGACAGGCCCTCATGATTATACAGAAATGAAGACGTTTTACAAAAGGGCAGGCATGGATGTTGCTGTTCATGAATTTATTAATGAAATGGGCATTGCGTACTCATGGACCGATCTGATAATTTGCAGGGCAGGAGCAACCACTCTCGCAGAGATCACAGCCATAGGAAGGCCAGCCATCTGCATACCTTATCCATATTCTGCTGATGGCCATCAAGGCCTGAATGCCAAGGCCATTTCTGACGCAGGGGCAGGGCTTTATTTTGAGGAAGGGGATGTTGGTGCCGTTCGCCTTGCCTCGGAAATCGAGAAGTTGATGTCTGATCCAGACAGGCTTGCAGAGATGACGAGGAGGGCAAAGTCTCTGGGTAGGCCAGAAGCCGCGGTCGAGATCGCAGAGTCTATTTTGAGTTTGTGCCACAAGGGAAGTCAGGGAGAATTGTTTATAAAAAGGAACAGAGGGGAGACAGTTCATAGCAATGTATAAGAAGCAACATATCCATTTTGTAGGTATTGGCGGTATCGGAATGAGTGGTCTAGCCCAGGTGCTTCTCACACTTGGTTATTCTGTATCGGGTTCTGATTTGAGATCCACAGGGATTACCAAGAAGTTGGCCGCAAGTGGTGCTACGATTTACCAGGGGCACAGGCCTGAAAATATCCTGGGGGCAGATGTGGTGGTGGTATCTTCTGCCATAAAGGAAGACAATCCAGAGCTTCTGGCAGCAAGGAGCCAGGCCATTCCCATCATTCCAAGGGCTGAAATGCTCGGAGAGCTCATGAGGTTCAAGAGATTCGGCATAGCAGTAGCAGGGGCACACGGAAAAACCAGTACCACGTCGATGGTGGCATCTGTCCTTAAGGAGGCAGGTTTCGACCCTACTGTGATCATTGGCGGGAAGGTCAACGGCATGGGCACAAATGCCCACTGGGGAAGCGGTGAGTTTCTGGTGGCAGAGGCAGACGAGAGCGACGGCAGTTTTCTGCGTCTGACGCCAAGTTTGGTGGTGGTCACCAATATTGACCGTGAACATCTTGATTTTTATTCAGGCATAGAAGAAATTGAGGACAGTTTTGTCAAGTTCATGGATAAGATTCCCTTCTATGGGGTGGCGATAGCCTGTGGAGATGATGAGGCCCTTGGCAGGGTTCTTTCAAGGAGCAAGAAGCGTCATCTGATCTATGGCACCAGCAGCGGCTGTGAGCTGAGGGCTTACAATATAGCCTTTGTTGGTCTGTCAGCCGTGTTTGACGTCGAATTCAGAGGTGAGTTTCTAGGCACGGTGAGATTGAATGTTCCAGGAATCCATCATGTGAGAAATGCCTTGGCTGCCGTGGCGGTAGGGATAGAGCTTGACGTGCCTTTTGACGTGATAAAGGATGGACTCCTAGACTATAATGGGGTTGGTCGAAGGTTTGAAGTGCTTGGTCAGGAAAATGGTATTAAGATAGTGGATGACTATGCGCATCACCCCACGGAGATAAAGGCCACTCTTGCTGCCGCACGATCGGCGTGGCCAGACAACAGGCTAGTGGTACTTTTTGAGCCGCATAGGTATACCAGGACCCAAATGCTCATGGATGAATTTGCATCCGCTTTTTCAGATGCAGACGAGGTCTGGCTGACAGAGATCTATCCCGCAAGCGAGTCAGCCATTGTGGGGGTTTCTGGTCAGCGGCTTGCAAGGGTGATCGGTGATAGACTTGGGCAAGACGTCCACTTCGTGGAAAAGGTTTCCCTTTTCCCAGAAGCTGTCCTGCCGAGCCTGAGGCCAGGTGACATCGTCATGACCCTGGGAGCTGGAGCGATCGGTACAATAGGCAGGCAGATATTGAACTTGCTGAAAGGAAACAATGCAGCAGTCGCTATTTAACGACCTTGAGCAGATAGAAGGCCTCAAGGTAGAAAAGGATATTAGTCTAACTGGATTTACCACCTTCAGAATAGGTGGAAGGGCCAAGCTGTTCCTCACTCCCCTTTCCATACGGGCACTTGAACAGGCGCTGCACAGGTTAAAACAAGCAGGAGTATCCTTTAAAATACTTGGCAATGGCAGTAACTTGCTCGTTTCCGATGCTGGCATAGGTGCAGTTATCAGCCTTCTGGGCCTTGCGAATGTTATATCGAGCAATGGCTACCTGACTGTCCATGCCGGAATGACGATCTCCAGACTGCTCAAATGGTGTGTAGACAACGGCATGGGTGGAATCGAGGCATTGGCTGGCATACCCGGAACCCTTGGTGGAGCACTTTTTATGAATGCTGGTGCCTGCGGTTGCGAAATAGGGAATTATGTTGAGGAAATACTTCTCACAGGTCCTGGGGGAAGCTCGTGGATGAGGCCTTCTGGTGATACCTTTTCCTATAGAAGCTGCAAATTGCCACAAGGCACGATAATATCAGCAGTGCGTATACGTGTAAACAAGGGGCAGTGCAGTTATGATGCATCTGGAAGTCAGAGGCAAGCATTGGCGCCATGTTCCAGGAGGCACTGCGTTTCAAGGATAAGACAGGTGATGAAGAAACGCTTTTCCAGTCAACCCCTTGGCAAGCCTAGTGCTGGATGCGTGTTCAAGAATCCCCAGGATGTGTCTGCTTGGTCCCTTATAGCCTCTTGTGGCCTTCAGGGTTTTAGAAACGGGGATGCACAGGTCTCTGAAAAACACGCTAATTTCATAATCAATCGGGGAAGGGCATGTTTTGCCCAGGTGAAGGATCTTATTGAGATAGTAAAGGAAAGGGTGCGGGAACAAACTGGTGTCCTGCTGAAAGAGGAGCTGGTAATCTGGGAAGATGATATCGTCCACTAAAAAGAAGAGGCAGTTTGGCAAAAGGTCCAGAAAAGGAAAAGGTCTCAACTGGAAGGCGGTTTCCAGGATACTCCTGACTGCTTTTCTCCTCCTTGCCCTTACAGGAGGGATTGTGGGCACTGTTTATGGTATAAAGAAGTGGGTGAGCAGTTGTTCGTATTTCTTCGTTTCGTCCATCGAGGTCAATGGAGAAAAGAGACTGACAGACAAGGAGGTCTTGGCACTCAGCGGGATAAAGGTTGGAGACAACATATTTGCCATTGATCTCAAAAAGGTCTCTGAGAGGCTGTCTGCACATCCTTGGATCAGGTTTGCAGATGTGGAAAGGCGTTTTCCAGATGCCGTTGTCATTCGGATAGAAGAAAGGCAACCAGTGGCCCTTGCCAGGATTGGCAGCAGGCTCTTCCTAGTGGATAGGGATGGAACCTGTTTCAAATATTACGACGAATCAGAAGGCTTTACGGCACCAGTCATTACAGGAATAGATGCCAAGGCGGAAAGACAAAAAAAAGATGCTGGAAACATTCCTCCAGTTATAAACAGGTCGCGGATGGAGGATGCTCTCAGGATCATCAGGATGTCCCAAAGGGGAGTAAGAGCCCTTGGCTATAACAATATCAGCCAGATAGATTTCCCTGACGATCAAACCGTTGTGATCTATACGGCAGACAGGGCTGTGCCATTCTTTATAAACAGGGATGGCCTCAAAAAGCAGTTTTACAGGGCTGAAAAAATCTTGTTTCAATTGTATAATTCAGGACAATATCCCAAGGTGGTAAGTGTGAATGTAGGCTATGGAAAAGATATGGCTTTGGCCAAGCTCAAGAAGAAGTGACACATGGTTGAGCGCACTTGCGATATAGTTGTAGGCCTAGATATAGGAACCACCAAGATCTGTGCTGTAGTAGGTGAGCTTTCTGAAGATAGTATAGAGATTATCGGGGTTGGGAGCCATCCATCAGTTGGCCTCAGAAAAGGAGTTGTCGTCAACATCGATAGCACTGTCAATTCCATCAGGAGTGCTGTGGAAGAGGCAGAGCTTATGGCCGGCTGCGAGATAACCTCTGCCTTTATTGGCATAGCGGGTAGCCATATAAAGGGGTTCAACAGCCACGGGGTCATTGCAGTAAAGGGTGAGGAAGTAGCCGAAGAGGACGTAGAGAGGGTGATTGACGCAGCACGGGCGGTTGCCATTCCCATGGACCGCGAGATCATCCATATCCTGCCCCAGGAATACATAGTGGATGACCAGGGAGGCATCCTTGATCCTGTGGGTATGATGGGTGTGCGTCTCGAGGCAAAGGTTCACATAGTTACTGCCGCAGTGACAGCGGCTCAGAATCTGGTCAAGTGTGCCAATAGGGCAGGACTTGACGTAGATGACATTGTGCTTCAGCCACTGGCATCAGCCCAGGCCGTGCTCACTGAAGAAGAAAAGGAGATAGGGGTCGCACTAATTGATTTTGGCGGTGGGACCACTGATCTGGCCCTCTTGAGCGAAGGCGCTATAAAACATACGGCTGTTCTGGGGCTCGGTGGCAACAACCTGACTTACGATATCTCTGTGGGTCTTAGGACCCCAATGAACGATGCTGAAAAGATCAAGGTGCGTCATGGTACATGTCTCGTCTCAATGGTGAGGCGGGACGAGATGATAGAGGTGCCCAGTGTTGGAGGACGAAAGCCGAGACAGCTTTCACGACATATCCTGGCAGAGATACTGGAACCCCGCATAGAGGAGATTTTTACACTCATAGATCAGGAGATCCAACGCACAAGGTTGAAGGATCTTTTGGCCTCAGGGGTAGTTATCACAGGCGGTTCAGCGGTTTTGCCCGGGGTATGTGAAATGGCGGATCAAATTTTTCAGCTACCCACACGTGTGGGGTTCCCACGGAATATTTCCGGACTGGTGGACGTCGTCGATAGTCCTATGTATTCCACGGCAGTGGGCCTGGTGCTTTATGGATTTCAGGACAGGCCGAGAAGTCCAAAGGGTTTCAGGATGAAAGGCGATAATCTTCTGCACAGAGTCACAGGCAGGATGAAATCGTGGTTTGGTCTCTAAACAGGAAGAAAGGGAGAGGATCTCATGCCACTTGAGTTTGTAGATAATGGTCTGTCGGCAAAAATAAAGGTCATAGGCGTTGGCGGAGGTGGAGGAAACGCCATCAACAACATGATTGCAGCAGAGCTCAGGGGAGTGGAATTCATTGCCGCAAATACCGATTCCCAGGCCCTTGAGATGTCCCGCGCTGACATAAAGGTGCAGCTTGGAAGAAACCTTACCAAAGGCCTCGGCGCAGGCGCGAAACCAGAAGTTGGCAGGGAGGCCGCCGAAGAGAGTGTTGAAGAGATCAGACAGGTGTTGGATGGCAGCGATATGGTCTTTGTAACAGCTGGCATGGGTGGTGGTACTGGTACAGGGGCTGCTCCAGTCATTGCTGAGATAAGCAAGGAACTTGGTGCCTTGACAGTGGCCGTTGTCACAAGGCCCTTTGGTTTTGAGGGCAAGAAGCGGAGCAGACAGGCAGACGAGGGAATAGAGCGGCTGAAGGAGGTTGTGGATACCATCATAACGATTCCGAATGACCGCTTGAGGTCTCTGGCACAACCCAACACACCTTTTCTGGAGATGTTCAAGAAGGCAGACGAAGTCTTGTACTATGCAGTAAGAGGCATATCAGACCTCATCGTTGTCCAAGGATACGTGAACGTGGATTTTGCGGATGTGAGGACCGTCATGGCAGAGATGGGAATGGCTCTCATGGGTACTGGTATCGCTGGCGGAGAAAGGCGGGCCATAGAGGCGGTTCAGATGGCCATTGCCAATCCTCTATTGGAAGACGTCTCCATTAGTGGTGCCCGGGGGATCCTCATGAATATTACTGCGAGCACTGCTTCTTTGAGCATGGAAGAAGTGGATCAGGCTTCTACCCTTATCTATGAAGAGGCTCATGAAGATGCCAATATTATCTGGGGGACTGTCTTTGACGACTCCATGGGAGATGATATCCGGGTTACTGTGATCGCCACTGGAATCGGCCGGGACAAGCACATAGCAGCCACTGACGAAAAGGTGGTGACCAATATCGAAGCCGCTCGAAAAAAGAGGCTTGATGAAGAGAAAAAGGAGACGGAACAGGCTCCTGCGTCTTCATCAATAGAGCAGGACAGGCCTCCTGGAGAAAAGAGAGAGCGGAAAACCCTTCAGGAATTTTCCGGCTTTGATTCGTTGGACCCGGATGAACTGGAGATCCCGGCCTTTATGAGGAAAAAGGCCGATTAAAGACAACTTTTCCAGAGTCCGGCAAACTGGATGCCTTCATCCAGTTTGCTGTGGTTCTGTTTCACAGTGTTTTTCTATATGGCTCACCATAGCCAGGGCGATTTCGTCTATCTTCTTCGCATCTTCTCCTTCTACCATCACCCTGATGACTGGTTCTGTGCCTGAAGAACGTATCAGTATTCTTCCTGTTCCATTCAGTGACTTTTCAAGGTCCTCCTTCGACTCAAAGAGCCCAGGGATGTCTTCAGGCGCCTTTTTGGCAGCAAGCCTCACGTTGTAAAGCACCTGAGGAAAGGACTCCATCACTGAGGCGAGTTCTGAAAGAGGCCGCCTGGTACGTTGCATCACGGAAAGAAGCTGCAAGGCTGCAAGGATACCGTCTCCTGTAGTGATGTGATCCATGAAGACAAGGTGCCCCGATTGTTCACCACCAAAATTGTAACCCTTCTCACGCATGGCCTCTACAACATACCTGTCGCCCACCTTTGTGCGGATTAGCCTGCCACCCATGTCTTTAAGGGCCTTTTCAAGGCCCATGTTGCTCATCACAGTGGCAACAACAGTGTTGTAGTTGAGCTGGCGTTTTTCTATCATATATTTTGCGCAGATGGCCATGATATGGTCACCGTCAACCACATTTCCCTTTTCATCCACCACTATGACCCTGTCCCCATCTCCATCCAGGGCTATACCCATGTCTGCCCCGACCCTCTTGACCTCTTCCTGCATCCTTTCTGGGAATAAGGCCCCACAAGATTTGTTGATATTGGTACCACTTGGCTGTATGCCTATTTTGACGACCTCTGCACCAAGTTCTTCAAATACGGCTGGGGCCACCTTGTACGTTGCTCCATTGGCGCAATCCAAGACTATCTTCAGCCCGTCCAGGGCCAGATCCTTTGGAAAGGTGTGTTTGAGAAACACGATATATCTGCCTCTGGCATCGTCGATCCTGTAAGCCTTGCCAACCCCTTCACCTGTGGGCATTGCCTTTTGGAGAGAAGGGGACTCCATGAGTTCCTCTATTCTTGCCTCTACATGATCTGGCAGTTTGAATCCATCACTGGAAAAGAGTTTTATTCCATTGTCCTGAAAAGGATTGTGTGAAGCAGATATTACAACGCCTGCATCCGCCCTCATGCTTGAGGTAAGAAAGGCAATGGCAGGGGTAGGCATGGGGCCTACCAGAAGCACGTCCACACCCATGGAGCATATTCCTGCGGCCAGGGCGTTTTCCAGCATATAACAGGAAAGCCTGGTGTCCTTTCCAATCAAGATCCTTGGGCGTCTGTTGCGTCCATTCCTGAATACGTAAGCGACTGCCCTTCCGAGATTCATTGCAACATCTGTGGTCATGGGGTAGACATTGGCTAGGCCCCTTACCCCGTCTGTTCCAAAAAGCCTTCTCATTGCACCTTCTCCCTTTTTACCCATACCCTTATGGTCTTAGGTGTAATGCCCTTGCAAATAAATCCTGCAGGAGCTTGAGTCTTGGGTTCAAGCTTATATGTTCCCGGCTTGAGCTGGCTCACGTCGAGCGTGGCCTTGATCTCCTCGATTCTTACCTTGTCCAGGGCTGGTTTTTCGCCTTCGAGTTTGACACTCACTTCTGTCGGCCAAATGGAGACCTTATACTGGCCCTTTTTCAGCCTCACAGGTACATGGTGTATCTTTTTCTCACCCCTGGCGGGCCTGATAAAGACAGTGACCTTGAACTTGCTTGGGCCCTCTACTGTCAGGTGGAGACCTTGCAGATTAAGGCCCACCTCTTCTGTAAAGGTCTCCCTGGCATCCTTGAGGTTAATAGGATTCAGCTCAAGGAACTGGAGTTTTGCTACCTCTTTGGCCGCTCCACTGATTTGTGTCTCTCTTGGTTCCACATATACCCGTTCCACCTCGTAGCCGTTTGCAACGGAATTGATCAGCACTGGTTTTACCTGAAGTCTTTTCCTGAGTAAAGGCTGAAGTTCGATCTCGATGATATTGGGCTTGATACGGAGGACCTTCAAGCCCCTGGGGAGAGTGAAGTCGTCAGGTGCAAGATGAATGAGCTCTTTGCCAGGCGAGGCATCTTTTAAGTCTATCACCTTGGTAAGGTTTTTGCTGGCTATGTTCTTGATTATGCTCCTTGGCCCAAAGACTCGTATCTCAATGGATGAAGGGATGTCGTTTGCTATAACGAGATTGGGAGGAAGATTGACTATCTCAAGGGGTACTGGTATCCCTATTTCCGCCTTTTCCTGTCCGACCACAAAGGACCACAGGAGCACAGAAAAGCTCAGTGCCAATATCTTGAGTAGCCAATCTTTCAGAAATAGGTCTTTCCACAGCATGTTATTTCAGCCTGAAGCGCCACCAGGATTTTTCAGCCTCTTCTGGTGCAAAACTGTTGTGAAGTATGCGTCTTAGCGTACCCGGATCTATGTCTCTAGTGATTCTGCCTGCAATAGCCACAGAGATACTGCCTGTTTCCTCTGAGACGATTACAGTGACAGCATCTGTCTGTTCGGTGATTCCTATTCCTGCGCGATGTCTGGTGCCAAGCCTCCTGCTGATGGCCGGATTGGATGTGAGTGGTAGTACGCATCCCGCTGCCGCTAGTCTGCCACCCTGGATTATCACTGCGCCATCGTGTAAAGGGGTGCATTTTGCAAAGATGGTGTTCAGTAAGATTCTGGTGAC
The DNA here is from genome assembly GCA_964581255.1 of uncultured Thermodesulfatator sp. Lineage (GTDB taxonomy): Bacteria > Desulfobacterota > Dissulfuribacteria > Dissulfuribacterales > QOAL01 > QOAL01. The sequence continues at coordinate 72,175 of CAZOMT010000044.1, forward strand.
CTCGGCGTCAAGCCTTGTCCCTGTCTCCATGAATTCATTCAGCCCCACGGTCCGCTCAAGTACAATCAAGGCGCCGATGCGATGATTGGACATTTCAGAGGCAGACTTGGCCACCTCTTCAAGGGCATGAAATGTCTTGACTTTATATTTCAAAAAAGGGGCTTGCCCAAACTGGGTCAGCACCCTCCTGATGTCGTCCTGAAATACTATGACTACCAGGAGAAAGATGGAGCTTAGGGCAGTACCGAGAAGCCAATGAAGGGTGTAGAGGCCGAGTTCCCTTGCGACAAAATAGATGAGGATGATTATCCCCAGGCCAGCAGCCATCTGTACGGCCCTGGTTCCCCTGATGAGGACCATTATCCTGTAGATAATAAAGGCCACAAGGAGGATGTCCACCACATCCTGCCATCTCATCAGTGGGATATAATGGTGAATAGTCCGGATTATCAGATCTATTCCAGTTTTCGAGTAATAGTTTTCTAACTGTATTGGCTCAACTCACTTCCTGTTTTCTCTGTTTGAGAGCATCTACCACCTTCAAGGCATCTGCTACTGCCGAAACATTATGAACCCTTAATATAGAGGCCCCATTCAAGGCGCAGGCAACGGCAGCTCCAACTGTGGCTGAATCGCGTCTCTCCGCGGTTTCTTTTCCCGTTATTGTTCCGAGAAAAGCCTTTCTCGACGGCCCAAGTAAGAGTGCCATACCGTGCCTGGTAAAATGGGCCAATCCGTTGATAATATCAAGGTTGTCCTGGAATCTTTTGCCAAAGCCTATACCAGGGTCAAGTATTATGTTTTCTTTGGATATGCCCGCCTTTAGACAGAAGGATATCCTTTCTAAAAAAAAGTCGTCTATTTCCCTTATTACATCGTTGTAATAAGGATCTTTTTGCATGTCTCTTGGCGTTCCCTGCATGTGCATGATGACAACAGGGACGTCTTTTTCACGCACGAGATCGGCCATGAGGTCATCCATTCTCAGGCCGCTTATATCATTAACAATATCTGCACCAGCTTCGATAGCCCTTTCTGCTACTTCGGCCTTGGTTGTATCTATGGAAATGGGGCAATTTGAAAAGGATCTGATGGCCTGGATGGCAGGGATGACCCTTTTCAATTCTTCATCAATCGGAACAGGCTCTGAAAAAGGCCTGGTGGATTCCCCTCCTACATCTACGATGTGAGCGCCATCCTTTATAAGTTGAGCGGCTTGACGCATCGCATCTTCTGGACTGAGATATCTTCCTCCGTCAGAAAAGGAATCCGGGGTGACATTCAGGACACCCATTATGAGTGTTTGGCTATTCCAGGTCAGCTCCTTACTTCTGCATCTTATGACACTTCTCGTCATTTATCGGCAAGACCGCCACTTTCCGAATTATCAGAAACCTCATCTTTATTGTCTTCTTTTCGGCATTCTGTCATTATGGCCTCTATTTGCCCAGCGTCAAGGGATTCCTGTTCCAACAGCTCCTTGGCGAGGCTATGGAGGCAATCTATATTTTCCGAAAGTAGATTTTTAGCCTTTTCATATGAATCTTTGACGATCTTTTCTATGGCTTGGTCGATCTTAAGGGCCGTGGCCTCACTGTATTCCTTGATATGGCCAAAATCACGCCCGAGAAAGATCTCCTCATTTTGTTTAGCAAAGGCAACTGGGCCTATTTCATCACTCATGCCCCATTCGCATACCATCTTCCGGGCCAGGTTTGATACCCTTTCTATGTCGTTTCCAGCACCAGTGGTTACTTCGTTGAATACAAGTTCTTCAGCTACCCGCCCACCTAGGAGTATGACCAAGTTATTCAAAAGATAAGTCCTGGGATAGGTATGCTTTTCGTCTTCTGGGAGTTGCTGGGTAAGTCCTAAGGCCCTGCCTCTAGGAATAATGGTAACCTTGTGCACAGGGTCTGCACCAGGCAAGAGTTTTGCAGCAAGGCAGTGGCCTGCTTCGTGATAGGCGGTGATCTTTTTTTCTTCATCGGATATGATGGCGCTTTTTCGTTCCACGCCCATGAGCACCTTGTCCTTGGCCTTTTCGAAGTCTACCATTTCCACCTTGTCCTTATTGGCCCTTGCTGCAAGAAGCGCTGCCTCATTGACAAGGTTTTCAAGATCTGCGCCTGAAAAGCCCGGGGTGCCTTTGGCAATTACTGAAAGATCCACATCGTCTGCCAAGGGGGTATGGGCACTGTGTACCTTCAAGATAGCCTCTCTGCCCCTTACGTCGGGTACAGAGACAATCACTTGGCGGTCGAACCTTCCTGGCCTCAGAAGTGCCGGGTCAAGTACGTCTGGCCGGTTAGTGGCAGAGATTACTATTACTCCCTCAGAGGTCTCGAAACCATCCATCTCTACGAGCAACTGATTGAGGGTTTGTTCCCTTTCGTCATGGCCGCCTCCAAGGCCCGCACCGCGGTGTCTGCCAACTGCGTCTATCTCGTCGATGAAAATAATGCACGGAGCATGCTTTTTGGCCTGCACAAACAGGTCCCTGACCCTTGATGCCCCGACTCCAACAAACATCTCAACAAAATCCGAGCCGCTTATGCTGAAGAAGGGCACTCCTGCCTCTCCAGCAATGGCCTTTGCTAGGAGTGTCTTGCCTGTGCCTGGTGGTCCAACCAGGAGAACTCCTTTTGGGATTCTGCCGCCCAATTTGGTGAATTTTTTGGGATCTTTTAGAAAATCTATTACTTCTGTAAGTTCCTCTTTGGCTTCATCCACTCCAGCAACATCTTTGAAGGTGATCTTGATATTCTGACTGTTGAGGAGCTTGGCCTTGCTCCGGCCAAAAGACATGGCCCTTCCCCCACCAGCTTGCATTTGTCGCATGAAGAATATCCATACGCCTATGAGTAGAAGCATTGGAAACCAGGATATAAGTAAGGTGAGATACCAGGGGGTTTCCTCAGCAGGCTTCACCTGTATGATAACCCCTTTCTTTTTCAGCTCGGGTATGAGATCCCTGTCTTGGGCTGGGACCGCCGTCTTAAACCTGGTTTTGTTCAGGAATGTTCCTTCTACCTTTTCATCCTGGATAACTACCTTGGAGACCTGGCCTTTTTCCACATAGGATAGGAAATCGCTGTATGTAATTTCCTGGATTTTTGATTGAGGCTTGTTAAAAAGATTGAAGAGAAAGACGACCACAAGGCCTATAACAAGCCATAGGCTTAGATTTTTATAAAACGTATTCAAATATGTTCCTCCGTTTGAACGGTTTGTTATTTTAATTTTTTAATGTTTACAGCTTATACTATAATTAAACTAAGCTGTTTAGCAATTGCAACCCAAAAGGGGATATTTTTGAAATTTCCAGGATTTATCCTGGTTAATGAGGATTTTTAAGGCTATTTAGATTTGTCAGCCACTCTTCTGGTTCCCAAACGATTTTTAGGCACCTTTTGGATTTGCCAGTGATTACCGCTTGCTGGCTTATCTCTAAACCACAGACAGCTATAATTTTATCCCCTTTTCTTAATATCGGCAAAAAGTCTCTTGAAAATCTGGGAATGCGCCTGCTGATCAAAAATTTTTTCAGCTTGCCCTCATGTCTTTGACCTATAGGCTGAAACCTGTCTCCATCCTTTCTGAAGGTAATTGTAAACGGGAAGTCTGCCTGGTCAAGATCTATGAATAAGGGGTGCGGGACATCTGCCTGGAAAGCCTCTGTTATGGTTGCGCAATCTGCTTTCTTGAGCAGGATCTTGCCTGCTCCCTTTGGAAGCTCAAAGGAGCCAGGGCTTGCTGCAATGAGGCAAAAATGGTTCCTATCTTTTGTTTTCCATATATATTCAAACGTCTTCTTAACAATACAGATGGTGTTGTAGTTTCTCAACAACATGAACTTTTCAGGCAAAAGGTAAAAGGATGACGGCTTTGTTGAAAGACTTATCTCACTTGCCTTCTCAAGGTGGTCATATCTGATTTTCCATGGCCTGATGCCAGCCTGTTCCATGGCCCTTTTGAAGACCCTTTTCCGGATAGCCTCGGGAAGCTCCAGTAACAGTGATCTGTCAAGGGCGATACCAGGTACATTCTGTTTTTTTGTGAGGCACTTTTCATATGCGGCATCTGCTATGGATTCCAAAGCCCTACTATCTTGTGCCAGAAGCCTGCCAGCCTTGTAAATGGCATTGGTTGCAGAGGGGTTTATCTGCTTTTCGATCAAAGGCATTATCAGCCTTCTGATTTTGTTTCTTGTGTACTTGGTCTGAAGGTTTGATGAATCGGAAACAAAGGGAATCTGATATTGAGCCAAGTGTGCCAGGATATCTGCCTTTTTGCAAAAAAGAAGCGGTCTGATCACATTGTCTGCCCTTTTCAGCCTTATTCCAGAAAGACCTTCAGGTCCAGCACCTCTTATGAGCCTGAAAAGGATTTCCTCAGCCTGATCATCACAGGTATGTCCTGTTGCAATAAACCTAAGGCCATTTGTTTGAGCAATCTGTTTGAAAAAGGCATAACGCAGTTGACGCGCAATATCTTGTATTCCTTTCTTTTTTTCTTTTGCTTCTGCACCAACGTCTGCATATTCGAAAAAAAAGGGAAGCGAATTGACCTTGCATACCTGGCGGACAAAATCCCTGTCTCGTCTGGATTCTTGACCCCGGAGCCCATGATCGAAGTGGGCAACTGCAAGGCGTAATGACCAGGCCTCAGACAACAGAATCAAAAGATTCAGAAGACATAAGGAGTCTGGGCCTCCAGACACTGCTACCAAGATTGAATCCCTGTGGGAAAAGAGCTTCTCTTTTCTGATAAAGCCTTTGAAACTGGCAAACAGTGGGGAATTTTGGCCTTTGTTTAAATAGAGATCGTCTGAAGGAGGCAAACTGCCTCCTGAAATTAGCAGGCTCACCCTCCGCCCCGGTTCATATTGACACATCTGAGTATATCGAGGCTTGTTGCTGCCCTTACAGAGACGATGCGTGCCTTTAAGAGCAAGTGTTTCCCTGCTGCTGGATGGTTGAAATCGGCTACTACACTGTCATCTTTGATTTCTTTAACAGTGAATCTTACCTCGTGGCCCATGCCAGTTTTTTCCTGGTATATCTGGCCTTCTTTCAGTTTGTCTGGCCTGGATATTTGGGATAAGGGGATTTCATTGACTAGCGCCTTGTTATGTTTACCAAAGGCCTGTTCGGGAGGGATGGTGACTTCCACCTCTTCTCCTTCGTCGAGATTCCAGATGGCCTTTTCAAGTATAGGTATTACAGGATCCCGTCCATAGAGAAATTCAGATTCAAATATCCTGTCAAGCTCGCTGGGTGTGGTTCCTTCAACAACTTTAAGAGTGTATTGCACTTTTATTACAGTATCTGTTCCAACTTTCATAATTATATGATTAAACCTCCCTCTACTCTCTTTACAAGAATACCCCAAATGAAAATATTCTTAAAGAGGCATTGCCTTTCCAAGGTTCGTTTCTTCATGCCTCCTGCTGAAATAGCCCAAGCCCATGCTTTACAAGATTTTGAAAACTGATTATACAGGCTTCAACGCCATTTTAACAGTCCGCCCATAGCTCAGCTGGATAGAGCAACGGACTTCTAATCCGTAGGTCTCAGGTTCGAATCCTGATGGGCGGGCCAGAAAAATCAAGGGGTTGGCTAATCCAGCCAACCCCTCTTTTTGTCCAGGGCTAAATCAGGGCTAAACATCATTTGGTTTCTTAATCTCAATTTTCGGCCACTGGTCTCTTTGTGGAGGACAACAGAAACCTTTCCAGCTCGCTCTTCCTGTACCTTATGCAGGGCTTTTTCCCTCTTCCACAGGTCAAATCAAGATAGGCCGGACCATGCCCGAGCTTCCGCCACCTGTCCAGGGTCCTGATGTCGATGCCCAGAAGCTGGGCCGTCTCTTTTCTACTCAATACTTCACTCAATGCTTCCTTCATCGTTACAACCTCCCAGGATATTCCTTTTCAAGTTTTTTCCTAAAAAATACCTCTGCCACTCAAAATGGCAGGTCGTCATAGCCTGCTGGCGGTGCCTCGTCCCTGGAGGCAGTTCCAGTCATGGCCCCATTTCCTGTGCGGCCACCATTCCTTTCCCTTCTTTCGCTCACCACCAGCCAGCCGTCCCACTGTCCGGAAACCGGCACGGTGTCAAGCTTCACGCTCATCTTGCCGTTGTCCTTTTCTATGAGTACACCGCAGCGCAACCATATTGCCCTGCCTTCATGCTCTCCTTTTTTATAAAGAAGGTCGTAAACCATCTGTTTTTTCTCCTTTTGTTTTCTTCTGTGCCTTTCAAGGTCTTGCTTTGCCACCTGTCCCAGGGGCCTTGGAAGTTAGGCATCTTCCAGGCCCCTGTTATTAAAAAGGCCATTGTTATGCCGCTTGGCTCACAAGGATTTTCTTTCTGTCAGCGCAGTAGTCTATTAGCTCTTGCTTGTCGCTTGGCATGAGGCGGGAGAATTCTGGCTCATGCTTTTTCCACCAGTTTGTCAGGTGGATTGGCTGTTCTATGGTGTCCACGTAGGCCTTGAATTCCGAAAGCAGCCTTTGGCTTTCTTCTACCGGGTCGTTGCCGCTTTCGAGCCATTCCAGGAGTTTCCTTCCTGTCTCTGCACTTGGAACGAAGTGGAGCCCATCGAAAAGGCTCGTCCGGTCCTTGCTGGCCGTTGCCACATGCCCCTCAACAGAAAGGTCAAAGACCACTGTGAACTCGTACTCCAGGCCTTCCCTCTGCTCAGGCTTTAGCCCTATCTTCCTGGGAACCTTCTTCCCCTTGTCCGTCTCCACCACCTCCCAAGCGGTCTTGGTGCGAAGGGTTGCTATGATGTGGGCCTTGCTCTGGAGCATGGCATCCACAAGGGCGTTGTGTTCTGGAGTGACCTCTCTCCAGGCAGCCCATGAATTTCCGCTCCTCTGGGCCTTGGTGGCCTGGTCGTGCATGTCTAGCACACCTCCTGAGCCTGCCCAGGCATGGGAAAGACTGTCTATGATTATCACCTCTGCCCCCTCATCTTCTGCCGCGCGGATGTATTCCATGTAACGCCTTGGAGTAAATGGCGGCTCCAGTGGGGCGTGAAAAAATTCCGGTATTCCTGGTTTTCCAGTCTCCAGCGTTGCACTTCCGTGCTCAGTGTCTATGACGAATATCTTTCCCTCATGGCTCAGGCCTGCTGCCACCAGGAGGGCCGAGTGGGTTTTCCCGCTTCCCGATGGCCCACAAAGGGCCAGCCTCAATTTTGCCTTCCTTCTCTGTGCCAGGGTGAATATTGCCATTTTATCGCTCCTTTTTCGGTGTTCTTCCTTGGTTCAATGCTTCTTTCCAAGTTCGTCCGCTATCATCCAAAGGGGGATGGCGTGAATCATCCCCCACACTGTGAAAAGCACCTGGTCAGAAGATATGGCCAGATATGTTATGGCCACTGCTGCCAGGGCAAACACATGGAAACTAAGCCGTCTCAGCCGCATATTTCCGGGCCTCCGGGCAGATGTGGCGATATGAGCAGTAACCCACCTGCCTCTGTAATCGTCCCCTGGCCTTGAACTGTCTGTCAGGCCTGCACCTCCAGCCCCTGGGGCCGAACTCCCATTTTGGCTCCTGGGGTGGCTCAGGGCGTTTATCTTTCCTGAGGCCTTCAAGCACAGGCGAGAACCTGGCTTCCAGCAGGGCCTGAAGCCCTTTTCCTGCATTTCTTTCGTCCAGAGTGAAGGCAAAAACCTTGAAAAGAGAAGTGGCCTTCTTTGCCTCACGGTTCATGTAAATGATGGAAAGGGCGTGGCTTTTTAGAAGGGCGGCATAACAGAAGGCTTGGGCCACATGCCCTGGGTCAGGGCCTTCTTCTTCCTTCTTGGAAAAGGAATATCCTCCTGTTGCCTTACATTCCAGGACGACTGCCCCTGGAAGTTCCGGCAGATCAAGCAGCCCGTCAATGTGGCCGAGAATCCGGCCACCAGGGGTGCCGGGCCACTCAAGGCCCACTTCCTTCTGCCTGGATGTGGCACCCATGAGATCCAGGACGTAAGTCTCCAGCAGGTGTCCGGTATCGAAGCCCAGCCGGCTGCCAGGATCTTCCTCCATTGGCTCATAGCCCTTCAGGGAATACCAGAGCGCACAGGCCGGGGTGCCTATTGCTGAAAATCCAAGGTATCCGCGCCCATTTTCTGCCTGAAGCACCACGGGCGAAAGAAAGAGTCCTTTTTCCCTCCTGGCCTCCAGGCCCTTCAAAAGACGGCCCTCTATCTCGAATTCTATTTCCGGGTTTCTGGTTATCGGAATATTTGAAATGATTGTCTTCACCATTTTGGGCTCCTTTCAGGGCCCCATTTGCCAGGGGCCCTCTGGTTATCAGGCAAGGCGCCTGTCCAAGGTGCCGAGGTTCATGACTGGAAGATTTTCAGCCAGATCCTTTGCACAAGAAGGGCAAATGACAAAGTCGGGGAAAAGCCTCATCCATTCGCTTCCCTCCTCTGCCATTTCTCCGCAGGCAGGACACTTTTTCAAAAGGTAGTCTTCGGCGTTTGGGTTTGAATCGAGAAGATCCATAAGGTATAGTTCTGACATGGGGTTCAACCTCACTTTCTGCCCCTTTCCGGTGTGGCCGCACTGGTAAGGGGCTTTTCTTTACAGATTTGCCATTTCTTCTTGAAGCCTCTTCCTCTTCACTTCCCTAAGTTCCTGCTTTGATGGCAGGGGATCACCCGGGTGGACAAATACACCTGATGCCAGGGCGTAGTCATAAATCCAGATTTTCGGGTTACCTGGAGACAATCCCTGGCTGTCGATTTCAATTTTGACACACCTTGGGCCTTCCTTTTGCCATCTTTCAAGGGATGTGAGAAACGATTGCGTTAACATAACTTCCTCCTTTCTGCGTCTTATTTAGACGCACCAAAATTAAATTTTTTTTGACAGGGGCCCCTCTTTTTGGGCCACCAGCTGCCCGGCTTAAAACCACACCTCAAAGAAGGCGATAGCGTGCATTTGCCCAGCTTAAGGCAGAACAGACAAGAGGGATAGCCTCTCTGAACTGAAATAAACCAGGCCCGCTCCAGTGTCTTGGAGGGAAATTTGTAGCTAGCTCGTTGCTTCAAAATCATAGTAATTTTATAACATAATAGACGCACAAAATCAAGATAAAAACCGATAAAAAGCGACTAAAAAAGAACGTACTTATGCCTTGACTTCCCCGGCAAAAGGGCCGATTCTTTAGGGAACCCCCGCTTCCCCCTGGGGGGACGGGAGGGGGGAATTTTGGGTGGCCTCCTTTTTCAAATCTGCTGACAGAACAGCCCCCTTTTCTTAACCCATTCTTCAGTGCAACCCCCAAAACCGCCAGAACCAAAAAGCAGCCCCGCAAAAGGGCATGGTCAAGGCTGGCCCGCAAGGGCCACCATCCGGCTTGGCCTTTACCAGGCCAAGGGCTGCTTTATAAAAAGGCGGGTTTTGAAGGGGTGCACAGGAGAATGAGGGCAAGAAACAGGCTGATGGCAGCAAGATATTTATGATTAAGGCTGCCACCCAACCCGAGCCATTCATTTTTTATGATCTCATTGACGGCGAGTGGTTGAGTGGCGACCTTAACCCCTATGAGGGGCAGGGGGTGTCTGGAACTGCCACCCAGGGGGGACCCTCTGGGGGGAACCTGAGTGGCGACCGCTGTCCAAGGCAAGGAAAAAGGGGGCCTGCGCCCCCAAGGCCTACCAGGCCCATTCACCGCCAGCCAGGAAGGCCAGGCGGCAGGCAGGAGGAGAGCCCAGGCGGACAACCGGGGCACCTGCACGAGCCAGCCTGGGGACAGAGGCAGGAAGCACGGGCACCGAGACCCAATGGAGACCCGAACGGCTGCGGACAAAGACCGAACGCTGAACTGCCGGGGCCGCCCACCTGGCGAACAGGCCTGCCTGACGGAAAGACCTGAAGCCTGCCACTGCCACAAAGCCAGAAAAGGAATGGGACGAAGGCCTGACACAAAAGCCAGAGGCACCAAAGCGGCAGGCACGCCTTGAAACCAAAGAGACAGATACAGGAACCATAACCAAAAACCTCCTTTTTTGGTTTCCGGTCACCGTGCGGCTCCAGGGCTGGCAAGGGTGCGGGAGCACTTGTCTTGCCCTTGCCAGCTCTGAGAGGCCGCATGGTAAAATGAGAAAGGAGGACGGTGGCGGGAATCTGGATTTATTATTGATGCGAAGCGGATGCGGAGCGACCACTTGAAATCTTTACCGCTTTGGGCGGGTTGGGCGGGGAAAGAGGGCTGGCGCGGGCCTTGCCCCTGGCTGAACTGGCCGGGGAAGGGACAGCCGGGTTATCTCATCCGAATTGTGTTGACCGTACCTGGGGGTCAAAAGGCAGGGAGTGCGGTTTCCAGCTCTGGCAAGGCTGGCCCGACCAATGGCCAGGGCAGACAGGGTTTTGCAAGGGACGTGACAGCCCGGACCTGTTCGAGCCTCAGCGAGGACCGCTTCCAGAGTCCTTATCTGTAAACTTCTTTTCTGTGACCTACACGTACTATCTGGATCAAGAGAACATCATCAAAAACAGAATATACGACTCTATAATCCCCGGTTCTCACCCTAAAGGTGTTTTTAG
>CAZOMT010000045.1:0-90072 GCA_964581255.1 uncultured Thermodesulfatator sp.
TCTGCCTTTTAAGCAGAGAGTCGCTGGTTCGAGTCCAGCACGGCCCACCAGCGTCCCCGTCGTCTAGCCCGGTCCAGGACACCGGCCTTTCACGCCGGCAACAGGGGTTCAAATCCCCTCGGGGACGCCAAGAAATCAACAAGAAACCAGGAATTTCTTCCTGGTTTCTTTTTTTCTCTGCCCAAACATGATGTCTTTTCCTAATTCCTGCATGCTCCGCCATTTGTTTAAGGCCCTTCTTTTCAAACTGAACATGCCTTTTCCAAAAGACCAGACAATTTCTTTCCAGATAAAAGCATGCCTCCAAAGATGGGCCCCATCCTGTAGCCGCCGTAAACTGCTGCCGTGGACATCCCACATACAAAGAGTCCTGGATAGACTTCCGAAGTATTTTCTACTACAGCCTCTTCGGCAGTCTGGGCAAACATAGACCTTTCGCCAAGGGGCTTTCCTGTTGCTGTATTGAGTTTGACGTCATTTTTCCGGGAAAAGGTCTGCACCACATCATGATCGTGACCAGTGGCATCCACCACTGCTTTTGCCTCCAGGGTCAAGGGGTCCACAGGCAAATGATTTATTTCTGAAAAGCTGTTGTTTATGACCACACCGGCAACCCTGCCCTCCCTGACGAGAAGATCCTCACAGACCGTTAGGTTGAAAATATTGACGCCCTTTCTCGTAGCCTGGAAGATGAGTCCAGAAGCGAAATTGATTGCATCAACGCATACGTATTCTTCTCCATACCTTTTGAAGGGGATATCAAAATCCTCGAGCACGCCCCTTGCCGCCTCCTGAATGATGACAAACTTGTAACCCATGCCACCACCCCAAATACCTCCTCCAGGAGACAGCCGTTTTTCGAGTATGGTTATATTGTAGCCCTTTTCGGCAAGATAACCTCCTGCCACCAGCCCGGAAGGACCTGCCCCCACTATCACCACATCACTCTCTATGGCCTTATCTAGGCTGGCCATGTGATTCTCCACAATTCCTCTAGTTATTTCTATTTCCCTCATCATGAACTCCTTGAAAAACTAATCATGTTTCTGCTCTTTCAAGACCAGAAATACGCAATATTCCCCACACATGGTGCATGCACCTTCACCTGATCTTTCCTCCCTTACCTTCTTAGCCTTCTCTGGATCAATGGATAGTGCTATCTGACGATCCCAGTCCAGGGCCTTTCGTGCCCTGGAAATCTGATGATCCCAATCCAGGGCCCCAGGCAGGCCCTTGGCTATATCAGCTGCATGGGCTGCTATTCGTGCAGCCATTACTCCGTCAAAGACATCTTGTTCTGTTGGAAGGCCGAGATGCTCGGAAGGTGTAACATAACAGATGAAATCAGCACCAGACATCCCTGCTACCCCGGCTCCAATAGCCGAAGTTATATGGTCATAACCAGGGGCCACATCGGTGACAATAGGGCCCAAGAGATATAGAGGAGCACCATTGGTATATCGCTTTATCCTTTTTACAGACTCGGCAACGAGATGGAGTGGAACATGGCCTGGGCCTTCGATCATGCTCATTACACCGCGTTCAAAGGCGCGCTGTTGCAATTCACCAAGCACCTTTTGCTCACCAATCTCCAGGGCATCAGATGCATCATATATGGCTCCAGGACGCATACCATCCCCCAGGCTCAGGACACAATCGTATCTTTCTGCAAGATCTAGAAGCCTATCGTAATGTTCATATAGGGGGTTTTCCTTACCTGTTTCCCGGATATATGCGGCGGTTATGGCCCCACCCCTGGAAACAATGCCCTCAAGACGGTACTCGGGTGGATATTTTTCTATAAGATCCTTTATCACTCCACAGTGAACCGTTACAAAATCGACTCCTTGCTCCATCTGACTCTCTATGACCTGAAACATCTCCTCTGCATCGAGCTTAACCACAGCACCCCTTTTGAGACGTGCAGCCGTAGCTGCCTCATATATAGGAACGGTGCCAAGGGGTACAGTGGATTCATGGAGGATAGCCCTTCTTATCTCGGGAATGTTGTCTGCCAGAGACAGGTCCATCACGGCATCTGTCTTTGCATTGAGGGCCGCTCTGAGCTTTATCCTTTCATTCTCCACGGAAGAACACAAGGTGCTTGCACCTATGTTTGCATTTACCTTTGTGGATACATCCTTGCCAACAACCATGGTGCCACGGCCTGTTCTGTATCCAAGAACCACTGCCGTTCCTGTCAGGATGTTCTTGATCAGTAGGTCGAGATCTATAGCCTCCTTGCGAGCTACGTCATCCAGACCTTCTGGGATACGTCCCTTCCTGAGTTCTTGCAAGATCGTAAGTGCCATTTTGCCCTCCAAAAAACATCTGGGATCTTTGAATCGCCAAAACAGTATGGGAAATGAAATTTGTCCAAAGATCTCGTTCAATGAAAAAAGCCGCCTCCAGCTTACTGGGGACGGCTTAAATGGTAGTGAAAATATCAAAAGTCGTTTCCCTACGCTGGAATTACCCAGATCAGGTGCAGGAGTCGTCGGCGGCTCAGCCGACCTCTCAGCCCGGTCCTCCGGGCTCCCCCAACGAGTGATGCATCTTTCTATCTGACAAACTGTTAAAACATGGCGCAAGATAAGTCAAGAACCATTTGGCATGGATGAAAAATCCTTGAAAAAGCCAATTTTCATTATTAGAACCAACCCCCGTTGAGTAAAGGGAGGCATGACTTCGTGGCAAAGATACAATTTTTTGGTGCAGCCAGAACAGTTACAGGCTCCTGCCACATGGTGACAGTAGGCAGGCGTAGATTCCTTTTCGATGCAGGACAATTCCAAGGCCCATGGGAACTGGAAAAACTCAATTACAAGGGCTTTGGTTTCAAACCCTCCACCATCCATGGAATGATCCTGAGCCATGGACACCTTGATCATTGTGGCAGGATTCCTTTGCTCCATAAACTGGGGTTTGAAAAAAACATATATTGCACACCTCCGACTGCCGATATCTCCAGACTGATCCTCATGGATTCGGCCCACATCCTCAAGGAAGAATTCCTTTGGAAACAGCGGCGGTTAACGCGGGCAGGGATCAAGGTAAAGGAACCCCTCTATTCTGTGGAAGACGTCTACTTTTGCATGGAGCTGTTTGGCCCGGTAACTCCCTATGGCAAAAAGATCCAGATAGCACCTGATATAAATCTTTCTTTTCATCTCAATGATGCTGGCCACATATTGGGTTCGGCCCAAGTGATTCTTCAGTTCAAGGAAAAGAAAGGTAAGCCCAAAAAGATCCTGTTCACAGGAGACCTGGGAGACGGTGGAAGGCCCACAGTGGATGACCCAGCCCCTCCAGAAAAGGGTATCGACGCACTCATAATGGAATCCACATATGGAGACAGGGACCATAAATCATACGAAGCCTCTGTCGAAGAACTGGAAGAAGCCATCATCTCCACCGTAAAACGGAGGGGTACGGTACTCATCCCCACTTTTGCCTTAGAAAGGACCCAAGAGATACTATACCACATCGGGAACATGAAACGAGCCGGCAAGCTCTCAAAGAGGATACCAGTATTCTTAAATAGCCCCTTAGCCATCAATATCACCAGGATATACAAACGACATTGTGACTATTGCACCCTATTCAAAAAGGGGCATTTCAATAAGAAACGGTCCCCTTTTGAATTTCCTGGCCTATTCTTCACTGAAACCGTGGATGAATCAAAGGCCATTCACTCTGTCGCCGGTCCTAAGATTGTGCTCGCTGGAAGTGGCATGATGACTGGTGGACGTATAAAACATCATCTCAAGCACTTGCTTTGGAAGGACTCCACGACCTTGATAATAGTGGGCTTCCAGGCCGAGGGTACCCTTGGTAGACGCATAATAGAAGGGGCTGAACAAGTACGAATCTTTGGAGAACCTGTAGCAGTACGTGCCCGGATCTATACTATAAATGGTTTCTCTGCCCATGCAGACAGAACCAACCTCTTGAATTATGCCAGAAAGGCCAGACCCAAAAAGCTTTTCATTGTACACGGCGAGCCTGGTGCCCAAAACGTATTGGCCAAGACCCTTAGAAGAGACCTTCCTGGAACAGAGATCCACATACCCACTCTGGGCCAGCACTATGTGATATAGGATCCAAGTGGAGAATGGTTGTGAGTTTCTCCAATAACTGTCAGGAAGGCAGGAGTTTTTTTATTGCCTCTTTCAACTTCTGGACATCAAAGGGCTTACCCATGATGAAGTCGGCATTTTTCTCCTGGGCAAGCTCTTCAGCATGATAACCATATCCAGTAATGGCAATGACTGGGATCTCTGGATGATCCTTTTTTAGTATGGATATTATACCAATTCCACTAACGTATGGCATTGCGATGTCCGTGATTACCAAGTCATAGGTCTGCTCCTTGATCCGGTTCAGACCTTCAAGGCCATCCGCTGCTGTATCTGTCTGGTAGCCGAGAAAGGTAAGATAATCATTCAACATGGACCGGACTTCATTGTCATCCTCTACTACCAAGACCCTTTTTTTGTCTTGCTCCATTATTAGCCGTAATCTCCTCTCGTTATTTTGAACTGTTCAACAATGGATAATGTCCCTATCTCATTCAAGGTATCCCTGAGAGGATCTGAGGGCTCAAGGCCATCCCTGATCTGCCTGAGTTCTTCCACCCTGCCGGAGATGGCTTCTGCTGCGGATCTCGCCACAGAATCGTTGATTCCAGACGATTCCATCACCCCTCCGAGGTGGTTGAGCAGACCCAGGATTTCTTCTCCCTTGGCCAAGGCATCCTTCTGGGCAGAATTCAGTGTATCTTGTGGGCCGAGAATCTCTGTACCCAAGGCTTTTTCGACCTTACCAGCTCCATTAGATGAAGTTGTATTTTCCAAAATCTCAGAAAAGGAAGGTCCATTGACTTCTTCCTTTTTGTGCTCTTTTGACACATGGGTGTCGCCCTTAAGCTGATAGATACCTGGATCAAAGATCTTCATCATTTTACTCCTATCATATTCGTATATAAAATTCCATAAACATGTCAATATAATCCTCTCTTTTTTCCCAAATGGGAAAAAATTGCAGGCCAATTCCACACGATAAAGACGGCTGGTGCCAGCTTTTCAAAAATCTGTAAAAACCCTGTCATAATCGCCCTTTCAGGTTGCCTAGTTCCTGAGGCTTAATTATCATGGCAGCCATGGAAACCACAACTGAACACCAAATAAAGAAACGCAAAACCAGAACGATTCACATAGGCCCGGTTCCTGTGGGTGGCGGGCACCCAGTGGTAGTACAATCCATGTGCAATACCGATACCAGGAACGTAAGAGCCACGGTACAGCAAATCAAGGAACTCGAAGCAGCAGGCTGCGAGATCATCCGGGTTGCAGTACCTGATATGGAAGCCGCACAGGCAATTTCCGAAATCATTAAAGCAATTTCCATACCTCTTATAGCTGACATCCATTTCGATTGGCGTCTTGCCGTAGCCTCCATGGAATCGGGCGCCCATGGAATCAGAATCAATCCTGGAAATATTGGTGGTAAGACAAAACTTCAGAAGGTTATTGAAAAGGCCCGAGAGCGCATGATTCCCATAAGGATTGGGGTAAATTCAGGCTCCCTTGAAAAGGACATCCTCAAAAAGTGGGGAAGCCCAGTGCCCGAAGCCCTGGTAGAAAGTGCCTTGAGAAACATAGAGCTTGTTACTGAAATGGGCTATGAAGAATTAAAGATTTCTATCAAGTCATCGGACGTTCTCGCCACTATTGACGCCTACAGGCTCCTTTCAGCCAAGACAGAGTTTCCCTTGCATCTTGGAGTCACAGAGGCAGGCGGCCTTATTGCTGGCACAGTAAAAAGCAGTGTGGCCCTTGGAACGCTCCTCATGGAAGGTATTGGAGATACCATGAGGGTTTCCCTCACCAGGGACCCTGTGGAAGAAATTCAGGTGGCATATGAGATTTTAAGGGCTGTCAAATTGAGAAACAGAGGCCCAGAAATCATATCTTGCCCCACGTGTGGCAGGTGTGAAATCGACCTCTTTTCCATAGCAGAAGAGGTGGAGAGAAGGGCCAGAATGGTGGCAACCCCCTTAAAGCTTGCCGTAATGGGCTGCATAGTCAATGGACCAGGAGAGGCCAGGGAAGCCGACATCGGCCTTGCAGGCGGCAAAGGGGTCGGTATCATATTCAAGGGGGAAAAGATACTGAAAAAGGTCAAGGAGGAGGAACTGCTTGATGCATTCTGGAGCGAGGTGGAACGGCTCATAAGTGCCAATGATTCCACACAGTGAACCCATACGATGCCTACAAGTAGGCCGGTAAGCTGGAAAATGTCTTTTCATATTTGATGGAAATTCTCTTTAAAGGATAAAAGAACAAAAAACGACCATGCGCTATTCACAATTTTTCCTTCCCACATTGAAAGAATGTCCTTCTGAGGCTGAAATAGCCTCCCACAGACTCATGCTCAGGGCAGGTATGATAAGGAAACTTGCCTCTGGACTGTATACCTTTTTGCCTCTTGGGCTACGATCCGTCAAAAAGGTGGAAAACATCATACGCCAGGAAATGAACAGGGCTGGCGCGCAGGAGCTGTTGATGCCAATGGTACAGCCTGCCGAGCTTTGGAAGGAAAGTGGCCGTTGGGATCACTATGGCAAAGAACTTCTTAGGTTCCAGGACCGCCATGGACGTGAATTCTGCCTTGGGCCCACGCATGAAGAGGCCATCACTGATCTTATCAGAAAGCACATCCGCTCTTACAGGGATCTTCCCATCAATCTATACCAGATACAAACCAAATTCAGGGACGAGATAAGACCCCGGTTTGGAGTCATGAGGGCAAGGGAGTTCATAATGAAGGATGCCTACAGCTTTTCAGCCGACGAGGAATCCCTGGATGAAATATATCAGGCCATGTACCAGGCCTATTGCAATATCTTTGAACGGTGCGGGCTGGACTTCAGGCCCGTAGAAGCTGACACTGGCACCATAGGTGGGCATGCCTCACATGAATTCATGGTACTTGCGGAAACGGGAGAAGATGCCATCGCTTGCTGTAAAACCTGCACCTTTGCCGCCAATACAGAGCTCGCCCCTGTCAAAAAGGTGGTAACTGCCCAGATAGCCTCGCAAGGTTCGGAAAAGCTCAGGGCAGTGGAGACTCCTGGGAAAAGGAGTGTGGAGGATGTCACCAAATTCCTGGAAAAGAAGGAGCGGGAACTTCTCAAGACCCTCCTTTTTCTGGCTGACGGCAAACCAGTTGCAGCACTCATTCGAGGAGACCATGAGCTCAATGAGGTAAAGTTGAAAAACGCTCTCGGTGCACAGGAACTGGAAATGGCTGACACTGAAACTGTGGAACGGCTCACAGGCGCCCCTGTGGGCTTTGCAGGGCCTTTGGGCCTGTCTCCTGAAGTCAGGATTGTTGGCGATCTGGCCATTCCAGAAATGAAAAATTTTGTGACAGGTGCCAACAAGAAGGATACACACCTTATGGGAGTCAATTGGCAAAGGGACATTGAACTACCTGAATTATTCGATCTGAGGGTTATAACGGAAAAAGATCCCTGCCCAAGATGCGGTGGGCAGATAGAAATCAAAAGAGGAATAGAGGTGGGCCACATTTTCAAACTTGGCACCAAATACAGCGAAATCATGGGAGCGACATTCCTGGATAGCTCTGGCAAGGAACGGCCTATAATCATGGGCTGCTATGGTATTGGTGTGAGCAGGACTGTGGCTGCCGCCATTGAACAGAACCACGATGAAAAGGGCATAATATTTCCCAAGCCTTTGGCACCCTTTGATGTGATTATATCTGTCATAAATATCAAGGACAAAGAAATGATGTCGGCAGCGGAAAAAATCTATTCGGATCTCACGCAGAAAGGCCTTGAGGTGCTTCTGGACGACAGAAAGGAGCGCCCTGGTGTCAAATTCAAGGATGCCGAGCTCATCGGTATTCCCAAGAGGATTACCATAGGAAAAAAATATAAAGATAAAGGCGTAGTGGAGCTGACAAATAGAAAAACTGGTGAAACCGTAGAGATTTCTTCCAAACATATACTTTCCAAAATCTCTAAGGAGACTTAATTTTATTTTAAAAAGAAAAACAATGAGATAGCACCTCGTACATAAGGGATGCACAAGGCCTTCCAACAAGTGCTATATTTGTCCATCAATAAATGATCAGAATCAACGACATACTCGACCAGATCCACTCTTATATGCCCGATGCAGACACCAGCATAGTTGAAAAGGCATACGTCTATTCGGCCAAGGTGCATGCTGGGCAGATGAGACTTTCTGGAGAACCTTATCTTTCCCATCCATTGGCCGTAGCCTTCATATTGGCCCAACAAAAATTGGATCTTGCCAGCATCACGGCTGGCCTCCTGCACGATTCTGTTGAAGACACCCTTGCTACCATAGACGAACTGGAACAGATGTTCGGCCGTGACGTGGCCCAGATAGTTGATGGTGTTACCAAGATCAGCCAAATAGAATTTCAGAGCAAGATACAAAAGCAGGCGGAAAACATCAGAAAGATGATACTGGCCATGTCCAAGGACATCAGAGTCCTCCTGGTGAAGCTTGCTGACCGCCTGCACAACATGAGGACGCTCCAATTTCAAAAGCCGCACAAGAGGGTCAAGATTGCAAGAGAGACCCTAGACATATATGCCCCCTTGGCAAGCCGCCTCGGCATTGACTGGATGAAGAGAGAATTGGAAGACCTCGCCTTTTCATTTCTATATCCCGAAGAATACCATGAGCTCAGACAAGAAGTAGAAACTCGCCTGGGCCAGAGAAAGGCATACGTGGAAGAGGTTAAAGAGATCATATCCAAAAAGATGGCAGAATACAGCCTTTCCTGCAGGGTCCTTGGCCGTCCCAAGCATATATATAGCATATTCAGAAAGATGAGGCGGCAGAATGTCACCATCGACGAAATCTATGACCTTATTGCCTTCAGGATAATCCTAAAAAGTGTAACAGAGTGTTACGAGGCACTAGGAATAGTTCATGCTCTTTGGAAACCCGTACCTGGAAGGTTCAAAGATTATATCAGCCTACCCAAGGCCAACATGTATCAGTCCCTTCACACCACGGTCATAGGTCCATACGGAGAGCGCATGGAGATCCAGATCCGTACCGAGGAGATGGACAAGATAGCCAGTGAAGGTATAGCAGCCCACTGGCTGTATAAAGAAGGCAAGGTCGTGTCCAAAAATCAGGCACGGCAATTTGACTGGCTGAAAAGGCTCATGGAATGGCAGAAGGAGCTCGAGGATCCAAGAGAGTTTCTGGAATCAGTCCGCATGGATCTTTTCCCAGACGAAGTTTATGTGCTGACTCCAAACGGAGAGATCAAGGAGTTTCCAAGTGGTGCCACTCCCATTGATTTTGCCTATGCCATACATACTGAAGTAGGGCATCATTGTGCTGGCGCCAAGGTGAATGGCAAAATGGTGCCTTTAAAATACCAGCTTCAGAACGGAGATGTGGTTCAGATCATCACCTCAAAACATCATGTGCCCAGCCGGGACTGGCTAAAGATTGCAAAAACCAGCAAGGCGAGGGCAAGAATCCGTCAATGGATAAAAACCGAAGAGAGGGAGAAGAGCCTTGCCTTGGGTAAAGATCTATGTGCAAGGGAATTCAAGAAACACCGCCTAAACTTCAACGATTTCATGAAATCCGATGCAGAAGAGATAGCAAAGAGCCTCTCATTCAAGACTGTGGATGACATGTTGATAGCCACAGGATATGGCAAGATATCTCCAGCGCAGATCGTAAGGAGATATCTCAAGACAAAACATGGAGAAGACTTCGAGCTTAAAGAGGTAGATCTCCAGACACAGACCAGGGTCAAAAAACCTTCCAAGGACGGCATTCTCATCCATGGACACGACGATATAATGATCCATTTGGGCAAATGCTGCACACCAGTCCCAGGAGATGAAGTGGTGGGCTACATCACCAGGGGGAGAGGGGTTACAATACACAGGGAGACTTGCCCCAATGTTGCAGCCCTGGAACCAGACCGGAAGGTGGAAGTAACCTGGACCACTGATAATGATGTGAACTATCCAGTGAAGCTAAATGTTATAACTGAGGATCAAAAGGGGATGCTTGCTGCCGTAAGTAACGCGATCAGTGCAGCTGAAGCAAACATAATCGAGGCCAAGGTCACGACAAACCCCGACCAGAGCGCCCACTTCACCTTTGTTGCAGAGGTAAGGGACGGAGACCACTTGAAAAAGGTGGTATCAGGCATCAAAAAGGTTGGTGGAGTAATGAGAGTGACCAGACAGACCTCAAGTTGATGTTATTCTGAACGGGTTTTAATGGCGGGTTTTTGTATCCTGCCTGATCTGATGCATCTGGTACAGACCTTCATCCTTTTAGTCCTTCCGTTGATGCTCACACGCACGCTTTGGAGATTGGGAAGCCAGCGCCTTTTGGTATGATTGTTGGCATGGCTCACATTACAACCAGTAGTAGGCCCTTTTTTACATATTTCACACACCTTGGACATATCATTAGACCTCTCTTGCAATTCTTGATTTGAAAAGGCCCTCGATTTATACCCGCTGCGCCCTCAACTTGCAATACTTAAATGCAAACTGCAACGATATTAAAGCACTCCTTGAGCAGAAACAGGACTTTTTAAAAGATATTTGTTGATTTGCCGATAAGTATTTAAATACATACAGGATAACATCAAGGAAGAATCTAAGACATGGAGTATGTTGGAGCAGATATGGATACGAAGAATAACAGAAAACACCCGAGAACTCCTGTAATCCTCAAGGTAGATTACCGGGATGTTGATAAATTCTTTACCAGTTTTGCTGAAAACCTCAGTGAAGGAGGTATGTTTATCTGCACAACCAAGCCCCTGAATCCAGGAACCACGCTCTTTCTGGAATTCCTACTGCCAGATTCTTCACTAAAGATTAGAACAAGGGCAGAGGTCATGTGGAGCAGAAAGAACCCGAGGTCTTCCCAGGAAAAAAGGGGAATGGGTGTAAGATTCGAGGATCTCAGTAAGATCGACCGGGCAAAGATAAACGCCATGATAGAAAGGATGAAAAAGGGCGTAATATGAATAGGGAACCCCCACCAGCCGATCCGTCCCAGGAAGCAGTTATCATCGTAGACAAGGAAAACAACGTCACTGGGGCAGTGCCAAGATGGATCATGCGACGGGACAGGCTTATTCACAGGGCTACCTATATAGTCGTATCCAATTCCCAACAGCAGATCCTTGTCCAAAAGAGAACCATGTCAAAAGACATTTATCCTGGGCTTCTGGAAATGGCATCAGGAGGAGTGGTTCGCCAGGGCGAGACGTGGATGAGCTCTGCACAAAGGGAGCTCCAAGAGGAAACGGGTATCAGTGATGTCACGCTCAAGGTCCACTTTGATTTCTATTTCGAGGATAAGTCCAACAGGGTGTGGGGCAGAATCTTCTCGTGCACCTGGGATGGCGCCCTGAAATTCCAGAAAGAAGAAGTTGAATGGGGCAAGTTCTTGAACCAAAAAGAAATAGAGGCACAGATGAGCACAGGCAAGTTCACCCCAGATAGCGTATATCTTTACAAGCTGTGTAAAAAGGAAGGAATTATCCCTTGAAGGTTCATTCCCCTTTGGAATGCCTGAAACTTGCAGGATCGAGATTGTGCTTCTTAAGCAACCTTTGAAGGCTTTGACGCTCAAGTCCGCACATCTTGGCTGCTGCAGTCACATTGCCTCCCGATGCCTGAAGTGCCCTGGTGAGATATGAGACAGAAAAGGTATGAACTATCTTTTCCTTTGCCTTCTTATAAGGCAAATGCGCAAGACAGGGCATGGTGATGACATTGCTCCCTCGCTCAGTACCATTTTCCATTGGTATGTCTGTAGGCCATATAACCTTGCCAGAAGCAAGAAGTACCGCTCTTTTGATGGCATTTTGCAACTGCCTGACATTTCCCTTCCACTCCCTCTGCATCAAACAACGAATGCTTTCTGGAGCAAACTCTAAACCTTTCTTGCCATATTCTTTCGAATATTTGTCAAGGAAATGCTGGGCCAGCAAAGGGATATCCTCTGCTATTTCTTTAAGGGATGGCATGGTGATGGAGACGACATTCAATCTGTAGAAAAGATCCTCCCTGAATGTTCCCTTTGCTATCTTTTCCTCTAGATTCTGGTTGGTGGATGCAATCACGCGGACGTCTACTTTAATGGGCGTGGTGGTGCCAAGGGGACGAATCTCTTTTTCTTGTAACACCCTCAAGAGTTTAGTCTGAATAGAGAGGGGGATATCGGCGATTTCATCCAGCAGTATGGAAGAACCATTTGCTGCCTGAAAAAGCCCTACTTTATCGGTTGTAGCACCGGTAAAGGCACCCTTGCTGTAACCAAAAAGCTCGCTTTCGAGGATATGTTCAGGCAAGGCCGGGCAGTTTACCGTAATCATACGCTTGTTCGACCGGCTGCTCATCTGGTGAAGGGCCCTGGCGGCAACCTCCTTTCCCGTCCCGCTTTCTCCCCGTATGAGCACAGTGACATCTGTGTCTGCTATCCTATTCATGAGTTCCAGGATGCCCATAATCTTTGAGGACTTGCCTACAAAGCCGAATTGCTCCTGGGTGGACGCTATCTGCTCCTGAAGCCTCCTGTTCTCCCTCAAAAGCCAGGTGCGCTCAAGCCCCTTTCGAACAGCATGAATCACCATGTCGTTGTCAAAGGGCTTTTGAAAAAAATCCAGTGCCCCATCCTTCAAAGCCTCTACGGCCGATTCCACAGTGGCATAACCAGTCATGATTATGACGGATATTGAAGAATCAAAGGCCAAGACCCTTCTCAAGAGGCTCAAACCGTCAAGATCTGGCATTTTGATATCCGTGAGCACAACATCTGGATCGGTCTGTTTTACCTTATCGATAGCCTCGAAACCAGATGTAGCCAGATCTATCTTACAGGCACATTTGCCACCAATGACCTGCTTGAGGAGCTTCAACATGTCCACTCGGTCATCGACTATAAGGAGCCTCTGTTCGGAGGTTTTGCTATCCATAATCAAGAAAATATAATGATTTCAGTTCCATCATACAAGACCACAAATGATAAAATAGCTGAAGGAATGGGTGCTGAAAAATCCCGTTAGCTCTCCACCCAGTAATTAGGAGATTCTTTTGTTATTATAACGTCATGAACATGGCTTTCCCGCAAGCCAGCCGGGGTTATGCGGATGAATTTGGCATTTTCCCTGAGTTCTTCCACAGAACGGCACCCCAGATATCCCATACCTGAACGCAGCCCGCCAACCAGTTGGTAGATGGTGGCAGAAAGAGGGCCTCTATACGGTACCCGCCCTTCTATGCCCTCTGGCACAAGCTTTGAGACGGTTTGGATGCCATCTTGAAAGTAGCGATCCTTGCTGCCTTCCTTCATAGCCCCCAGGGAACCCATGCCCCTATAAACCTTGTACTGGCGCCCCTTGTATAGCTCCAATTCCCCCGGGCTTTCGTCTGTACCAGCAAGAAGGCTCCCTATCATTATACAGTGGGCACCTGCGCCTATGGCCTTTGTCAAATCCCCTGAAAACTTGATCCCACCGTCGGCTATCACAGGCCTGCCGAATCTATTTGCCACCACGGCGCAATTGTGAATGGCCGTGAGCTGAGGCATGCCCACTCCAGCGACTATCCTAGTGGTGCATATAGAGCCTGGCCCCACTCCCACCTTTATGGCATCTGCTCCAGCCTCTAGAAGGGCTTCGGCCCCTTCCGAAGTAGCTATATTCCCAGCTATTATTTGAAGGTCTGGAAACTCATCCTTGAGTTGTTTCACTGCATTTATCACATTTTCCGAGTGGCCATGCGCTGAATCCACCACTATGACATCAGCGCCAGCCTTTTTCAGGGCCTCGGCGTGCTCCAGCCTGTCTGGCCCTACTCCCACAGCCGCTCCTACCCTCAACCTGCCAAGATCATCCTTGCATGCATTTGGGTATTTTCGTATCTTCTCAATGTCCTTTATGGTTATAAGGCCTGTAAGATTTCCATTCTCGTCAACTACAAGTAACTTCTCTATCCTGTGCTGGTGCAGGAGCTCCTTGGACTCTTCAAGCGTAATTCCCACTGGGGCCGTAATGAGGTTGCCGGAAGTCATCACCTTTCTGACCTCCTGATCGAGATTGGTCTCAAACCGTAAATCTCTGTTGGTCACTATACCCACCAGCTTTTTTCCTTCCACCACTGGCACTCCAGAAATGCGAAACTCCCGCATGATCTGCTGAACCTGCCAAAGCTTCTGATCAGGTGTGACAGTAACTGGATCGATGATCATGCCACTTTCAGATTTCTTTACCTTTTCTATCTCTCTTACTTGCCTCTTTATCGACATGTTCTTGTGAATAATGCCTATACCGCCTTCTCTGGCGAGACTTATGGCCGTATCCGCCTCTGTGACAGTATCCATTGCGGCACTCAAAATGGGAATGTTCAGCCTAATATTTGGTGTAAGAGGAGCAGACACGTCAACATCTGCCGGCAATACGCTGGAGCGTGCAGGCACAAGCAGCAGATCATCAAAGGTATATGCTTCTGGCACAGGATGGTTCAACATAAAAATTACACTCCTTTTCGATAAAGGCGGCAAAAAGGCCTGAAAGCAGGCCGCCGTCACTGACTATTAATTCGTTTAGTTCTAAATAACTAACTATCTCTGACAAAATTGCAATGCCTGCTGGGAAAATATCTGCCCTCTGGGGCTCTAATCCTTTGATCCGCTGGCGTTCATTCAGATCAAGCCCAGCCATACGGTTTAAAAGTCGGTAAAGCTTGCGCAAAGAGATGACATGACCCCTGATCCTTTTGGCATCATACACCTCTAGCTCCCTGTCCACGGCAGCTACAGTTGTGGCTGTCCCTCCGGTTCCCACGGCATGCCTTAGGCCGCTCCTGGGTATGGAGGTCTGGGCAAGCCGTTCAAGAAGTAGTTGTCTGGCCCTTTCAGTAAGCATCTTTGCATCTGGTGCCATATGATTGGATACTGCTTCCAAGAGGGAAACCGCACCTATATCAATACTGCATCCCTTCAGTACTTCATTGCCCTTGCATACCACTATTTCAGTACTGCCGCCTCCCACGTCTATCATGGCCCAAGGGGAATCTACACCACCAAGGGCATTGCAAGCCCCTTTCACTGCAAGTGTGGCCTCCTCGCGCCAATCTATTACATCGACTGGCATACCTAGGGACTTGGCGCTTTCCAAAAGGACATGAGCATTGTCTGCATTTCGTAGGGCGGCTGTCCCCACTGCTCTGACCTTGTGAATGGAATGATCCTCCAGGACCTTTTTGAACCTCTTCAAGGTAGAAATGGCCAAATGGAGGGTATGGGGGCTGATGACATTATTTTCCTTCAATCCTTGGCCCAAGCGGACATTTTCCCTTAAGGAAAACAGCACTCTCACGCATGGCTCCTGGACTTCACCAGCTGCCATGCGAAAGGTTTGGGAGCCTATATCAAGGACTGCTACTCGACTGGAGTGTGAAGGCATATTTCAGATTAAACAAGGTTGGCATTTTCATCAAGGTCGGCAAGACACCTACATACCACCTGAGAGCATTGCCATTTGCTAACCACGTCATGCAAGTCTCAAGGCCTTGGACAAGATCAGGGCAAAATTAAAGACATCCAGATCCATTTTTCGATAACAAAAACAGGAGGTATGGATATAGAAGCATGGACAACAAGATCCTTATCGTGGAAGACAATAGAAAACTGGCCGATCTCTTCAGTGAGGCCTTATCTGAAAGGTTCCCCACTGAGACCGCATTTAGCCTGAAAGAAGCCCTTAATGCAATAGGGAAGTTTGATGGCTATCTATTAGACATGCAGCTTCCTGACGGAGAAGGCCTGGAACTCATCCCCAGGATAAAAAGACATAATCCAGAGGCGGTAATAATTGTGGCAACAGCCTATGGAACCGTACAAAAGGCGGTTGATGCTCTCAAGCTTGGCGCAACCGACTTCCTGGAAAAACCTGTGGACCTGGAAGCCCTCCTGGAACGGTTTTGTGACCTCATTCCTGTACCTCCAAGTGACTGTCCAGTTGCAGCCTCACCTGCCATGGAAGATATCCTCAGGCTGGCCAGACAGGTGGCTGATACTCCCTTTCCTGTCCTAATTATCGGTGACACTGGCACAGGCAAAGAGGTGCTGGCACGCCACATCCACAACCTTAGTTCCAGGGACAAGCTCATTTCGGTCAACTGCGCCAGCTTGCCTGAACACCTTGCAGACAGCTTGCTATTTGGACATCTAAAGGGCAGTTTCACCGGGGCCTCAGACCATAAGCAGGGGCTGGTAGAGGCAGCTCATAACGGGACCCTTTTTCTCGATGAGATTGGAGAGATGCCACTTGATGTCCAGGCAAAACTGCTGCGTTTTCTGGATACCGGATGTTTTATGCCAGTTGGCTCGAGCAGAGAAAAAAGAAGCGAGGTCAGGATAATAGCTGCCACCAACAGGGACCTAACAAAATTCATCAAGGAAGGAAAGTTCAGACAAGACCTCTATTTCAGACTCTCTACCTTTCCAATTTTCATTCCACCCTTGAAGGCACGGCCAGAAGATATAGAACCACTTGCAATAAAGCACTTGAACAAACTATGCTCACTGCTTGGACAGGAGGTGACCATTGAAAAAGAAGCCATTGAACGACTCAGGGCTCATAATTTCCCAGGAAACGTGAGAGAACTCTTCAACATTCTCGATAGGGCTGCGGTAACCAGTAGATTCAAGATCACCAGAGCTGACCTCAACCATTTTCTGACAACCCCGGAAAACGAAAAGGATCAAACAGAGGAAGACTTCTGGACAAGAACTAGGTCCCATGCAAACGACCAGGAAAGAGAGCTTATAATAAAGGCATTAGAGAAGACGAGATGGAACAAGGCAGCTGCAGCTAGAAACCTAAAGATAAGCTACAAGACTCTCCTTAACAAGATGAAGAAACTTGGCATAAGTTGATATCCTTTGAGTAGCCCTGTACCTGCCTCCGCCAGGCATAAACATGTCATTTTTCTGTATTTTCCCGGTAGTTATCTCTTTTGTCCAAAAACAAAATATTTCGATCGGTCTCAAATAAATAACCTTTCTCTGTTCATGTTCATGTTCAAGGTTATACCCCTCTCGGATACTCTTTTCCCAGAAGGACCCAAACATCCATTGTACCATAGAAACTTATAATTATTTCAATAGGATACAAACATAAGTTTTAGAAACCACACAGTTTCATTGACACTGGCTCAATGGGGCATTAAATTAGCCACCCAATTGCACCAATTTTAACCTGTAGAGGTTGGCCTTTTTGTGCAATTAGGATTCAGGCCACGGAGTAAATACCTTTTTCCGTTTCAGGCCTTTTTTATTAAGGGAGATAAGGTCTTATGTTTGGGCTGGGATTGCCGGAACTGCTGATAATACTTTTCATTATCCTGATCATCTTCGGAGCGGGCAAACTCCCCCAGATCGGGGAAGGACTTGGAAAAGGAATCAGCAATTTCAAAAAATCTCTAAAACAGGATGAAGATGAAGACAGCCCAGACAAAGGAACGTCTCCAGACAAGAAATAACAGATCAATTAACCCCTTCTCTGCTCATTCTAAAGACCTTACCCGAGAAAGATCCCATGAAATCTAAAAAGGTTGAAGCTAAGTCCAATATAATATTGAATTTTTTCTCATCGGTGAAATTGGCCATAACCCTTTTCATTCTACTGGCCGCTACCTCCATAATTGGAACGGTTCTTCCCCAAGGAGAGACCCTGCAGTTCTATCTTGAAAACTTCGGTCCCACCTATTTCAAGATCATCAAATCGTTGCAACTTTATGACACCTATCACTCATGGTGGTACCTGTCCCTGCTGGGTCTTTTCAGCATAAACCTGATTGTTTGCACCATCAGGCGCCTGCCCTACACAATGAGGCTTTATAAAAGGGATGCCTTGGATCTTTCCATGGATGATCTCACAAGAAGACCATTCAAAAAGATATGGAAACTCAGGCCTGACAAAGGGGACAAAGAGCTTTATCAACGCATAAAGGCAGTATTCCAAGGCGTTGGTGGCCGGATACGCATGAAGCAAAATGTCCAAGGTGGCGATCTTTTCCTAATAGAAAAGGGGAAATGGAACTATTGGGGAGTCTATTTCATTCATGTCAGCATACTCGTCATCTTTGCCGGGGCTGTCTATGGAACCTTTACCGGATTTAAGGGACGAATCATGCTTCTCGAAGGCGAAAGCACCAACCAGGTGATGAAGGTGGACCAGGCAGGAAACATACAAAAAATCCCTCTGAACTTTTCTATAAGATGTAACAAATTCAGGGTGGAATTTTATCCCAGCGGGGCACCTAAACTTTTCCAGTCGGATCTGTCGATCTTAAAAGATGGCAAGGAAGTAAAAAAGAAATCTATCTTGGTGAACGATCCCCTTTCTTACAATGGGATCACCTTTTACCAATCGACCTATCAGGCGATGCCAGAGGCCATAGTCAAAATCACCTCACCTGATGGAAAGCAGAGGCTTCTTCATGTAACAGCCTTTGATAGGGCTATGTGGCCGGAGACTGGACTTATTCTGGGACTTATCAAATATCTGCCCAATGTGCATGGCGCCCCTGCTGCTCGTATATATATCGGGGAACCTTCTGGCAACGGAGAGGCACTGTGGCTACTGCAAGGTCATGACAAGGAATATAAAGTGGGAGATTCTATTTTCAGGATATCCCTGGTAGGCGGTGGTGAAAAATATATGACAGGCTTGCAGGTAAAAAAGGATCCTGGTGTCTGGATGGTATGGCTTGGATGCACGTTGCTCATCTTAGGATTTGCAGTGGTCTTCTGGGTTCCTCATCAGAGGTATTGGCTCTGGATGGGAAAAGGCAGCGACAACCTCAAGATTGTATTGGCAGGCCAGACCAACAAGAATAGGATTTCATTTGAAAAACATTTCAGAAAACTTGAACGGGAAATTGAAAACAATATAGGAGAGGCCTAAATGCAGATCACAAGTTCTTATCTGTTGAGTCTAACCACGTTTTTCTATCTCGGCGCAGCGGCCATATATCTGCTTTACTGGATATTCCGCCTGGAGAAGGTTGGCATTCTTGCAACCATAGTCACCATATCTGGATTTCTTCTTGAGACGGCGGGTATTGCCTTGAGATGGAAAGAGTCCTATGCACTGGGTTACGGCCATGCCCCGCTTTCCAATCTCTACGAATCACTGATCTTTTTTTCATGGGTTACCATCCTCGTATATCTCGTTGTGGAGTTCAAAACGAAAAACAGGGTCATAGGAGCCTTTGCCACTCCTTTCGCCTGTCTTGCCATGGCCTATGCATCCTTCAGCCCCAATGTTCAAGACACGATTCAGCCCCTTATCCCTGCACTACAGAGCAATTGGCTCATCGCACACGTGATCACCTGTTTCCTTGGTTATGCCTCCTTCGCTGTGGCCTGTGGCTTTGGGATAATGTATCTTTTGAAGGGTGACTCCAATAACGAAGGGCTCCTGGGAGCACTACCATCCAAGAAGGTATTGGATGAACTGATGCACCAGACCATAATTTTTGGCTTTCTCTGGCTCACCGTCGGAATAATAACTGGAGCTGTATGGGCGAATCAGGCATGGGGCACATATTGGAGTTGGGACCCAAAAGAGACCTGGTCCTTGATCACCTGGTTCGTATACGCTACAGCTCTTCATGCCCGTTTCGTTCGAGGCTGGGCTGGCAAAAAGATTGCTTATCTATCTATAATTGGTTTTATATCTGTCATTTTCACCTATTTTGGTGTAAACTTCCTCTTGTCTGGCTTGCATAGCTATGGTTCCAGTTAAGGACAGCTTTTAAGCTTATCCTTAAAAGGCTCATGGCCTAATAAGGCCAGCATATTACAAAAAATTCTGGAGGCACACTATGTTCGGACTTGGGACTCAGGAACTTCTGATCATCTTGATTATTGCCCTGTTCTTATTTGGAGGCAAGAAACTTCCGGAAATTGGGGCAGGCCTCGGCAAAGGCCTTAGGGCTTTCAAAAAGGGGCTAAACGAAATAAACGAAGAAGTCAAACCTGAAGAAGAAAAGACAAAGCTAGAAGAAGACAAGGCAAAGACCACGGCTGCCCAATAAGCCTTTTATCCTATTATGAAATGGCCAAATGGCCATGCCCTGATCCTGGCAGCGGGTAAAGGCACCCGCTTGTTGCCTGTCACAAACCATATCCCAAAACCACTTTTCCCATTAAACGGGTCTCCTTCAATAGAAAGGATCGCTAAGATTCTTTCTGTACCAGAGATTCCCAAGACGGCCATTAATGTCTTTCATTTGAAAGAGGAGATAATCCGCTGGGCCGACTCTTTCAAACGGCAAAATATTATAATCCTTCAAGAAATGGAGCTTCTTGGCACAGGGGGAGCAATCAAAAATGCCTTTGAACATCTCGGATACGAAAAACCCCTCCTCATCTACAACGGAGACATCATCTGTAATATAGATCCTGTCCGTCTCCTTAGGTGTTACTATGAACTGGGAAGTCCTATTTCTCTCCTTTGTGTACACTGGCGCCCTCCATTCAACAAACTCCATATTCAAAATGACGAGGTTCTTTCATTTGGATCTTCTTCTTCCAAGGCCCTTGCCTATACCGGCATTTCTGTAATATCTCCTGAGCTTTTTAAAGCAGTGCCCTTGAAGCCTTGTTCACTCGTTGAAATCTGGCAAGAAGCCATCAGACAAGGAGCGTCGATTAAGGCGATTCAAGGAAAAACGTTGACCAGCAGTAGAGATGAGACCTGGATGTGGGAAGACATTGGAACCCCCTGCGGTTATCTTGGTGGAAACTGGCTCCTTTGTGGCAAGCCCAGAAAATTTATAGCTCCTCAGGCGTTATTGGGCTCAAATTTGCAGCTTGAGGGTAGAATAATTATTGGAGAGAGGGCAACAATAGGAAGCCATAGCATCATAAGAAACTGTATCATCTGGCCCAATGCCAGAGTGCCTGAAAATGCCTGCTTTGAAAATTGTATCGTGACCCCTTATGGGATTCTTGTATGTCAGAAAGATTGATACATGCCAAATCATGCATGCAAAACCATACGATTTAATATTTGTCCAAAAACACCACTGCCATCTCAGAGGAGGGAGTGAATACTCATTCTTGGCATGAAAGATAGAGAAAGAAGCGGGTCAACAGGGCTCAAGGTCCTTTTAAAGACAGTCGAACTTTATATGGCCAGCTGCCGCCTTGTGTTAGAGGGGCATCCAGAGTCAATAGACATGATCCGCCAAAACCAACAGGCCATTGGTGCCCTGTGGCATTCGGCCCTCTTGTACACGTTGTATCACTTTAGAAAAAACCGTGCGGCTATAATGGTCAGCGCCAGTGCAGATGGAGAATGGGTGGCGCGCGCACTTAAGATCTGGGGGCAACACCCTGTAAGGGGTTCCAGGCTGAAAGGGGGAGTTGCTGCAATCAGGGACATGACCAGACTCCTGAAGACCACGAACTTATCTGCAGGCATTGTAGCAGATGGTGCTACAGGGCCAGCATACATAGCCCAAAAAGGTCCTGTCATACTGGCCAGGGATACTGGCTTTCCCATCATACCAACTGGCTTTGCGGCAAGGCCGGCCCTATATTTTCGAAGCTGGGACAGGATGGTCATGCCCTTTCCCTTTTCCAAAATCGCCATGATCTATGGACCTCCTATCTATGTGCCTCCCCGCAGCCGTGGCCGAGAGCTGGAAAACTTCAGACAGCTCCTCGAAAAGGAACTCAACAAGGCTACGATCAAGGCCAGACGGCTCATAAAGAGTAGAGGGCCAAGATGAAATCCTGGCAAGAACTGGATCAAGATCTCAAAGCCATCATATTGGATCTCAGAGAAAATGGCCCAGACTGTGCCAAGTTCCTCTCGAGAAGGTTAAAGATAGACCTGGCCACTTGCATGAAAAGCCTGTCCTTCCTCGAAGCCTCTGGCTGGCTACAGCGTGTAAAGGGCACCTTTTTGTTCAAAAGGGGATTCCGGCGGCCCAAGCATATGAACCACACCTATTACGAAATCACAAAAAATGGAGAAAAACACATCAGATTCCTTGCCAGGAAAGGGCATATCTGATTTACTTGTCCAATGTCTTTTTTACAAGATCTCTTCGCCACATTACATATCAACTGGCTGGATATCTTCCTGGGAATAACCTTCTTGGTGATAATCATCCGGGGGTTCATGACCGGGTTCAGCAGGACAGCCACGAGCCTATTGGGAGTACTGGCTGGATTTTGGGCAGCAGTAAACCATTATGAATTTGTTGCCAGGCAGCTATCGATCTTCATCTCTAATGACGTGGGAAGAAAGTTGCTGGCCTTTCTGCTGCTTTTCCTGGTAATATATATCTGTTTTGTAATAGCTGGCATAATATTACACGGCTTTTTCAGGGCGCTTCGCCTTTCCTGGTTTGACAAAATCCTGGGAGGTGTCTTTGGCTTCTTAAAGGCAGCCGTGATAACAGGTGTCGTCATCTTCATACTCACATTGACGCTTCCAGAAAACAACTCATTGATCAAGAATTCTTATCTCTATCCCAAGGTAAGCAGCCTGGCCAGGGTCCTGACGTCAATGGTGCCTGAACATTTGAAGGGACAATTCATGTGGAAATGGAGAAGGACCCAGATGAAGTTCCAAAAGGGGCGAAAAGAGGCAATCTGAGTACCTCTATCCACCTGTTGCTACTTCTCAACTTCTACATCCAAGATAGATTCAGTCTGCTACCACTGTCTTGAAACCGTTTCTAACCAGGGAGATCAAGCCACATCTTCTCATGTCAATCAGCTTTAGATCCTGATGTCTGCCTGTTATTTCAATACGGGGTAGGCAATGGGTATAGTTTCTATGGACAGGAAAAATCGCTCCCTCACGCAAGGTGACGGCGGTCTTGAAACCACATGCCTTTACAGCCTCAAACTCACGTAGACTGGCTTCAATCTTGGATCCAAACGGATAGGCAAAGTGGTTGACTGGCTTACCGATTTTCCTTTCCAATATATGTTTCGATTCTGAAATCTCCTTTAACACCTTACCTAAATCCAATTTTGTCAGATTGAAGTGGCTCATAGTATGAGACCCTATGGTGACAAGGGGGTCCTTGCTCATCTCCATTAGTTGTTCCCATGTAATCTGATACGACCTGTAATCTGCCGCCTTGATCCCATGAGGTGCAAACAATTCCTCAACTGCAGCACCTATCTTGTCTTGAGGCGTATTCATTAGCATGTTTCTAATTAGATTATAGGCTTGCTCCTTTTGGTTATGAGAGGATACAGGCAGACGCTGCCTTTTCTGATTAAAGACAAGCTCTATGAAATCATCTGAGCCCAATATCAAGTCTTCCAGCATATACCACCAGAGTACAGCACTACCATTGGCAAATGACGTGACAATATATACTGTGAACGGCGCACCATGCCTCTTGAATATTGGGAAGACGGTATCATAAGCGTCACGGTAACCATCGTCAAATGTAAAACATACGAAAGGGGGACCCATTTGGCCCTTAATGAGCCTTTCATAGAGGGTGTCCAGAGAAATTATCTCGTACCCCTTGTCCTTAAAGAACCTAATAAGTGCCTCGAGGAACTCTGGGGTCACCTCTATCCGGGAACTCGCCCCGATCCTGTAACGCCTGGTATCTGCTACAACTCTGTGCATGGCAAGGATCAAACCATTTCCAGAAAAAAAGGGGCATAGGAGCCTATAGGCCTTGGTGAAGCTCAGAAAACTTATGACTGATCTTATGAGTGCATGCTTCATTGATGAAGTCTGAATGTAATGGCAGATGTTCACACCCTTTTAAGATAAAGAAGTTCGGTGTAAAGGTTGTCAATGTCTTGGGGCTTTAAGTCTTTGGAACGGTAAAGACGTGGATAGCGAAGGGTGTATAAAAAAGACGGAAATAACCTTTGATCCTTCAAAAGACGTTGATCTACCACAGTAAAAAATGTGCGATTCATTTTTAGAAACTTTCGCTGAATACGGCCAATATTTTTGATAAAGATTGACAGATTGCTTATGTAATATATTTGTGTAAGATAAATCCTTTTCTTTTTGACCTTGTTGAAGATCACAATGCAATAATCCTTTTTGTCGGTCTGACCATATATGAGAAGACACTGGCTCCAACTTTGATGGTGCCGAATGATTTCTCTCAATACATTGTCGGGTATGGAATCAAGCATGCCTGGGCCTGTAGCCAATTCATATCCCGTTGATGCTCTCCCCACAGGCAATAGGGGCAATATTACGACAGAAGTGTCCAGGGGCCTGAAATTGAACTTTTTCAGGATTAAACAAGCCTCCTTGGAAGGAGTAAGGCTGGTGATGGTGAGTTCTGGTTCCCTCAAAAATGCCAATAAAGGCAAAAGACTATGATGTCTCTGCTCCTCAACCACATACCAGCAAAACAGGTTGCACAGGGGATAGGTCCTGCCATCGATATTCCTTTCGTGGAAAAAGCCCCCCAAGAAGCCAGAGGCAACGCCTTTATCCATTAGGACATAGCCAAAATAATCACGCTTTCCAGGCCGATTGGATGTCAGAAGCTCAATCCATCTACCTCTATCCATCTCCGACCAGGCAAAATGCTGAAGGAGCGGATAGATATCGTCAAAGAGCTCAATAGTGGCCTTAATCACTTCAGCCATTGGTTTCAGACGCCTTATCCACTTCGAAAGGTTCGTCTTGCGCCTGCCGCCGTACCTTTTTGAAACGTTCGCTTAGGCTGATGCTATCGACAATATTGATCTTTACAGGTACTTTCCACGGCTGGAGATTCTGATAACAGGCCTTTTTTATACGGAGAATGCATTCTTTGGGGTCCTCCTGTTTCACTAGGCTTACATCTGCACAAACAATATTGCCTGTGATGTTGTTTTTCTCCCCATAGACCACAACTTCTGCCACATTGTCCAAGGTCTGGATAAAATCTTCTATCTCTGTGGGCGAAACCTTTTCTCCCCCTACATTGATGATGTCACAGGCTCTTCCATATATCCGAAAGTATTCTCCATCCTGTTCCACCCTGTCTCCAGTGACAAACCATCCGTCCTCAGTAAAGGGGCTTGGAGCGTTCAAATAACCCATCATGGCAGAATGGGCCTTTATCTGTAAAACACCATCGACTACACGCGTTTCAAAACCTTCACCTCCAAGCTTTACCCATAGTGAATCAGAACTCCTGGATTTGGACCGAAGGGTGCCCACTTCCGTGGTGCCATATTTCTGCAAGATAGTGACCCCTGGAAACAGCCTGGCGCACTTGTCCAACGTGGATTGCAACATTACTTCAGAACCGTAGGCAATATATTTTAAAGAGGACAGATCATATCTCTTATAGGCTTCACTGTATATCAAGAGATTTAAAAAAGTGGCTGATACTGGAAGGACTTCTACCTTATATTTTTCAATGGCACGACATACTGAATCAGGCGAGCGATCTTCAAGGGTGACCAAACAGCTCTTATTAGACAGGCAGTAAAAAAGGGTGTCTATGCCTGCTATATGATCAAAAAGGAGGAACGCAAGAGTGACGAAATCATGTCTAGGGGTCTCATACTTTTTAAGAAGACGGACCATGTCGTGAAGAATGGCCTTGCTTTTGCCCGTGGTGCCTGAAGAAAAAAGCACCAAGCCTGCGTGTTTCCTCTTTCGAAGCTCCTGATACAGTTCATGTTTAGCTTGGCCAGTCTGCTGCCTTGTCTCCACTTGGTCATTTTCGTCAAATTTGAAAACGACCTGTCCCTGGGCTATCTCGACGAACTCTGTCTTCTTGGAGGCCAAGGCAGGTGTGAGAGGAACGATGATGCACTCCTTGCTGATAAGTGCAAGCATTAGCGCTACCGCCCCTGGAGAAAAGTCTCCATGGAGCACAGTCACTGTCCCAGGTGCAATCCCTCTTTGTTCAAAGCTTTCAAGCCAAAAGCCTATGCGCTCGAGAAGGTCATCATATGTGAATACCCGGTCTTTCCATACCAGGGCTGGCCGAGTTCTTGCTTCCCTGAATCTCTTTATCAGGAATTCAACTGACCCAAAGCCTCTCATACGCCACCCAAATAAATGACCTGGCCAGTTATGAAATTGGATTCGGGTTTAATGAAAAAATCTATGACATTTGCAATATCCTCCATGGTCCCAAATCTGTGAATGGCCTGCCGGTCCAAAAGGGCATCGAGTTTTTCCTGTGGTACAGACCTTATGAGATCTGTCTTGACTGGAGTGGGCCCGACGGCATTTACAGTTATGCCAAAAGGGGCGAGCTCCCTGGCCAGCACCTCTGTCAGAGAAACAACGGCTGCCTTCGAGGCCGCATATATCGCCTCTCCTTCCAGCTTCAGAGGTGTAGCCACTGTGGCAAAATTTACTATTCGCCCAAATCTGTTCCTCTGCATAAGCTTTGCAGCCTCCCTGCAAAAGAGAAATGTCCCTATTATATTGGTATCCACTATTTTTCTGATTGTCCGATATGGAGTAAGTAGGATATGATTCATTGAGGCGACGCCTGCATTGTTTATGAGGATGTCCAACCCTCCCCACTCCTTTCTGATGGTATTGAACATCCCCACGGCCTGCGCTTCATTGGAGACGTCAACGCAAAAGTGTCTGTAATTTTTCACTTCCTGGTCAGTTCTTCCTCTACTGCAACCAAATACCATGAAACCCTTGGAAACATAGTGGCTCACTAGAAATGCGCCTATGCCTTTTCGCGTGCCAGTGATGAGGATACGTTTTCTATTCGCTTCCATGAGCAGCAATATCCCCTGACTCTCCAGCCAGAAGGTTAGTAATATAATCGGCAAGAGCGCCAACGGTCCTGAATGGACTGTTTCTTTGGGAAAGAGCCCGTTCATCTGCTAAGGTTATGGACTTGGCAAAAGCTTCTTGCACTTTTTGCTCCACCGAAACTATGAAAGAAACAAGGCCAATGGAATCAAGCCCTCCCCTTTCCCCAAAGAGAACGGTCTTGGTTGATTTTTCCAGTTGTTGATCTGGGGGACGGATCTCATTGATTTCATCAATTGCGGAAAACATTACTTTGATGATCTTTTCTTTGTCAATCACAGCACTCTCTCTTGAGAAATATTTCTTAAAGCTTCTGCAGTAACTATGCAAGGTTATGCCTTTACTGCACATAAATAGAAATACGTACCTTAAAGAGCATGAAATACCACTTCAAGATCATGCTCATATGTGTTATACCTTATTGATTAAGGCTAACATCATAAAAAATTGAAGTCAATCTTTAGGAATAGCTTACACTTTATATCTTTATACTGAGCTGAGTCTGATATTACATATTTCTACATTATCACACTAATACTTATGTAAAGTCCTTGTATGCAATGGATATCCATGTTAAAAAGCCCCAATTTTGCATTCTTAAGAACCAAATTTGACATGTTAGCCCATGTGATAAATCTTCGAGCTTAGGACAAGCGACTTGCAAATACGCCCATAGGTAATTGGTAAATGCAAAATGGACAATCTACGACACCTGACAACAAAGTAACAATTGTCATCAATAAAGAATGGTGCAAACGCTGCGGCATTTGCTCGGCTGTCTGCCCGCCTGCAGTCTATGACACAGACGATTTTGGCCTTCCCTTTCCGGCAAATCCGGAAAAATGCACTGGATGCATGATATGTGTTTTGCTCTGCCCAGATTTTGCCGTTGATATCCTTAAGGGACAACACCAAAATATGGGAAAACCAAGATAAGTATCAAGATAAATGTCATCTTTCAACATTGACACCAGTGTTCAGCTAATGCAGGGCAACCGCGCCTGTGCAGAGGCAGCCCTTGCGGCAGGTATGCGCTTTTTCGCCGGTTATCCCATTACCCCGTCTTGTGAAATTGCAGATTTCCTCTCAACGGCCCTACCCAGATCAGGAGGGAATTTCATACAAATGGAAGATGAGATCGCCAGTATGGGTGCAATAATCGGGGCCTCTCTCACTGGAGTCAAGGCCATGACTGCCACTTCTGGCCCTGGCTTTACCCTCATGCAAGAATTGATAGGCTTTGCTGCCCTTTGTGAGATACCTTGCGTAATAGTTAATGTTCAGCGAGGTGGTCCATCCACAGGCCTGCCAACCTCCCCTGCACAGGGCGATTTGATGCAGTGCAAATGGGGTTCCCACGGTGATTATCCCATTGTTGTCCTCAGCCCTTCATCTGTTAGAGAAACCTATGATCTTACAGTTCAGGCCTTTAATCTGTCAGAATGGCTAAGGACTCCGGTAATACTTCTCTCAGATGAAATAGTAGGCCATTTGTATGAAAGGGTTAGGCTGCCTAGCCCCGCCGCCTTGGAGCGCACCGAAAGGCAATGCCCCCTGAAGACTCGATATGGCCGCTATTTCAGTCCTTATCATGTGGATTCATCTGATGACGCCCCCAAAATCCCAGATCTTGGAACCGGATTTCACTGTCATATTACAGGGCTCATTCATGGGGAAGATGGCTTTCCGACACGGGACCCTCAAGAGGTAGAAGCCCTGATAACACGTCTACATTTCAAGATAAATTCAAAAAAACGCCAGATTTGCCTCATGGAGCAAAGACAGATCCAAGACGCAAGCATTCTCCTTTGCTCTTTTGGCGCAACGAGCAGGGCTTGTTTCCAAGTGGTAAATGATTATCGTCGCCGCGGGAAAAGGATTGGCGGAGTCAACCTCTTGACTCTCTGGCCATTTCCAGACTTTTTCTTCAGGGAACTACCATCTAATATCGAAACAATAGTGGTATGCGAAATGAACATGGGGCAGCTATTTGGGCTGGTACGCCAAGCCGTGGGCCACAAGATTAATCTGATTTCAATCAGCAAATGCTCAGGCACCATGATAAGTCCAGAGGAGATAGGAAGTGCAATCGAAGGGCTTGATTGATATAAAAAGAGGGCTTCGCACCTCCAGGCTTCCCCATTTATGGTGTCCTGGTTGTGGAAATGGCATAATTACCCAGGCATTTCTCCAAGCAGTCCACAG
Organism: uncultured Thermodesulfatator sp.; assembly: GCA_964581255.1. Taxonomy (GTDB): domain Bacteria; phylum Desulfobacterota; class Dissulfuribacteria; order Dissulfuribacterales; family QOAL01; genus QOAL01. The sequence goes on from CAZOMT010000045.1 coordinate 29,080, forward strand.
GTTATCCGTCAACCCTGATAAACTGGTGGTTGTCTCTGGCATTGGCTGTTCATCGAGGGTTGTGGAATATCTGGATTTCGACACCGTACACACTGCACACGGCAGGGCGATTCCCCTTGCTACAGGCATAAAAATAGCAAAGCCAGAACTTGATGTGGTAATACTTGCAGGTGATGGCGACATAGCTGCAATAGGCGGCAACCATTTTATACACGGTGCACGCCGGAACATTGATCTTACTGTGATCATCTTCAACAATTTCACCTATGGCATGACAGGCGGCCAATATTCCCCGCTCACTCCCAAGGGAGAACGGACGGCCACTTCTTCTATGGGCACAATAGAACAACCTTTCGATATATGTGATCTCGCCATAGGGGCTGGCGCGACCTATGTTGCACGCTCCACCACCTGGCATGTATTTGACCTCATAGATCTTATTTCAGGCGGGATAAGACATCACGGTTTTAGCGTGATAGACGTAATAACGGGATGCCATGTGAACTTTGGCAAGAGGAACCAAAAAGATACTGGAATCAAGATGCTCAAATGGCAGAAGGAGCATGCCCTTGCCTTTGAAACATTTTCCAAACTACCAGAAGAAAAGAGAAGGGATCTCTTTCCCGTAGGTCTTCTGCATACAGCTTCACGGCCAGAATATACAGAAGAATATACAAAAATCGTGCATGGGCAGCCCCAATGAAAAAGAACGACCGCGCCCCGCAGGGACGATTTGAGGTAGTTGTCAGCGGCTCAGGAGGGCAAGGAATCATTCTAGGTGGAAAATTATTGGCTGAGACTGCTGCTGTATTTGAAGATCGCCAGACTGCCATGGTCCCATGTTACGGACCCGAGGTGCGCGGAGGAGGCTCCACAGCAGAAATAGTCATAGATTCCATGCCCATTGACTATCCCAGAATATTAAGACCCAATATACTTATTGCCATGTCTCAAGGGGCTATGGATAAATATGGCCCCTTGCTCAAGCCAGATGGATTGATCATTGTCAACAATACGCTGGTAAAATGTGTACACGACTCGCTTCAAAATGTCTTTGCCGCACCTTTCACAGCCATAGCCATAAAAGCCATGAAAACCCCCGTGGTGGCAAATATGATAGCCCTTGGTGCTTTTTCAGCCATCACACACCTGATTGAAGCCGAGGATCTAAAGCTGACCCTAAAAAAATATGTGCCACTGAAGGTATTGGATCTCGATTGTCAAGCCGTAGATCAGGGGGTCAAAATAGCCATGAAAAGGAATTTTTTCTGGAATGCCAAGGCCCTTTAAACCGCCTGTATGGCTTTTTCATATATTGTACATCAGAAAATCCATTAGCTCTTAAAGGATAGCCCTTAGTAGTATTTTATAATTTTTTTATTTAATCCAGGAAGTTGTCGAACAAAGGACATATTGTGAATATTTTTTTTAAACAAAAAATAGCCGAATTATTGACGCTATCCCCAAATATTGTCTGAAAATCCATACAATATTCCCCACTGTAAATCATCCTGTCTCAAAGATATGAACTTGCAAACTGATTTTGCCTGAAAAAACAGACTAAAAATCTATGGCATGTTCTTGGCAGCCTTTAATTTTTTAAAGGTTAACTGTAGCCAAAAAATGGGGCCTTCTTCTAAGATCTACATGCATGAAAAAGAACAGATGCATCATTAAAGATGAAATATTTTCATCCATATCTATAAGGCTTGGGCAACTGGCATATTCTTTGCGCTTTGAGTCGTGCTTGGTGAATAAAATAAAATTTTTAGGCAGGGATACGAATCATGAAAAGGCCTCATACCACCTTACTTCAAAGAAAAGACGCAGGACCTCAAAGCAGCACCATGAAAGTGCACGGCTTTCAGAGATGGACTAAAACCTTCAAAAGTTTTTTGCCACTATTTTTAACTTGCATGATATTAATCATTGCACAAGTGGCATCAGCGTCAAGTGTAACACTTACTTGGAACAGAAACCAGGAACCTGATATAGCAGGATACAAGATCTATTGGGGAAAGATCAGCGGGCATTATTCGAATTCAGCTACAGTCCAGGACCGTGCCAATACCCCTCCTACACGGAGTTATACCATCGACAACCTGGAACCTGGAACCACATACTATTTTTCCATAACGGCCTTTGACCTGGCAGGCCAGGAAAGTGTTTTCTCAGACGAGGCAACCATTCAGATAGCGGCTGGCGACGATGGCAACGGTGACAGTGAAGGCAGTGGAGCAACATCATGGACCGAATGGTACGAGACCCAAAATTTCTTCGAAACTGGAAATGTTACTCTAGACCACCATTGGAAAACAGTCCACCTAAGCGGCACCCGCAATTTTGTCCACCCTGTTGTCATAGCAGGTCCGCCTACACGAAATGGCTCACAACCATGTGTTATCAGAATCCGCAATGTGACCTCTACCTCATTTGATATCAGGCTCCAGGAGTGGACATATCTCGACCAGTCACATGTGGCTGAACATGTCTCATGGATGGTGATTGAGGCTGGAGAACACGTCATGTTGGACGGTTCCATATGGCAGGCAGGAACATTTAGTCTCAGCAATACCCTCAGATGGAAATATGTACGGTTTCCAGAATACTTCAACGACAATCCAGTAGTGTTTACTAGCAGCCAAACCTTCAACGGACCAGATACCTTTGTCGTGCGCAAAAGATTTATCACTCCTTCTCAATTCCTGGCAGCCATACAGGAAGAAGAGAGCAAAAACGACGGACACTATACTGAAACCATTGGATATCTCGCTGTTTCCACAAACACCAGCTTACCTTTGTATGAAATCCAGTGTAACCACAGTTTCAAACGCGTGACAGCAGATTTTGATGCCCAGATAATTGTTGAGGAAGAACAGTCCAAAGATACGGAAACCAACCACGTGTATGAAACCGTAGGCGTACTGTTTCTGAATAACGGGGTCTTTGCTGACATGCAGACGTTCTCTGGCTCAGACACGGCCTCGCTAAGAAGGAAATAGGAAAAAGTATATTCACCAATTTTAAAACCCAAAAGGCCTCCGAGGCCTTTTGGGTTTGGCTCAGACAATCTCATACGAATACCTATTCTTCCCCCGCTCCTTAAAGATAAGATCGGGCTAGCCTCAATTCAGCTCACCCTTTCTTTATGTGAAGAAATTCCAAGGGCTGACGACTTTTGAATTCTTCGCAGTCTACCTCTTTCTAAATTCAATAAATCAATCTACAATATTTTTTATCGTTATAATATGATATTGACAAATTTTAGCAACAAGATAAAATTATAATATCACGTAAGAATCGTCTATTACAAAAAATCAGCCCGCTATTAACATCTAAGAAGGAGGAGAAAATGAAGTGGAATATTGAAAAAAGCAAGAGGCTAAAGGAAAAAATCGCTAATGATACAAAACTGATGAAGGAATTGAGTGAGCGTGTAGAAAACACCTTCCAAGAATTTGGGGTGGATTTCAAGGATATGAGTTACGTATTCGAACCCAGGGTGTTTTCCATGGAAGATGGAGAGGTCGTCGAGGTCTCCAGAAAATCTTTGCCTGCACTGCTTTCCGCCATGTTTGAATATATTTCCGCGGCTACCATTAATGAAATTGCTATCCTTAAATATCTCTGTTTGCCTCAATGTGGCCCCCTCGACCCCTATCACCTTCAAATCTTAGAAAAGCTGAGAATTCGCGAAATTGTGGTAGATGAACCTGTAAGGACCAGCGTTCAACTTATGCGCCGCATCATAGGGGATAGCCGCCTTCACGCCAGATTGAGCGAGGCACTTTTTGAGCCTTTGATTGAACGAGATTACCTCGGCAAGCAAGATGGATGCGTATTTACACCCATAGTCTTTCCAGCACCTTTATTCGCACAAAAGGTGGCCAAGGCCAAAAGCATGGATGAAATTACTGGATTTGGGCCTCAGCTCTATGACTTCGCAGATGTCAAATCTAGTGCGGGCCTTGGTACTCGACCGCTTCCTGGTATCATAGAAATAGAATCACAAAGACTAACGCCTGGTGTGGTAATAGATAACTGGTGGTGGGTGGGCATTCCTGCTCCTGAGCTTCTAAGGGCCCTTGAAAAGATAAGGGAAGTTGGAGAATATTCGGAAACCTTAACTTCAACATGAAATTGGTGCACAAAGTTTTTGTTGGCTATTCATGTAAACATTTTCATGTATCCAGGTTGAATAAGGTTTAAGTGAAAAGACTGTCCAAAAAATCCAAAATCCAAAATCCAAAATTGTCCAACCAAGTCTGGATGGAACCAATCGCTGTTCCAGGAAAAAGACAAATGTTTCTGGTATTTGACCCAGCCGTTCCGAGCTGGGTCATCGTCAATCAAGATGGCATGTACATCCTGGAACATTGCAACGGTCAAAGGTCTATTGATGATATTGCTCAAATAGTGAGCAATCATTATAAAATCGATTTTGATACTGCCCTGAAACAGACTAGTTCATTTATCAGGGATATGGAGTCCAAACTCATCCTAAATGCAAAAGGCCCTGAAACCCCTCCTGATAACCAATTTAGAGGCATAGCCCTTGAAATTACAAATCGATGTAACTTACGCTGCAAACACTGTTATCTTTCTGCTGGTGGCCATACAGCCAATGAACTCGTTACCTCGGAAATCAAAGAGATCATCACCATGACCAAGCACGAAGGGGGAATATCCGTTGCCCTGGGTGGTGGTGAACCACTGTTGCATCCGGACTGGATAGAAATCATCAACCATGCCCTTTCATGTGGCCTTCTTGTTTCTATGGGAACTAATGCATCGCTGATCCATAAAGATGTTGCCAAAATCATGGCTGATCTTCCTATTAAAATACAAATCAGCCTGGATGGGGCGTCTGAAACTACCCATGATGCCATTCGAGGCAAGGGTAGCTTCAAGGCTACTATCAGAGGTTTGGAATTACTACTCGCAAATGGCAAGGGCAAAGACATTGTGCTGGCATTCACCCCTATGAAGCCAAACATTCATGAGGTTTCCGCAGTCATCGATTTCGCACACAAATCGGGCATCCCTGTTATACAATTTCCACCACTGACACCGTCTGGCAGGGCCCGTGAAAATTGGACAGCACTTCAACCTTCCCAAGATGAACTATACAATTTCTGGAAAACAATATACGCCTGTGCAAATGAACTCCGCGGAAAGATGGATCTCCTAGCAGACTGCTTCTCTATAGATATCAGGCGTGGGGGAAAGACCTACCAGTGTTCCATAGGAACCCAATTCAGGATTGATCCACTGGGCAATGTCTATCCTTGCCAATGTTTCCACTTTGGGACAGATTTTTTACTTGGCAACATCAAGGGAACTAGCCTCAAATCCATCATTGAAGGAGAAAAAATCAAGGCAATAAAACAATTAAGCCAATCAAGGACCGATATGATCCAAGGTTGTACCAGCTGTAGATGGCGCAACTTTTGTGGCGCCGGTTGCATGGGCTATGCATACGAAACTACTGGCACTCCATTTGAGGCGCCCACTTGTGACTTACGTAAGGCGTGGATAGAATTTTTATTCTCAGAGGTGCTTGCCAGGACAAAAAAGGAATTGAGCCTCACTGCCACTCCCTAAATTCCCTTCTTCGTGATTGTTTGATCCTGCTTCTGTGTTTCTTGTCCTTTAAACGTTTCTCCTTGGCCGCCTTTGAAATTCGTGTCTTTTTCCGGGGCCTTCTCTCTGTGAGTGCCATTGACATCAACTCTGAAAATCGTTTTATCGCAGCATCCCTATTGGCCTTTTGACTTCGATGATAGCTTGCTGTTACCTGAAGTACCCCATTTCGGCTAATCCTTGAGGCAAGTTTTTTCTTTATACGTGACTTCTGTTCCCTTGTGAGGCTTGCCGATCCATCAAGATCAAAACTCAAAGTAACCTTGGTATTCACCTTGTTAACATTCTGACCACCAGGTCCACTTGATCTAGAAAAGGTAAATCTTAAATCCTTATCTGGGATTTCAAGCCCATTTTTTATTTTTATCCTTCCTTTCATCCTGATAGAGGCTTATCCATTCATTACTTAGAAGCCAAAATAGATTCTTCCGGCCTATGAGTACCTAAGGCCGAGCCCTAGGACCCTGTTAAAAAGCAAGACCAGCCACACCTTTTTAGTCTTCAATAGAGGATGCACGGGATACAAGAAAGAATCAAGACAAAGCCTTTCTAAGCCTTTGTGCAGCCCTGACTCCCGCTCCTTATGAATAAACTAAAAAATTTCATGGCAGTCTTATATATCTACCACCTCCGAGAATGAAAGCACAATTTTTGTATGAATTTTATTGTCTTTTAGTCCAATGACAGCTAGCTTCCTTCATGCCTTCAAACATTGTAGCCATGCATGCTCTTCCTCATGCCTAATGGATGGCACAATAACATGTGGCCATGGCAGAAACCTCCTGTTATTCGATTGGTCTCAAATAATCTTTCTCTGTTAATATCCATTTTCAAGACCATATCTCCTTCAGGCACTCTTTTTCCCAGAAAGACCGATAAAACACGTACTCCTCCAGCAGCACAGACTATATGACCACACCATTCACACTGTTTCCAGCATCCTTCATTCCCCTTCTCACATTTACCTTACCGAGCAACAACAAACCAATTATGAAAAACACCAAAAGGCTCAAAATAGCGATGCGGGTGTTGCCTGTAAGCTGTACTGCCATTGCAAAGATCAGAGGGCCAATCCATGAAGTACCCCTTTCGCTAATTTCATAAAATGCAAAAAATTCTGATTCGTTCTTACGGGGAATCAACTGGGAAAATAGTGAGCGGCTCAGGGCCTGGGAACCTCCCAGAACCACCGCCACAGCTACCCCCAGCATGAAAAGCTCACCGATATTCTTAAGAAGCCAGAAGGCATGCACCGTGATAGCCGCCCAAACCACTAGAGACATGGCTATGGATCTTTTTGCCCCTATCCTGCCAGCCAACCAGCCAAATAAAAGTGAGCCGAAAAAGGCCACAAATTGAATCATCAAAATAAGCATTACCAACTGATGGCTATTTGCCCCAAGTTCCATAGAAGCAAACAAGGTAGCGACTGTTATTACAGTTTGAATGCCATCATTGTAAACGAGATATGCTACCAAAAACTTTAAAGTTTCCGGATAATTATGACACATGGACTTCAGTGTCCATAGAATCTGCCTCATACCTTGAATCAAACATGGCCCATCTTGGAAAATTCCCCTTAATGACCCAGAATCTGGAAGAAACCTGGCAGGAAAGAGCAAGGTGAAGACAAGCCACCACGACCCGGCCAAGGCCAAGCCAAAACGAACTGCCAGTTCATGATCATCAATATAGTGAAAAATGCCCAGAGATATCGCAAGTGCAACCCCTCCTCCGAGGTATCCAAGAGCCCAACCAAGAGAGCTCACCTTGTCACGCTCCTGAGGAGAGGCAATGTCTGGCAAAAAGGCGTTACAGAGGACGACCGAGGCACCAAAGGCAAGATTGGCAATCACAAAGAGCAATCCACCCATAAGTATTATATTATTAAGTTCTTTGGCATCGAGATCCGATCTTACCAGATATAGTAAGACCGTGGCCAAAGAACCGACCAAGGCAAACAAGACCAACAACTTCTTTTTGAGATGCAAGCTATCGGCCATAGCCCCAACAAGGGGAAGCAGTACCACTTGAAGTACCACTGACACAGACACGCACATGGGGAAAAAGGCTGCTGGCTCCAAGGTAAAAGCGCCAACCAATACACCACCATTTTTTTCAGACAGACTAGTGAGATAAGGTCCAAGAAGTGTGGTAACCACAATGCTACTGAAGGCGGAATTGGCCCAGTCATACATGGACCAACCAAAGATTTGGCGCCTTTGTGCTTGATTGTCCAGATTCAAAAAAGTGGCCTCAATCATTTCCTTCAACGATAGATAAGATATTGGGCCTCAACTATACTCTGTCTCATCCCTTAATTAAGCATGAATATTTTCAGGTAAGGAGATTAAAGGAACCACTAAGAGGGGTTACTTGATATAGGCGTCCACATCTTTTATATGAGTTGACTCCTAATTATTGAAAATGACTATTACAGATAAAAATGCGTGAAGGGCAGGTGCTTCACACATAATCTGGATGAACACCTGCCCTCACATGGGTATTCCCCGTATGAAATGGGGAACTTGGGACTCCACTCCTCTACGCTGTGCCTCAGGCTGCCTTGCCCAAGCCATGAAGCCTGAACTGTGACAGTGCCTTCTTTAGGCGCTCGCCTACGCTTTTTAGGCGTCCTGAGACTTCTTTGACCTCTTTTGCAAGGACTGAGGTGTCCTGGGACGCCTCGACTATCTCCTTGACTCTTTCCACTATGAGGGTTGTTTCTCTTGCCGTCTCTTCAGCCTGCCCTCTGATCTCATCAATAGCACTCTTTTCAGTTTCTATACTGTTTTGAACCTCGACAGACTGTTCTGAAATCGTGGCTATCGTAGCAGAAGCATGGTCAATAGTGACACTTACCCGACTGACTCCGTCTTGAATCTCTGTGACAATCTTCTCTATCTCCTCGACGGAGCCCCCTGTCTCCTTGGCCAATTCTTTTACTTCATTTGCCACGACTGCAAAGCCTTTACCAGCCTCCCCTGCCCTTGCAGCCTCAATGGTGGCATTTAGGGCAAGAAGGTTGGTCTGCTCTGCAATAGAACCTATAAGGCTTGTTATCTCGCCGATCTTGTTGGAGGAAGTCACCAGTTCATTTACCGCGCTTTTTACGTCTGAAAGCCTTGTCTCTGCATCAGAGGCATTGGCACTGGAGTTGCTCACATGGAGTATGACGTCATCAATGGCGCGATTTACGTCCTCTATGGAGACTGTGACCTTGTTGACATATTCATTGGCTACTTCCGCCAACTTTTCAATGTCCGCAGCCACGTCTTCGGTCTTCCCTGCTGAGACTGCCATATCGTTGGCTGCTTTGTCGAGCTTACTGGTCCTTTCAAACACATCTTGAGAGCCGTCTGAAACCTCTTTCAAAATCTCTCCAATCTTTACTACGGTATCAAAAAGCTGATTTTGAATATTGGCTATTTCATCCCTGCCTTTAATCCTTTTCATATCGGAGAAATTGAAGTTGCCACTCGAGATCCTCTCAAACAAAGTATTCAGAAGTGCAGTGACGGAATCAAACCTCTTCCTTAAAAAACCAGTTATAGAAAGACCTGTGAATAGCGCCAACATCACACTTATTCCAAGGATAATTGCCATAATCTTCAGCCTTGCATCTAGCTGTTCCTTTTGGATACGGGCAAGATGAGACACCTCGGATGTGATCTGGCCAGCAAGGCTTCTTGAAAGCTTGTCTATCTCACCTGTGAGAAGGGCCATTGTCGATACCAGGCCTTCTCTTGCAGTTCCAGCGCGCAGCAGCCTTTCCTTAAGGGTGAACATAGATGCCAGGTCGGTCTTCATGGAGACTCCAGACTCCTTTATAGTCTCCATGACCTTGGCACCAACAGAAAGGGATGCCAGGCTCCTGGAGAGCCTATCGATCTTGTAGGCCGAAGCATTGAAACGCTCCTTTAAGGGACCTATATACTCTGGGGCCGTAAGACCTCCAAGCTCTGCCCGTATCAACAAAAATTCCTGAAATTGAGACAGGATATCCTTCAATGCTGATACTGTTTGATAGTCATCATTTACGAGCTTATCCACCTTCTTTTTTATCTCTTCAGCGCCCGAAACAGTGGAAATAGCATCTCCATCCATGATCAGGTTGAGCTCTGCTTCATCAATGGCCTCGAGTATATCTTTACGTATTGAGCTGTATTTCTTGTTGATATTCTTGGTTTGCACCTTCCATTCTTCCCTAAGATCAAATAGCTCCTTTTTTACCTTGGCAACATTTTCCAAAAATCTCTCAAGTTTTCCTGCAAGATCAGTGGCATTTGGCATGGAGGACAATAGAGTCACATCCTTTTTCGCCACTTCTTCGTATTTGTTTACCTGTTTGGGATCCGATGCCCCGTAAAGGGAAAATATGTCTCCTTTTATACGTTCAAGCACTAGAACAGACGAGGTATCCTCACCTGATTTTCCATCTGTAGAAAGGAGGAGGGAAGAGACCTTTTCAAACCCCTTCAACCCATCTTGCATATTGGCATAAGACAGAAAACAGATGGCCACCAGGGCAATGACACCCAGTGTGAAAGCAAAGGCAATTAGTCGTGATATCCCAATCCTGCTGAAGATTCGTTCCATTTTTCATTCCCCTAATCTAATACTTGACTGGCTCAAACTTTCCACCGCTTATGACTGTAACGTATACCTTCTCAAGACCCTGATGATCGGTTGGGGAAAATGAGATCGGATCATTTATGCCCAGATCAAAATCCTTAAGACTGTTTGCAGATGCCACGACAGACTTTCTTGTAAGATCTTTTCCAGACTTTGCCATGATTTCGGCCAAGGTCTTGGCTGCCAGAAAACCTTCGAGGCTCACAAAGCCTGGCTCAAAATCCGAATACGCCTGCTTCATCACCTTTGAATATTCCTTCACTCCCGGCAATGACGAATCCCATGGAAAAGGCACCACCTGGGTCACCAGCACACCCTCACCCTGGGAGCCAAGTTCCTGCATCAGGGCCTTGCTACCTACAAATGAGATGTTGATAAATTTAGTATTCGAAAGCCCTACCTTTTTTGCCTTCTTTATAAATTCTGCACAAGGCTTATAGGCACCAATCATGACAATAGCCTCTGGTTTGACTCTGCGCATCGTGATCACAGCCTTACCGACTGCCACTGTATTTCTGGGATATGTGGCCTCTCCGGCCATTTTGAGTCCCCTCTTTTCCATGGCCTTTTTGAAACCTGCAAGACCTGCCCGCCCGTAGGAATCATCCTGGTAGAAAATGGCAATCTTCTTAAGACCAAGGACATCCGAAAGGTAGTGAACCATCTCCTCAGTTTCCATGTAATAAGAGGCTCTAAGGTTAAAGACCAGAGGCTTTACAGGATTCCTCAAAAACTCAGCTCCGGTAAAAGGGAAAAAGTATGGCACCTTTGCCTTCTCAGCCAAGGGCACCGCAGCCTTGGACGTTGGAGTACCTACATATCCAGTCAGGAGAAAACAGCCCTTTTTGATGAAATTTTTTGTGTTGTCTATGGCCCTGTCAGGCTCGTATCCGTCATCGAGGACTTCAAGCTTCACCTTTCGTCCATTTATTCCTCCCTTTTTGTTGATCTCAGAAAAGACGGCATTGAAACCCTTTGTGTATTCCTTGCCAAGAAACTGGGCTGGCCCGCTTTGGGCATTGGAAGCGCACAAAAGTATAGATGAATCCGTAACACCTGGGCTCTGGGCCCTTGCGTCACAGACCGAGACTACCACAGTAGAGAATAAGGCTATGGCAACAACGAAAAATTTGACAGAAAACCAATGGAAATCCGTTTTCTTCATGAAAATGTCCTCCTGAATCTTTTTTATGGCCTGTCAAATTTATCGGCGCTGTCCTCACCACCCATTAATTGGATAAGACTTTTATTTTTACAAAACTAGCTAATTATATTGAAGAAAATGATGGGGGATCAAACCTGTTGGTGAGAAAAATGTTTCCACGGTAATCTGGCCTGAAAGGCATTGAAAAACAGAGTCAGCAAGCCCAGTCGCGTCATTGAGATGGCCAAAAAAATTTGGAGGAAAGATATGGGCTGGCTAAACCTGTTTTTTGGCCTGTTGCTCTGCCTCTACAGGAATTCGAAAGGCAAATGTACAACCTTCTTTTTCTGCAGTACTCTCAACCCAGATCCTGCCGCCATGTAGTTCTACTGCCATCTTGCTGAAGGTGAGACCGAGTCCGCAGCTTCCTATAGGGTTGTCTGATTTTTTCAGGCTTATCTGCTGAAACTTATCGAATATCTTATCCTTGTATTCTTCGGGCAGCCCTTCACCACTGTCAATTACACGCACATAGAGTGCCGAGTCTTGATCCCGGTACTCCATTGTCAGCCTGACAATCCCATTTTCAGGCGTATGTCTTATGGCATTGTCCAAAAGATTTGACAGGACCCTGCCAATGAGCATTTGATCCATCTCCACCTCAGGCAGTGAAGTCAGTCGATCAAGCTTCAGCTCCACACCCTTTATCTCCGCCTGTACCAGGAATTGATCTCTTGCCTGAATTGCCAACGTCCATGGGTCAATTTTTCCCTTATTTAGTTGCAGTTTACCCTGCTCCATCTTATAAACATCGAGTAAGCTCTGTATGATCTCATCCAGATAACTACAGTAATGCTGACATTTTTCTATATAGGGTTTAAGGCCAACATTTGAGCCAAGCTTCATGAGACAGATATCCAGATTGCCAGAAATGATGGTAAGCGGGCTTCTGAGGTCGTGAATTATCATGTGCATAAGCCCTTCTCTGGCCTGTTCAATTTCGCGAAGTTGCTGATTCTTTTTGTGCAGGATCTCGTAACTTTTTACTAGATCGTCTGAATATTTCTTGATGCGAAGGAGGGATTTGACACGGATCAGGAGCTCTATCCTGTCAACTGGTTTGGTCAAGAAATCGTCTGCACCTGATTCCATCGCCTGGAACCGGTGTTCTTTGTCCTGGAGGGCCGTTACCATCAGTACTGGAATAAGACGGGTCGATCGGTCTTCCTTGAGTTGCCTGCACACCTCGAAACCGTCTATCTGTGGCATCATCACATCCAGTAAGACAAGATCTGGCTTCTCTTTCTGAACTACCTCCAATGCTTCTTTTCCATTATAGGCCTCGATAACAGAATAATCTTCAGAAGCCAATATACCGCTCAACAGCTTGACATTTACCGGCTGATCATCGACGATCAGTATCTTTGGCGGATTCATATCACTTTCCTTTTCTATGGATATCTTTTCTTATCGAACAAAATTATTGAAAAGATCAGTTCTTCCCTAAGGCCTCTGTATCTGTTATGGAAAAGACCAACTCCAAAAAGTGGATAAGCAACTAGATGTTCAAGATCGTCAAAAGTTAGGCCAAGAAGTCTATAAAGAGTGCCTGCCCATAAAATTATTCTAAAAATAATAAAATAAATCTTTATTGTCCATATCTGTCTTATTTATTTTGGTTCTTGGAGCAAGAGAATGCCTGAAGGAGATACGGTCTTAAAAATGGTCATGAATAGAGGCACGCCATTTATTTGAGAGCGATGGAATACAATGGGTCCTTTATTGAACCGGCCATAAAGGAGGCAACAACTCTCCCCTCTCGTGCATCTTATAGAGATTGAGGTGAGTTCATCCTTGAGGGATTGAAGCGGATACCTATTTCTATTGGTCCGCTACCAAGTTGCGTGGGAAGAGGCGGAAGAGGATCTGAATCCTGCACTGCCTTCATTGCTGAGCGATCAAACGAGGCAAAACCTGAACGCCGTTCAAATTTTTTACTAAGAATATGGCCATTTTTATCTATTCGGATGGATATGATGGCTTCAAGGTCTTTTCTTTTAAGTAGTTCCTCGGGGAAGTGCCAGTTTTTTCTCACATGCATCCAAATGGCTCCTGCATAACGTCTCAAGGCATCATTTACCGCAGGCCCCTTTGTTGCAAAACTGCCAGAATGTCCAGGAGCACTTGCAGAAGCAGATTTTATCTTTTTTTGAATTCTTGCAAGCCGCTCCTTTAAAAGCTGATCTTCTTTCTTCTCCCTTACCTTTTCCTCCAACTTTTTGATTCGTTGAGTCAGCCTTTTTTCCTCATCTATCCTGTGACGTCTGTTGGTCTTCTTGAGAGCTGTCTTGGTCTTCTTCTTAGGTCTTTTCTGAACCTTTTTTTTGGTAATCTTCTTGGGTTTTAGAGAAATGGCCTTTTTGGTTGTCTTATTGACAGATTTCACCTGCTTCTTTTCCAATGCCTTTTTTGGCACACGCCTGTGGACAACAGGCTCTTTCTTGTGGACAGAAACCTCTTTCCTCTTTAACAAAGGCCTTTTTCTCTCTGGTGCTTTCTTTTCTGTTCTTACTTTCTGTTGGTTTTCTTGAGATTTGACAGCAGATGGTTCAAAGAGCTGAACATTATAACTTGTGGGAATAGTTATCTTTTTATGCCATATAGAAGGATAAAAGAAAAAAAGCAGGAACAATGCTATGTGAAAGCCAAGCGCAAGCACAAAGGCCTGTTGCCAGCCGGCCATTCCCTCTCTCTTTATCATTGACGCTTAATCTTTCCAGGCTGCACACTTTCTGGAGCAGTCACTAAACCAAGATTGGAAACTCCTGCTTCTCTAATGGCTGCCATCACCTTCGCTACCTTGCCATAGGCCACGGATTTGTCTGCCCTCAAAAGTACCTGGCTAATGGCACCACGTTGTTTCAATGCGCTTAACTTCTCCGAAAGGCCTTTTTCGTCAATCAATATCCCCTCCATGAAAATCTCGCCCTTATCAGAAACTATCACCTCAACGTGTTTCTTCTTCTGAGGTAGGGCCTTTGCAGTAGTCTCAGGCAAATTGACAGCGATCCCCTTGGTCATCATGGGTGCTGTGACCATGAATATTATGAGAAGTACGAGCATAACATCTACAAGGGGGGTCACATTGATCTCGGAAAGAAGCCGCCTACAACCATTCGAAGAACCACCCATGATCAAATCAGCCCTCCTGGTGCATGAAGGTTGAACCGGCCCTGTGCTGGCTCTGACGCCTTACAAGCTCTCGTTCCACTATATTTATGAAATCGGCACCAAAGGCTTCTAGTTCCTTTTCCATGTTTCCGACAGCACTCATGAACATATTGAAGGCAATGACTGCCGGAATGGCAGCTGCAAGTCCTGCCGCTGTAGCCACTAGGGCCTCTGAAATACCAGGAGCAACTGTAGCAAGACTGGCTGTCCCCTGGAGACCGATGTTCTGAAAACTACTCATTATCCCCCATACAGTGCCAAAGAGCCCGATAAATGGGGCGGAATTCCCTGTTGTGGCAAGCAAGGGCACTGCAGCTTCAAGATCCTGGATCTCAAGCTTTACAGCCTTTTCAAGGCTCCTTGTGAGCACATCTATCCATGCCTGCCTTATGAGCTTAACATTGTCCATTTTTACGTCTGCTTGAAGATTCTGGTAATCTGAATAGGCTGAAAGAAAAACCTGGGCCATGGGGGAATTTTTCATGCGCCTTGCCCTGCTTTCCACCTGGGCCAGGTTGGCAGCCTCTGAGAAGAAGACGTCAAATTCATCATTTGCCATAGCCGCCTTTTTGAATAGTCTTGCCTTCAATATGATGATGGTCCAGCACAATACCGACATCAACAGCAGCACTACAAGCACCAACTGCACAACTGGATCGGCCCCAAGGATCATATTTATGATATCTGCTTTATTTCCCATATCTTCTCTCTTTTATTCTCCAGTCAAGAATAATGCATCTTTCTGAACCGACACAGGCTCACACAAGCCCTGCCTGGCGGCAAGATGGAACAAGGTTTGAACCGCCTGTCTTCCCTCCTCACCCAAGGAGATACTGAACTCATTGACATAAAGGCCAATATGTTTCTTTTGTACCGCCTGCGACATCTCCTGGGCGTGCTGCCTAATAAAGGCCTCGGTAGCGTCAGGGTGTTCCAATGCAAATTCTATGCTTTCCCTGATCCCCATCTGGATCTCCTTGATCACGTTGAGTGGCAGGCTTCTTCTCGCTATGATTCCACCAAGGGGGAGAGGCATATGTGTCTTGTTTTCCCACCATAGGCCAAGGTCATCTATGCACACAAGGCCCATATCCTGATAGGTGAATCTGGTCTCGTGTATGACACAGCCAGCATCTACATCCCGGTCCAAAATGGCCTGTGGAATCCTTGAAAATAGCATTGGTTCCATCTTTTCTATATCAGGCTGATAGAGTCTTAGGAGCAACGTAGCGGTTGTGTTAACGCCAGGGATGGCCACCACGCAATTTTTCAGCTGCCTTTTGGAAATCTGTTCCCTGGCCAATATCAATGGCCCGCAACCCCTTCCCAATGCACTTCCAGTGTCGAGTATCAAGTAACGATCCAATACCTTGGCAGCCAAGCCATAGGACACCTTGCTCACATCCAAAAGCCCACTTAGGACCATGGTGTTAAGCTGTTCCACATCGGCAATGACGAGCCTGAACTTGAAAGGGAGATCCTTTCTGTTCAGGAGGTGATAAAAAGCGAAGGTATCATTGGGACATGGTGATATGCCGAGTGAGATTTCCGTAGGTTCCATCGCCGCTATGTGTAAAGTAACCCTAGGAATCTGTCAACCTCTCGACAAAGGCTTGCCAGGGCAGACTTGATCTTCCATTTCGAGTGATCAATATCTCCTGCTATGTTACTTATGGCCCTGAATTCGAAAAGGCTGATCCCATAATGGCTACATACGAGTGCAGCCGAAGCTCCCTCCATGTTCTCTACCTGCACATTGTAGAGTTCAGATATATAAAGGGCTCTTTCCCTGTTGGCACTGACACATGAGACTGTGGCCATCCTGGCAGTAGTAAAGCCTGCGCCAGCAAGCTCCTCCACGGTAAAAAATTGCCAAGACTCAGAAAGCTCGAAACTTTGGTCAATGTTTTGGCCCCCTATTTCAAGAGGAGATATGAAATCCTTTGAACACCTTCCAAAGTCTGCAAGGATCTCTGTCTCTGCAACAAAGACCCTTGGGCCAAAATCCTTTCTATTGCTGTACAGGCCACCAACCCCACACAAAAGGACAATATCTGGCCTTTCGACTTCCACATGCCTTGTAAGTATGTGGGATGTCTTTACTGGGCCAACACCAGTGACAATACCCTTGCACCCATATTTTTGAACCACCTTCTCTACAGCCTCAAATTCCAAATTCGTGGGGGCAGTCACAAAAATCTTAGATGCGTCCACTACCATTTTTCTAATCCCAAGAAGAACTTGGCAAGCCGGCAGCATGAAAAAATTGTCTCAAGATGACCTCCAGGCGCCATGCTGCATACAACTCCCTTCCAGATTGACGAACAAGCCTGGAAAGCTCATTTGGCGAAATGGTGGTGGTGATTCTGGAGCAAAGATAGTTTACACAAAAATGGTATCTTGCCAGAAGCATGCAGCCGTCCCGCGCAAGAAATAGGCAGGAATCTTGATAATATGGCTTTTGGGGAAATTCTATCTCGAAAAAGAGATTGAAGAGAAGCGTAACGGGATCGTACCAGCTTGCAATCTCCTCTCCACAGCAGCCCCCACCTGGCAAGTGAACCGCGCAATACGTACAGATATCAGGAAGGCCCAACTCCTCCATTATACGCTTGCTTTTCTCAATCTGGCGCCGATAGTCCTTCAAAAGGCCTGAAAAACCCGGAATCTCTAAGATATCTCTGGAGTATCTGCCATATAGATCCTCAGCCTTTCTGATTGTTGACTTAACCTTTTCGTTGATATCATTCATAAAAATCGGTACGAAAACCAGACACGTCAATTGTCAAGGGTAAAGAAAGAACAAAAAAGCCCATCTTACACGTGCAGAAACACTCTGGCCAATCAATAAAGGGCCCTTTGTCTAATTATGCTGTGTTGCTGCCGCTGAGTTGGTCACGGCTGGAAAGAATATGGACACCTTTGTACCTTTTTCTATAGAGCTCTCAAGCTTGACAGCACCCTTATGTCCCCGGACTATACCAAGGGTTGCAGAAAGTCCAAGCCCTCTACCTGCAAACTTGGTGGTAAAAAAAGGCTCGAACGCCTTTTCCATGACCTTTGAGGTCATGCCTGAACCATTATCAATCACCTCTACAAAACAATATTTTCCTTCTGGAAGATCCTCATCCAGCACTGAATCCTGAAAAAACCCCTCTTTTGCATTCACGACCCCTGTACTGATGATTATTTTGCCCATTTCCCTGGTAGCCTCGTCTGCATTGACAACGAGGTTCTTGACCGCCTGCTCCAACTGGGAAGAGTCGATCTCTGTAGGTGGCAGCCCATCCTTGAGATGAAATTCCACTACTTTGCTTTTCTGTACCACAGAAAGTAAAAGAGGTTTCATCTCATTAATAAGGGCAGAAAGATTACACCTTTTCATACGTATATTTCCAGCACCTGCAAAGGCCAACATCTGAAGTGTCAACGCCTCGGCTCTACGCGCAGAATTTTCAATCTTGTTTATGTAATATTGCAACTCCATTGAACCATCCATCCTGGCCTTCAAAAGCTCGGCAAATCCCAGAATAATCATCAAGATGTTATTGAAAACATGTGCGATTCCACCTGCCATCAGTCCCAGGCTCTCAAAGAGTTCAGCCTTCCTGAGCCGCCTGCCGACCATCCTTTTTGCTTCCTGGATCCTTCTTCTTTCCGTGACATCCCTGAAAATTCCCCTGATGCTATATGGTTTTCCGTGTCTGAACCTGCAGTTGCAACTGCCTTCTGCATACACTATTGAGCCATCTTTTGCCTGAAAAGAAATATCGATATTCTCTACGACCTCACCCTGAACAAGCCTCTCGAAAAAGTTGTCACATCTATCCTGGGAATAATCTGCCAATACATCCTTGAGGGCCATTTTCTCTATCTCCTGGATGGAATAACCAAGGATTTTCCGCCAGGCCTTGTTCACATAGAGGAATGAACCGTCGAGAGAGACGATCTGCACCATGTCGTTGGCATGCTCAAGAAAATCTATCATATCGGAAATAGAAGGATTCTCTGCCTCTGGGGAATCCCCCCTCAAAAACATGCAAATGGATCCTTGAACATCATCAAAGAAAACGGAAAGGGATTGCAGTAGATAACATTGGGATTGCAAACCTTGCAAAGACCTACACTCCATGGCCTCCACTACCTTGAAACCATTTTCGTGCAGAATAGTCAGGACATCTTTCAGGGATCTTTTTGCTATTTTCGGCAGATCCAGAGAAAAATGGAGAAAAAAATCTTCATTTGCGTGGAGCACCTTATTGGCGCTGTCAACGATTAGTGCAGGGCAAGAAAGATGTTTTGTAAAACATTCTACTTCGCTAAAACTGGAGACGCCGATTTCGGCCAATTGTCCAGATTGCATAATATCTCATTATAAAATTCACGCCTCCTTTTCTCAACAATAATTACTTGATTCTTCCGGCCTATGAGTACTTAAGGCCGATTCCCCAAGACTTTGTTGAAAAAGTCAGGCAAGAGACACCTCAAACCCCACATCTTTCCAATTATGGGGATAGCCAAAGAAAAATATTGTAGCCAATATTGACATCTCTGATTTGAAATGTTTAGATTTTTTGCTGTTTCTTTACATCTTCTTGCACCAATGCATTAAGCTTGGCACATTGAAAATTACCGAGGATATAATACGTACCAAGCATGGGCTATAGGTGCCCTTAGTAAAAAAATTTAATAGGCAGCGATTTCATTTATCCTGCCTGGAGGGGGGCTGCAGATGGCAATAGCTACTCCAATTTTACAAAAAAACATTGATAAAACCTCCAACAAGACCTCAGATATACTTACCAGCTCCATCTCTGTTGGCTTTACCACCCATCTACTAGTGGAAATGTGGCACGCACCTTTTTCCTCTCTTGCCGATGCGGAAAGCGTTAACACTATCCTGGAACAGGCAAGCTCGGCCCTCCATCTTGGTGGAGAAAAGATCCAGATAAGGACCTTCCAATTTGACCCGTATGGTGTTTCTGGGACAGCAAGCAATTCTGAAATCCATATACTGATCCACACTTGGCCAGAAAAGGGCTATGCAGCCATAGATATATTTTCAAAGGAACACGATGAAGCCTATGCCGTCCTTGAACGGATAAAGGCCAAGCTCAATCCTGGCAATATCCATATAATGGAACTTGCACGGGGGCAGCTTCTGGAACTGGAGGACACTTGACTGGCTACTGGTGGTCCGAGAGGATCGGATCGGGATACACGCACGGATATGAAATCGAGCTCCTTTTTGAACAAAGGACTCCATTTCAAAATATGGTCATTTTTGACAACGCCCAGTGGGGCAAGGGCCTCATTCTTGACGGTATAGTCCAAGTCACCCAGGGAGACGAGTTCATCTATCATGAGATGATGGTTCATGTGCCAGCCCTGGGCAGAGAGAAGCCCATAAGGTCGGTACTCATAATTGGTGGTGCTGATGGTGGGGTCCTCAGGGAAGTCCAGAGATACGATTCAATAGAGCGGATTGTACAGGTTGAACTCGACAAGGAGGTCCTCATTGGTTGCAGGAAATATCTGCCTGAAATCAGTGGGAACTGGAAGGATCCTCGCCTCCAACTGATAATAGGTGATGGAGCCGAATATGTGGAAAAGGCCGCCAAGGCCTCAGAAAAATTTGATCTTATCATACTCGACTCCACTGACCCTATCGGCCCGGCAATAGTCTTGTTTGAACCGCCTTTTCATAAAAATCTAGCTGCCTGTCTCAGCGAAACAGGCGTGATCGTTCGACAGTCTGGACTCCCAGTAACCATGCCAAAGGTTATGCCCTTCATTAGGAAATGTTTTCTTGACGTGTTGCCAAATGTGAGGGTTTACCTTGCGCCAATGCCGACCTATGGAGGAGAGATCGCCTTTGTCGCTGCTGCCCGCGACGAAGCTGGAGACATCACTACACCCAAGTCTGCCTATTTTGGCAAATATTACAATCCTGATATTCACCGTGCTTCTTTCTGTTTACCTTCTTGGTGGCAAAAACTAATCGAAGAGTTCCAAAACGACGGCCAAGTGCCAATCGAAACCAAGACATATTTTTAGATGTGTTTCGCAAGCCTATAGTCTTTTTATCAGATTTCGGTCTCCATGACCCCTACGTTGGAATCGTCAAGGGAGTAATCCATGCCATCAACCCCTCTGCCACGATTATCGACCTGACCCATGCCATTGAACCCCAAAATATCAAACATGGTGCATTCATTCTGAACTTCAGTTATATGGATTTCCCCAGGGGAGCAATCTTTTTATCGGTAATCGACCCTGGAGTAGGAGGTCAAAGGGCTGGCCTCATACTCGAATGCAGTCAAGGTTATTTCGTGGGCCCAGACAATGGACTCTTTGGCCCGATCATCAAAGACAATCAAGATGCAATATGTTTCAAAATTGACCCTTCACTGGTGAAAAAGGAGGCCGAAAAGATAGGATATCTCCCAAGATCAAGCCACACTTTTCATGCCAGAGATATCTTCGCTCCAGTAGCTGCCCTTTTGAATCTCGATATCAAACCCGACTCACTGGGAAGTGTGCATGAAGACCCTGTACTGTTTTCTTTTCCTGTGGCAGAAATAAAAAATAATGCCATCAATGGACAAGTCATATATATAGATCACTTTGGCAATGCTATTACCAATATTCCTTACAACCTACTAATAAAGTTAGGCTGTCCCCTGGAGGCGTTACGTCTTTCCATTAAGCCCGGGATATATATTCCCTTTGCCAAGACGTACAGCTTTGTTGGAAAACAGCAGCCTCTTTTTCTACCCAACAGCTTTGGGCTCATCGAGATAGCCTTGAACTGTGGAAGCGCAGAAAAACACCTGAATCTCAATATAGATACCAAGGTGACATTGGTGTGCATGAAAAAGGATAGGGGCCGAGATAGGCCCCTGTAGGAAGGAGGAAAATATGTGTAAGGAGGTCTATGGGTTACAATTGCTGTTATAGCTCGAACTGTGCCATAATTTTTTAGCAAAAAAGTAATTTTTTACCTGAACAATCGTGTATTTCATCAATTAAAAACAAAAAAAGGAAAAAGTTTTCCCTTTATGAAAAAGTTTTCCCTATTACGATCGGAAAATATTTTCTCAACCACTATTGAGGCGCACGGGAAGGGGAAGGTTAAGCCTTTTTCCTAATCAGCCTTTGCATTTGATTCCTGGTAAAAATCTACAGGGCCCATTTCCGTAACTTTTTTCTGTCAAAGGCCTTGTAGAATCCTCCTGCTACTGACGTATATGCATTCAAGGCTGGCATCTTGAGCAAATCTCCTTTGTACATTTTCAAGATATGTTCTTTGACAAAAATGATGGCTGCACTGGAAAAGAGTAGACTCGATAGGCCTGTTTTTTTCCAAAATCCAACCCCTTGCACAAGAAAGGCTAAGGCTTTAAACTCGTAGCAAGGTATGGGAAAAAGAATAGCAACTCCTTTGTATGTTGGTCATTTTATTGAAAAGGGTGCAAGCCTTTTGAAATTGGCCTGCATGTTGGTTTTATGTCTCTTGCTAAATGTGGCAGGCCTTGGCCTTTGTGCCAACCGGTTTTCGCCAGATCTCCAAGCCCTTAGAAGAGAGGCCAAGATTTTGGAACAGACCAGGGCCTTGTCCATGTCCCAACTCCAAAGGGAAACAGCAGAAAAATTAAGGGATAGGACCAGGCGCTATGTGAATTACCTCGATCTGCGCCTGTCAAACCTTTGTTCCAAGATCATCCAAATAGGAGGACAAGATGCAATAGCAGACCTCGAGTGCCCTTCTCCAGAAAGTTTCATACCTGGTTGGCAGATACCAGCAGCCAAGACCAGAGAAGAAAGGATAGAGGATCTTGATAAGCAACTTACTGAAGAACTTGGCAGATTCGACGACATGCTCGCCATTGAACAAGAAAAGATTGCCTCTGTAAGACACGGTCCGTCAACAAAACATGGCGGCGAATACCAAGCCTCAGACAGGGCCAGCACAAACCCTGGAAAGATCCTGCAAGACAGGGCAAAGGAAGATTCCCACGACAACCCTTATGAACCAGAAAATAGCGATGAAAAGAAAGTCCCTGACAACTCCTCTGATAAAGGAACATATGGGAATGCCACCAGGACAAAGGGAAAGGTAACCAAGATAAAGGGGAAAAGTGGAAACAACAGTGGCGCTAATCCTACTTCTATCTCAAGAGATGATGATATAGTTGCCAGACAGCTTAGGGAAGCAGCTGAAAAAGAAACGGATCCAAGGCTTAAAAAGAAACTTTGGGAAGAGTATAGAAAATACAAAGAAGGAAAGTTGTGATCTTTAAGCACAAAAAAAAGCGTAATCCATTCCAAACAGGGCTTTTCGTGTTATTTCTGCTATTGTCCAGTGGTTGTTCAATGCTACACGAATCCGCCACCATAAAAAGTGATATAACTCCATTGATGGCTGACAAGGAACTTAAAGAGCAGGAACTACTCAATGTGGCCATCAAGGTATTTGAGCCAGGAACCTTGCCTGAAGAAAAGGATGAAAGAAATGGCCTGTCAGAAGAAATCCGCCTTGCTGAAGCCAACTTTATACCTGTTCATCTGAAATATTCTTTACAACGGACAGGCTTCTGGGGCTCCATATGGGTTCTTCCCGACGACACAATGGATGCAGACCTCATGATACACGGCAAGATCGACTGGTCTGACGGAGAAAGACTTGGCCTTACCATAAAGGCGGTGGATTCACGCAATGTGGTTTGGCTTGATAAGAGCTATTCTGAAACCTGCCTTGCAGACGAACAAAGAGACCTTCAACCAGAAGAAAAAGATGCATTCCAAGATCTTTTCAATGCCATTGCCAATGATCTTGCCCAATACCGAAACCACCTTTCACCTGAAGAGATAAGACAGATCCGGCTGGTTACAAGACTGCGATTCGCTACGTCTATTGCGCCTCAGCCGTTTGACAGGTACCTGAATCTTGATGCCCATGACCATTATACCATTTCCAGCCTCCCGGCGAGAAACGACCCCATGATAAAGAGGGTGTTGGCAATAAGAAGCAGGGACGAAATGCTCATGGACACCTTTACAAGACTTTATGACAACTATTATTTCCAACTCTGGGAGCCATATCAGAACTGGCGGAAATTCAGGGCTGACGAACTAAGAACAATGCACGAGATAGAGCACCAGGCCCTTACCCGCCAGGTACTGGGGTTTGCTGCAATACTCGGTGCAGTGGCCCTTGGTGCCATCTCTGACCAGGATGTGGCCAGGAGCATAGATCCACTCAGGGGTATCTTGGCAGCAGGAGGTACTGCAGCAGTTTATAGCGGCTATCAGAAGCGCAAGGAGGCCAAAATGAACCAAGAAGTCATAGAGGAACTTGGTGAATCCTTTACTTCTGAATCAAAGCCCTTTGTAGTAAAGGTAAACGGAGAAACAGTGCGTCTTACAGGAAACGCCAAGGAACAATATTCCAAGTGGCAGGAACTCTTAAGACAGATATATATGGAAGAAACAGGTATGGACAAGGGCCTGCCTTTGATCATGGGCCTAGATGAGGATGCAAAGACCCATCTTGATTCAAAGACGGCACCTTTTGTGAAAGACCCCTCGACACAGCCTCTTGATAGCATAGGCAGGGGCAATGAGTGATAAGATCCAAAGATCTTCAGATCATCCTGTTCTTTCTCCCCCAGGAGTTCCTCCTGGTAACCAAACTCGGGCCAAAAAGGCAACCTTTTGGGCCCTATTGGGCGCCTCAACAATCCTTTTGGCCTTGGCAGTCTGGGTCATATGGTTTCTGCCTAGCCCCAATATTGCCTCAAATAGCCAAACGAGCATTAAACCTGACCACGAAGATTCCAGGCCTCCTAAGGCCCATCAGACAAGGCCCAGCCTTCAAGAGGCCACAAAAGCCCGGCAACGCTGGTATGACCAAAGGGCAAAGGCAGAACTGCAAAATATCTCGATTTGGGCTGGAGAGCGGTATAAACAAGCGATCTCGATTTCAGATAGAGCTCTTTCATCAATGGAAAAAGGAGATTTTAATGCAGCAGTATCGGACTTCTTGGAGGCATCAAACATACTGTTAACCCTTATAGGAGATAAGGCACATATCCTTGAACAGGCCCTTACTTCTGGCCAAGCGGCATTGGAGCAGGGACATTCCCAAAAGGCCACGGCCCGATTCAATCAGGCACTGGCAATCGATCCTTCAAATGAAATGGCCAAGATTGGACTCAAACGGGCTCAAACCATAAAAGATGTCCTTGAAATATTTCATAAGGCCAAAACAGAGGCAGTAGCAGGCCACCTCAAAAGGGCACATGGCATGGCTGTACAAGCCCTTGAAATAGATCCATATTTCAAGCCCGCCTCCAAGCTTTTGACACAGATAGAAAAGCGATCCAAGGAGCAAGACTTTGAAAAATCATTAGGGACCGCCATTTCTGCTCTGGCAGCGGGTGATTTCGTTAAATGCCGCAAGCACCTTGAAAGGGCAGCCAGAATCCGTCCAGGAGACGAGGCAGTCAAGGAACTTTCCATTCAACTTCATACTGCAGAAAAACAAAAGAGCCTCAGTACCTTCGAGGCCAAGGCGAAAAGGTGTTGCGAGAAAGAAGATTGGGCAGGAGCTGTTGCCCTGTATGAAAGGGCACTTTCAATCGACAAAAGATTTCTGCCTGCCCTTGAAGGCATTGAGCAGGCCAAAAGAATGTTGTCACTCAATAATTCCCTGGTAGAGATAATTTCACATCCAGAAAGGCTCAGGGATAGTGGCCCTCTAGATGACGCCAGAAAGCAAGTGAGAATTGCCATGGAAATTAAAAATCCAGGCCCTCTGCTTGCGCAGAGGATCCAAAGGGCTTCTCAAGTCCTAAGTCTGGCAACCAACCCTGTACCTGTGACCCTCCTTTCTGACGGACAAACCCAGGTCACCATATTTCATGTGGGCAGGCTTGGTACCTTTAAAAACCGAACAATAGCACTCAGGCCCGGCAAGTACATTCTTTCTGGAACACGGCCTGGTTACAGGGATGTGAGGGTAGAGTTTCGTGTCGAGGCTGGAAAAAGTCATCTTCCAATATCAATAACTTGTGAAGAAAAGATCTGATTCAAAATCCCATGGGCCGTCTTTTTGAAATCATCCGGGACAATACAACCTCCCAGTTCACAGAAAAGGACCTTCCACTCAGTATAGGTGGCCCAGGCAGCCACATCCAACTACCTGAATTCGATAAAGCGATATGCCTCATTGGGGAGATAGATGGATATCTATTTCTTCAACCACTTTCAGAGCAGGTTCATATCTTTCACAACCATGAACGGGTTTCAAGCTCGGTATGGATCAAATCCGGAGATCACACCAGGATCGAGGCCCACGAGCTATCTTACACCATTCATGGTGACATAGTGACCATCAAAGTTGATGAAGCCGTCTCAAAGGCCACGAAAGATCCTGTAGAGCCAGCTCATGAATATGAAAAGCGTTCCCTACCAGAACTGTGCCAAGAGGAAAAAACAGGTCGCAGAAGTCCGTTGTGGATGAGGATCAGCCTCCTCATGTTGGCTCTTCTCGTTTCCATAGCCGTACTTCTCCTTGCATCATTAAGCATAGAGATAGATGTGTCCCCTAAACCAGATTCCTTATCTGTTGTTGGTTTCCTGCCAGTTTTCAAATTAGGGGACCGTTTTCTTGCCATGCCAGGCAGATATGAAATTCATGCAGTGAAAAAGGGATACAGGAACTTACAGATCCCTATACAAATAAGTAGTGACCAGACAAGTTTCAGCTTCAAGATCCTGCCACTGCCTGGAAAGGTGGATATCAATTCCAAGCCCGAAGGGGCCAAAATCAGTATAGATGGCAAGCCAGCAGGTCTTTCACCATTGAAGAAATGGGAGCTTGAGGCTGGCAACCACACCATCGTGGCAACCAAGAGTGGATACAAAAAGTTGAAAAAGACCTTGGCCATTGAAGGGAAAGGTATTCATCAGTACTTCAATTTCACCCTTGAGCCTGCATGGGGAACGGTCAGGCTCTCCTCTAGGCCCAAGGGAGCCTTGATTTGGGTCGATGATAAAGAGACAGGGCTTAAGAGTCCGGCAGTTCTCAAACTTCCAGAAGGAAGACACCATCTATCCCTTAGGCTTCCAGGTTACGAAACGGCAGAGGCCACCCTAAATGTAGTAGCAGGAGAATCATTGACCCCTGGCGAAATAGTTTTACAACATGCCTTTGCCACTGTAGCCATCATAAGCAGGCCAAACAGGGCCCTTGTTGCAGTAGATGGAGTGTTTAAGGGCAAGGCCCCCTTGGAAATAAAACTCAAGCCTGAAAAGGCTCACAGGATAGTCGTAAGCAAGCCAGGCTACAAATCGGGCACGAGGATAGTAAAACTTTCCCCAGACGAGCCGAAGAAAATCAGCTTCAAACTGACGCCCCAATACTCCACGGTCTTTGTCACATCACCTCCGCAGGCTAGCCTTTTCATAGACGGCAAGAAACAAAAACAAAATCAAGGCAGATTTCTCCTACTTGCTATGCCACATGACATCGAGATCAGGATGCCAGATGGTAGAAGAACCGTCAGAAGGATCACACCCCTGCCAGAAAGCACGGTTTCAGTGGACTTGCGCCTTAGGCAGCAAAATCTCAGGTCTGGATCAAAGGTGAGGACGTCCACTTGCAACCTCATATTATTCCAGGCAGGCAGCTTTATCATGGGCTCTTCGCGCAGGGAACCCGGCAGGAGGACCAATGAGGTGAGGAAAAAGGTGATACTGACGCGCCCGTTCTATCTGTCTGAAAAAGAGGTCACAAACGCCCAGTATCGAAGGTTTCAAAAAGATCATTTCTCTGGTGCCTTGGGTGCCATGAGCCTCGATGGAGCAAACCAGCCTGTGGTAAATGTGAGCTGGTTGGATGCGGTACGGTATCTCAATTGGCTCTCCATACAGGAAGGGCTTAAACCTTTCTACCATATAGAAAAGGACAAGGTCACTGTGGTGCGTCCACTCACCACAGGCTACCGCCTGCCCACTGAGGCTGAATGGGCCTGGGCAGCCCGCTTTGCAAAGCGTAAAAGGCCATCCAAGTATGTGTGGAATGGCCCATTCCCTCCAACTGGCAGGGCTGGCAATTTTGCTGATGAATCGGCAAGACAGATCTTGTCCGTGGTGATCGATGGCTACAATGACTCGTTTCCCGTGACTTCACCAGTTGGTAGTTTCACGCCCAATCCTGCTGGTCTTTTCGATATTGGAGGAAACGTATCTGAATGGTGCCATGATTTCTATTCTCCAACAGTGACCTTTGATTCAGGGGCTGAAAAAGATCCCTTAGGGCCCAAAACAGGAACCCACCATGTTTTTCGAGGTGCCAGTTGGAAAGATAGCTCCATCACAGAATTAAGACTCAGCTACAGAGGATACAGCAGGAAGGGAACAAACTATATAGGCTTTAGGATCGCAAGGTATGCAAGATGAATAGACAAAAAACGAACTCCATAAAGAGGCTGACAACGAGCGTGGCTGTGGCTGCTGCTCTATTCCTCATGACTTTATCCCCTTGTACATCCGCATTTGCCAGTTCAGATGCTACCAACCATAACAGAGACAAACAGATGGAACAGGCCAGTGGCCACATAAAAAAACATAAAACGGCCAGCCATACCAAAAAGTCAAAACACAAGACATATGTACCTTCAGAAAAGATCACTGCAGACGAGGCTGTAGCCTTTCCAGCAGACATATAGAGACGTCTTGGATAATGATTTGATACACGGCAGAAAGAGGACATAACTATGCCAAGCAAAAGATTGCCAACAGAATTGATCTACCAGGTATTTGCCCTGCTTATTGCCTTTATTGTAGTCCATGCCACCTATATCACCATAGTAAGGCCAAGAGCAGATGCTTTTTTGGCTATGCAGAAGGCCCTGTCTGCCAAAGACAAGCATCACGAGCAGGAAAGAAACTTCTATGTGGTCTTGCGGGATTATGAACAGGAAGCCTGTATTGTCCTAATGCTATGGGCATTTGCCATAATGGGTTACAAGGCTGCCTTTAGCTGGCGCCAACAACAGCAATTGTCAAAAGACCTTCTGAGGCTTCCTCCAGGACTTCCAATTGGTCCAGAAGACACCAGGCAACTTCTGAAACGCCTGGAGAAGCTCCCAGAAGAAGTACAAGAATTCCTTGTCCCAAGGGCTCTTAAGGCAGCCATACAGCGCTTCGCTGCCACTAGGAATGTCCAGGATGCGGCAACAGCCGTCAGGAACCTATGCGATTTGGAGGGAGAAAGGCTGGAATCTGAGCTTTCTGTGATACGCTATATTGCATGGGCCATACCGTCTGTGGGTTTCATAGGAACAGTCCGTGGTATTGGCGCTGCTTTGGCCCAGGCGAACAGGGCAGTTGAGGGAGATATAACAGGAGTAACCTTGAATCTTGGAGTGGCCTTCAACTCCACCTTCATAGCCCTTGTCATCTCCATAGTATTGATGTTTTTCATTCATCAGCTCCAGCTCATGCAAGAACGCCTCGTACTCGATACCGAAAGTTACTGTGATACCCATTTGATCTCTAGGCTGCGCACAAACCCGCTGCCTTGAATTTATGGCCTTTCCCAGACGAAAAAATAGATTTTCCACCTTCAGCCTTTCGTTTCTCGACATCATGTTCTGTGGTTTTGGCGCAGTTGTCTTGCTTGTGCTCATAGTCAACAGCCAAATGGTACATCACCGCAAAAAAAAGGGAATGACTCTGCAAAAGGATGTAAACAGGCTTGAGGCCGAGGTCCTGGCAGAACGCAGGCTCCTGCAAGAGATCAAAAACAGCCTTGAACAGACGGAAGCCTACATAGCTTCTGCTGAAAAACACTCTGCACTCATTGCTGAAAAGATCAAGAAGACCAGATTGAAAATATCAAGATTTTCAAGCAACTCCTTAGCCAGCAGAAAGGCTATAGAAAAACTCCAAAGTGATCTAAAGGCAAAGGATGCCGCAAGGAGAAGGCTTCTTGCAGAAAAAAAGATGGACCAAGAGGCAGGTGAGAAAGCGCGTCACTTTTCCGGCCCAGGGCATAGACAATACCTTACAGGGCTCCGGCTTGGGGGGAAGAGGACCTTGATCCTGTTAGATGCTTCAGCATCTATGTTGGATAGTACTATTGTCGGCGTCATAAGAAAACGGAATCTTTCTGAAGGCCACAAAAAGAATGCCCCCAAGTGGCAGCGTGCCATCAGAACAACTAGATGGCTACTCGCCAACCTGCCTACTGATTCAACAGTCAGGTTGGCTGTTTTCAACAATGAGATCACCTTTCTTGGAGAATCTGGAAAGACCTGGATACCGGTTACCAACAGGGCCCAGGTGGACAATATGGTTGCCCAGCTACTGCGAACCATTCCAGCCCACGGCACTAACCTCTTCAAGGCATTCGATGCAGCCGTCCGCATAAACCCAAAGCCAGACAATATCCTTCTTCTGACCGATGGGCTACCAACGTTGGGCAAGAAACGTTCTTCCAAGACCAAGGTTTCTTCCGAGCAAAGAGAAAGATTTTTTAGGCAGGCTGTTTTACGGCTTTCCTCTGCCATTCCAGTCAACACCATTCTCTTTCCCTTAGAAGGAGATCCATTGGCAGCAGGCCTTTTCTGGAAGCTTGCCGTTGAAACCAGGGGTTCATTCCTGACTCCAAGCAGGGACTGGCCATGAGACGAAACAGAAGGGATATTCAAGTCTTCAGCCTCTCCTTTTTGGATGTGGTTTCCTGTGGATTTGGAGCAATTATCCTCCTGCTCGTAATTTCTCAATTTTCAGAACCTAGAGTTGTTGAACAAATGAACCATCAGATGGAGAGACGAATCGAAACCCTGAATAAGGAAAAAAACGAGATCCGGAAGCAGACACTGTTTCTCCGGCAGCTACTATATAAAAAGAAAGATCGGCTTACAGAACTGCAAAAAAGGATCAGTAGCCTCCAAGGGGAGCTTAAAACTATACAGGGCAAATATGAAACTGCCAAGACAGAGCAGGAAGCCAAAAAAATCATAGCCCAAAAACTCCACACAGCAAGGCAAGAGCTTACGGAAGAGATGAAACGCCTTCAAAGAAAAGCGTTGAGGCCTCCTGCAAACTCCCTAATTGGCGGCATCCCCGTGGACAGCGAATATATAATCTTCGTAATCGATACCTCGGGCTCCATGCAGCGTTTCGCTTGGCCCCTTGTAAGGAAAAAGATGAAGGAAGTCCTCGCCATCTATCCAAGGGTCAAGGGCATCCAAGTCATGAATGACATGGGAAACTACATGTTCTCCCAATATGAAGGACGCTGGATACCAGACAGCCCGGCACGACGGCGTGCCATCTTGTCTGTACTCTCAAGCTGGGCTCCATTTTCCAACTCTAGCCCAGTGGAGGGCATTACAGCTGCCATTCACCGTTTTTACGCCAGCAATAAAAAGATCTCCATCTATGTCCTTGGCGACGATTTCTCAAAGGGCTCCATACAGGCGGTGCTGGACGAGGTGAAAAGGCTAAACAGATCTATCCGTCCTGGGCAACAAAGAGTGAGGATACATGCCATTGGCTTTCCGGTGCTTATAAAGGAGGCCCCATCCTCACCCAATTTGTTCCGTTTTGCAAACCTTATGCGCCGGTTGGCAGAAGAAAACGGCGGGTGCTTCGTAGGACTGAACAGGCTTCCCTGATCCTTAAACATCCATCGAATAGCCCACCAGATAATTTATAAGCCCTCCAGGAAGCCCCCTTGTGGCTTAATCAGTGTGCCTCTAAGGATACAAAAGGCTGTGATTTAGATAAACAGGGCTTCTTCTATAATTTATGCTGTCATTATGGCACATTTTACAGGTTGCATTTTTATCCACTGTGCCTGGCCCTGGCCCGTAAAACTGTGTGACCCCGCCTTTGCTTTGCATAACCTGAGTCAGATCGGGGTCCGGCTTGTCATCAGAGCCTATGTATTTGAAATTGATCATGGGCACACTGTCATAGGTTCCTGCATGGCTTACAAGCTCACCATGTCTTGTCATTGCAGGGGTTGGTGAACCATGCACATTGTGGCAGGCAGTACAACTCATGGGTGAATCTGGTGTTCCATTCCAGTCAGAATCCCAGTCTGGACTATTTCCACAGTACCCCCTTCCACGCATGTGCCTTACGTGTTCATTTGCCACATGACCAGTGCTATCAGTATGGGAATCGTTTCGAAAATTGGTTTGGAGGGGGTACTGGTACATTATGCCACTGCTGTCTGCATCGCCCAGAACCTTGGTCCTATCGTGACATTTGAAACATAGTGCAAAATCATTTGTGGTTTCAAGGTCTTCAGAAGAACTGCATCCCTTGCGAGGGATCTCCATCGCAGGAACTGATTCAGAATCCACCTGCACATCTCTTAGCCGATAACCTTGGTTGTAATTGTCAAGGCTTGCTTTGTAACTCCTGGCTACGCCATCTATATGTAGGCTTCTCACATCATGGCACTTATCACAGCTCACCTTGTGGCCATTGATATAGTAGCCATATCTCAAATCCTTTTTGAATTCCACTTCGCACAAGTAGTTGTCGGACAATGAATTTGGCCCGACGCGAACCATTTTTACATAGCGAACGGGTATGTAATTGTCCAACCTGTTCTCATTCCAGCCAGCCTCTACTCCTATCTCCCATGCAGGTGCGGCAAAAATAACAGTCTGACCAAGCATGATCCTTGTCCAGTCGTTAAGATCATTACTGCCATAAATTTCCCATAATGTGGTATCAGCTGATGCGGTATAAATCCTTATATGTGACACTTCGGTAACCCTTCCGAGATCAAATATCACATACGTTCCAATATCTCCACTGTTGCCCGTACCTGGGTTGCCATCTATCAGATGCTCTGCATCAGATATGTCACTTTCAGCAATGGAGAAGGGACTTTCATAAGAGCCACTCATTGAACGTCCTGAGATATTTGGTGCAACCACATTGTCTATAATCGCCATCCCGTCGTCGTGGCAGCCCACACACCACTTTTCCTTGCCAGGCCTCAAGGCGCCATTGTCGTCGTAAATATATGAGCTCATGCGGCCCCAATTATATCTAGCCCCAATGACAGGATCGTTAACTCCATCGAAGGCGCCGCCGGGGCTGTGGCATGAAATACAATGGCTATAATTCACTGTACGCCTGCCAGGCTTTCCGTCGTGGCAAGTATAACACTTGTCTCCAAGTTTTGGCCCCCACTCAGCACTCCAGTGGGTCTGGTGAGAAACGCCACCACGTCCGCTCATCTTTTGATCCATATCCATACGACTAGAACGCATGGCATAAGTCTGGTCCACACTCACAAGCATTCCAAACGTCAAGACTGCCCACAACACAGCATCTGCTTTCTTCATTGATTCACTGCTCCTTGAGAAGAGGTTTTGACGCCTAAAAAGCAATAATTATACCCCTTACGAGTAGTCTAAACCTTACCCGAATGGCAAAGATACCCTTTGGGCCCAAGGGGTTGATGTGAGAGAGGAAAAAACTTTCCATTGAGGAAATACTTTTCCATGAAAAATATCACAACTGTGAAAGAGAAAGATCAAGCAGCCCCGGCTGCAAAAAATTTAAAATTTCAACATCAGGGAAATCAGACTTTGGTCACATTTTGTTTTTCTATTCCAGGAATGCTCAAGTAGTCTGAAAAAGGCTCTGATAAAACAAACTAGAAAAGGCCTACTAAGCCTTGGAAAACTTGTAGGCCCTTGGGAAATAACTTGTCAAAATATTGTTAAGAGCTTTCCAATCGACAATCCATGGTCAGAAGTATGCTTTCAGAGGTATTCTTCTATAAGCCTTTCTGCAATCTGGACCGCGTTGGTGGCAGCCCCCTTCCTTATGTTGTCGGCAACCACCCACATATCAAGACCATTTTCCTGGGAGATATCCTCTCTTATCCTTCCCACTAAGGTCCAGTCCTTGCCTTCTGCCTCGATGGCCATGGGATAACGATTCTCGGATGGCTCATCTACCACCTTCACCCCTGGAGCTCCACCTAGAAGCTCCCTTGCCTTTTCCGCTGAAACCGGCCTTTCGAACTGGATATTCACTGCCTCTGAATGACCAAAGAATACAGGAACCCTGACGGCCGTGGCAGAAACCATTATGGAATCGTCTTCCAGTATCTTCCTGGTCTCGTTGACCATCTTCATCTCTTCCTTGGTGTAACCGTTGTCGGTGAAGACATCTATGTGGGGAAGGCAGTTGAAGGCGATCTGGTGCGGATATGCCTTGTAGGCATACTCTCCTGCCCAGCCCTTTGATTTACCAGGTTCACTGCCGCAACCCTTTATCACCCACTGCCTGATCTCTTCCTCCAGCTCTGTTATGGCCTGCTGGCCTGTGCCAGAAACCGCCTGATAAGTGGAAACTACTATCCTCTTTATAGGCGCATAATCGTAAAGGGGCTTTAGGGCAACCACCATCTGAATGGTGGAACAGTTGGGATTTGCAATGATGCCTTTCTTCTTATAGCCAGCTATGGCATGGGCATTCACCTCTGGAACGACTAGCGGGACATCTGGGTCCATGCGCCATGCACTCGAATTGTCCACTACTACAGCACCTGCCTTTGCTGCCGATGGGGCAAACTCTAGGCTCCTTGAGCCCCCGGCGGAAAACAAAGCTATATCAACTCCCTCAAAGGAATCGTGGTCCATCTTGTGAACTACGACCTTTTGGCCACGAAACATCAACTCCTTTCCCTCTGAGCGCTCAGAAGCAAGTAGACGAATCTCAGAAACAGGAAAAGCCCTTTCTTCCAGCACCCTTATCATGGTCTTGCCTACTGCCCCTGTAGCACCTGCTACAGCTACACAATATTCCCTGCTCATATCTTTATAAAACCTTCCTGAATGTGATTGATGATTGTCTTTGCCAAAATTGCCAACTTGGAATGAACCCTACAAATTGGCAATATCTATCATTACTTAAGGCCCTGGCAGCACAAAAAAGCCAATACCACGTCAAGTCCCTATCCTTCCTTGACGTAACCTGCCACCAGATCCCCCACCTCAGTGGTGGAATAGCCCATTTTGCCAGCAGAAAGGCTCTTAAGATCCTGGCTCACAGCCTTTTTGACGGCCTCCTCAACGGCCTTGGCTGCCTCTTCCTCTCCAAGATAGTCCAGCATCATCTGGCCTGCACATATAGCAGCAAGGGGGTTTATCACATTCTTTCCAGTATACTTGGGAGCAGAACCGCCAATTGGCTCAAACATGGAAACCCCTTCAGGATTGATGTTGCCACCAGCGGCAATCCCCATTCCTCCCTGGATCATGGCGCCAAGATCAGTAATGATGTCGCCAAACATGTTGTCTGTAACAATGACATCAAACCATTCTGGATTCTTGACCATCCACATGCAGGTCGCATCTACATGGGCATATTCCTTCTTGATATCGGGGTATTGCTCTCCTATCTCATAAAATGCCCGTTCCCAAAGGTCAAATGCGTAGGTTAAGACATTTGTCTTGCCGCAAAGGGTCAATGTCTTTTTCTGGTTTCTCTTTCTGCAATATTCATATGCGTAACGGATGCACCGTTCCACACCTTTTCTCGTGTTAATGGATTCCTGGACAGCCACCTCATCTGGTGTGCCTTTTTTGAGGACTCCGCCAGCACCTGCATAAAGCCCTTCTGTGTTTTCCCTGACCACCACGAAATTTATATCTTCTGGCCCCTTGTCCTTTAAGGGTGTATCCACACCTGGATAGAGAATTACAGGCCTCAAGTTTATATATTGGTCCAAGGCAAACCTCAGGGCCAGTAAAATACCCTTTTCCAAGATACCAGGTTTTACGTCAGGATGGCCTATCGCCCCAAGATATATTGCCTTATACTGCTTAAGGTCTTCTGCAGCACCCTCTGGCAGCACCTCGCCAGTTTTAAGATACCTGTCCCCTCCATAATCGTACCAAGTCATGTCGAGCTCGAAGCCAAACCGTGAAGCCGCTGCCTCAAGCACCTTGACACCCTCTCTAACTACTTCTGGGCCTGTGCCGTCCCCAGGGATAACCGCTATCTTGTACCTATTTGCCATCTGTTTCTATCTCCTTCACTATTATAAAAATTTTTTATCTAAACGATTGGCTTGAAAAAGAACTATTCCTGTCTGGATTTCTTGAGAATATGCTCGATAAGCCCGCCATCGGCAATCAACTCCTGCATAAATGGTGGAATAGGCTGTGCCTTCATCTGTCGCCCTGTTGTCAAGTCGGTGATGGTACCCGAATCTGCATCAACTTCCACTTCATGACCCTCTTGAATCTCGTCTGCTGCTTCAGCGCATTCAAATATGGGCAAACCCATATTGAAGGCATTGCGATAGAATATCCTTGCAAAGCTAGGTGCTATTACACACGAAACTCCTACAGCCTTCAATGCAATGGGGGCATGTTCCCTGGACGAGCCACATCCGAAATTCTTTCCTGCAACTATGATATCACCAACCTTCACCTTGTTGGGGAATTCTTTATCTGCATCCTCCATACAATGCTTTGCCAGTTCCTGAGGATCAGAAGTATTCAAATAGCGTGCAGGTATGATAGCATCAGTATCTATATTTTCTCCGAATTTCCACACCTTACCTCTTATTTTCATTGGCTGTTCCTCTTCATCAAAGTTCTTCAGGGCTTCCTATCCTGCCAAGGATCGCACTGGCAGCTGCAATGGCCGGGCTTGCAAGATATACCTCGCTTTCAGGATGACCCATTCTACCCACAAAATTCCTGTTAGTGGTAGAAAGGGCCCTCTCTCCCTTAGCTAGCACCCCCATGTGTCCGCCAAGACAAGGTCCACAGGTAGGAGGACCTATGACCGCTCCTGCGTCTGAGAATATCTTGAGGAAACCCTTTTCCAAGGCCTCTGCCCAAATGGCCGGTGTTGCCGGAAGAATTATAAGCCTTAGGTTCTCTGCCACCCGTTTCCCCTTAAGGATTGCTGCGGCTATGGAAAGATCCTCTATCCTTCCATTTGTGCAAGAACCAATAACTACTTGGTCCAGCTCCACGGTTGCCACTTCAGATATACCCACTGTATTTTCAGGGACGTGGGGAAAGGCTATTTGGGGCTCAATCGTGGAGCAGTCGTATTCTATCACCCTCGCATAGGTAGCACCCTCATCACTGGTAAAGACCTTGTAAGGACGCGATGCCCTGTCGGAAACGTATTCCTCAGTTGTGGAATCTGGATTTATAAGACCTGCCTTGCCCCCTGCCTCAATAGCCATGTTGGACATGGTGAACCTGTCGGCCATGGGAAGGTTATCTATAACAGGGCCAGTAAATTCCATGGCCATATAGAGGGCCCCGTCCACACCAATATCTCCAATGGTGTAAAGGATGAGATCCTTTCCACTCACCCAGGGTTGCAATTCTCCTTTGTATACAAACTTTATACTCTCTGGCACCTTAAACCAGGTCCTTCCAGTAATCATGGCGGCAGCCAGATCAGTGCTACCCACACCTGTTGCAAAGGCACCAAGAGCGCCATAAGTGCAAGTATGACTGTCTGCCCCAATTACCACATCTCCTGGCAGGACAATGCCCTTCTCAGGCAAGAGGCAATGTTCCACCCCCACCTGGCCTCCCTCATAAAAATGAAGGATGGCCTGATCCTGGGCGAATTCTCTAAGCATCCTCACCTGTTCTGCGCTCTTTATATCCTTGTTTGGTGTAAAGTGATCGGCTACAAGGGCTATCTTTTCCCTGTCAAAGACCTCTTTTACACCGGCCTTTTTAAAGATCTCTATGGATATAGGAGCAGTAATGTCATTTCCTAAGGCCATGTCCACCTGCACGTCCACAAGCTGGCCTGGCTCTACTGACTCAAGTCCTGCGTGGGCAGCCAATATCTTTTCAGCAATTGTCATTGGACGACTCATTGTCCACACCTCGTATACTATTTGTCAGGGACCTCAGCAGGCCCTGTTTTCTATCTTTTGTATGCCAGCCTGTTCAGGGCGTTCAGATAGGCCCTGACACTTGCTGTAATGATATCCGGATCGGCACCCTGCCCGATAACCACCCGGTCTCCCTCTTGAAGCCTTACGGTAACCTCTCCTTGGGCGTCTGTACCACCTGTGATGGAATTGACAGTGAACCTCAAAAGCTTGCTCTTGGTCTCAATGAGCTTAGATACGGCATTGAAGGAGGCGTCAATGGGACCAGCTCCTATTGAAACACCTATCCTTTCCTGGCCCTCTATCTCAAGCCCCACCGTGGCTGTGGGCCTGATGCCGCTTCCGCCAGCCACATGGAGATAGGTCAGCTTATAGGTTTCAGGTATCCTGAGTATCTCTTCAGCCACAATGACCTCGAGATCTTCAGGAAATATTTCCTTTTTCTTGTCAGCAAGGGTCTTGAACCTGGTGAATACCCTGTCGATCTCCCCTTCAGTAAGCTCGTAACCCATCTCCTGAAGCTTGGCCTTGAGGGCGTGGCGGCCCGAGTGCTTACCCAGCACCAACCGGCCATGTGACAAACCTATATCCTTGGGGTCCATGATCTCGTAGGTGGTGCGCTCCTTGAGAACGCCATCCTGATGTATCCCAGATTCATGAGCAAAGGCATTTGCCCCCACTATGGCCTTGTTTGGCTGAACAACCATGCCAGTCAGCATGCTCACCATCCGGCTCGTGGAAGCAATATGTTTGGTGTTAATACCTGTTTCATAAGGCAGGCAGTCGTGTCTGGTGCGAATAGCCATAACTACCTCTTCCATTGCCGTGTTGCCTGCCCTTTCACCTATGCCGTTAACCGTACACTCCACCTGCCTTGCTCCTTCCCTGATCGCAGAAAGGACATTGGCAGTGGCAAGGCCCAGGTCGTTATGGCAATGGACACTCAAGACAGCCTTATGAATATTTGGGGTATTCTCCATCACATATCGGATCATTCGGCCAAAATCCCACGGAATGGCATAACCCACTGTATCGGGAAAGTTCACAGTCGTGGCCCCGGCCTCTATCACCCTTTCAAATACCTTGCACAGAAAATCAAGATCAGTACGGCTTGCATCCTCAGCAGAAAATTCGACATTGGACGTATAGCTGGCCGCATACTTTACCGCCTCACCAGCCATCTCCAGGACCTCTTCCCTGGTCTTTCTCAGCTTATACTTGAGATGTATATCCGAGGTTGCCAGAAAGGTGTGTATCCTGGGATCTGTCCCTTTTTTTATCGCCTCCCAGGCAGTATCTATATCCTTCTTGGTGGCCCTGGCCAAAGCGGCCACCTGGAGATTCTTCAGTTCAGCAGCCAGGAGCTGAACACCTTCGAAATCCCCTGGAGACGCCACGGGGAAACCTGCCTCGAGTACATCTATGCCAAGTTTTTCCAGCTGCCGCCCGATTTGGATCTTGTCTTCCATGTTGAGGGAAACCCCTGGCGACTGCTCACCATCCCTCAGGGTGGTATCGAAAATGATTATTCTATTGTCCTGTTTCATGGATATTTCCTTTCTTCTTTATGTCCTAAAATTCTTTTTCCTTTACAACTCCAGCCTCTTTTTCTCCTGATCTAAAAAGACTAAAGGAGTGTAGCAAAGGCCCAGAAAAGACATAGGCAAAGAAGATAAGGAAAAGGGTGACCTTGGGCTCGATCGCAATGATTACCATGGTAAGCAAAAAGGCGATGATCCCCCTGAAGGGGTGCTGATTGAACCACCTGACTTCCTTGAAACTGTGGTACCGCACATTGCTCACCATAAGAAATGACAGGCTGTAGACAAGCAAAAGGACACCATAATGGCGCACAGGACCCAGGATGCCAAAATGGTGACACAGAAGTACTGTTGTGGCAATCATGGCAGCCGCAGACGGGCATGGCAGTCCTATGAAAAAGTGCTTGGAGCCTGGTCCAGATGAACCCAGGGTGTTGAATCTGGCGAGCCTGAGTGCGGTTGTGGCAACATAGAGAAATCCGGCCAGCCAACCCAAACGGCCATAAGTCTGAAGGCCCCATGTAAAGGCGAGAATGCCTGGTGCCACTCCAAAGGCCACAAGATCGGCAAGGGAATCATATTCAAGCCCAAATTTGCTCGTGGTGCCAGTGATACGGGCAACCCTGCCGTCCAAGCCATCAAAGATACCAGACACCAAGATGGCCCATGCTGCTGCGAGATAGCTGCCATTTATGGCAGCCACAAGGGAATAAAAACCTGCAAACAAGCTCGCAGAGGTGAGAAGATTGGGCAGGATGTATGCCCCCTTCCTTGGAGTTCTGTTCGCCTTTGTCTTTGAAGTTTTCATCTTGGTGCCTTCATTGCTGCAAGCACTGTCTGGCCTGCAACCGCCTTATCCCCTTTTTCTACCAAGAGCTGACTGTCCACAGGCATGTAAACATCAAGTCTTGAACCAAACCTGATCATGCCGTACCGTTGGCCTCTTTCCAATATATCACCCACCTGGGCATGGCAAACTATACGCCTTGCAATAAGGCCGGCAATCTGAACCACCGTTACCTGTCTGCGGAGATCATCTTCAAGAAGCAAGGCGTTTGCCTCATTCTCAACCATTGCCCTGGATTTGTTGGCAGATATAAATCTGCCTGGCCTAT
This sequence comes from uncultured Thermodesulfatator sp., assembly GCA_964581255.1. Classification (GTDB taxonomy): domain Bacteria; phylum Desulfobacterota; class Dissulfuribacteria; order Dissulfuribacterales; family QOAL01; genus QOAL01. The sequence continues at coordinate 69,328 of CAZOMT010000045.1, forward strand.
ATTTCATGTCCATCACAGTACCGGAAATTGGCGCCCGATTCACATGACAGTTAAAGACATTCATAAAAATGCTGACGCGAATGGTCTTTCCACTGTCAAACCAGGGTTCCTGAGCTTCAGAGATATCTATAACCTTACCATCAGCAGGTGAAGTAAGCAAATTTGCCCTGTGGGGCACTACCCTTTCAGGATCTCTGAAAAAGTAGAGCACAAACCCCGTAAACACCAAAGCCGCCAAGGCTGGACCTCTCATTTCCAGCAGGGCAAAAACAATTGTAGCCAAGGCTGACATGCCGACAAATGGCAGGCCCTCCTTGGCCACTGGGATACGAACCGGCAACATGTTTGTTCTCTATTCTTTGAGCCAGCTCATCATATCCCTGAGGCGGGCGCCCACCTCTTCAAGTAGATGTTCTTTTTCTCTGTTTCTCAAGGCATTGAATACAGGACGGTTAACCCTATTTTCCAGTAGCCATTCCTTTGCAAAATTACCAGTTTGGATCTCATCAAGGATGCGGCGCATTTCCTTTCTGGTTTCTGCGGTAACAATGCGTTTACCCCTGGTGAGATCGCCATATTCGGCAGTATCACTGATGGAATAGCGCATCCTGGACAAACCACCTTCATAGATCAAATCCACTATCAGCTTCAATTCATGGCAACATTCAAAGTATGCGATTTCAGGTTGATAGCCAGCCTCGACCAGCGTCTCAAAACCTGCCTTGATGAGTTCACTTACTCCACCACAGAGCACGCACTGCTCGCCAAAAAGATCAGTTTCTGTCTCTTCCTTAAATGTCGTCTCAATGACGCCTCCCCTGGTTCCGCCAATGCCTTGGGCATATCCAAGTGCCTTTTCCAAGGCATTTCCTGTGGCATCTTGATGCACTGCCACAAGGCATGGCACACCTCTTCCAATCTCGTATTCTCTTCTAACGAGGTGTCCTGGACCCTTGGGGGCCACCATTGTCACATCCACTTCCTTTGGAGCTACTATCTGGCCAAAGTGGATGTTAAAGCCATGGGAAAACATAAGCATATTGCCAGGGGCCAGATTGGGTTCAATGGCCTCTGTGTAAAGATCTGCCTGTACATGATCTGGTACGAGCACCATGATCACATCGGCCTGCTTTGCAGCCTCAGCTGCACTTACAGGTTCAAAACCATGCTTGACCGCAAGGTCATAGTTGGGTGATCCAGGCCTTTGGCCTACGACCACCTTGACACCACTATCCCGGAGGTTCTGGGCGTGGGCATGGCCTTGGCTTCCATAACCTATTACTGCTACCGTCTTTCCTTCGAGGATTCCTTGGGGTACATCTTTGTCATAATATATCTTCATCTCTTAAGGCTCCTGTTAAATGGTCTTCTTCTCGCGCTGTATGGCTATGGTGCCAGTCCTGGTAATCTCTTTGATGCCCAAGGGATAAAGCAACTCGGTAACTGCCCTGAGCTTGGACTCCGGACCTGTCACTTCTATAGTGTACGTCTTGGGGCTTACGTCCACCACCTTGCACCTGAATATGTCGCACATTCTAAGGACCTCTGCCCTGGTCTCATCTTCTGCCCTTACCTTAATAAGGGCCATCTCTCTTTCAACGAATTCCCCTTCGCTTACATCCACCACCTTGTAGACGTCCACAAGCCTGTTCAGCTGTTTTATGATCTGCTCTATAATAGACTCGTCTCCATTGGTAACAAGGGTCAAATGCGACATGGTCTTGTCCAGAGTAGGAGCCACACAGAGGCTTTCGATGTTAAATCCACGACCACTGAATAGTCCTGTTATTCGAGAAAGTGCCCCTGGTTCATTTTCCACCAGAACAGATAGGGTATGTTTCATGGGTAAAAACTCCTGGTTCTTTTAAATTTATCAGGCCCCCAGTGAAGGAGGCCTGTTTCAAGGCTATCAGCTAATTATTTTTGATCTCAGACAAGTAACATCTCGGTTGTTGCCTTGCCAGCTGGCACCATGGGAAAAACTCCTTCCTCTCTGGCAATGGCAAACTCCATTATGGCAAGGCCCTCGGATTCCAGGCCCTTCTTAAGGGTCTCTTCTATCTCTTCAGGCTTAGTGGCCCTAAAGCCCTTTGCCCCATAGGCCTCAGCCAACTTGACAAAATCAGGCGTCACGGAAAACTCCGTTGCTGCGTAGACCTTATTATAGAAAAGTTCCTGCCACTGACGCACCATGCCCAGGAACTGATTGTTCAAAATGACTATCTTGACAGGAAGCCGTTGTTCCATGGCCGTAGCCATTTCCTGAATATTCATCTGGATACTGCCGTCTCCTGCCACATCGACTACGAGCTTGTCTGGAAACGCCATCTGGGCCCCAATGGCTGCAGGGAACCCGTAACCCATGGTACCAAGGCCACCAGAGGTCAAGAGGGTACGGGGTTCATCGAACTTGTAGAACTGTGCCGTCCACATCTGGTTCTGACCCACTTCTGTAGTGATAATAGCCTTACCCTTGGTCATCTCATATAACTTCTCGATGACTTCCTGGGGCTTTATCACCCCAGGCTCTTTCTTATAAGTAAGGGGATGTCTTTCCTGCCAGGCACGTATCTGGTCGAACCATGGCTGGGCCCTCTCTTTCCATACTTCTGGAGGCCTACCATCTGTCTCAACAGCCTTTACAAGCTTTTTAAGAGCACGCTTACAATCACCCACTATGGGAACGTCCACCTTGACATTTTTCTGAATGGAAGTCGGATCGATATCAATATGTATGATGGATGCCTTGGGTGCGAAGGCTTCTATCTTCCCGGTGACCCTGTCGTCGAACCTGGCTCCCACGGCGATAATGAGATCGGTGTTCGCCATAGCCATGTTGGCACAGTATGTACCATGCATTCCAAGCATCCCTAGGCTCAATTCACTTGTGCCTGGAAAACATCCAAGACCCATGAGTGTCATGGTCACGGGTACATGAATGTATTCTGCAAGGCGTCTCAATTCCTTGTGTGCATTGGAGATTATCACACCTCCGCCTGCATAAATAACTGGCTGCTTGGCCCTTTCAATAAGTTTGAACGCCCTTTCTATTTGCTTGCTATGAGGCTCCACCACTGGATTGTAGGAACGCAGCTTGATCTTGTCGGGATAATTGAATTCGGCCTTGGCGTTCTGTACGTCTTTGGGCAGGTCTATAAGAACTGGCCCTGGCCTGCCAGAACGGGCGAGGTAAAAGGCCTCTTTCAAGATTCTAGGAAGATCCTTCACATCCTTTACAAGATAGTTGTGTTTGGTACAGGGCCTGGTAATACCTACTATGTCAACTTCCTGAAAGGCATCGTTTCCAATGAGTCCAGTTGGTACCTGACCTGTAAAGACGACCATTGGTATCGAATCCATATATGCCGTGGCTATACCTGTTACTGTATTGGTTGCCCCAGGGCCAGAAGTGGCTATACATACCCCAACCTTACCAGAAGCCCTTGCATAACCATCTGCTGCATGAGCCGCTCCCTGTTCGTGCCTTACCAAAACATGTTTTATGTTTCCATCTTTTTCGAGAGCATCATAAACATCGATTATGGCACCTCCGGGAAAACCAAAGACCACGTCCACGCCTTCTTTCTTCAAGGCTTCAACAACCATCTGTTTTCCTGGTATCTTTGTCATAAAATTCTACCTCAGCGACAAGATTTTAAAGTGAAGTAACAGCATATTCCCACTCATATTGGTTGTCAACGATACGTGGGAATTAACACATATAAAAAATATTGTTGGCAAATTACTATTCATTATCTGGCAAAAATAAGTTAATTATGGCCTATGGCTGATATCCGCTCTATCTATTTCAGAAGTCCTGCAAGAAGGGCAGGACGCTGGCTCATCCTCTGCATCACTGTTGGATTGATGGCTGGGATAGGCGCTGTCATCTTCCACTTCCTCTGCAACTGGGGCCATTTCTTCTTCCTCGACTGGCTTGCTGGCTACCGGCCAAGCCACCCGGCAGGTGATCCTCCCCTGTTTCATCACACTAATCATGAATTCAGATGGTGGGTGCTATGGATGGTTCCGGCAGTCGGTGGGCTATTGAGCGGAATATTGGTTGCCACCTTTTGCCCTGAAGCTCAGGGCCATGGGACAGATTCGGCTATCGAGGCTTATCACAAGAAAAATGGATTGATTTCTCCAAAGGTACCATTTGTAAAGACTATAGCTTCATTTCTCACCCTTGGTTCAGGTGGTTCTGGCGGCAGCGAAGGGCCAATCTGCCAGATTGGAGCAGGCCTTGGTTCCCTCCTCGCTCAACTTGTGAACGTGCCTCCCAGGGAAATGAGAATCCTGATGGCAGCAGGCCTAGGAGCAGGCATTGGCAGTATATTCCGCGCTCCTCTCACTGGTGCCCTATTTGCCTCGGAGATACTATACAGGGACCCTGAATTTGAGGCAGACGTGATAATACCTACTGCCATTGCCTCCACTATAGCTTATAGCCTTTTTTGCTCAGTTTATGGCTGGGGTTCCATGTTTCAGGCCGAAGACTATAGATTTACCAACGTTATGGCCCTTGGCCCCTATGCGGTCCTGGCCATTTGTCTTGCTACTGGAGTCTTTCTATTTGTCAAAATCTTTTGGGGGTTCCACGACTTTTTTCAACAAAAGGTCAAACTGCCCATCTGGTTCAAGCCGGCGATAGGTGGTCTCGCAACTGGTACAATCGGCATCTATCTACCTCAAGTCCTGGGCTTTAGCTATGGTTTCATCCAGGATGGCCTTTATGGCAAGATCACCCTTGGCCTGTTTGTAGCAGTTGCCATTGGTAAGATACTTGCCACGACGTTCTCCATAGGCTCAGGTGGCAGCGGAGGAGTCTTTGGGCCATCGGTTGTCATTGGTGGCTCTATCGGAGGAGCCGTAGGCCTCTTCTTTCACAATCTTATGCCAGAAGTGGTACCAAGTGCTGCTCCCTTCATCATAGTAGGCATGGCAGGATTCCTTGCAGGCAATTCCAATATCCCAATTACTGCCGTTATCGTGGTAAGTGAGATTACCAGCTCCTATCACCTCCTGCTTCCCAGTATGATGGTGTGCAGCTTGAGTTATTTCTTGAGTAGGAGATGGAACCTGTACAGGGCCCAGGTCAAGAGCAAAATCGACAGTCCTGTGCACAAAGGGGATTTTTTCCACGACATATTGGAAGGCATTAAGGTAAAGGACATCTTCAATCCAAACCGGGTCTTTGCGGTCATACCAGAAGACATGACCTTTGCCCAGTTCTGCAAATTTTTTAGCGCCACGGAGCAACACTATTTTCCTGTGGTAGATAGCCAGGGAAGGCTTTCTGGGATCTTTTCCATAAACGATATACGCCACTGCCTATTCAACGAGGAACTGGGCCCCCTGGTAATTGCTAGGGACATCGCAAGAAAGGATGTTATCACAACCACCCCCTCAGAAGATATAAACACCCTGCTAAAGAAATTTACTATCCGAAACATCGACCGTATTCCTGTTGTGGCAGATGATGACCCTACGAGATTCCTCGGCATGATAAGTCGAAGAGAAGTCATCGATTTTTATAATAAATCACTAAACCATCTAAAGGATTCCCGGGAAGAAAGGATCCAGATCCCATTCTGACACAAAAAAACCCCGGTTAGAAAATAACCGGGGGAAGCCATGCTCCAACAGCCCCTACCACCATTTTTTCAAATAAAAAAGCCCCTTCACGCGTATGTGTGAAAGGGCTGCCATAGCCGAAAAGCGTATTTAATTGTGTTTCAGAAATTAACAGGAACCTTCAAAGCTGTCAATACATAATCTGGAGTTTTTTAATCTTTTTTACCGTTTTGTTCTCGATCAAAAGACTCTGTATCTTTTTCTCCGTTTGACGGCTCGGTTGGCTCTTCAACCCCTTCCTCTGAACCAGCTGCCACTACCTCAGTATCTACAGTCTTGGCTGAAACAGCCTCATCCTGACCAGATTCCTCCCCTGATTCTGATGCGGTTTCCGTTTCTGTAGAAGATTCGACACTTGCCTCGGTGGATTCTTCCAAGACATCAGATCCTCCTTCTGCCGATTCTTCCGGTTTAGCTCCTTGTTCAGTTTCTGCCTTCTCGCCTGCCTCCTCAGCAGAAACTTCCACTGCCTGGGGAATCACTGTTGGGGCTTCTTCAGCTTTTGGAGCTGGGGCCTTTGACTTTTGTGGCTTAATGGACTCCTTCACCAATTCGATGATACACATCATTGCCCCATCACCGCGTCTAGGGCCAATCTTGACTATTCGGGTGTAGCCCCCATTTCTTGATGCCATCTGCTGTGCGATTTCTGAAAAGAGTTTGGCCACCACTGATTTGTCCTTGACTATGGACAGGACTTGACGCCTGGCATGAAGAGAGCCATCCTTTGCCAAGGTAATGAGCTTTTCTGCCAGCCGCCTGAGTTCCTTGGCCCTTGGGACAGTTGTAGTAATTCTTCCGTGCCTGAAAAGGGATGTGACCATGTTTCTGAACATGGCCTTTCTATGGGCTGTTTTTACCCCGAAGTATTTTGCCTTTCTCCGATGCCTCATTATTTCTCACCTTCCTTGTCTTCCTCTTTCTCAGGTGGACTCCAGCCTTCCAGTTTCATACCCAGGGTCAGTCCCATCGTATCGAGTATTCTCAAGATTTCTTCAAGGGACTTTCTGCCAAAATTCTTGGTCTTGAGCATCTCTTGTTCGGTCTTCTGAACAAGCTCGCCAATGTAGTTAATATTTGCATTCTTGAGACAATTGGCAGAACGGACAGAAAATTCCAATTCGTCTATCCTCTTATTCAAGTCCTTCAATTTATCCATATAAGGAGGACCTTCTGCCTCCTCGACTGGCTCTTCAGTTTCATCAAAATTGATGAACACATTGACTTGTTCCTTAAGAATCTTGGCAGCATAGGCCAAGGCGTCTTCTGGAATAACACTGCCGTCCGTCCATATCTCCATAACGAGCTTATCGTAATCGGTCATTTGACCGACCCTTGCCTGGCTGACTTTATAATTCACCTTTTTTACAGGCGAAAACAACGAATCAATAGCTATAGTGCCCACCGGCTCATCTTCTATCAGCTTTGCATTTTCTTCTGCAGATACATACCCTTTTCCCCACCTTACCAACAATTCCATCCTAAGCTCGCCATCTTCGGTAAGATGGGCTATTTCATGGTCAGGGTTAAGTATCTCAACGCCCCCTTCTGGTGCATTAAGGTCGGCCGCAGTGACCTGGCCTGGCCCCTTTTTTTCCAGCACCAGCTTTTTGTCCTCGTCTGCGGAAAGACGGAGTCTCACGCCTTTCAGATTGAGAATTATGGCTGTTACGTCTTCGATAACCCCGGTTATGGTTGCCAATTCATGGGGAACCCCGTCGATCCTTACAGCAATAATGGCTGCACCCTGAAGAGAGGCAAGAAGAATCCTCCTCAGCGCATTACCCAGGGTGATACCATAACCTCTTTCAAGGGGCTCACAAGTAAATTTGGCATAATAATCAGAACGTGTATCCTGATTGATTTCCAGGCGTTTGGGTTTGATAAGTTCCCGCCAGTTTCTATAAAATGGTTGCTGCTGTTCTGTAGCCATAATCCTTTTCTTGATGGTTATGTTTGAATCTACTTGGAATAGAATTCTACAATGAGTTGTTCCTGGATGGGCATTGTAATATGTGACCGTTCAGGAATGGACTTGATTGTCCCTTTCTTGTTGTCGGCATCAAGCTCCAACCAATCTGGAATTCCACGCCTGGCAACTGCCTCCAAGGCTTGAACGATTGGGACTATATCCTTGCTCTTTGTCCTAACGGTTATCTCATCTCCAACCTTTACTTGAAAGGATGGAATGTCTACTTTTCTACCATTTACCAAAAAATGACCATGTTTAACCAGTTGCCTGGCCTGGGCCCTAGATTCTGCAAAACCCAGTCTGTACACCACGTTGTCAAGCCTCTTTTCCAGGAGTACCAAAAGGTTCGTACCTGTAACTCCCTTCTGCCTGTCGGCCATTTCAAAATAACGTCTAAACTGGGATTCGTTGACTCCGTAGATCCTCCGGACTCTCTGCTTTTCCCTGAGCCGTATTCCATAGTCAGAGACTTTTATCCTTCCCTGGCCATGATGACCTGGTGCATAACTTCTCCTCTCAAAAGCACATTTCTCTGTGAAGCAACGGTCTCCTTTCAGAAACAATTTGCTGCCCTCACGCCTGCATAGCCTGCACCGAGGACCTGTATATCTTGCCACTGTTTTTCCTCCGGTTAAAAAATCTCAGTCAAAATTTATTCAAAACTCCAAATAGACAGAAGTTATCATTATACCTGCCTGTTACACCCGCCGTCTCTTTGGAGGGCGACAGCCATTATGTGGCAATGGGGTAACATCCTTTATTACTGTAACCTGTATCCCAGCCATCTGAAGGGCCCTTAGCGCCGCTTCGCGGCCTGAGCCTGGCCCCTTGACATGGACTTCAACGCTTCTAACACCATGTTCCAAAGCCTTCTTCGCTGCGCTCTCGGCAGCCACCTGTGCTGCAAAAGGTGTCCCTTTTCTGGAACCTTTGAAACCATTTGCACCTGCACTGGACCAAGAGATTGCATTACCTGCTTTATCTGTGATGGTAACTATCGTATTATTGAATGTGGCTTGGATATGAGCGATACCCTCTGGGATGTTCTTTTTAATCTTTTTTCCGCCACGCCTCGGTGAAGCCATTTAAATCCTCCAGAGAAACTATTTCTTTTTCTTTTTGACTGCAGCGCGTCTGGGACCTTTTCTTGTTCTCGCATTGGTACAGGTCCTTTGGCCCCTTACTGGTAAACCGCGCCGGTGCCTCAGCCCCCTGTAACATCCAAGGTCCATAAGCCGCTTAATGTTCATGGAAACCTCACGCCTGAGATCTCCCTCGACCTTGTATTCAGAGTCTATTATCTGACGGATGGCAGTAATATCTTCATCGGTCATCTCGTCAGTCTTTTTGTTCCAGTCGATACCAGCCTTATCCAGTATCTTCTGAGCTGAAGTCCTACCTATTCCGTAGATATACGTAAGGGCTATTTCCAAACGTTTATTCTTGGGTAAATCAACCCCTGCAATACGTGCCACTTGCTAACCCCCTGTGAATTATCCCTGGCGCTGCTTGTGTCTCGGATTTTTGCAAATAACCCTGACAATGCCTCTGCGCCTGATGATACGACAATCTTTACATCTCTTCTTGACTGATGCCTTTACCTTCATGGCTTGATAAACCTCACACTATTTTGAACGGAAAATCACCCGGCCCCTGGTAAGGTCATAGGGCGACAATTCCACCGTCACCCTGTCACCCGGCAGTATTCGGATATAATGCATCCTCATCTTGCCGGAAATATGGGCCAAAACCTTATGTCCATTATCGAGCTCTACCCTGAACATTGCATTGGGCAGAGTTTCCAGCACCTTACCTTCTACTTGTATGGCGTCTTCCTTGGCCATATTGCTCCTTTTCCTCTTCTGTTGTAAGTGTTATTGACGGCAATCAGATAAAACCGTCACTTAAAATATCTGCCTTTTTATCTGTTATGGCAATAGTATGCTCGAAATGGGCCGCAAGAGATCCGTCTGCAGTAACCGCGGTCCAGCCGTCACCCAGCACCCTCACATCATGAGAGCCCGCAGTCACCATGGGCTCGATGGCTATCACCATGCCCGACTTCAACAAGGGCCCTGTACCCTTTGTCCCAAAATTCGGGACCTCAGGCGGTTCGTGAAGAGCTGTTCCTATACCGTGGCCCACAAATTTTCTGACAACACCAAAACCTTGGGACTCAACATACCTCTGGATCGCAGAAGATACGTCCCCAAGGCGTCTTTTGGCCCTTGCCTTAGAAATGCCCTTGTAAAGGGATTCCTTTGTAACACTTAAAAGCCTTTTAGCCAAGTCGGAACCTTTATCTCCAACTATATGGCTGAAGGCTGCGTCCCCGAAATAGCCGTCTAATATAACTCCCAAGTCTATACTTACAAGATCGCCCTCTTTTAATATACGCCTTTCAGAGGGAATACCATGTACAATTTCCTCGTTAACCGAAATACAGGTAGTAGCCGGATACCCATGATAACCCTTAAAAGCGGGCTTGGCGCCCCGCTGTTTGATTCTATCGCTTGCGATCTTGTCGATTTCTGCTGTTGTAATGCCACTTTTCAGGTATTCCCTGATTTCCGCCAAGATCTCAGCAACTATTTGATTGGCCGCCCTGAGTTTTTCTATCTCCCAAGGCGCCTTGAGAATAATCCTTCGGGGCCCTTTATTCTTTTTCACAAAACCTTTTTTACCTGATAACTCAGCGCCGTCCCTTCATTTTTGCCCCTTGTATAAGGCCTTCGTAATTTCTCGTAATCAAGTGTGATTCTATTTGCGCCAGGGTATCCATGCCGACTCCTACAACGATCAGAAGAGCTGTTCCCCCAAAGTAGAATGGAACATTGAATTTGGAGATCAATATGCTCGGTAGCACACAGATTACAGCAACATAGACTGCACCTATCAGGGTGAGGCGGCCTAGAATATTATCAATAAACTCTGCAGTTTTTCTACCAGGCCTGATTCCTGGAATATATCCACCATTTTTCTGAAGATTTTCTGCTATCTCTGTAGGATTAAAGATTATGGCTGTATAGAAATAGCAGAAAAACACTATAAGAGCCACATAGATAGACTCGTATATAAAGCTGCCCGGCCTCAAAGCCTGGGCCACAGACTGCATCCAAGGCATCTGTATAAAATTGGCTATGGTCGCAGGAAACATTATTATAGACGAAGCAAATATAGGTGGTATCACGCCAGCAGTATTCACCTTCAGGGGAAGATGTGTACTTTGGCCTCCGTATACCTTCCGGCCTATGACCCGCCTTGCATAATGGATGGGAATTCTACGGTGCGCCCTTTCCATGAAGCAGATGAATGCCACCACAGCAATCATCATAACCAGCATAAACAACATAAAGGCTGCATTGATTTCGCCAGTCTTCATGAGCCTAAAGGTATCAATGATGGCTGAAGGCATTCTGGCAACGATACCAGCAAATATTATCAAGCTGATACCGTTTCCAACCCCACGTTCCGTAATCTGTTCGCCAAGCCACATAAGGAAAACCGTACCCGACATCAACGTCAAGGCGGTTAGTATGCGAAATGCCCATCCAGGATGAGCCACCACGGGTAACCCCCCTGGTGCCATCATGCTCTCCAACCCTATTGCAATACCAAAACCCTGAAGCAGGCTAAGTCCCACAGTGCCATATCTCGTATATTGACTGATCTTTTTACGTCCTGCTTCACCTTCTTTCTTCAATTGCTCGAGCTGGGGAACAGCGACCTGTAAGAGCTGAATAATAATAGAGGCACTAATATAAGGCATGATCCCCAGTGCAAAGATGGAAAATTTCTTTAGCGCACCTCCTGAGAACATGTCAAACATGCCGAACAGGGTGCCCTGGGCTCTGGCAAAAAAAGAGGCTAGGGCCTGAGCATCTATGCCAGGTGTGGGAATTTGCACTCCAACCCGGTATACAGCCAGCATTAAGAGCGTGAATATTATTCTCTTTCTTAGTTCAGGAACATTTCCTAAACCTTCTACGCCTTTGAGCACCTATGATCTCCTAATATCAAGACAGCGATAAATGAAAAATAAACTCGTCCTGTGGTTAGACTATCTCTATTGTTCCGCCAGCCTTCTCAATCTTTTCCCTGGCACTGCGGCTTACAGCATGAACCCTTATTTTGACAGCGCGATTGATCTCTCCATCGCCAAGGACCTTCACCAACTTGTCCCTTTTTCTGATAAGGCCTCTGCCCTGTAGAAAAGTAATATCAATAACTCCATCATGGTCGATGGTGTCTAGTGTGGATACATTGAGCACCCCATAGGCCTTTCTGAATGGGTTTTTAAAACCTCTTTTGGGCAGTTGCCTGTAAATAGGCATCTGACCACCCTGAAAACCGGCGGGGATTGAAGCACCAGAGCGAGACTTCTGCCCCTTGGATCCCTTACAAGCTGTCTTGCCATGGCCACTACCTGGTCCGCGGCCTATTCTTTTCTTTTTTTTCTTGGCACCCTCATGGGGTACCAGGGAATCTAACGTAATCATTTCCTTCTCCAAGAATGGAAACTGGTTGCCTGAAAATTGATTCTTTCCAATTCAAAACTTGCGATTATTGTTCAGCCTCTTTTCTGCCGCCCTTAATAGACTTTCCCCTGAGCTTTGCCCTTCTGACTGAATCCTTTATCTCGTTAAGGCCATTGAAGGTCGCCCGAATCACATTGTGGGGATTATTGGTGCCAATGCACTTTGTCAGCACATCGTGTATGCCTGCTGCCTCCATGATCGCCCTTACAACTGCTCCAGCTATAACACCTGTACCAGGAGGAGCCGGTTTGAGAAGCACCCTGCCAGCACCAAAACGGCCAATGATTTCGTGGGGTATAGTCGTGCCAACCATGGGTATGGTCACCATGGCCTTCCTGGCCTTTTCAGTGGCTTTTCGTAAAGCATCAGGGACCTCCTTGGCTTTACCCATGGCAAAGCCGACACCGCCCTTTCCATCTCCCACCACTGCAAGTGCACTGAAGGAAAATCTTCTGCCACCCTTGACCACTTTGGCAACTCGATTAATAAAAACTATTTTTTCAATCAGTTCCTGATCTTTTTGTTCAGTATATGCTTGCAAACTCAAACCCCTTTTAAAAATCGACTCCAGAAAATGATCCGGTTAAAAAACCAAACCGCCTTCCCTGGCCCCCTCGGCCAGAGCCTTAACCCTGCCATGATAGAGATATCCGCCCCTGTCAAAGACAACCTGCTCGATACCCTTGTCTTTGGCCCTGGCAGCTATCAACTTACCTACCTCCCTGGCAGCAGCAGCCTTACCGCCTTCTATTTCGCCAATATCCTTGAGATCCGACGCCATGGACGAGGCCGATACCAACGTTGTACCATTCTCATCATTGATGATTTGGGCCATTATGTAACGATTGCTCCTGAAAACAGACAGGCGAGGGCGCTCCTTGGTCCCAAACACCTTTTTACGGATACGCAATTTGCGTCTGAACCGGGCCTTTTGTCTTGGATTAGTCTTTCCCATATCTTAAATACCCAATAATCTATTTTGCTGCAGCCTTACCGGCTTTTCTTATGATGACCTCATCGGAATATCTGATACCCTTGCCCTTATAAGGCTCAGGAGGCCTATATGCCCTTATCTTGGCTGCGGTGAGCCCCAGGGTTTCCTTGTCATAGCCTTCCAACACTATCTTGATCTCTTTCTGCCTCTCAACCTTGGCAGTTATTCCTTCTGGAAGAGGAAACTCCACTGGATGAGAGAATCCAAGGTGTAGCACCAGTTGTTTGCCCTTTTCCTCTACCTTGTATCCCACACCAGTGACTATCAGTTCCTTTTTGAAGCCATCACTGACCCCATGAACCATATTTGCGACAAGGGCCCTGGTGAGACCGTGAAGGGCACGGACAGGCCTTGAATCACTTGACCTCTTTACGTGGAGGGTATCGCCTTCCATTTCTATGGTGACCTTTGGATTTAAATCCCTGGCCAGTTTGCCCTTTGGACCTTGAACCACAATATTTTGCCCCTTGATCTCTACCTTGACACCCTTTGGGATCTTAATGGGAAGTTTTCCTATTCGAGACATATCTTATCTCCAGATTACCATACGGCACATACGACTTCACCGCCTACGCCTTGCTCCTTGGCGGCAGCATCCGTCATCACGCCTTTAGATGTGGAAATTATGGCTATACCGAGCCCGCCCCTGATAACTGGGAGCTCGTCCTTGTCGGCATATATGCGCCTGCCTGGCCTGCTGATACGCTGTAAGTCGTTGAGAACCGAAGCCCCCTTATGGTAACGTAACGTTATTCTGATGATACCCTGCTTGCCGTCCTTGATAACCCGATGGCTGTTAATAAAGCCCTCCTCTTTGAGGAGGTTTGCTATATTCAATTTGAGTTTCGAAGCCGGGATATCAACCTTTTCGTGACCTGCCCTGACTGCATTTCTGATTCTAGTCAGCATATCTGCTATGGGATCTGTCATAGACATAACAAAGTACCTTTTCTTCTTGTATTACCAGCTGGATTTTGTGACACCAGGGAGAAGGCCATGAGAAGCCATGTTCCTGAAACAAATTCTACAGAGTCCAAATTTCCTCAAATAGGCCCTTGGCCGTCCACATATAGGACATCGATTGTAACGCCTGACCTTGAACTTAGGTTCTCTTTTTGCCTTTTCCATCAAAGATTTTCTGGCCAATTCTCCCTCCTGTTTCTCTTACTTCCTAAAAGGCATTCCTATTGATTCGAGAAGCACCAAGGCTTCTTTATCTGTCTCTGCGGTAGTTACTATAGTGATATTGAGACCTTTTATCTTGTCTATCTTGTCATAGTCGATCTCAGGAAAAATGATATGTTCACGAATGCCAAGGCTGTAATTGCCCCTGCCATCAAATGCCTTTCGCGATATTCCTCTAAAGTCCCTGATACGAGGAATGGCAATATTTATCAGTTTGGTGAGAAAGTCATGCATCCGCTTTCCCCTGAGAGTAACCATACACCCTATAGGCATTCCAGCCCGCAACTTAAAGGCGGCTATCGATTTCCTGGCCCTGGTTATAACTGGCCTTTGCCCAGCTATCTGAGCCAACTCCTCGGTAGCCGAGTCAAGTATCTTGGGATTTTGGATGGCCTCACCCAAGCCCATATTCAAAACCACCTTTGCCAGTTTAGGGACCTGCATCCTGTTTTTATACCCAAACTCTTCAATAAGTTTGGGAACAGCTTCCTGTTGATATTTCTCGTCAACGTGCAACATCAGATATATGCCTCCCGAAGGCTACTTGCTCTCAGTTGGAATGACTTCTCCACATTTCTTACAGATTCTCACCTTGGTGCCATCCTCCAGAACCTTTTTGGAAATCCTCACAGGATCTGTACACTTGGGACAGATGAGTCTCAGATTAGAAATATGAATGGAAGCCTCTTTTTCGATTATTCCACCGGAAGACTGGGGACCGGGTTTCATGTGCCTTTTGACCATTTGGGCACCCTCAACAATGGCGCGATACTTGATGGGGAGCAAGAGCTTGATCTTGCCTACCTTACCCCTGTCTCTGCCCGCCATTACCATTACCCGGTCGTTTTTCCTGAGATATGTCTTCATCGTCTTCATTTCCGGTTTAACTCCAAATATCCTATAAGACTTCAGGCGCCAGGGAGACGATCTTCATGTAGCGCTTTGCCCTAAGCTCCCTTGCAACTGGTCCAAAAATACGTGTTCCTACAGGCTCTCCATACTGATTGATCAGCACAGCCGCATTCTCATCGAATCTTATCAGGGACCCATCTGGCCTCGGGATCTCCTTCTTGGTCCTGACCACCACAGCCCTGGTCACATCTCCCTTCTTCACCTTTGAGTTGGGAATGGCCTCTTTGACTGTGACAACTATTGTGTCTCCGACTCTGGCGTAACGACGCCTGGTTCCTCCAAGAACCCTTATACACAAGACCTTTTTGGCACCTGAATTATCGGCAACGTTTAGTTTGGTTTCCTGCTGGATCATTGGCAATACCTCAAACTTTTTTAAACGGCTCTTTCAACAATCTCTTTTACAATCCAGCGTTTTCTCCTGCTGAGTGGCCGGTGTTCTTCGATTACGATGGTATCACCTATGCGGCACTCATTTTTTGGATCGTGAGCCATATATTTCTTTCTCTTCTGCACAAACTTACCATAGATGGGATGTCTGAATCTTCTTAACACTACGACAGTAACAGTCTTATCATTCTTGTCACTGGAGACTACCCCGGTGAGCGTCCTGCGTAATCCCTTGGCTGTTTCCATATTAATCCTCAGCACCCTGCATCTGTTTTTCTCTAATAATGGTCTTAACCCTTGCAATATCACGCCTCACCAGCTTGAGTCTGGACGTATTTTCCAACTGATGAGTAGCATGCTGAAATCTGAGATTGAACAGCTCCTTTCTGAGTTCGACATCCTTCTGAAGCAGTTCATCCACACTGAGATCTCTCAATTTCTCTACTGTTTTCATATGCCAGGACTCCTACGAACAATCTTGGTAGGGATGGGAAGCTTGTGTGAGGCCAATCTCAAGGCCTCGAGTGCGGCCTTCTCATCCACGCCCTCCATCTCATAAAGGATTCGTCCAGGCTTTACTGGTGCAACCCAGTATTCCACGCCACCCTTACCTTTGCCCATACGTGTCTCTGCAGGTTTTTTGGTTATGGGCTTGTCGGGGAATATCCTGATCCAGATCTTACCCTTTCTCTTGACATGTCTGGTTATGGCAATTCTGGCTGCCTCTATCTGCTGAGCCGTAATCCGGCCCTTGCCAAGGGCCTTTAGCCCATAATCCCCAAAATTGAGCGTGTTTCCCCTCTGGGCCACGCCTCTAATCCTTCCCTTCTGACGCTTGCGATATTTTACCTTTTTGGGAGCTAACATCTCTTCCTACCCGATCTCTTCCTTAAATATCTATGGAAAGGAGCTCTGATTCCTTCTCTGGCAGTACTTCGCCCTTGAAGATCCACACCTTTACCCCAATTACTCCATAAGTTGTCAGTGCCTGGGCAAAACCATAGTCTATGTCGGCCCTAAGCGTGTGCAAGGGCACCCTGCCTTCGAGATACCATTCGCGACGAGCCATCTCGGCTCCTCCCAGACGCCCGGAACAGGCGATCCTGATTCCAAGGGCCCCAAACTTCAGGGCCATGCCCACAGCACGTTTCATCGCCCTCCGGAAAGACACTCTTCGCTCCAGCTGAGCCGCTACATTTTCTGCCACTAACTGGGCATCTAGCTCTGGACGCCTGACCTCTGTGATATCGATGAGTACCGGCCCCTTTGTGAGCTGTTCCAGGGATCTTTTGAGAGACTCTATCTCAACACCCTTCTTGCCAATGACGATTCCAGGTCTTGCTGTATGAATCCTCACCCGGAGCCTATTGGCCGCCCTCTCGATCTCGATCTTTGAGATACCGGCATGATACATGCGTTTTTTTACATGCTTTCGAACCTTATGATCCTCATGCACATACTTTGGGTATTCCTTGTTGGCAAACCACTTTGAATCCCAAGTCCGGGTTATCTTTAATCTAAGTCCTATAGGATTAACTTTCTGACCCAAAATCGCCTCCCAGAATAAGCTGTCTAAAATTCATCTAAAATTATAGTGATATGCGATAATTTGTGGCGGATACCATAGGCCCTACCCATTGCCCTGGGCCTCCAGCGCTTTAGCTGTGGCCCCTGATCAACATAAATCTTCTTAACGTAAAGGCTGTCCAAATCAAGATTCATATTCTCAGACGCATTGGCAAGGGCCGACTCAAGAACCTTTTTTATAATCCTGGCACCTTTCTTTGGCGAAAGGCTGACTATCTGCATTGCCTCATCAACAGGCTTGTTCCTGATGAGATCTGCCACAAGCCTCGCCTTCTGCGGCGATATCCGTCTGAACTTGGCTACTGCCTTGGCCTCCATGATCAACCTTCCTATTTCTTCTTTACCTTGGATTTCTTGTCAGCCGCATGGCCATAAAATGTGCGGGTGGGTGCAAATTCTCCAAGTTTATGCCCAACCATATTTTCAGTTACAAAAACAGGGATAAACTTCCTGCCATTATGCACGGCAAATGTAAGCCCCACCATCTCAGGAATGATCATCGAACGCCTCGACCATGTCTTGATGACCTTCCTGTCGTTGGTTTCAATGGCCTTTCTGACCTTTTTCAACAAGTGTTCGTCTACAAATGGTCCTTTTTTTATAGATCTTGGCACAAGCCTGTTCTCCTTTAATTACAGCCAGTTACTTCTTATGTCTACTGCGCACTATGAATGCGTCACTGGGTTTCTTGCGTCTGGTCCGATAACCCTTGGTAGGCCAACCCCAAGGGCTGCAAGGATGGCGTCCACCAGAAGACTTGCCTTCACCGCCCCCCATTGGATGGTCTACCGGATTCATGGCAACGCCCCTCACCCTTGGCCTTCTTCCTAACCAGCGGCTCCTACCGGCTTTACCGATGGAAACATTCTCGTGTTCCAGGTTGCCAACCTGGCCTATAGTGGCCCTGCATTCCTGGAGAAACATCCTGACTTCGCCACTTGGTAGCCTGATCTGGACATATTTGCCTTCCTTGGCCATGAGTTGTGCCGCTCCTCCAGCACTCCGTACGACTTGTCCACCCTTACCTGGACGCATCTCGATGTTGTGCAGCAAGGTACCAAGGGGAATATTCTTCAGAGGCATACTGTTGCCTGGCTTGACGTCAGTAATGTCGTCAGAGATCACAAGATCGCCTGTCTTTAGGCCAAGGGGAGCAAGTATATATCTTTTTTCACCGTCTGCATAGTGCAAAAGTGCGATCCTGGCACTGCGGTTTGGATCATATTCGATGGCTGCCACCTTGGCTGGTATGCCGAGCTTGTTGCGCTTAAAATCTATAATACGGTATTTGCGCTTATGCCCACCGCCCCGGTGGCGTGTTGTTATCCTCCCTTTGGAGTTTCGTCCGCCACTTTTATTGAGCGGCCTCAAAAGGGACTTTTCAGGCTCCTTCTTACTTAACTCTTCATCGTGGATGACGCTCATAAAGCGCCGTCCTGGAGATGTAGGCTTATATTTTTTAACCGGCATTACGCACCCTCAAAAAGATCGAATTTTTCACCTGGATACAGTCTCACTATGGCCCTTTTTGTATTTGGCCTACGGCCTACAAGACGGCCACTCCTCTTTTTCTTTCCCTTGCGGTTTAATGTTTGCACTGCAAGGACCTTTTTGTTGAGAAGCCTTTCCACAGCAGCCTTTATCTCAATCTTGTTGGCCCTCGGGTCCACCTCCAAAAAGATTTGATTGTTCTTCTCGTTATGGATAGTGGCCTTTTCTGTGATTATTGGCGATTTGATTACTGAATAAAGATCCTTCATTGCTTAAGCCTTTCTTCAACGGCCTTTACGGCTGACTCATGTATAATAAGATATTCATGCCTCAAAAGATCATACACATTAAGGCCGCCCTGGGTAAGCACCTTAACCCCTGGAATATTTCTAGCCGATAGTTCAACTGTTCTATCCCTGTCTTCAGTAACGATAACCGCCTTATCAACTTCAAATAGCTCCAACAGGGAGGCCATCTTCTTAGTCTTGATATCCTCTAGGCCAAAATCATTCAGGACATAGAGCCTTTTGGAAGCAACCTTGTCACTTATGGCCATTTTAAGTGCCAGCTTTCTCACCTTCTTCGGCAAGCTGTAGCCATAATCTCTGGGCTTGGGCCCGAAAACGGTTCCACCCTTGCGCCAGAGAGGAGAACGAATGCTGCCTACTCGGGCCCTACCTGTGCCCTTCTGCCTCCAAGGTTTTCGTCCTCCACCCCTGACCTCAGCCCTGGTCTTGGTAGAGGCTGTACCTGCTCTCCTTTTGGCCATCTGCCATTTTACCACTTCATGGAGAAGCCCTACCTTTGGCTCTACACCAAAGACAGAATCAGCCACATCAATGTCGCCGACCTTTTCCCTTTTTGAATTATAGATTGCCAGGGTAGCCATAATTTTGCCCTGTCTCCTGCCCTATTATTTAAAATGTACAAGGACCATCTGATTGACAGCCCCTATCACACCGCCCCTTACCAGAAGAAGATTCTCCCTTGGACGGACGTCGATAATCAATGAATTTTTCACAGTCTCCCTTTTACCACCCATGCGGCCTGGCATCTTCTTACCCTTGATAACCTTCGAAGGATAAGCACTCATACCAGTGGAGCCTACAGCCCTATGATGCTTGGAGCCGTGACCCATTGGCCCCCTAGAGAAACCATGACGCTTTACTGTTCCTGCATAACCCTTTCCCTTGGTTGTACCTACTATATCCACGAGCTGCCCGAGAGCTACATCGTCGAGCGATAGCTCCTGGCCCACGGTAAAATCCTCGGGATTGTCCACAGGAACTTCCTTAATATAACGAAAGCCGGATTCGACCCCTGCCTTTTCGATATGACCTCTCATGGGCCTGTTCAGCCGCTTCAGGGGCTTGTGCCCGAAACCCAACTGGAGGGCATTGTAACCTTCCTTTTCAATGGTCTTCTTCTGAAGCACCACACAGGGGCCCACTTGCAGAACGGTCACAGGTAGTGAACTACCGTCTTCTGCAAATACCCGGGTCATACCCAGTTTTTTACCCATAAGGGCCTTGACGCTACCCATCTTTTATAGTCCCCGTTTATAATTTTATTTCTACATCCACACCAGCAGACAGTTCCAGTTTCATGAGGGCATCAATAGTCTGCTGGGTGGGCTCAAGTATGTCCACAAGTCTCTTGTGAGTACGGACCTCAAATTGCTCCCTGGATTTTTTGTCAATGTGCGGAGACCTGAGAACCGTGTAGCGGCTGATCTTGGTTGGCAGGGGGATAGGACCGGCTATTCTTGCCCCTGTCCTCCTTGCCGTATCCACGATCTCGCTGAGAGACCTGTCAAGCTGCTTATGATCATAGGCCTTTAGGCGTATTCGTATTCTTTGTGTAGGGACCATCATCCCGTTAGCACCCCTCTTTGAAACTCTATTCTATTATCTTACTTACGACACCAGCCCCTACAGTGCGGCCGCCTTCCCTGATGGCAAACCTCAACCCTTCTTCCATGGCTATGGGCTGGATCAGCTCTGCCTTTATCTTTACATTGTCTCCAGGCATCACCATCT